>NZ_BOOG01000034.1 GCF_016863115.1 Sphaerimonospora thailandensis
ATGGCGCGAAGACAACGCGTACTTCGAAAAGGACGTGGAGATCTGACAGGACACAGGGATCTGACGGGACACACGGATCTGACGGGACACAGGGTTCTGACGGGAGCGGGGGATCTGATGGGACGCGGAGATCTGATGACGGGAGGCGTCGACCTCGTACGCCGCCCCGAGCTCATCTCGCTGACCGGCCGGCAGAAGGAACAGGTGCGCGATCGGGCGCACCGCGACCGGAAGACCTGCACCGGCTGCGGCTCCGGGGAGTTCGTGGTGGGCGACGCCCTCTATCTGGGCTACCTGTTCCGCAGCGAGCCTCTGGACGCGTACATGATCGCGCTCACCTGCGCGAACTCCTCGTGCCCGGACCCGTACAACGGGATCACGCTGCACGGGCCCGAGTTCCTGCCGTCCCCGTGAACCGTCCCTCGAAAGAGGCGCGGCGCGCCGCCTCAGCTCACCTGTCGGCCGCGTCCCCGAGCGGGACGGTCGGCCGGGCGATGCCCAGCCGTTCCATCGCCGGCAAGGTGTCCCGCAGGGCGGCGCGCAGCGTGTCATAGCGGGCCCGCTCATCCGACGTCAGGCCACCTCGCCGGTAGTAATGGTCCAGGCGTGGGAGCCGGCCCGCCAGCAGCGTCCCCCACCGGATGCTGAAGTCGTAGACCTGCGCCTGGTCCGCCGACGCCTGCGGGTCGTCCGCGAGCGCGCGCAGCGCCTCGACCTCATCGAACAGCATGTCGAGGTCCGCGCTGGCGCCCGCGATTCGCTGCTCCCCGTTCACGAGTTCGTCGTTCAATGAACCCACCTCGTCCCCCATGACGTCCCCTGATGCCCCATATGACGCGCCCCCGCCCGTCGCGTTCAACTCGTCCCCGGGCACTCTCGAACGTACCCCAACGACTGCCGCGACGCGCCGCGTCATCGCTGCTCAGAAGCCTGGTGGTGCCGCGACCAGTGTGAAGGATGAGTGACTGAAGGGATGGTGGGGAATTCCTTCCGCTGTGCCGATGAAAAGGTTTAGAGATTTTTACCTTTCGACCCGGTTTATTGCGCTAAGAGTGCTTTCAGCGCATGGCAACCTGTTTGTTATGCGTGACGGAAAAGTTCGATTTACTGTCTGTGCCGGCCTGCTCGCGGCGGTGACCGGGTTCACCGGGATCGCGACCCCCGCGCACGCCCAGTCCTCGTACGCCCAGTCCTCGTACACCCAGCTCTCGCACGCCTCATCGGCCGCCCACACCCTGACCGTCGCCAACGACCCGCCGGACGTCTACGGGCGCGCCGCCTACCTGCTCGACGCCACGACCGGCGAGGCCCTGCTCACCGGGAACGCCGGACGGCGCATGCCGGTGGCCAGCCTCACCAAGGTGATGACCGCATACGTCGTGCTTCGTGAGGCCGACCCGGCGGACAAAGTCAAGATCATTCGCGAGGACGTCGAGTACGCCGAGAACAACGACGGCTCGGCGGCCGACCTGCGCCCCGGCGACCGGCTCGCCGTCGGGGACCTGCTCTACGCGCTGATGCTCCCCTCGGGGGCGGACGCGGCACACGCGCTCGCCCGCACCTACGGCCCCGGGATCGCCGGCTTCACCGCCAAGATGAACGCCGCCGCCCGCGAGCTCGGGCTGCGCGACACGAAGTACCTCAACGCCGACGGACTGCCCACGCCCAAGGGGCAGGGCGGCGTGTCCACCGCACAGGACCAGGCGAAGCTCGCCGAGGTCGCGCTGCGCGACCCCAGATTGGAAGAGGTCACCTCGACCCGTCGTCACCACGTCGACAGGACCGAGGATCACCGCGCGTACACGTGGACCAACACCAACGGTCTGCTCGGCTCGCGAGGGGTGATCGGACTGAAGACCGGTTTCACCCGGGCGGCGGGCTACTGCCTCACCTTCGCCGCCGACCGCGACGGCCACCGCCTGATCGGTGTCATCCTCGGAGAGCGGCAGTCGGGACGGCGCTTCCAGACCGCCCGCGCGCTGCTGAACTGGGCCGAGGACAACATGACGGCGGACAACATGACGGAGGGCCACATGACGGAGGGCGAGGCGGCGGCCTAGGTCGGGTTTCGACCTGAGCCGCACGCCCCGCCCCCCTTTTTTTCGGTCAGCTCAGCCGTGCGGGCTGAGCGGGGTCAAACGGGTCAGACCCGCTGCCACAGAGCCGGCACGTTCGACGGCTCCCAGCCCGTGAGGGCGGTGTGCGCCTGCACGCACCGGTAGGTGGCGCCGCCGTAGGTGACCTGGTCGCCCGCCTTGTAGCTGGTGCCGGCCTTCCAGGTCCCACCGGGCTGGCTCGGGGGCTGGCTGGGCTGGGTCGGCGGCTGGCTGGGCTGGGTGGGCGGGGTGCTCGGCTCGGTCGGCGGCTGGGTCGGCGGGGTGCCGCCCCCGCCGCCGATCTGCACGTCGACGCAGGAGTAGAACGCGTTGGGCGTGTCGGCGACGTTCCAGACGGCGATGACCTTCTGGCGCCCGCTGTAGCCGCTCAGGTTCACGTTGTGCGTGACCGTCGCGCCCGGCTGCTTGCCGCCGCCGCTGAACGACGCGATCTTGCGGCCGGCGATGTAGTAGTCCCACGTGCTGGTGGCGTGGCGGGCGGTGAACGTCCAGGTGAAGCTGGCCGAGCTACCGACGCTCGTGGCGCGCCAGCCCTTGCTGTCGTCGCCGAGCGGGGCCCACCGCGAGTCACCGGCGGTGCAGTTCAGCTGGCCCTTCGGGCCCTCGACGCTCTGCGGCTCGTACTGGATGTTGCCGCAGCCCGACACGACGCCCTGGGCGCACTGCGCCTGCCGGCTCATCGGCGACGACACGTAGCCGTGCGCGCTCGCCGGAGAGGCGAAGAACACGCCGGCTCCGATCGCGAGAGACGCCGTCGACACGAAGGTCAACGTCTTCCGCATGTGTTGCTCCTTCCGCTGGGGGGGTGGAGCAAATATAAAAGAAAGTTTCCTATCAGTAAAGCCCCAGTCATCGTCCCCGCTCAGGAGGTGTAAGCAACCTCGTGCCGACTCAGCCCACCGCGGCGAGCGCGTCGATCTCCACCAGCATCGACTCGTGCGGCAGGCCCACGAACACCGTCGTACGGCACGGCAGCACGCCGCTCGGGCAGTTCTCCCTGACGAACTCGCCGTACGCCTCGTTCATCGGAGCGAAGTCCTCGCGCTTGGTGAGGTAGACGCGGAACATCAGCACGTCCTCGACGCTCGCGCCGCCCGCGGTGAGGATCGCCTTGACGTTCTCCAGCGTCCTGCGGGTCTGCGCCCTGACGTCGCCGGGGTGCAGGTACTCCCCGGTGGCCGGGTCCTGCGGTCCCTGGCCGGACACCTGCAGCAGCGGCCCCTTGCGCACGCCCTGCGAGAACACCCAGGCCGGGGCGGGAGCGCCATCGGTCAGGATCGCCTGCTTGTCTGACATGTCATGCTTCCTTTCACTCATGAATCACCGTCGAGAGGCCCGGCCAGACCGGGACAGTCGATGCCCGCCGCGCTCACCCTGATCCGCGCCCACTGCTCGGGCGAGCACGCGAGCAGCCGCGCGCGCAGCCCCGGCGGCGGCGGGGGAGCGTGGTCGTCCGGCACGACCAGCGTGCCCGCGGCCATCAGATGCCCCAGCCGGAGACGTTCGCGCAGGCCGAGACCGCGCAGCGTGCCGGCCAGGAAGCCGGCGGCGAACGCGTCCCCCGCACCCATCGGCTCCACCACCTCGACCGCGAGCGCCGGCTCGCTGACCACGCCGTCCACGCCGTCCACGCCTTCCGGGGCGGTACGGCACAGTGCGATCGCGGCCCGCGCGCCGTCCTTCACCACGATCGTGTCCGGTCCGGGAAGCAGCTCGCGCAGCTCGGCCGGGTCACCCGTGCCCAGCACCTCGGCCGCCTCGTCGGAGCCGACCAGCACGATGTCGGCGGCGTCGAGCAGCCGTAGCAGCAGCCGCCGCAGCAGGCCCGGGTCGCGGCCGCGCCACAGTGACGGCCGCCAGTTCAGGTCGAAGCTGACCACCGACTGCCCGCGACGCGGCCGGGCCAGCAGCGCGTCCAGCAGGGCCAGGCAGTCGTCCGACAGCGCGGCGGTGATCCCGGACAGGTGGACGAGATCGGCGGCCTCCAGCAGCCGGGCGGCCGCGGGATCGTCGAGCAGGCCGGGCCCGAGCGCCGAGGCGGCCGAACCGGACCGGTAGTACCGCGGGATCGTGACGCCACCCGCGGTCTCCTTGACGTACAGCCCGGTCGGCCGCACGGGGTCGACGGCGACCGCGCTGGTGTCCACCCCGGCGGCCGCGACCGAGGCCAGCACATAACGGCCGAACGCGTCGTCGCCGACCCGGCTCACCCACGCGGCCGGGACGCCGAGGGACACGAGTCCGCGGGCGACGTTGGACTCCGCGCCGCCCATTCCGCGATGGAAGGTCGCCACGTCCTCCATCGGGCCCGTGTTCTTGGTCGAACGCAGTGCCGCCGGAACGAGCACGGCCATCGATTCGCCCACGCACACCGCCGAGAGCCCTGCCACGCCGCTTCCCCCGCCTCCGCTAGTGTCTTGCGCAAACGCCGTCCCGCATCCTATGCGGTTGATCAATGAGTTTGGAATGATCTTCAAGAACGCGACCGTCGTCGACGGGACCGGAGCCGGGCCGTACGTCGCCGACGTGGCCGTGAGGGACGGCCGAATCAGCGAGATCGGCGCGAGCGGCGCGAGCGGCACGGCCGCCGCGGGCGGGGCCGTCGTGGACGCGACCGGCCTGGTCCTCGCGCCGGGGTTCATCGACATGCACGCCCACTCCGATCTGGCGCTGCTGACCGAGCCCGACCACCTGGCCAAGGTGAGCCAGGGCGTGACCTGCGAGGTGCTCGGCCAGGACGGGCTGTCGTACGCCCCGGCCGACGACGCGACGCTCGACCGGCTGCGCCGTCAGCTCGCCGGCTGGAACGGCGACCCCGACGGCTTCGACTGGGACTGGCGGACGGTGGGGGAGTACCTCGACCGCCTCGACGAGGGCATCGCGGTGAACGCCTGCTATCTCGTCCCCCAGGGCACCGTCCGGGCGCTGGTGGTGGGCTGGGACGACCGGCCCGCCACGGACACCGAGCTGGCCGAGCAGAAGCGGGTGGTCGCGCGGGCGATGGACGACGGCGCCGTCGGCATGTCCACCGGCCTCACCTACACCCCCGGCATGTACGCCGGCACCGACGAGCTGGCCGAGCTGTGCGAGGTCGTCGCGGCGCACGGCGGGTTCCACGCGACGCACCACCGGTCGTACGGCAGAGGCGCCCTGGAGGCGTACGCGGAGATGATCGAGGTGTCGCGGCGGTCCGGCTGCCCGCTGCATCTGGCGCACGCGACCATGAACTTCAACGTCAACAAGGGGCGGGCGGGGGAGCTGCTCGGCCTGCTCGACAACGCCCTCGCGGCCGGCTGCGACATCACCCTGGACAGCTATCCCTACCTGCCGGGCTCGACCACGCTGGCCGCGCTGCTGCCCAGCTGGGCGTCGGCGGGCGGGCCGGGCGCCACGCTGGAACGGCTGCGCGACCCCGCCGTCTGCGACCGCGTCCGGCACGTCCTGGAGGTCGACGGCTCCGACGGCTGCCACGGCGTGCCGGTGGAGTGGGACACGCTGCGGATCTCCGGCGCCCGCTCGGCCGCGCTGGCCGGCCGCGTCGGCACACACGTGCGCGACTTCGAGGACTTCCGCCGGCTGCTGATCGACGACGAGCTCGGGATCACGATCGTGCAGTTCGTCGGCGACGAGGAGAACGTCCAGACGATCATGCGGCATCCCGCGCATACCGGCGGCAGCGACGGGCTGCTGGCGGGCGCGAAACCGCATCCCCGGGCGTGGGGCGCCTTTCCCCGCTATCTCGCCCGGTACGTCCGCGAGTTGGGCGTGCTCACCCTGCCCGAGTGCGTCGCGCATCTCACGGGCCGCCCCGCCCGGCGGCTCGGCCTGCGCGACCGGGGCCTGATCCGGGCCGGCTACCACGCCGACCTGGTGCTGTTCGATCCGGAGTCGGTGCGTGACACCGCCACGTTCGACGACCCCCGCAGGCAGGCCGAGGGCATCTCCCACGTGCTCGTGGGCGGCGTCCCGGTGATCCGGGACGGCCGCCACACCGGCGCGCTGCCCGGTCGGGCGCTGCGCCGTACGAGCTCGGGCACGGTCGCTGTTCGATCGGGCCCCGCTTGATCGAGCCCTGTTCGACGAGCTCTATTTGATCGATCCGGCGGTGAGGCCGGAGACGACCTTCCGCTCGATCAGTGCGAAGAGGATGATGACCGGGATCGTGGCGATCACCGAGCCGGCGAACAGGCTCTGCCAGTCGACCTGGTACTGGCCGATGTAGGAGTTGAGCGCCACGGTCAGCGGCTGCTTCTCCGGCGTGGTGGTCAGGGTCAGCGCGACCACGAACTCGTTCCAGGCCGCGATGAACGTGAAGATCAGCGCGGTGACGACACCCGGCAGCGCGAGCGGCAGGGTGATCCGGAACAGGACGCCGAATCTGCCCGACCCGTCCATGGACGCCGCCTCCTCCAGCTCGCGCGGGATCGAGGCGAAGTAGGCGTGCAGGATCCACACGGCGAAGGCCAGGTTGAAGCCGCCGTTGACGAGGATCAGCGACCAGACCGAGTCGACCATCCCGAACTGGAAGAACTCCCGGTAGATGCCGACCAGCATCGCCGTGGGCTGGAACATCTGCGTGATCAGCACCAGGAACAGGAACACCATGCGGCCGCGGAAGTTGTGCCGGGCCGAGTAGTACGCCGCGGGCAGGGCGACCAGCAGCACCAGGATCGTCGACCCGGCCGCCACCTCCAGGGTGACCAGGAGGTTGCCGGCCAGCCCACCGGACCAGAAGTCGACGAAGGCGCCCCAGTTGAAGGAGTCCGGCAGGTAGACGGCCTCGCGCTGCTGCTCCTTCGGCCGCAGCGCCGCGATGATCATCTCCAGGTACGGGAAGATGAAGATGAACGCGATCACGTACGCGCTCGCGGCGAGCAGCACCTGCTTGAGCGACGCCGGAGCGCGCCGGGGGGACTGGCGGCGCCGGGAGCCGGCCGGAGAGCGGGTCATCGGGGCACCTCGGTCTTCCACTTGCTGACCTTCAGGAAGATCGCCACCAGCACGATCACCATGCCGAAGTTCACCACCGACATCGCGGCGGACTCGCCGATGTCGGAACCCTTGAGGATGTACATGAAGATCGTGGACGTGGCGGTCGAATAGCCGGGCTGGCCGTGCGTCATCACCCAGATGATCGGGAAGTTGTTGAAGACGTTCATCACGTTGATGAGCGCCGCCACGGTCAGCGCGGGGCGCAGCAGCGGCAGCGTCACCGACCAGTACGTCCGCCACGTGCTCGCGCCGTCCATCTTCGCCGCCTCGTACACGTCGGCCGGGATCGTCGCCAGCCCGGCGAGCAGCGCGTACGTCGTGAACGGCACCGAGACGAACACGGCGACGGCGATCAGCCACGGCATCGCGGTCGACGCGGCGCCCAGCGGGTCGGCGGCGGCGCCACCGAGCTCGTCGAGCAGACCGAGGTCCCGCCGCACCATGTTGATCAGTCCGACCTCGGGGTCGAGCATCCACTTGAACATGATCGACGTCATCACCACCGAGGCGGCCCACGGCGCGATCAACGCCCAGCGCGTGACCCGGCGGCCGGGGAAGCGCTGGTTGAACAGCTGGGCGAGGCCGAGTGAGATCAGGACCGTGAGGGCGACCACCGCCACCACCCAGACCACGCTGCGGATCATCACTCCGCCGAAGTCGGCCTCGTCGAACAGTTTGGCGTAGTTGCCGGCGCCGTTCGAGCCCTGCACGACGCCGAACCGGCTGATCTTCAGGAACGACGACCGGATCATCTCGATGACCGGCCAGACGACCACGACGGCGATCAGCACCATCGCCGGACCGATCCAGGCGAGGGGCTCCAGCCTGCGGGCCACCTGTTTGAAGGTGGGCTTCTGCTGCATAGATTCTCTGCTTCCGGGAGAAAGAGGTACGGCCCGCGCCTGGAGTGTGTCCCGGCGCGAGCCGTAACCGTGGGTCAGCTGCCCTCGGCGACCTTCTGGATCTCGCCCAGCACCTTGGCGGGGTCACCGCTGATGGCGCTGCCGATCGTCTGCTTGATCGCGGTGTTCACCTCGGACCACTTGGGGTCGGTGAACGGGTAGAACGTGGCGTTCGGCAGGGCGTCGAGGAACGGCTTGAGCTTCTCGTCGGAGGAGAGCTTCTCGATGCCCGACTTCGTCACCGGCAGCAGCTTGTAGGTGTCGCTGATCTTCTGCACGGCGGACGAGGCGTAGAAGAAGTCGAAGAACTTCCTGATCTGCTCCTGGTGGCCGTTCTTGTTGAAGGCCATGATCCAGTCTTCCACGCCGAGCGTGGTGTCCATCGGGCCGGTCTTGCCGGGGATGGCGGCGACGCCGTAGTTGGTGAGGCCGGCGCTCTCGAAGATCGGAATCGACATGGGGCCGCCGTTGACCATGCCGACCTTGCCTGCCCCGAAGTCCTCCCAGACCGTCTTGCGGTCCTTGGTGCCGGGGTTCGGCGTGGTCAGGCCCGCGTCGTGCAGCCCCTTCATGAAGGTGAACGTCTCGACGTTCTGCGGCGAGTTGATCGCCCACTTGCCCGAGTCGTCCTTGTAGCCGCCGCCGTTGCCCATGAACCACAGGAACGACTCGCCCTGCGCCTCCTCCTGGCCGAGCGGCAGGCCGAACGGCTGGGAGACCCCCGCCTTCTTGAGCTTCTCCGCGTCGGCCTTCAGCTCGTCCCAGGTCTTGGGCGGCTCGGCGATCCCGGCCTTCTCGAACAGGTCCTTGTTGTAGAACAGCGCCCGGGCCGAGGAGACGAACGGGATGCCGTACGCCGCACCGTCCACCTTGCCGAACTCGGCGAACTTCTCCAGCAGGTCGGACTGGGTGTTCGGGGAGAGCACCTCGTCGACCTTGTAGAGCAGCCCGTCCTTGACGAAGCCGGAGTAGTCGCCCGTCTGCAGGATGTCCGGCACCTGGCCGTTCTGCACCATCGTGGCGACCTGCTTGTCGATGTCGTTCCAGTTGATGACCTGGACGTCGACCTTGATGTCGGGGTTGGCGGCCTGGAACTCGTCCACCACGCCCTTCCAGAACTTGTCACCGCTGTTGTCCGCGGTCGGGCCGTCGCCGTAGTCGGCGGCGACCATCTTCAGCGTGACCGGGCCGCCGGCGGCCTTGTCGCCGCCGGAGTTGCCGTCGCTGCTGTCGTTTCCTGATCCGCAGGCGGACAGGGCCAGCACGGCCGCCAGGCCGATCGTGGCCGCGCCCGCGATCCTCTTGCTCATCTGATAACCACCTCGAAGCTGACTGGTCTGTACCGGTCGGATGACAGGTGGCGGACAAACCTTTGATCCGCACTCTCGAGAGCCAGAGTAAACAGCAGACAAAGGGCTGGTCTATACCGGGAAATATCGGATTCACAACGACGGAGTGACGTTCTCGGATCGCCGGTCTATACCAGCGAGAACCAGTCCTCTCTGGAGAGAGGAGGCGCGGATCAGAGGATCTGCGCGACGACGCGCAGAAGTACCATGTTTCGCGCATATTCAAACGTCACAGTTGCATGAATGAACAGTCCCCCCTCCTCAAGATCACGGGTGGTGGGTGGACGGGGATGGTCAGGCCTCGATGACGTCGACGCCCGCCCGGGTGAACGCCTTGACGATCTCGGGGGTCGCGTCGCGGTCGGTGACCAGGGTGTCGATGGCGTCGCACGAGCAGATCCGGGCGAACGCCCGCGTGCCCAGCTTGGAGGAATCGGTCACGACGATGACGTGCCGTGCCTGGGCCGCCATCAGCCGGTTGATGCCGGCCTCGCCCTCGTGGTGGGCGAACGCCCCGCGTTCCGGGTCGAGGGCGTCCACGCCGAGGATCGCGTAGTCGAGCGTGATCCCCTGCAGCACGCCGTCGGCCAGCGAGCCGATCAGCTCGTAGGAGGCCGGCAGCGCGACCCCTCCGGTGACCACCAGCTTGACGTGTCTGCGTACGACGAGCTCGTTCGCGATGTTCAGCGCGTTCGTCACCACGGTGAGGCCGGGCTCCCCGCTGGGCGGGCCGGGGTCGGCGCGGCTCGCGAGGCTCCTGGCGACCTCGGTGGTGGTCGTCCCGCCGTTCAGTCCGACGATCGAGCCCGGTGGGACCAGGGCGGCGGCCGCCGCCGCGATGCGGTGCTTCTCCGGGGCGTGCCGGGCCGCCTTGTACTGCAGCGGCAGGTCATAGGAGATCGCGTTGACCACCGCGCCGCCGCGTGTGCGCGTCAGCATCTGCTGTCGGCTCAGATGATCAAGGTCACGCCTGATGGTGGCGGCGGACACGCCCAGCTCGGCCGCGACGGCCTCGACCTCCACCTTGCCGTCTCTCGCGAGGATCGCGAGCAGCGCGTTCCACCGTTCGTGGCTCGTCATCGGTTCGTTCCCTCTCCCCGGTCGCTGTAAAGCGTAGCCAACACCACGACTTGCACATATTTGAGTGCTAGTGGCATCTTATGAGCAGAAATGCGCATAAGGAGGCGTCTGTTGACACACGTCCTGGAGGAGATCGCCAGCCAGCCCGACTGCTGGCGCAGGGCACTCGACCTCGGGGCGGGCAGCCCCGAGGGCCTGCCCCTGCCCGGTGAGCGCGTGGCGGTGATCGGCTGCGGCACCTCGCTCTATATGGCCCAGGCGTACGCCGCGCTGCGTGAGCGTGCGGGCCAGGGCGAGACCGACGCCTGGGCCGCCTCCGAGCTGCCCGCCCGCCGCTATGACCGGATCGTGGCGATCACCCGCTCCGGGACCACGACCGAGATCCTCGACGTGCTGGGCGCGGTGGACGGCGGGACGCCCACGGCCGCCATCACGGCGGATTCCGCAACCCCCGTCGCCGGCCTGGCCGGCACGCTGATCACCCTGGACTTCGCCGACGAGCGTTCGGTGGTGCAGACCCGCTTCGCGACGAGCTCCCTGGCCCTGCTCCGCGCCCACCTCGGCGAGGCCCCCGCCGACCTGCCCGAGCAGGCCGAGCGTGCGCTGGCGGCCGACCTGCCGGAGAGAGCCGTCTCCCGCCGCCAGTTCACCTTCCTCGGCAGCGGCTGGAGCAACGGCGTCGCCGCCGAGGCCGCGCTCAAGCTACGCGAGGCCGCGCTGGCCTGGTCGGAGTCCTACCCCGCCATGGAGTATCGCCACGGGCCGATCAGCATCGCCGACGAGGGCAGCCTGGTCTGGTTCTTCGGCGGGGCGGACGGGCTGCTCGACCAGGTGGTCCGTACCGGAGCCGCGACCACCGTGGCCGCCCTCGACCCGCTCGCCGACCTGGTACGGGCCCAGCGCCTCGCCGTGGAGCTGGCCCGCTCGCGCGGTCTCGACCCCGACAGCCCGCGCAACCTCACCCGTTCCGTGATCCTCGATCAGCCGTGATCCTCACGGTCACCCTCAACGCCGCGCTGGACGTGACCTACGAGGTGGCGGAGCTGGTGCCGGGCGGCACGCACCGCGCGAGCGCCGTACACGAGCGGGCCGGCGGGAAGGGCGTGAACGTCGCCCGCGTGCTCACCGCGCTCGGCCGTGACCGGGTCCTGGCCACCGGCCTCGCCGGCGGCCCGGCCGGAGCCGAGATCACCCGGGAGCTCGCCGCGGCCGGCATCCCGGCCCGGTTCGCCCCGATCGCGGGCGACTCCCGGCGGACCGTCACGATCGTCGCGTCCGGCGACGCCACGGTGTTCAACGAGCCCGGACCGGTCGTCACGGACGGGGAGTGGCACGGGTTCCGCGAGCGCTTCCGCGCGCTGTGCGGTGAGGCAGAGGTGGCCGTGCTGTCGGGCAGCCTGCCGCCCGGCGTGCCCCGGGACGCGTACGCCCAGCTCACGACCGACGCCCGCGCGCGCGGCGTCCGCGTTTTGCTCGACGCGGACGGCGAGGCGCTGCGGCTCGGGCTGGCCGCCCGGCCCGACGTCGCCAAGCCGAACGCGGCCGAGCTGGCCCGTGTCGCCGGCCCCGGCCCGGTGGCCGAGGCCGCGCGGTCGCTCCTCGCGAACGGGCCCGGCGCCGTGGTGGTCTCGCGCGGAGCCGACGGCCTGCTGGCCGTCACCTCCGCGGGGACCTGGTCGGTACGGCCGCCCCGGCCGCTGTCGGGCAATCCCACCGGCGCCGGGGACGCCGTGGCCGCCGCGCTGGCCCGGGCCCTGCGCGGCACCGCTCCGCTCGACCGTGCCGCCCCGGTCGATTGGCCGGCCGTGCTCGCCGACGCCGCGGCCCTGTCGGCCGCCGCCGTGCTCGCCCCCGTCGCCGGGGACGTCGACCTCGCCGCCTACCGCACGTTCCTCCAGGAGATCTCATGCCACTCGCCACGACAGCCTCGATAGTCGCCGCCGCCCCCGCCGGGGTGTGCGCCTTCAACATCATCACCCTGGAGCACGCCGAGGCCGTCGCGCTGGCCGCCGAGCGGACCGGCACCCCGGTGATCCTGCAGGTCAGCGAGAACGCCGTACGGTTCCACCTCGGCAGACTGCGGCCGATCGCCGATGCCGCACGCGCCGTCGCCGCCGCGGCCTCGGTGCCCGTCGCGCTCCATCTCGACCACGTCACCGACGACGGGCTGCTGCATGAGGCGGCCGACGCCGGGTTCAGCTCGGTCATGTACGACGCGTCGCGGGAGCCGTACGAGATGAACGTGGCCCGGACCCGGGCCGCGGCGGACTGGGCGCACGGATGCGGGCTGTGGCTGGAGGCCGAGCTCGGCGAGGTCGGCGGCAAGGACGGCGCGCACGCGCCGGGGGTACGGACCGACCCGGGCGAGGCGGCCGCCTTCGTCGCCGCGACCGGGGTCGACGCCCTCGCGGTCGCCGTGGGCAGCTCCCACGCCATGACCACCCGGGAGGCGAGGCTGGACCACGACCTGATCGCGGCGCTGCGCGAGGCGCTCGCGGTGCCGCTGGTGCTGCACGGCTCCTCCGGCGTACCCGACGACGAGCTGCGCCGCGCCGTCGCGGCGGGCATGAAGAAGATCAATATCGGTACCGCGCTGAACATCGCGTTCACCGCGGCGATCGAGGGGTCCGCTTACAGGGGCGCGGATCCCCGCCCCCGCCTCACCGCCGCCCGGGACCGCATGGCCGAAGCGGCCGCCCACCTCCTCGCCACCGTCTCCGGCGTCGCCCACGAGTGTCGTACTGCTTCATGAGGTGGGTTCACGTGGGCCGCCCTTGTGCCGGCGACGAGGGTCAGCTCATGGATCGGCCGGCCGATTTGAGTCCGGTTTCCATATCGGCTATGAAGTGCTGCCACGAGGAGACGTCCGTGATGGGGCCGGATGGGTCGATCCGTTCGAGAAGCAGTCGCCGATGCTGTGAGAAGCGTTGATTGAACTTTTCGAGCTTCCGTCCGGACAGGCCAGACGCGAGGGCCAGCTTCTCCTTCAGGACGGTCTTGGGATCAGGGACAGACTCGACCTTATTCGGCGAGGGGAGATTGAGCCGCATCTTGCCGTTCGGGTTCCCCGCGATGGTTCTCAGCTCTGCCTCGTCCATCAACAACCAGGCCTCGGTCATGCGCACAGGCACGATGGCCGCGTGGGCTGTTCCGGGAGCGTGTGTCTGGATCGCGGTCGCGATCTCTGTCAGGCGCACCTGCCGGCCATCGCGATCGGCGTCACGATGAACGGCGATGAGTTCGTACTCGCCATCGATATCGAGGACCGCGCGAAGCTTGTCGCTCACCGCACGACCAGGAGGTTTGGGAAGGCGGCTGAGGTCGGGATCGGTGACTGCGATGTCGATGCCGAGCCTTGCGGCGATGACTTCGATCTGCGGGATGATCCCGCTGTCGCTTGTTCCCTCCCCCAAGAAGAGCACGCGAACCGTCACGCGATCTCCAAACGCAGATTGGCGCCGGGAGGCGTCGTCAGGTAGGGAAGGATGTCCGCCTTGGTCACGGGCACGGTTTCGCCCAGACGTCCACGCCATGAACCCGCCAGGGGACGAAGCCGCAGGGCGTGCGCCATGCGGCTGTCCGGCATCTGTTTGATCGTGGAGTCGGCGAACAGCAGATCGTCGGGCCGGACCAACTGGACGATCGCCGGAGAATGCGTGTTGATGATGACCTGGCGGAATGGGTTGTCCTCACCCGGCTCCTCCATGGGATCTACCGCGAGATCCTCGACGAGGCTCACCATGGCTTCCAGATTGCCCGGGTGAATGCCGTTTTCCGGTTCCTCCATGCAAATGAGGCCGGTCACGGAGGGGTCTTCCAGAAGTACGCACAGGGCGAGGAAGCGCAGCGTGCCCTCGGACAGACTTCGGGCCGGCAGGGTGAGGCCGCTCGCTTCCCGAAGCTGGACGGACAGCAACTCTCGGACATCGTCCTGATCTACCCGGAGACTGCGTACCTTGAGCCCGTCGAGATCGGCAAGACGATTGGCCACCCTGGAGTACACGCGCTCGGGGTCTGAATCAGGGTCACGATGGGCGATGCGGTAGAGAGCGCCCGGAAGATGGCGCCCGGTGCTGTCCATCGACCTTGGATCGACATAACGGTCAGATGTCCGCAGTGCCGAGGGTTCCAGGGCGAGGCGACGCCATGACTGCATCTCTCTGCGGGCGGCCAGGATGGTGGGATCGTCGTTGCTGGTCACTGTACTTACAACGGTGGCAGGCGCCCGAGACGCCGCGGCCGGTTTCGGCTGTCCTCTGCTTCCCCCATCCTGATGAATTCGGATAATCGGCTGACCGTCCTCGATTGAGGTCGAGATGAACGCGGTGCCGCTCCGGCGGCCCTTCAGAACGGTGTTGCGGAACTTGGCGGTGCTGTGGGGGAACTTGAGTCGCTGGGGAGCCTCTCGGAGGCTGATGTGCCGGAGATTCTCCTCAAGCAGCGTCAAACGACCGATCTTCTCTATTCCGGCTGGAGGGACATAGCCCAGCGCGAGCTCATATCGCAGAAATGAGATAGTCGGGATGGCGATCCGGCCGAAGTCGTCTTCCGTTTCGAGAGGAACGACCATTTCGGCGGCGAAGCGGATTCGATGGCTCTTCGATGCATAGCCGTTCCAGAAGAGGTCGCGCGGGTCGCCGAGACGTTCACCGCGAACACCTCTCACCTCCTGCGCGGCGTCCAGCAGTGACCTGTCCGCCAGCAGGCTGAGGAACTGGATGGCATCGAACACGTTCGACTTGCCGGTGCCGTTCTCCCCGGCGATGCATGTGAAAGCGCCGAAGTCTGCTCGGAGGCCGATAAGGTTCTTGAAACCGTCAACCTCTAGCCGTGTCAACATCGCTTCCTCCCCCGACCAGCATCGCATACCCGATCGGCCGCAACGGTCGATCTTCACCCTGTCATGCGGCCCAGATGGCGAGTGCATCGCCGCGTGTCATCCGCCGCCGGGGGTGAGGCGGACGCCGGTCACCGCGAACCGTTCGACCTCGGCGATGTGACCGCCGGTGCTGACGACGAGCGTCACCGTCTGGCCGGGCGTCGCGTGGAACGCGAGGGTGGCCGACCAGGGCTGGTCGGTGCCGCCCGCCTGCACGGGACCGGATTCGCCGAGCGCATCCTCACTCGCCGGGTGGCGGGCCTGGACGCGGATGCTCTCGTCCACGCCGGTGATCCGTCCGCCGGCCTGCACCGGTGATGCCACGCTGGCGCCGTACGCGGGGGTGGTGAGGGAGAGCGTGGTGTCGTCGGTGCCCACCACCTCCCACGGCGCGTCGGCCTCGTCGCCGAACTTCACCAGGTGGAGCACGGCGGCGGTCATCGCGCGTCCGCCCTCCTCACCGCGGAACCCGACGGCCACGCGGGCGTGTGTCCCCTTGACGGTGCGGCTGATCACCCGGTCGATGTCCTTGAACCCCAGGTAGCCCTGGGTGAAGCTCAGCGCGGTCTGGTCGGCGTCGAGATGCCAGGGCTGGTGGCCGCCGGAACGGTAGGAGAGCGTCCAGGACCGCGCCTGCGCATGGTCGGCGAACGGCCACAGCGGCTGGTAGCGGCCCGCCACCAGGGAAGCATCGTCATTGGGGGAGGAGCTCGGCCCGGTGGCGCCGCCGGTGCCCGGGCTGTCGGCGGGCGTGGCGGTCGCCGACGCGCCGGGCCCTGTCTGTCCGGGCACTGTCCGTCCGGGCGGCATCCCCTCCTCGGGGGACTTCTCCGCCGCGCCGCAGGCGGACGCGAGCAGGCAGAGCGCGGCCAGGGCCGTCATCGTCCTCCGGTGTCCGTTGCGCAGTGTCATGAATCGTCAGCCCTCCGCCGATCGCTTCTCATCAGTGCAGCACAGCCGCGACCCTGCCACCCAGCCGATCGGAAAATCCGCTCACCCCGATCGACTGAAAAATCTACATCGTAAAGGGGTCGTGATGGGAAACGCACACAAAACGACGTGGCGGGTCCTCGTCCCGGCCAACGGGAGCAACATCGTCCACGACACGATGGTCCCGGTAGCGTCGCGAGCCCGGAGCACGGAAGAAGGGAACGGCATGCGACGCATGGGTCTCGATCGGCGGGCGGCGTCATGAAGTACGCGATGAAGTACGCGGTGCTGGCGCCGGTCGCCGCGAACACGACCGCCGACCCCGAGTGGATCAGCGGCTTCGCCCGGCACGCCGAGGGGTGCGGGTTCGAGTCCATCGTGGTCGTCGAGCACGCGGTGGTGATGAGCGGCTATTCGAGCGTCTACCCCTATGACAAGTCGGGGAAGATGGAGCTCAAGGACGACTGCGACATCCCGGATCCGCTTGACCTGCTGGCCTTCCTGGCCGGGCGGACGGACCGCATCGGCCTGGCCACCGGGGTCCTGGTCCTGCCCAACCACCATCCCGTCGTGCTGGCCAAGCGACTCGCCACGGTCGACGCCCTGTCCGGCGGGAGGTTGCGGCTGTGCGTCGGCATGGGCTGGATGAAGGAGGAGATCGAGGCCTGCGGCGCCGACTTCGCCAGCCGGGGCCGCCGGGCGAACGAGCAGATCCAGGTGCTGCGCGCGCTGTGGGCGGACAGGTCCGCGGCGGGGGTCGGCTTCCACGGGGAGTTCTTCGACTTCGACGGGGCGATGTGCTACCCCAAGCCGGTTCAGCCGAACGGAGTGCCGATCCACATCGGCGGCCACAGCGTGGCGGCGGCGCGCCGGGCCGGCCGGTACGGCGACGGCCTGCAACCGCTCGGCGTGGTGGGCGACGAACTGCGGAAGCTGGTCGAGGTGATGCGCACCGAGGCCGAGCGGGCCGGCCGTGACCCGGACGCTCTCGCCCTCACCCTCGGCCACCTCGTATCCCGCGTCACGCCGGAGAAGGCCGAGTCGCTGGCCGCCCTCGGCGCGAACCGGATCCTGCTGTCGCCCACGCCGACATCGGACCTGGGCGCGGCCAAGGACGAGCTGTCGGCCTGCGCCGAGCGTCTCGGACTCACCTCGCATGCTCAGCGGTGACGACCGGACCGAGCTCGCCGACCTGGTCGCCCGGTACGCCCTGCTGGCCGACGAGCGGGACATCGCGGCGCTGACCGGTCTGTTCACCGGGGACGGCGTGCTCGTCCTGCCCGATCCGCCGGGCACGCTCGAGCCGGTCATCGTCCGGCGGGGGCACGAGGAGATCGCCGGCGCGATGTCCGCCCTGGGGGCGATGGCGTTGACCTTCCACGCGCTCGCCGGTCAGGTCTTCGACGCCGGGCCCGAGCCGGGATCGGCCGTCGGCCGGGTGGCCTGCGTCGCACATCATCTGTCGGAGCGGGCCGGCGGGCCGTCGGACCTGGTGTGGCACCTGCGCTACGCCGACGACTACCGGCGCGAGGGCGGCGCCTGGCGGATCGCCCGCCGGGCCGTACGGATCGACTGGATCGAGACCGGGCCGGTACGCCGCAT
Organism: Sphaerimonospora thailandensis; assembly: GCF_016863115.1. Lineage (GTDB taxonomy): Bacteria > Actinomycetota > Actinomycetes > Streptosporangiales > Streptosporangiaceae > Sphaerimonospora > Sphaerimonospora cavernae. Next base: position 17,852 of record NZ_BOOG01000034.1, read on the forward strand.
GCGCGGGCAGGACGTGAGGGAAAGCCGGAAAGAAGGAGCATGATGACCACGTCAGGGGAGAGCCGAGCCTCGAGCAGGGTCTCGGTGGTGACCGGCGGGGCGCTGGGGATCGGCGGCGCGGTCAGCCGCCGCCTCGCCCGGCGGGGCGACCTGGTGGTGCTGGCCGACATCGACGCCGAGGCGGCCGAGCGGACCCGCCTGGACATCGAGGCGGCCGGGGGACGCTGCGTGGTGGTCGCCGGTGACGCGAGCGACGACGACGTGGTCGAGCGCGTGCTCGACACCGCGCTGGCGGCCGGTGACGGCCGCGTCGACGTGCTGGTGAACAACGTGGGTGACTTCCGCCCGGCGTCGAAGACGTTCCTGCACAGCAGGCCCGGCCAGTGGCAGCGCCTGTACGAGCTGAACCTGCTGCACGTGTTCAAGATGAGCCACGCCGTCCTGCCCGTCATGGTGGAACGGCGCTCCGGATGCGTCGTCAACAACTCCACCGTGGAGGCGTTCCGCGGCATCCCGGGGCATGCCGTCTACTCCGCCTACAACGCCGGGGTCTCGGCGTTCACCAAAAGCCTCGCCGTGGAGGTGGGGCAGTACGGCGTGCGGGTCAACGCGATCGCGCCGGACCTGGCCGACACCGAGCAGACGCCGGCGAGTGCGATGCTGCGCGGCCGCGACCCCGGACTGATCCCGCTGTGGATCCCGCTCGGCCGGTACGGCGAGCCCGACGACTACGCCGCCGTCGTGGAGTTCCTCGCCTCCGACGAGGCCCGCTTCGTCACCGGCCACACGATCCCGGTGGACGGCGGGACGCTGGCCGCGTCCGGATGGTACGGCCGCAAGGACCGCAAGGGCTGGACGAACATGCCGAACGAGCCCTGAGCGGAGCCAACGTGAAACGGGCCCCCGGGAAGGGGCCCGTCCCACGTTCCGTGCCGGGTGTCGCCCCGGCCTGTCATCGCTATTCCGTCGGGATGCCGCTCACGAGCAGCTCGGGCGACTCGGTCCGGCCGTCGAGCACCCGGCCGGTGCGGGCGGTGACCCGCCAGCCGTCCGGTCCCCGGCGCAGCCGCCAGTGGTTGGCGGTCGCCCGGCGGACCCGGAAATCGCCGGGGCCCCCCTCACGGGCCGCCCCGTTCAGCACCATGAGGGAGTAGCAGACGGCGACCGCCTCGTCGCCGTTCACCGTGACGTGGGGCGCGCCGATGAAGTGCGCGCATCCGCCGGCGATCCAGCCCTGGTGCCGGTCGGACCCGACCATCGCGGCGATCTCGTCCTGCCCGGTCATCACCAACTCGTCCACGTCGTACACACCGTCGCGCTCCCACAGCCCGGCGACGGCTTCGGCGCTGCCGCTGTCGACGAGCGGGCCGTAGGAGAGGATCAACCGGGTGATCTCCAGCTCGTCCTCGACCGCGCGCGTGCGCTCCTCCAGCCTGGCCAGCCGCTGCTCGATGTCCCTGTTGTCAGTCATCCGCGTCTCCGAAAACGATTCCGATCTTGGTGCCGAGGGCGTGCAGCGCCTCGAGTTGCTCGCAGTAGTGGCCGGCCGACTCGGCGGCCACGTGAACGCCGGCGATGGTCGCGCCCGCCTCGCGCACCGCCCCGAGCGCGCGCTCGGCGGCCTCCGGCGATCCTGACGGGTCGAGCGGGCGCCCGGGGCCGAGCACGATGTCGAAGCCGTCGGGCAGGCCCGCCTGGCGGACCATCGCCGACAGCGTGTCCAGGGGGAGGCCGAACGGGACCCAGCCGTCGCCGTGGGTCACCGCCCGTCGCAGCGAGCGCGCGGTCCGGCCGCCGATCCACAGCGGGACGCGTTCCTGCACCGCGTGCGGTTCCACCACGAAGCCGGCGAAGTCGTAGAACTCGCCGTGGAACTCCGGGACGCGCCGGCCCAGGGCCGCGCGTAGCGCGGCGATGGCCTCGTCGGCACGCGCGCCGCGACCCTCGAAGGGGGCGCCGAGCAGCTCGAACTCCTCCTTGAGGCTTCCCACGCCCAGACCCAGGACGAGCCGGCCGCCGCTGACGCGGTCGAGCGTGCCGTACCGCTTGGCGATCGCGAGGGGGTGATGGTAGCCGAGAACGAGCACCTTGGTGGCCAGCCGGATGCGCGTGGTGCGCGCGGCGAGGTAGCCGAGCGTGGCCAGCGGGTCCCAGTAGGCGCCGCCGCGCTGCTCGGCCGCCTCGACCGGGACGGCGACGTGCTCGCTGCAGGTGATGTGGTGATAGCCCAGCCGGTCGGCCGTCTCGGCGACCTGTCCGATCTCCTCGATCCCCGCCGTTCGCTCCCACTCCGCGCTCACGCTCGGTTGCCGCACCACCACCGGGGTGGTGATCCCGATCCTCATGCCTGTCCCCCTCTGCCGACGTCACCAGAAATCTTTCTAGTTGCGACCGGAGAGTTCATACCGGGGGTCCCGCTGACTGGAATCGGACATCTAGTAGCATTTCGGGTGCTTCGATGGGGCTTCCCTCCGTCGGGTCTCGTTGCTACATTCCAATACAAGAATTCGTTTCAGTTTTGGGGGTGCGATGACCGCTGCCAGCGTCATGTCCGAGTCGCCGGCGCCCGCACAGCGGGAGCTGCCGCCGTCGATGGTCGAGCGGATGACCCTGATCCTGGACGCGTTCCCGGGCCGCTCCACCCGTCTCACCCTGGAGGACGTGGCGGGAGTCACCCGCCTGCCGCGCTCCACCGCTCACCGGATCCTGGACCAGTTGGTGCGGTTGAACTGGCTCGAGCACAGTTCGTACGGCTACAGCCTGGGTTCACGCGCGCTCGGGCTCGGCGGCCGGGACGGCGGCCACGGCGAGATCAGGGAGGCGGCGGCTCCGCTGCTGCACAGCCTGCAGATCAGGACGGGGATGGTCGTCCACCTGGCGGTCCTCGACGACGCCGAAGTCTTCTACCTCGACAAGGTGGGCGGGCGGTTCGCCCTGTCGGTGCCCTCCCGCGTCGGCGGCCGGGCGCCGGCCCACTCGACCGCGCTGGGCAAGGCCATCCTCGCCTGGCTGGAGCCCGAGCAGGTCGACAGCGCGATCGGCGGGCGCATCAGCCGGCTGACCAACCGGACGATCGGCGACATCGCCACCCTGCACCAGGAGCTGAACCGGATCCGGCGGCGCCGGGGCCTGGCCTTCGAACGGGGGGAGTGCTTCCCCAGCATCTCCTGTGTGGCGGCCGCCATCCGCGGCCCCGAGGGGCCGGTGGCGAGCATCTCCCTGGTCGGCGAGGCGCGCACCCCGCTGGAGAAGGTCGCACCGCTCGTGGTCGACGCGGCACGGCAGGCGTCACTGGCCCTCTTCCCCGATCTGGCCACCCAGCGGCGGAGCCGTCCGGGGAGCCGGGTGCCGCACCGGGCACCGGAGCAGACGTGGTCGCCCGAGGCCATGAACCGGCTTCTCGAGGCCGGCCAGAACGGTGACTGGAGGTAGCTGCGCCGCCCGGCCGCCGACGAGGCCCCGGCGGGGGAGGCGGCCCGCCCCGCCTCCCGGGACCCCCTCCCCGGGGCTTACCCCCAGCGGTCGCCCCAGCCCCACAGGTTCGGCCCCAGCTGCGGCTCGTCGAGCCCGAAGCGGCCGCGGTAGAAGACCAGCGGCCGTCCCTCACCGGTCGTCTCCAACTCCATGACATGGCCGAAGACCACGTCATGGTCTCCGGCCACGTGCACGTCGTACACCTCGGCGTGGATCCGTACGAGCACGCCCCGCAGCGCGGGGACCCCCCAGCGGGACACGTCCCACTCGAGCCCGTCGAACTTCTTGCCCTTGCTGGAGCCGAACCGGTTGCAGACGTCGACCTGGTGCTCGGCCAGCACGTTCACACAGAAGAGGCCCGACTTCCTGATCCGCGGCCAGGTGCGGCCGCCGCGGTCGGCGCAGAACAGCACCAGTGGCGGCTCGAGGGAGACCGAGGCGAACGACTGGCAGGCGAAACCCACCGGTTCGCCGTCGTCGATGCCGGTCACCACGGTCACCCCGCTGGCGAACATCCCCATCGCCCGCCGGAACTCCAGCGGCGTGGGCGGAGCCACCTCCACGGACTCGTCGACCGCCACATCGATAGGGCCTGCCGTCAGCGCGGACTCGGTGGACTCGACTGCCATGCGTTCACCTCGCGTTGCCATCGCACCCGCCGCCGTGGCGGATCTCCTGTCTTGAACCTACAAAGCGCCCCGCGACGTGCCGGAGGGCGGATCCCGTTGAGTGGAAGGCTTTCCGGGAGCCGGGCATTCCCGTCGCACCATCACAGGCCGCCCAGACGGGGGAGGGCGGCGACATCCCGCTCATCGGGATGCTCGCTATGGCGGCACGCCACCGTTGGTTACGTTCCCCGAAGCTGACATTTCTCTGACTGGGGCGGAAGATGACCACCGAGTTGACCCGTGAATCGACGTTGACCTACGAGTCGACGTCGCGTGAACTCGCGACGGATCAGGGCGTGCTGCGCTACCACGAGGCCGGTGAAGGCCCGCCGCTGCTGCTCCTGCACGGCTCGGGGCCCGGCGTCACCGGCTGGCGCAACTTCCGCGGCAACCTCGCCACGTTCGCCGAGCACTTCCGCTGTCTCATCCTGGAGTTCCCCGGGTTCGGGGTCAGCGACCCGACATCCGAGCACCCGATGGTCGCCGCGAGGTCGGCGGTGATCCGCTTCCTCGACGGCCTCGGTCTGCGGCAGGTCGACGTGATCGGCAACTCCATGGGCGGGTTCGTGGGCACCGACGTGGCGATCGCCCATCCCGACCGGGTGCGCCGGCTGGTCACGATCGGCGGCATGGGCAGGAACATCTTCAGCCCCGCCCCGGGCGAGGGCGTCAAGCTGCTGACGGAGTTCACCGACGACCCCACCCGCGAGCGGCTCGTCCGATGGCTCCACTCCATGGTCTACAACCCGGCGATGGTGACCGAGGAACTGATCGAGGAGCGCTGGGCCCTGGCGACCGAGCCCGAGACGCTGGCCGCGGCCAAGCGCATGTACGGCTCGGCCGCGTTCGCCGCCAACATGGCCGCCCAGGCGGCCTCCACCACCCCGCCGTCATGGGCGATGCTGCACAAGCTGAAGGCCAGGACGCTGCTCACGTGGGGCCGCGACGACCGGGTCAGCCCCGTCGACATGGCGCTGCTGCCCATGCGCATGATCCCCGACGTCGAGGTGCACATCTTCCCCAACTGCGGGCACTGGGTCATGATCGAGCAGAAGGCGGCCTGGGAGAGCGCCGTGCTGGCCTTCCTCACCAGGAAGGACGGCGAGTGAGCGCGCACTGGGACGAGGAGTTCGACCTGGTCGTGGTCGGCAGCGGCGGCGGCGGCATGACGGCCGCGCTGGCCGCGCACGACAGCGGGCTGTCGGTCATCGTCGTCGAGAAGGGCTCGATGTACGGCGGCAGCACCGGGATCTCCGGCGGGGGGATCTGGATCCCCAACAACCCGACCCTGCGGGCCAAGGGGCACGACGACAGCCGCGAGTCCGTCCGCCGCTACCTCGAGCTGATCACCGAGGGGCGGGTCCCGTCGGCCCGGCTGGAGGCGTACGTCGACAACGGCCCGGCGGCGATGGAGCTGCTCGGCAGGAGCAAGTGGATGCGCTTCTTCTGGGTGAAGGGCTACGCCGACTACCACCCCGAGCTGGAGGGCGGCCGGCCGCTCGGCCGGACCATCGAGGCGCTGCCGTTCGACACCCGCAACCTGCGGGAGGACGAGCGGTTCCAGCGTCCCAACAGCATGAAAGGCCCGCTCGGCCTGTGGATCACCGCCAAGGACTACCACGACCTGGCCATGGTGAAGCGCACCTGGCGCGGCCGCTGGGCCTCGGTCGTCGCGGCCTGGCGGGTGTCGTCCAACGTGATCCGCCGGCGGCACATGGCCACCGGCGGGCGGGCGCTGGTCGCCCGGCTGCGGATGGCGATGAAGGACGCCGGGATCCCGCTGTGGCTGAAAACGCCGATGACCGGCCTGGTCACCGACGCGAGCGGCGCCGTCGCCGGCATCACCGCCGAGCGCGACGGCACGCCCGTCCGCATCCGCGGCAGGTACGGCGTGCTGCTGGCCACCGGCGGCTTCGACCACAACCAGCAGATGCGCGAGAAGTACCTGCCGGAGGGCGGCCGGGCCGACTTCGGCATGGGCGCCAGGGAGAACACCGGCGACGGCATCCTGGCCGGCGAGCGGGTCGGCGCGGCCCTGGACCTGATGGACGACGCCTGGTGGATGCCGGCCGTGCAGCACCCGGCGGGGGCGACGATCCCGCTGGTGTCGGAGCGCTCCATCCCGCCGTCGGTCATCGTCTCGGCCGAGGGCAGGAGGTTCACCAACGAGTCGGCGCCGTACGTGAACTTCGTCCACGACCAGCTCGAGGGCGGGCACGTGCCCGCGTGGTTCGTGATGGACGCCAAGGCCCGCTCCCGCTACCCGTTCGCCCAGATCCTGCCCGGGGCGCCGATCCCGAAGGCGTTCTACGACAAGGGCCTGGCCTTCCGGGCCGACACGATCGCCGAGCTCGCCGCCAAGATCAGTGTGCCGGCCGGCGCGCTGACCGAGACCATCGAGCGCTTCAACGGGTTCGCCCGGACCGGCAAGGACGGCGACTTCGGCCGCGGCGACAGCGCCTACGACCGCTACTACGGCGACCCCACGCTGAAGAACCCGACCATGGACCTCATCGACAGGGCGCCGTTCTACGCCTTCCGGATCGAGGCCGGCGACCTCGGCACCAAGGGCGGGCTGGTCTGCGACGAGCACAGCCGGGTGCTGCGCGCCGACGGCTCGGCGATCGAGGGCCTGTACGCCACGGGCAACGTCTCGGCCTCGGTGATGGGCAACGAGTACGCCGGGGCGGGCGCCACGATCGGTCCCTCGATCGTCTTCGGGTACATCGCCGCCCGGCACGCGGCGGCGGTGCGATCGGGTGCGGGTGTGGCCTGAGATGTCGCCGCAGTTGAAGGTCCGGGTCGTCGAGGTCATCAAGGAGACCCCGGACGCCCACTCCCTCGTGCTCGAACCCGCCGACGGGGACCACGCCAGGTTCGGCTACAAGCCCGGACAGTTCCTGACCATCCGGGTGCCGACCACCCGCCCAGAGGGGGCGGCCCGCTGCTACTCGCTCAGCAGTTCACCCGTCTGCGGTGAGAAGCTCAAGGTGACGGTCAAGCGGACCAGGGACGGCTACGGCTCGAACTGGATCTGCGACAACGTCACCGAGGGCGACGTGCTGGAGGTGCTGCGCCCCTCCGGGACGTTCACCCCCGCCTCACTCGACGAGGACCTGCTGCTGTTCGCGGCGGGCAGCGGCGTCACGCCGGTCATGTCGATCCTCAAGTCCTGCCTGCGCGCCGGGAAGGGGAGCGTCACCCTCGTCTACGCCAACCGGGACGAGAGCTCGGTCATCTTCCGCGAAGAGCTGATCGCGCTGGCCGGCCAGCACGGCGAGCGGCTGACCGTCGTCCACTGGCTGGAGTCGGTGCAGGGCCTGCCCACCGCGGCCGCGCTGGCCGCCCTGGCCGGGCCGTACGCGGCACGTGAGGCGTTCGTCTGCGGTCCCGGGCCGTTCATGGACCTGGTCACCGAGGCGCTGACCGGTCTGGGGGTTCCCGACCGGCGGATCAGGGTCGAGCGGTTCGAGTCGCTGACCGGCGACCCGTTCGCCGACTCCGACGTGGTCATCGACTCCGCCGGACCCACGGCCACGGTTGAGGTCACGCTCGACGGTGAGACCCGCACCCTGGACTGGCCCAAGGGCAACACGCTGCTCGACGTGATGCTGGCCGCCGGGATGGACGCTCCGTACTCCTGCCGTGAGGGGTCGTGCAGCGCCTGCGCCTGCGTCCTGCTCGACGGCGAGGTCACGCTGGAGCGCAACACGATCCTCGACGCGCAGGACCTCGCCGAGGGCCTCATCCTCGGCTGCCAGGCCGTCCCGGTCACCGACCAAATCAAGATCAGCTATGACGACTGAGACCCACCCGGGAGGACGAGATGCTTGAGGAGGCGCTGCGCGCGGAAGCGGCGGAGCGGCTGTGGGCGGCCGAGCGGGACCGGGCGCCGATCGAGCCGCTGACCGAGTCCTTCCCGGGCATCGACGTCGTCGACGCCTACGAGATCCAGCTCGTCAACATCCGCCGCCGCCTGGCCGGGGGGGCCGGGGTGTACGGGCACAAGGTGGGGCTGTCCTCACCGGTGATGCAGAAGATGATGGGCGTCGACGAGCCCGACTACGGCCACCTGCTCGACACGATGGTGCTGTCGGAGGACGAGCCCGTCCAGACCGGCCGGTACTGCTACCCCCGCATCGAGGTCGAGATCGGCTACGTGCTCGGGTCGAGCCTGCCCGGCGAGGGGTGCACCGAAGAGGACGTGCTGGCCGCCACGGAGTACATCGTGGCGAGCCTGGAGCTCATCGACAGCCGCATCAGGGACTGGAAGATCGGCCTGGCCGACACGATCGCCGACAACGCGTCCTCGGCCGGCGTGCTGCTGGGCGCGGCCCGGCGCACCCCGGCCGAGCTGCGGGCCGCCGGCGTGGACATCGCCGACATCGAGGCCGTGCTCTACAACGGCGATGCCGAGGTGACGCGGGGCAACACCAGTGCGGTCCTGGGCGATCCGACCACCGCCGTCGCCTGGCTGGCCAGGAAGGTCGCCTCCTTCGGGGTCAAGCTCGAGGCAGGCCACGTCATCCTCCCCGGGTCCTGCACCCGAGCCGTCGACGTGCGCCCCGGCGACACCTTCCGCGCCGAGTTCGCCGGGCTCGGCTCCGTGACCGCTCGATTCGAATGAGGGTGAGATCAGTGACATCTGGACGGACCAGGGCGAGTGCCGCGATCGTCGGCTCAGGGAACATCGGGACCGACCTGATGTACAAGCTGCTGCGGTCGGAGGTGATCGAGCCGCGCTGGATGATCGGCGTGGATCCCGAAAGCCCCGGCCTGAAGCGGGCCAGGGACAACGGCCTGATCGCCTCGGCCGACGGTGTGGACTGGCTGCTCGCCCAGGACGAGCGTCCCGACATCGTCTTCGAGGCGACCTCGGCGTACGTCCACCGGGAGAACGCGCCCAGGTACAAGGAGCTCGGCATCCAGGCCGTGGACCTGACCCCGGCCGCGATCGGCCCGGCGGTGGTGCCGGCGGTGAACCTCGGCGCGCACCTGGACGCGCCCAACGTCAGCCTGATCACCTGCGGCGGCCAGGCCACGATCCCGATGGTGTACGCGGTCTCCCGGGTGACCGAGGTGGCGTACGCGGAGATCGTCGCCAGCGTCGCGTCCCCGTCGGCCGGTCCCGGCACCCGCGCCAACATCGACGAGTTCACCAAGACGACAGCCCGCGGCATCGAGACGATCGGCGGCGCCCGGCGGGGCAAGGCCATCATCATCCTCAACCCGGCCGAGCCGCCGATGCTCATGCAGGACACGATCTTCTGTTCGATCCCCGTCGACGCCGACCGGGAGGCCATCGCGACCTCGATCAAGGAGGTCGCCGCCGAGGTCGCCTCCTACGTGCCCGGCTACCGGCTGCGCACCGAGCCGCAGTTCGACGACCCGACGGCCGTCAGCGGCGGGCTCGCCCGCGTCGCGGTGTTCGTCGAGGTCGAGGGCGCCGGCGACTTCCTGCCGCCCTACTCGGGCAACCTCGACATCATGACGGCCGCCGCCACCAAGGTCGGCGAGGGCTTCGCGCAGCGCATCCACTCGTAAGGAGATCGACCCATGCCCTACAGCGCCGACCTCGACATCCGCATCACGGACTCGTGCCTGCGGGACGGCTCGCACGCCAAGCAGCACCAGTTCACCGTCGAGCACGTCAGGTCCATCGTCGCCGCGCTCGATGACGCGGGCGTGCCGGTCATCGAGGTGACGCACGGCGACGGCCTCGGCGGTTCTTCGTTCAACTACGGCTTCAGTCACACTCCGGAGCAGGAGCTGATCAAGGCCGCGGTCGCCACGGCCAGGCGCGCCAAGATCGCCTTCCTGATGCTGCCCGGTGTCGGCGTCAAGGACGACATCCGCGAGGCCGCCGACAACGGTGCGAGCATCTGCCGGATCGCCACGCACTGCACCGAGGCCGACGTCTCCATCCAGCACTTCGGCCTGGCCCGGGAGCTCGGCCTGGAGACCGTCGGGTTCCTGATGATGTCGCACAGCCAGCCGCCGGAGGTGCTGGCCAGGCAGGCGCGGATCATGGCGGACGCCGGGTGCCAGTGCGTGTACGTCGTCGACTCGGCGGGCGCGTTGATCATGGAGCAGACCAGCGACCGGATCGCCGCCCTCGTGGCCGAGCTCGGCTCCGACGCCCAGGTCGGCTTCCACGGCCATGAGAACGTCGGGCTCGGGGTCGCCAACTCGATCCTCGCCGTGCGGGCCGGTGCCCAGCAGATCGACGGTTCGGTGCGGAGGTTCGGCGCGGGCGCGGGCAACACGCCGCTGGAGGCGTTCGCCGCCGTCACCGAGAAGCTCGGCATCCGCACCGGCATCGACACCCTCAAGATCATTGACGCCGCCGAGGACGTGGTACGCCCGATCATGGACGGCGAGTGCCTGCTCGACCGGATGACGCTGACCATGGGCTACGCGGGCGTCTACTCCAGCTTCCTCAAGCACGCCGATCGTCAGGCGAAGAAGTACGGCGTGTCCGGCGCCGAGATCCTCATCGAGGCCGGGCGCCGCAAGCTGATCGGCGGGCAGGAAGACCAGCTCATCGAGATCGCGGTCGCCCTCGCGGCGAAGAAGTGAGACAAGCTATGACAAATCCGGTTCTGGAAGCGGTCACCCAACGGGCCGAGGAGATCGCCGCCCTCGGCCCCTCCAACGAGGCGCTGGGCCGGCTGGACGACCAGGCGGCCAAGGTGCTGCGCGAGACGGGCGTCATCCGGATGCTGCAGCCGAAGACCCACGGCGGCCTCGAGGTGCACCCCCGGGAGTTCGCCGAGACCGTGATGAAGATCGCGAGCCTGGACGGTTCGACCGGCTGGGTGGCCGGCGTCGTCGGCGTGCACCCGTGGGAGATGGCGTTCGCCGACCCCAGGGTGCAGCAGGAGGTCTGGGGGGAGAACCAGGACACCTGGATGGCCTCGCCGTACGCGCCGATGGGCGTCGCCCGGCCGGTCGAGGGCGGCTACATCTTCAACGGCCGCTGGCAGTTCTCCTCCGGGACCGACCACTGCGACTGGATCTTCCTCGGCGGCATCCTCGGCGACGCCGAAGGCAATCGGACCCAGCCGCCGCAGCAGCTGCACCTGATCCTGCCGCGCTCCGACTACGAGATCGTCGAGGACTCCTGGAACGTCGTCGGCCTGCGCGGGACCGGCAGCAAGGACATCATCGTCAAGGACGCGTTCGTCCCCGACTACCGGGTCATCCCGGTCGCGAAGGTGTTCGACGGCAGCGCCGTCAGGGAGGCGGGGCTGACCAACCCGACCTACCTCCTGCCGTTCTCCGTCGCCTTCCCGCTCGGCATCACCGCGTCGGTGATCGGCATCGCCGAGGGCGCGCTCGCCCACCACATGACCTACCAGAAGGGCCGCGTCCAGATCACCGGCACCAAGATCAAGGATGATCCGTACGTGCTCTACGCGATCAGCGAGGCGGCGGCGGAGATCGCGGCGGCCCGCGCGGCGCTGCTCGACAACGTCTCGCGCATGTACGACGCCGTCGTCGCGGGCCGTGAGATCACCTTCGACGACCGCGCGGTGGGCCGGCGCACCCAGGTCCAGGCGGCCTGGCGGGCGGTGCGCGCGGTCGACGAGATCGTGGCGAGGTCGGGTGGCAACGCCATGCGCGTGGACAACCCCATCCAGCGCTTCTGGCGGGACGCCCACGTGGGCCTGACCCACGCCATCCACGTGCCGGGCGCGGTCTTCCACGTCTCGGCGCTGACCCAGCTCGGCATCGAGCCGCCCCAGGGCCCGATGCGTTCGATGATCTGAGAACCCGGACGATCTGAGAACCCGGGCGATCTGAGAACCCGGACGATCTGAGAACCACAACGGCGGCCAGAACCGGAAAGGCCCCGCCGGCGCGCGTCTCTCCCTCCAACGCGCCGGCGGGGCCTTTCGACTGCCCGGCCTTTCAGGCCCGGGTTTTCAGGCCCGGGCTTTTCGAGGTCGGCTCAGAGCACCGCGCCCGATCCCTCGCGGACGCGGGGCGCGCGCCGCTTGGTGCTCGGCGACGGCGGCGGCTGCTTGCTGAACCTCTCCAGCACGATCGCCGCCGGCCCGGCCAGGAACGACGACGACAGCGTGCCCACGACGATGCCGATGAGCAGGGCGATCGCGAAGTCCCGCAGCGAGTCGCCGCCGAACACGGCCAGCGCCGCCAAGATGAACAGCGCGCCGAGGCCGGTGTTCACCGTGCGCGGCACGGTCTGCAGGATCGCCGAGTTCACGACGCGGTCGAACGGCTCCTTGCGCTGCAGCGGCCACAGCTCACGGACCCGGTCGAAGAGCACGACCTTGTCGTTCACCGAGTAACCGATGATCGTGAGCATGGACGCGAGGAAGACGCCGTCGATGGGTTTGCCCAGCCAGGCGAACGTGCCGACGACGACCGCGGTGTCCACGAACAACGCGATCACGGCGGCCGTGCCGAACGTCCACCTGAACCGGATCGCCAGGTAGAGGAGCTGCGCGGCCAGCGCGACGGCGAGCGCGATGAGGGCGTTGCGGCGCAGCTCCTCGCCGAGGCTGGGGCCGATGAGCTCGTCGCGCCGCTTGGTGACGTCGCCGACCTCCTTGTCGAGCGCTTTCTCGATGCGGATCACCTCGTCAGAGGTGATCTGCCCGGTACGCACGGAGATGGCGTCGTCCGACCGCTGCACGACCGCCGAGGGGAACCCGGCGTCCGTGACCGCCTGCCTGGCCACCCCGGCGTCGACGGGCTTGGTGGTGGCGAACTCCATGATCCGGCCGCCGGTGAACTCCACACCGAAGTTCAGCCCCCGGCCGAACAGCCCCACGGCCACCACCACGAGCAGCCCGGCCGCGACGGCGAGCCACAGCCGCCTGCCGCCCATGAGGTCCGGGTTGCGCTTGGTCAGCCAGGACCTGACCCGGCCGATCGAGCCGAGTCCCGACACCTTCGGGCCGATCCTGCCGATCAGCATCTGGGTGAGCACCCGGGTGATCAGCATCGCCGAGACCAGCGAGGCGAGCACACCGATGGCCAGCGTCACGCCGAAGCCCTTCACCGGCCCGGAAGCCAGCCAGAACAGCAGGCCGGCGGCGAGCAGGGTGGTGATGTTGGAGTCGGCGATCGCGCTCCAGGCGTTCTTGAATCCACGGTCCAAAGACGCCTTGAGGCCGCGTTGCGGCGCTTCGCCGTACTCCTCCCTGGCCCGTTCGAAGACCAGCACGTTGGCGTCCACCGCCATACCGATCGCGAGGACGAAACCAGCCAGGCCGGGCAGCGTGAGCGTGGCGCCCATGGCGACCAGACCGGCGTACGAGATCAGGCCGTAGCAGGCGAGCGCGATCGCGGCCATCACACCCACCAGGCGGTAGATGACGCCGATGAACAACGCGGTCAGGATCACGCCGACGATGGCGGCCTTGGCGCTCGCCTCGATGGCGTCGGCGCCGAGGGTCGGGCCGACCGTGCGCTGCTCGACCAGCTCCAGCGGCACCGGCAGCGAACCGCCCTTGATCAGCACCGCCAGGTTCTGCGCCTCCTCGGCGGTGAACGACCCGGTGATCTGCGTGGTGCCGCCGGAGATGCCGGCCTTGCAGCCGATCGACTCGTCCACCTGCGGCGAGGAGATGACCTCGTTGTCGAGCACGATGGCGACCCGGCGCTTGGGATCGCCGACCGGCTCGCAGGCCGCGTTGCCGGTCAGCTCCCGCCAGGGGCCCGCCTCCTTGAAGTCGATGGTGACGAACCATCCGGGACCCATCTGGGGGTCGCTGCGCGCCGCGGCGTCCTTGACGCCGGCGCCGCTGATGGCCACCGGGCCGAGCTTCAGCTTCTGGCCGCTCTCGTCCGCGACGGCGTCTTTGTCGTCGGCCTCGGCGACGCCGAGCACCGCGTGGAAGTTGAGCTGCGCGGTCTTGCCGATGACCTTGGCGGCCTCGCGCGGGTCGAGCACGCCGGGCAGCTCGACGATGATCCGCTTCTCGCCGGAGCGGACCAGGGTGGGATCGACGACTCCGAGGGCGTCCGCGCGGCGCCGGAGCACGTCGAGAGCACGGTCGGTGGACTCCGCGTCCGCCTTGACCGTGGGAGTGTCTTTCGTCTCGAAGACGAGTTGGGTGCCGCCGCGCAGGTCCAGACCCAGGCGCGGGGCCATGGTCAGGGCCAGCAGCAGCGAGGACGCGATGACGGCGAGCGCCGCCAGCGCGCGCCACAAGGGCGCACGTGACATTCGAGCCTCCACAGGCTTGTCGTTATGGGAAACGTGTCACTGCTCTGTGGAGGGCGGCGCTCTGGCCGGGACGGTCGACGTGTTCGCGGGCACGGGCACGTCGCGGCCCGCCGAAGGGTTCTCGCCCGCGATGAGGAGAGAGCGGTGCGGCATGGCCACCGGAAGCACGGCCAGGCCGCCCGGCGTGGCGTGCGCGCCGGAGCGCAAATGGAGCCGGGGCACCCGGTGCTGCTGCTGGGCCACCCCGGGCCGGGGCAGGCGCCACTGCTCGGCTGTGGCGTGGTCATCGGCCCATTGCAACGCGGTGTAGGCGGTGCCGGCCCGATGGGCCGCCGCCTGTGCGTCCGCCGGGGCAGCACCCGCCGCCAGGAAGAACGCGGGCAGCAGAAGGAGCAACGCGGCGGTCAGTCTGCTCCGCATCGTCCCTCCTCTCCCGTTTAACACGTCACCGTATCCGCTAACCCTGTTGGGTGAACGCCACCAGGATCGGGAATGGGATAACGATGGTGCTCTTTTTCGCAGGCTGGGTTATGGTCGGCATCATGGCGACCTCGCGGCGGAGCAGACCCGGGTTCACCGCCTTTTCGGTGGCGGTGGGCCTGCTCGTGCTCGCCCTGATGCTCATCGCATCGTCGCCGGCCTGGTACGGCAGCGACCCTGCCCAGCGCACGATGGGAGCGGCCGCCGGGGTCTGGACGCCCGGGGCGTGGATGGCCCCGTCGTCGACGGCGCCGACCACCGCGGTCGCCTCCGAGC
The DNA here is from genome assembly GCF_016863115.1 of Sphaerimonospora thailandensis. GTDB lineage: Bacteria > Actinomycetota > Actinomycetes > Streptosporangiales > Streptosporangiaceae > Sphaerimonospora > Sphaerimonospora cavernae. The sequence goes on from NZ_BOOG01000034.1 coordinate 32,951, forward strand.
AACCACCGGCCTTCTGGCGGCTCCGTCACCCGGCGACCTCCGGGGCGGCGAACCAGCCGTCATTCCGCATGCCCGCCTGGCCCGATCCGGGCGCGATACGCAGCCCACAGCAGACGGCACATCGCACCGCGGGTTCGCGAAGTCCTCCAGCCATCTGATCGCTCGTTCTCACACCCGACACGAGGCGCATCGCGCCGGTCGGGCGTTTACGCGTACCGACCGGATTTCCGCGCGCCCGACCAGTTCCTCCAGGGAGCCGACCGGAGCAGCGCGCGCCGCGTTCGTTGATTTGGAGTGATGCCATCATGGCAGAGATCGGATCGGCTCGCCGCCTGATGGAGGATTATCAGCGGCACATCGTACAGCTCGCGGAGCTTCGCGTGCTGCTGGAGGAGCGGCTCGGCGCGGCCGACGCCGGACTCGACGACATCGCCGAGATAGAGGCGGCCATCGAGCGGATGGACCTCGGGTTGTACGGCACCTGCCGACGGTGCGAGGCGTTCATCCCGGTCGCCCAGCTCCGGCTCGCCCCGCACAAGCAGGAGTGCGCGGCCTGCCGGGAGCGCATGCGGATGAGCGCATGACAGCCGTCGCCCGGCCCGCCGGCCGGGCGATCTGACGACAACCGCAGGCCGCGGATCAACTGACCACTGATATCCCGCTCCGGCCCGGCTCATGTGCCCGCCGGTGCGATCAGGCCTGCCCATGCGGGCCATCACCTGACTCGACGATCACGCATCGGGACCTTCCCGTGCCTCCCCACCGAAAGGATTTCGATCATGACCACAAGTGACGAGTTCACCGGGATCAGCGACGTGCAGATGCGGCTCATCCGTGAGGAGCTGGAAGAGCAGCTCTCCCGGCGCAACACCCAGTTGCGCGACCTCAGGTCAGTAGTGGACGGCGGTGGGGGCGAGGCCCTGGCGCGGCTGGACGCGCTCGCCGACATCGCGTCCACGGAGCGGGCGATCGCGGAGGTCAGCAAGAGCCTGGCGCGGATGGACGACGGATCGTTCGGCACGTGCGCCGACTGCGCCAAGGAGATCCCGTTCAACCGGCTGAAGATCCGGCCGCTCACCCGTTACTGCATCAACTGCCAGCGGCGTCACGAGACTCGCTGAGGAGCCTGTGAGAAACGGCGGTCCCGCCGTCCACCGGGGCCGCCGTTCTCGACCGCTCACCCACAACCGCGACCTCGCCGCTCCACTCGGGTGAGCGCCGACACGGTCGCACGCCCGATGCCCCGGCTCGCCCCGATCACCATTGCGAGCGGTTTATCCCGCTTTATGGCCGCTTTCGCGGGCCCATCGTCCAGGGCTCCCATGTAGGGAAAAGCGCGAATTCTCACTGAGCGGGAAGCGCGGTACGACCCTCTCGCCTGTCTGCCACTTTTGAAGCAAAACCGCGACCTCAACGGGCAGATTGGTGGACAAGTGACGCAGATCCGGGGACTTGGATATCTCAAGGTCCAGACGCGTGACATCGGACGATGGCGTGATCTCGTGATCGACGGGCTCGGCTTCGCCGAGGGGTCCGGGCCGGACCCGGCGGGCCTGTACCTGCGCATGGACGAGCGCCGAGCGCGGCTGGCATTGCTGCCCGGGGACTGCGACCGGGTGCTCGCCGTCGGCTGGGAGGTTCGCGACCAGTTCGCGCTGGCCGCGGTCGGCCGCGCCGTGGAGGCGTCCGGCACGCCGGTGAAGGTGCTCTCCGACGAGGAGGCCGCCGAGCGGGACGCCGAGCAGGTGATCACGTTCACCGATCCGGCGGGCATCCCCGTGGAGGTCTACTTCGGTCCCGTGCTCGACCACAGCCCGGTCATCACCGGGAGGGGCCAGCGGTTCGTGACCGGTGCGCAGGGGATGGGCCACGTCGTGATCCCCACCACCGCGATGGAGGAGACCGTCTCCTTCTACACCGAGGTGCTCGGTTTCCTGCCGCGCGGCGCCATCAAGATGGGCGGCGGCAGGCCGCCGTACCGGCGGGTGCGCTTCTTGGGAGTCAACCAGCGCCACCACAGCCTCGCCATCTGCCCGGCCGGCTACGCCGGGGACCCGGGCCTGGTGCACCTGATGGTCGAGGTCGACACCCTCGACGCGGTCGGCATGGCGCTCGACCGGGTGCGGGAGCTCGGCTTCTCCATCTCCTCCACCCTGGGCCGGCACACCAACGACAAGATGGTCTCCTTCTACGTCCGCGCCCCCGGTGGCTGGGACATCGAGTACGGCACCGAGGGCATGCTCGTCGACGAGACGCACTACACGGCCGAGGAGATCACCGCGGACAGCTACTGGGGCCACGACTGGTCCGGGTCCGAGCCGCTGGCCACGTTCGTTCCGAAGGCATGAGGGGCGGGATCATGCGGTCGGTGGAACCGGTGGCGGCGAGCACGGTCGCCGCTTTCGATCACGAATGCGATGTCCTGGTCGTCGGGTTCGGCTGCGCCGGAGCGGCGGCGGCCTTCGAGGCGGCGTCCGCGGGCGCACGGGTGCTGGTGCTGGAGCGCGCGGGCGGGCCGGGCGGCTCGTCGGCGATGTCGGGAGGCGAGCTCTACCTCGGCGGCGGCACCGCGGTGCAGAAGGCCTGCGGCTTCGACGACACGCCCGACGACATGTTCACCTATCTGAAGGCGGCACTGGGCCCGCACGCCGACGAGGAGAAACTGCGCCTCTACTGCGACGGCAGCGTCGAGCATTTCGAGTGGTTCCGCGACCGCGGTCTCACGTTCAACGAGAGCATGTACGACGCGCCGAGCTGGATGCCGCCCACGCAGGACGGCCTGATGTGGCTGGGTGAGAACGCCTGGCCGTACGACACGGTCGCCCGGCCGGCCCCGCGCGGTCACCGGCCCGCCACCGAAAGCTTCGGCGGCTGGATGATCATGGACAAGCTGGTCGCGGCCGCCAAGGCCGCCGGCGCGGCCTGCCACACCGACACCCGCGCCGCCAATCTGGTGGTCGACGACGCCGGCCGGGTGGTGGGGGTCGTGGCCCGGCAGTACGGCGAGACGGTGACCTACCGGGCACACCGCGGGGTGATCCTCACCACCGGCGGGTTCGTGGACAACGAGGAGATGCTCGCCCAGCACGCTCCGGCGCTGCTCGGCCACGGCAAGGTCAGCGACGGACTCGACGACGGCGACGGCATCCAGATGGCGGCCGCGATCGGGGCCGCGACCCGGCGGATGGCGGTCGTGCAGATCGCGATGTCGGCCCTGCCCGCGATGCTGGTGCGCGGCATGCTCGTCAACGCCCTCGGGCAGCGGTTCATCAACGAGGACGTCTATCCCGGCCTGTTCAGCGTCGCCGCGCTGCAGCACCAGCCGGGGCCGTACTGGGCGATCGTCGACGAGGAGGGGTACGAGGACATCCCCGCGCGGGACCTGTGGGGGGTGCGTCCCACGTTCGTCGCCGAGACGCTCGCGGAGCTGGAGCAGGAGCTCGGCATGCCGGCCGGCGCCCTCGAAACGACGGTCGTCACCTACAACCGTCACGCGGAGCGGGGCGAGGACCCCTACTTCCACAAGGCCGCGAAGTGGCTCAGGCCGCTCAGGGCGCCGTTCGCGGCGGTCGACCCGCGCCTGGGGTTCAACCCCGGCGACCGGGAGAGCGCCGGTGCCGGGAGCGGCGCCTCCGGCTTCACCCTCGGTGGTCTGCACACCACCGTCGACGGGGTCGTGCTGAACAACTCGGGGCAGCCGATCCCGGGTCTGTACGCCGCGGGCCGGGCCGCCTCCGGCATCCACGGCGAGGGCTACATCAGCGGGACCTCGCTCGGCGACGGCACGTTCTTCGGCCGCCGAGCCGGCCTGGCAGCGGCCGCCGACGCGTGAACCGTCCGTCGTGCGTGCCCTGCTCCACCATCCGGCCGCCCCTCATCACGATGATGGGGGACGGCCGGTCACAGGCCGTGACATGGCTGAGGAGGTTTTCGCCGAGGAGTTGCCCTGGCTCAAGTGGCTACCCGCCGAGGCCAGGTCCGAATGTGTGACGGAACTGCTCGACCACCTGCTCGCCGGGGCTGAGACCGGGCTGCTGGTTCCGTTCGCCCGTGTCCTGCGCGAATGGATGTCGACCGCCGAGATCTACCGGAATGCGGGCCAGTGCTCCGGCGTTCACGCCGGGGGTGAAGGCCCGCGCGGGAGTGCCCTCTGGGGCGCGAGCGTGCCTGAACGGTAAACAGCTTGAGGCAGCCCAACCACGTACGGTAGGTTTTCCGTGCTCGGCGATAATAACCAAACCACCGAGCGTGCTCGGAACGCCGCAGGAACTGCGGTGTCAGCGCGTGGAGCCTTCGCCGTTAGGGGGGCTGTGAAGCGCGAACCCCCGCACCTCGGTGACGGGAAGAATCTTCAGCATTCATGCTGGAGAGGAGTTCAATCAGATCCTGAGCTCGCTCGCCGGCTGAGAGGGCCGTTCGACACCACCCATGCCGTGGACGCGCCCAGGCCGGGCGTCGATGAGTGACAGGCTGGGCCGCGCTGTTGTCGCAGGTGCCCGAGAACCGGAGGCGGTCGGATCTGGTATGCGATCGATGATGATCAGCGCATTGTCTGGATCACGCAGGCGGGGACCGGCCACCCTGGGCAGACCGACAAACGCAGGCGCTGATTGACGTCGTTCTTCCAGGCATGCGGTTGACGGGGTGGGGGAATCCGCGAGTGGCGGGGGTGCGGGAACTGGTCGCCGCGATCGGCCGCCACTCGCGGGCCTGAGGATTTACTTCGCCGCCGGAGGAAGCATGCGCTTCATGGCTTCGTGGGCGCCGCGGACCAGTTCGGCGCGGGGGAAGCCGCTGCGCTTCTCGGCGGTCCTCTGGTTGCCGCCGGCGACCCAGACCGGGCCGTCGGCCAGATGCGCCAGACCCTCGCGGGCGACGTCGTCCGGCTCTGCGACGTTGAGGCCCGGGAGGTCCATCCGCAGCCCGGCCCGCTCCATCGCCGGGGTGCGGGTGACGCCCAGGACCAGCTCCAGCACGTGCACACCGTGCTCGCCGAGCTCCAGCCACAGGCCCTCGGTGAAGACCCGGATGAACGCCTTGGCCGCCGAATAGACGGTGATCTGCGGCTGGCCCAGGTAACCGGACAGCGAGCCGACCAGCATGATCCCGCCACGCCGGCGCTCCTTCATCAGCGCGCCGAAGTGGTGGGTCAGGGCGAGCTGGGCCGTGATGTTGAGGTCGATCACGCCCCGCACCCGGTCCAGGTCGCCGGTGACGAACTCGTGGCCGTAGGTGTTCGCCCCCGCATTGAAGATCATCAGGCCGACTTCGAGATCGTCGGTCGTCGACCGGACGGCCTTCAGCGCACCGGGGTCGATCAGATCCAGCTCCAAGGTGCGCACCTCGACGCCCTTCGCCCGGACCCGCTCGGCGGTCTCCGCCAGCGGTCCGGGTTTGCGGGCGATGAGCACGAGGTTGATCCCGGCGTCGGCGAGCTGTTCGGCGAACGACGCGCCCACACCTTCGGAACCGCCGGCGATCACGGCCCAGGGGCCGTACACATCCTTGTCGATCATTGGCTCTCTTCGTGTTCGTATAGATCATCCGGCACGGTGACGACGCCGTCGAGGGCCGCCTGCGCGATCGTCTCGCTCAGTGCCGTGCAGCCCAGGAAGACGTCGCCGCAGGCGCCGCCGCCGGTGGCGCGCCGCTCCAGGCAGGCGTTCGTCGCATCCTCGTCCCACTGGATGCTGGTCTGCTGCCAGCTCGCCTTGCGCACCTGCACGGCGGCGCCGCACTGGCGGCACGCCAACGATTGCATCGGCGCGCCGTCCAGCAGGCGGTTGTCCGTACGGATCGTCATGCGGGCTGGCCTTCCGCGGCGCGGCGGGCGAGGTTCTGCTCGACCTCCTTCTTCCACGCCTCGATCGGCCGGGAGGTGTCGAGCTCGAACTCGAAGCGCTCCACCATCTCCGGCGTGACGTCGGCGACGTCGACGTAGAACTGCTCGTACCAGCGGCGGAGCTGGTAGACCGGGCCGTCCTCCTCGCACAGCAGGGGGTTGTCGATCCGGGTCTTGTTCCTCCAGATCTCGACGTCCTGGTTGAAGCCGCTGAGGATGTACTTGCTCATGGTCCGGGCCATCTCGTCGGCCGCCTCACCCGGGAACTTCTCGCTCCGCTCCACGATGATGCCGGAGTGCAGCACGAACGAGTTCGCGTCGATCGGGTAGTGGCAGTTGAGCAGGACCGCCTGGACGTCCATGCCCTCGTAGTGGTAGGTCAAGTCGTCGATCATGAAGGACGGGCCGTAGTACGACGCCACCGAGGTGTTGCCCAGCATCTTCAGCGCGCCGTCCTTGGCGTGCTGCGTCATGTCCGCGCGGGCGGTGCCGTTCATGTACTGCGTGGCCACGTGCCCCTCGAAGACGTTCTTGAAGAACGTCGGGAACGAGTTGTGGACGTAGAAGAAGTGCGCCATGTCGACGACGTTGTCGATGACCTCACGGCAGTTGGTGTGGACGACGGTCTCGTTCCAGACCCAGTCGGTCCAGCCGTCGCTGGTCGCGCCCTCGATGCGGGGGATCGTCACCTCGGCCGGCGGCGGGTTGCCCTCGGGGTCGTTCCAGAGGAACAGCATGCCGTCCTGGTCCAGCGTCGGCCAGGCGGCGGTGCGGGCACGCCGCGGGACCCGCCGGGAGTAGGGGATCTCCGTGCAGCGGCCGTCGCCGCCCCAGCGCCAGTCGTGGAACGGGCAGGCGATCTCGTTGCCCTTGATCGTGCCCTGGGAAAGGTCCCCGCCCATGTGCCTGCAGTAGGCGTCGAGCACGTTCAGCTTGCCGTCGCCGCTCTGGAAGACGACGAGCTTCTGGCCGAAGGCGCGGACGGTGTGCGGCTTGCCGTCCTTGAACTTCTCGGACAGGCCGAGGCAGTGCCACCCGCGGGCGAATCGCGTCGGGACCGCTTCCGCTTCGATCGTACGGACCTCGTCGTTGTCCACCTCGACAGTCACGTTGACCCATCCCTTCAGGAGGTCGGTTCTCTCAACGTGCAAAAGTAGGTCCGTGCGCTCACCCCCCGCGAAGGTAATCCCATTGGGCGGGATGGTCCGGACATGCGGATATCGGCGCGACGCACCATCATGGACGTCATCTGTCCGGACGAGCGCGACACGGAGAAACCCCACCATGAGCAACGAGGCGAGCAACGAGGTCCTGGATTCGGTCCGTGCGCTGCTGCCGAAGATCGCCGAGCGGGCCGGGTCGACCGACGAGAACCGGCGGGTTCCGGCGGAGACGATTCAGGAGCTCGTCGCGGCGGGGTTCTTCCGGATGCTGCAGCCCAAGAGGTACGGCGGAGCCGAGAACGAGCCGGTGGCGTTCTTCGCGGCGGTCCGCGACATCTCGGGCGCGTGCGGCTCCACCGGCTGGGTGGCCTCGGTGCTCGGCGTGCACCCCTGGCACGTCGGCCTGTTCGCCGAGGCGGCGCAGGACGAGGTCTGGCGGGAGAACCCCGACGCGCTGATCTCCTCGTCGTACTCTCCGGTCGGGCGGCTAACCCCGGTGGAGGGCGGATTCGAGCTGTCGGGCCGGTGGAGGTTCTCCTCCGGCTGCGAGCACGCGTCGTGGGCCCTGCTGGGCGCACTGATCGTCGGTGCGCAGGGCAAGCCGGTGGACTTCATCACCGTGCTGGTCCCCCGCCGCGACTACCGGATCGAGGACGTCTGGGACGTCATCGGGCTGCGCGGCACGGCCAGCAACGACATCGTCGTCGACCGGGCGTTCGTCCCCCAGCACCGCACGATGCGCAACTACGAGCAGGCGCAGTTGCGCGGCCCCGGCCAGAAGGTGAACACCGGGCCCCTCTACCGCATGCCGTTCGGCACGGTGTTCACGAGCGCGATCACCGCGCCCGTGATCGGCGCGGTGGCCGGGTGCTACCGGTCCTATATCAGCGCGATGCGCGACAGGGTCCGGCTCAGCCTCGGCGGCGGCCGGTTCGCCGAGGACCAGTTCGCCCAGGTGGCGGTGGCGCGGGCCGCTTCGGAGATCGACGCGGCGATGCTGCAGATGGACCGCAACGTGCGTGAGATCTATGAATGCGCGGTCAGGGGCGAGCAGATTCCGATGGAGCTGCGGCTGCGCGCCCGCAGGGACCAGGTCCGCGGCACCGAGCGGGCGCTGGAGGCGATCGACATCCTGTTCAAGACGGCCGGCGGCAACTCGCTCGGGCGCGGCAATCCGATCGAGCGGGCCTGGCGCGACGCCCACGCCGGCAGCGTCCATGTGGCCAACGACGTCGAACGGGCCCTGGCCATGTACGGCAAGGGCGCGTTCGGTCTCAAGGTCGAGGACAACCTGGTCTGACGATCACGGTGATCGGCAGGTGGTGACCGTGGCGGCCGGGAGGGCGGCCACGGTCGGCGCGAGGGCGGTACGTAGGAATTTATCGGGGAATGTCATGACTGACAGGTCTCGCCACCCGCCACATCGCGCGGCTCATCTGTCCCATTCATCGGTATGATCGACGCGGCTGATCATGGCAATGTGATGTGTATTGTCATCACGAAATCGGGCTGATCGAACAGCAGACCAGGGGGACGCCGTGCCGAGGATCGCGGAGGCCAGGCCGCCGGCCGAACCCAGTTCGCCGGAGCAGCGTGCCCGGCACGTGCGCATTCTTCGGGCCGCCTCGCACATGGCGGCGGAGCGGGGTCTCGAACGCGTCCAGATGCACGAGGTGGCCAAGGCCGCCGGTGTCGCGATCGGCACGCTGTATCGGTACTTCCCGTCGAAGACCCATCTGTTCACCGCGGTCATGGCCGAGCAGGTCGACCGGTTCAGCGAGAGCGCGCCGCGCCCGAGGCCCGGCACGAGCCCGGAGGACGCGGTCGGGGAGTTGCTGGTGAACGCCAGCAGGCAGTTGCTGCGCCGGCCCGCGCTGGCGACCGCGATGCTCCAGTCGGCGAACGCGGCCAACGCCGCGGCCGTCGCCGACGCCGGCCGGATCGACAACACCTTCCGTGACGTGGTCCTGCGCACCCTCGGGATCGAGACCCCGACCGCGATGGACGTCACCCTGGTCCGGCTGCTCATGCAGTGCTGGTACGGCGTGCTGCAGATGAGCCTCAACGGGCGGATGGCCATCTCCGACATGGAGAGCGACGTCAGGCTCGCCTCCCGGCTCCTGCTGGCCCCGCGCTCGAACGCCTGACAGCTCGAACATCTGACAGCTCGAACATCTGACAGCTCGAACATCTGAGAGCAGGGGCCGCGGCAGCCTCTGGAGATCTCCCCGCTTCGGTGCGACCCTGACAGGATGCGCTTACGCCCGATCGCGGTCGCGCTCGCCGCGTGCACCGCCCTGTCCGCCTGCGCGGTCCTGGCCGCCTGTACGGCCTCCTCGGCGGACCCCGCCGAGGGCGCGAAGAAGCCGGCGGTCGTCCAGCCCGGCGCGCCAGGACAGACGAGCAGGGTGCTGCCGGCCGACCAGGCGCCGGAGGCCGACGGCGGGGACTACACCGAGGCCGACGTGCGCTTCATGCAGGGAATGATCGAGCATCACGCCCAGGCGCTGCGGATGACGGCCCTGGTGCCCGGCCGCGGCACGAACGGGGATCTCCCGCTCCTCGCCAGACGGATCGAGATCTCCCAGAAGGACGAGATCGGGCTGATGCGGCGCTGGCTGCGGGCGCGTCTGAAGGAGGTGCCGAGCGTGGACAGCGCCGGCCACGGCCACCACGGCGGCGGGCTCATGCCGGGGATGCTCACCGAGGAGCAGTTCGCCGAGCTGGACAGGGCCACGGGCGCGGAGTTCGACCGGCTCTTCTGCACGTACATGATCCAGCACCACACCGGGGCGCTGCGGATGGTGGAGCGGCTGTTCGCCGACAAGGGGGGCGTGGAGCCGGAGGTCTACCAGCTCGCCTCGCATATCGACTCCGACCAGCGCATCGAGATCGACCGCATGCGGAAGATCCTTGCCGACCCGGCCTCCCGGTGACGCTCCCGATGACGCTCCCGATGACGCTCTCGATGACCGGGATGCCGCCGTTCCGGTGGGTTCCGTACGGCTAGCGTGCGGAGAATGACACGAAAGATCGCTGTGAGCGGGACGGCATCGGGAATCGGAAAGGCGCTCGCCGGCCTGCTGCGCGCGCAGGGCGACGAGGTGATCGGCATCGACCTCAAGGACGCCGACGTGTGCGCCGACCTGTCCACGCCGGAGGGTCGCGCGCTGGCCGTGGAGTCCGTGCTGGGGATGTGCGGTGGCGTGCTCGACGGCGTCGTCGCCTGCGCCGGCGTCTCCACGTTCACCACGTTGACCGTGCGGGTGAACTACTTCGGCGTGACCGCGATGCTGGAGGGGCTGCGCCCGGCGCTCGCCGCCGCCCCGGCGCCGCGCGCCGCCGTGATCGGCTCCATCTCCGGCACCAAGCCGGCGGTCCCGGAGGTGGTGCGGGCCTGCCTCGACGGCCTGGAGGAGGAGGCGGTCGAGTCGGGTGAGCGGGCCGTCGAGCGCGGAGACGGGAGGATGCTGTACCCGTCGTCGAAGTCGGCCCTCGCGCAGTGGCTGCGCCGCGTCTGCGTCACGCCCGAGTGGGCCGGGTGCGGCATCCCGCTCAACGCGGTGGCCCCCGGGGTCGTGCTCACCCCGATGAGTGATCCCCTCTTCGCGGACGAGGAGATGCGCAAGGCCATGGACGCCGCGGTGCCGATGCCGCTGAACGGGTACGCCGAGCCCGAGGTGGTCGCCGAGGCGCTGCGCTGGCTGATCAGCCCGGCCAACTCCCACATGTCCGGGCAGGTCGTCTACGTCGACGGCGGCGCCGAGGCCACCCTCCGCGGCCCGGACGTCTATTGATCGGCACAGGGGCCGCTGATTGACATGGGGTCCGCCTCGCCGGGAGGCGGACCCCGGATGTCACTTCTGGCTGGCGGCGTTCTGGACGCCCGTGGTGTCGAGCTGGGCCACGCTGTAGGCCGCGTAGGTCTGGTACGGGCCGCGCCCGTTGAAGTACGGCGTGAGCACCTGGTCGAGCTCCTCGGCCGAGAAGACGCCGTCGGCGGCGGTGAACTTCCGCTCAACCGTCGGGGCGGCCATGAGCGCCACCATGTCGCCGTACACGACGAACACCTGGCCGCTGATCTCCTCGGCGGCGGGGGAGGCCAGGTAGCTCACGAACGTCCCCACCCGTTCGGGGGCGAGGATGTCCAGGCCGTCGGCTGCATCGCCGTTCGTGTCGCCGTTCGTGTCGCCGTTCGTGTCGCCGCCGGCGAACACGTGGGCGGTCATGCCGGTGCGGGCCCGGGGGCAGATCGCGTTGGCCCGCACGCCGTACTTGGCCAGGCCCTGGGCCGTGGCGAGGGTCAGCGCCACGATGCCGGCCTTGGCGGCCGAGTAGTTCGGCTGGCCGGCCGAGCCGAACAGGAACGCCTCGGAGGAGGTGTTGACGACACGGCCGTAGACCGGGCCGCCGGCCGCCTTGCTCGCCGCGCGCCAGTGGACCGCCGCCGCCCGGGAGACCGCGGCGTGTCCCTTGAGATGGACGCGGATCACGTCGTCCCAGTCGGACTCGGTCAGGTTGAACAGCATCTTGTCGCGCAGCACGCCCGCGTTGTTCACCAGGATGTCCAGGCGCCCGAAGGCGTCCACCGCGGCGCCGACGAGGCGGTCGCCGATGGACCAGTCGCCCACGTCGCCGGTCACCGCGACGGCCTGCCGGCCGAGCGACCTGATCTCGGCCGCGACCTCCTCGGCGGCCGGGCCCATGTCGTTGACGACGACGTTCGCACCGCGCTCGGCCAGCGCCAGCGCCTCACTGCGGCCCAGGCCGGCGCCGGCCCCCGTCACGATGGCGGCCTTGCCCTCAAGGCTGATGTTCGAGCTCATATCCGCTCCCGTACTACGTATCCGAGGAGCCACAAACTAGTACGAATTCTAGTCATGACCAACCCTGACACCGTTCAGTGAGACCTGACCGTTGTGTGAAACGAGAATTGATTCTAGTCTCTCGCCATGACGCTGAACCTGGCCACTCTGTACGAGACCGTGGCCGCCGCCGTGCCCGACCGCCTGGCCGTGGTCTGCGGCGACCGCCGAGTGACCTTCGCCGAGCTCGACCGGCGTGCGGACGCCCTGGCGAACCACCTCAAGGAGTCGGGTGTCGAACCGCACCGGCATGTGGGCGTCCACATGCTCAACGGCGTCGAGTTCGTCGAGACGCTGCTGGCCTGCCTGAAGATCCGGGCCGTGCCGATCAACATCAACTACCGCTACACCGATCACGAGCTGCACCACCTCTACAACGACGCCGACCTCGTCGGCCTGGTCGTCGGCGCGGAGTTCACGCCCGCCGTCGCCGCCCTGGCCGACCGGTGCCCGAAACTGCGGCACGTCGTCGTGGTGGGTGACACGCCGGATCTGACCTGGCCGGACCGACTCAGCGTCACGGACTACGAGAAGGCGATCTCCGCCCGGCCCTCCACCGCCCCGATGGCCCCTTCTATGGCGTCTATGGCGGGGGAACGCACCGCCGACGACCACTACGTCCTCTACACCGGCGGCACGACCGGCCTGCCCAAGGGCGTGGTGTGGCGGCACGAGGACTTCTTCTTCGCCGCGCTGGCCGGCGGCAACCACTACGGCCCGCCGTACCGCACGGCGGCGGAACTGGCCGCCGCCGCGGCGGGCGGAACCCCGATCATCTACCTGATCACCGCCCCGCTCATGCACGGCGCGGCCGTCTACACCGTGCTCAGCGGACTGCTCGGCGGTTCGCCGATGATCCTGATGCGCCGGTTCGATCCGATCGAGACGCTGCGCCTCATCGAGCGGGAACACGCTCTCATCGTCACCGTCGTCGGCGACGCGATCGCCCGCCCGCTCCTGGACGCGGTGAAGGCGCACGGCGCCGAGCACGACCTGAGCTCGTGGAAGGTGCTCGGCTCCGGCGGCGCGATCCTGTCCCGCAGCGTGCGAGAGGAGGCCGCGGCGCTGATCCCGGACCTGTTCATCAGCGACGGGTTCGGCGCGTCGGAGTCCGGCATCGACGGCAGGCTCGCGATCGGCGAGGACGGGCTCATGCGGCTGGCGGCCGGCCCGCACATCGCCGTCATCGACGAGACGTTCCGGCCGGTCGAGCCCGGCTCCGGTGAGATGGGGTTCATCGCCAGGACCGGCCACGTCCCGCTGGGCTACTACGGCGACGCGGAGAAGACCGCCAGGACGTTCCCGGTGGTCGACGGCGTCCGCTGGTCGGTGCTCGGCGACATCGCCCGGGTCGAGGCCGACGGCACGATCGTGGTGCTGGGCCGCGGCTCGGGCTGCATCAACACCGGCGGCGAGAAGGTGTTCCCCGAAGAGGTCGAGCAGGCGCTGAAGGCCCACCCCGCGGTGATGGACGTGCTGGTCGCCGGGGTGCCCGACGAGCGGTTCGGCGAGCGGGTCGCCGCCGTGGTGGAGATCCGCTCCGGAGTTCCGGCACCCGGGGCCGAGGACCTGCGTACGCACTGCCGCGCGCACATCGCCGGATACAAGGTGCCCGCCTCGATCGTGTTCGTCGACGCCGTCGTGCGCTCGCCCAGCGGCAAGGCGGACTACCGGTGGGCCAAGTCCGTGCTTTCAACATCCGTGCTTTCAACGTCCACGATTCCAACGACTGAGATTCCAACGACTGAGATTCCAACAAATATGGGGGAGGAATGATGGCTGAGGCCGTCATCGTCGACGCGGCGCGCACGCCCGTCGGCAAGCGTTACGGAGTCCTGTCCGGGCTGCACCCGGCCGAGCTGCTCGGCTTCGCCCAGCGGGGCCTGCTCGAGCGGACCGGCGTCGACCCGGCGTCGGTCGGCCAGGTGATCGGCGGCTGCGTCACCCAGGCCGGTGAGCAGTCCAACAACGTCACCCGCCAGGCGTGGCTGAACGCCGGCCTGCCGTACACCACGGCCTGCACGTCGATCGACTGCGCGTGCGGCTCGTCGCAGCAGGCGGTGCACCTGATCGCCGGGCTGATCGCCTCCGGCGCGATCGACGCAGGCATCGGCTGCGGCATCGAGTCGATGAGCCGGGTCTTCCTCGGCGCCGCGTCCACCCCGGAGACCGGCAGCCCCCGGCCCCCCGGGTGGACGCTGGACATGCCTGACCAGTTCACCGCCGCCGAGCGGATCGCGGGCAAGTACGGCATCAGCCGAGCCGACGCCGACGCGTTCGGCCTGCGCTCGCAGCAGCGCGCCGCGCAGGCGTGGGCCGAGGGCAGGTTCGACGGCCAGATCGTCGAGGTCGAGGCGCCGGTGATGGGCCCCGAGGGGCCGACCGGCGAGAAGGCCGTGGTCGGCCGCGACCAGGGGCTGCGCGAGACCAGCGCCGAGGGCCTGGCGAAGCTGAAGCCGGTGATCCCCGACGGGATCCACACCGCGGGCAACTCCTCGCAGATCAGCGATGGCGCCGCGGCCGTGCTGCTGATGAGCGCCGAGCGGGCGCACCGGCTCGGGCTGCGCCCGCGGGCGCGCATCGTGGCCTCGGGCATGGTCGGCTCCGACCCGTACTACCACCTCGACGGTCCCATCGCGGCCACCACGCACGTGCTGCGCGCCGCCGGGATGAAGCTGTCCGACGTCGACCTGGTCGAGATCAACGAGGCGTTCGCCTCGGTCGTGCTGTCGTGGGCGCAGGCGCACGACGCCGACATGGACAAGGTCAACGTGAACGGCGGCGCGATCGCCCTCGGCCACGCCGTCGGCTCCACCGGCACCCGGCTGATCACCCAGGCGCTGCACGAGCTCGAGCGGGCCGGCAAGTCGACCGCCCTGATCACCATGTGCGCCGGCGGCGCCCACGCCACGGCCACCATCATCGAACGGATCTGACCCACATGACGATCGGACTGACCGATGAGCATCGCGACCTGCGCGACGCCGTACGGGCCTTCGCCGCCCGGCACGTGACGCAGGACGTGGTGCGCAAGGCCGTCGAGGCCGAGCGCGAGGAGCTGCCGGAGTTCTGGCCGCTCCTCGCCGAGCAGGGCCTGCTCGGCCTGCACCTTCCCGAGGAGGACGGCGGCGCGGGCTACGGCCTGCTCGAACTCGCCGTCGTGCTCGAGGAACTGGGCCGCTCGCTCGTCCCCGGGCCGTTCCTGCCCACCGTGCTCGCCAGCGCCATACTGCACCGCGCCGTACTACACGGGGCCGAGCACCGGGAGCACCTGGCCGGGCTGGCGGCCGGCACGCGGATCGGCGCGGTCGGGCTCCCGCCCGGCGGCGGTACGGCCTCCGCCGGGCTCGTGCTCACCCGCGGCGCGAACGGGCGGGCGACCGTCTCCGGTGTGTCCGGCCCGGTCCTGGGCGGCCAGGTCGCCGACCTGTTCGTGCTGCCGGCCACCGACGGGACCAGCACGGCGTGGGTGGTGCTGCCGCGGACCGCCGTGGAGATCGAGGACCTGCCCAGTCATGACCTGACCCGGCGGCTGTCGCGGGTGCGCAACGACGGCGCCGCGGCCGAGGTGCTGACCGGTCTGGGCGCCGACGACGTGCTCGACCTGGCCGCCGTGCTGTTCGCCGCCGAGGCGTCGGGCCTGGCCGACTGGGCCACGGCCACCGCCGCGGAGTACGCGAAGGTGCGCCACCAGTTCGGCCGCCCGATCGGCCAGTTCCAGGGGGTCAAGCACCGCTGTGCCCGCATGCTGACCCGGGCCGAGCAGGCCCGGGTATGCGCCTGGGACGCGGCGCGGGCGGCCGGAGGTGATCGCGGCGAGGCCTCGCTGGCGGCGGCCGTCGCCGGAGCGACCAGCGTCGAGGCGGCCTTCACCACCGCCAAGGACTGCGTCCAGACGCTCGGCGGCATCGGCTTCACCTGGGAGCATGACGCGGGTCACTACCTGCGACGTGCGCAGACCCTGCGCATCCTGCTCGGCTCCACCTCCTGGTGGCGGCGACGGGTCGCCCGCCTCACACTGGACGGTGTGCGCCGCGAGCTCGGCGTCGAGCTGCCGCCCGAGGCCGAGCGGATCCGGTCGGAGATCCGCGCCGAGCTGAGCCCCGCGGGCGACCTCGAGGGCAGAGACCGGCTCACCTACCTGGCCGAGCACGGCTACACCGGTCCGCACCTGCCCGCGCCGTGGGGCAAGGGAGCCGACGCCGTCACCCAGCTGGTGATCGCCGAGGAGATGCGCGCGGCCGGGCTGCGCGCCGTCGACATGGTGATCGGCAACTGGGTGGTGCCCACCCTGATCGCGCACGGCAGCGCCGAGCAGCGGCAGCGGTTCCTGCCGCCGTCCCTGCGCGGCGACATCATCTGGTGCCAGCTGTTCAGCGAGCCGGGCGCCGGCTCCGACCTGGCCGGACTGAGTACCCGGGCGGAAAAGGTCGACGGCGGCTGGAAGGTCACCGGCCAGAAGGTCTGGACCTCGATGGCCCGAGAGGCGCACTGGGGCATCCTGCTGGCCCGCACCGATCCCGAGGCGCCCAAGCACAAGGGCCTGTCGTACTTCCTGCTCGACATGACCAGCCCCGGCATCGACATCCGGCCGCTGCGCGAGCTGACCGGTGAGGCGCTGTTCAACGAGGTGTTCCTCGACGAGGTGTTCGTCCCCGACGAGATGCTCGTCGCCGGGCCGGGCGACGGCTGGAAGCTCGCCCGCACCACCCTGGCCAACGAGCGGGTCTCGCTGTCACACGACTCCGCCCTCGGCAGCGGCGGCGAGGCGCTGCTCGACATCGCGGCCGCCGCGCCGCAGACGATGGACGACGAGCGGCTGACGCGCCTTGGGGCGATCCTCTGCGACGCCCAGTCCGGTGGACTGTTCGGGCTGCGGACCACGCTGCGGTCGCTGACCGGGCAGCAGCCGGGGGCCGAGTCCAGCGTGGCCAAGTTGATCGGCGTCGAGCACCTCCAGGAGATCTGGGAGACCGCGATGGACTGGATCGGCCCCGAGGCGCTGACCGGCGGCCACGGCGGTCGTGGTGACCGCGGCGAGCACCGCCGGGACGCCACCTGGATGTTCCTCAACTCACGGTGCATGTCGATCGCCGGCGGCACCACCGACGTGCAGCTCAACATCATCGGCGAGCGTCTGCTCGGCCTGCCCCGCGACCCCGAGCCGACCGGCGGAAAGGCGGGCTGACATGCCGATCGACCTCGACAGGGCACTCGGCGCGCCGCCGGCGACCCGCGAGATCGCCTGGACCAGCCGGGACGTGCTGCTCTACCACCTGAGCCTGGGCGCCGGGGCCGACGCGGCCACCGACCCCGAGCTCGGCTACACCTACGAGCGCGGCCTGCGCGTGCTGCCCACCTTCGCCATGGTCGCCGGGCAGGGCATCTCCTCCGGCGACCGGCCGCCCACCGCGATGAACATGCCCGGCATCGACATCGACCTGCGC
This sequence comes from Sphaerimonospora thailandensis, assembly GCF_016863115.1. Classification (GTDB taxonomy): domain Bacteria; phylum Actinomycetota; class Actinomycetes; order Streptosporangiales; family Streptosporangiaceae; genus Sphaerimonospora; species Sphaerimonospora cavernae. The sequence continues at coordinate 50,268 of NZ_BOOG01000034.1, forward strand.
AGGATCCTGCACGCGGGGCAGGGGCTGACCGTGCACCGGCCGCTGCCCGCCTCGGGCGCCGCCACGGTCGCGTCGCGGGTCGCCCACGTCTGGGACAAGGGCAAGGCCGCGATGATCGTGCTGGAGCAGTCCGCCACGGACGGCGAGGGCGGCCTCCTGTGGACCACGAACATGCGGATCTGGGCCCGGGGCGAGGGCGGCTTCGGCGGCGAGCCGGGCCCGGAGGACCGGTGGGCGGCCCCCGATCGTGAGCCCGACGTCACGCTCGAATCGCCGACCGTCCCCGGGCAGGCGTTGCTGTACCGGCTCAACGGCGACCTCAACCCGCTGCACGCCGACCCCGAGTTCGCCGGGGCGGCCGGTTTCGACCGGCCGATCCTGCACGGCCTGGCGTCGTACGGCATCGTCGCCAAAGCCGTCGTGGACGGCGTTCTCGGGGGCGACGTGACCCGGCTGCGGGGGCTGTCGGTACGCTTCGCGGGGCCGCTGTTCCCCGGTGAGACCATCCGGACGAGGGTGTGGCGGGAGGACGGTGGCCTGATGTTCCAGTCCACCTGCCCGGAGCGTGACGACGCTCCGGTGCTCACGCACGCGACCGCGGAGGTTTCGACATGACGGGGTCCGACGTCCCGGCCGAGGGAACCGAGCGGGGGCCGGAGCTGACGGCCACCCCGAGGAACAAGGGCGTGGACGCGGCGGTCGCCGCGGCCCGCCGGGTGGTCGCCTCGCTGCTGCACGCCGGCGACGGATCCGCCGCCGAGATGGAGAAGATCGCGGACCAGCTCAACGCGATCGCCGACCACCTCGACGAACACGCCCCCGCAGTCGAGGAGCGGTTGGTGGACATGTGGCGCGGCGAGGGCGTCACCCGCCACGACCCGGTGACCGGGCCGGAGAACGCCATCGCGCCGCCGCTCCAGTTGCACGGCAAGGAGGACGGCTCCATCGGGGGCGTCGTCGTCCTCGGCCTGCCGTACCAGGGGCCGCCCGGGTTCGTGCACGGCGGCGTCTCGGCACTGCTGCTCGACCACACGCTCGGCGTGGCCAACCACTGGGCGGGCACCTCCGGCGTGACGGGCACGCTGACGCTGCGCTACCACCGGCCCACCCCGCTGTTCGAGCCGCTGACCGTGACCGGGCGCCAGGTCTCGGTCGACGGCCGGAAGATCAACACCGTCGGGTCGATCACGGCCGGCGGGAAGCTCTGCGTGAGCGCCGACGGCCTGTTCATCGTCAAAGACCTCCCCCGCCCCCGCTGACTCACAGCCAGGGACTCACAGCCAGGGGACCCGGCCCCCGGGCCCCCTGGCCTCGGCGGTCCTCAGGCCGAGGTCATGATCAGTGTCATGTCCTCGCAGGACTGTCGAACGAGATCCAGCTATCAGGCGGCAGCTCCGGATGGCCTGGTACGGCTCGGCGTTCCTCGGTCCAATCGTCACCGGCGACCTCGGCGGCGACACGGCGCCAGAAACGCACCGCGGTCACGTTGCGGTCCTGGAATGCGACCTCCCACGGCCCCGGATGCCGGGCGAGAACCTCCCGGACGGCACGCAGCCCGGTGCCCCTTCTCCGAGCCCCGCGCACCACGAAGAAACTGTTGAGCACGCGGGTCGTCCCGGCCAGGCCGCGGACGAAAGCGAAGCCGACGGGACGCTCACCGCTGGTCAACAGGTACGGCGCCCAGTCGGCGTCACCGAATGCCAGGTGAAGCCGATCTCTCCGGAACGTTCCGTTCGAGTTGGGCAGGACGCCGTGGAACTCCGACATGTCGTGACGGAACATCAGCCAAAGACGCTCGATCACCGGGCGATCGGTAGGTTTCGCGAGGCATACACCCACGTCTGACACGTGAATCTCCTTTGCTGCAAGGTGCGGAATTTCGACGCCGCGTGGTCCCGGTCACCGATCCGGAGGGAAGCCTTCTGGGGTTTGCCCACCATCCTCGGACCTGATCGAATCCAGGCACGAAAAAAGCCTCCCCGGCGGAGTGCATCCGCACCGAGAAGGCTCAGAACCTGGTGAGCATCATATCAGGCTGGGTGCCGGGAAGATCCCGATGGCAGGAGTGTCGCCCCGAGATGTCGCTCGCGCCCGCGGAGCCTTGAGGCGGGGACTGTCTGCGAGGCCGGTACGAACCGGAATACGATCTGTCAAGACGGGGTTCGTGGCGTCTGAAAACAGATGCCCGGCGACACCTTGGACAGAGTAGGAGGCGAGCGTGTCCGTATGGTCGGTGCAGCAGGCCGAGCGACGCTTCAGTGCGTTGCTGGAACGTGCTCGCGCTGAGGGACCGCAGATCATCACCCAGCACGACCGGGAGGTCGCCGTGGTGGTCGACATCGCGGAGTATCGCCGTCTGAAGCCGGGACACCTCGATTTCAAGGAGTTCCTATGTTCCGGTCCTGACTTGAGTGAGTTGGACATCCGACGATCGCGTGAGCGTGCCCGGCTCGTCGAGCCCGATGCCGAGGCGGGTATGGACGAGAAGGCCATTGATGTGTCATGAGCGATAAGCCCGAGCGCCACGGTTCTATGATCTGGATCCCTCGGTGCTGCGCGCGATTGATCAGGATCCACGTCCAAAGGACGCTCTCGGGCCCGCGGGGGAGTATCTAGGGCATGTGCTGGGCGCGCTGCAGAACGAGTACCCGATGGTGAAGGAGACCTTGGACTCCGCGCTGGCTGCGCTCATCGAGAACGCCGTCGGGATCGACCGGAAGCTGGAGGGGCGCTACTCCACCGTTCAAGGGCGCTTCATCACTGCCGGAGAACGATTCCTCGACCCCGTGATCACGGTCTTCGAACGTGAATCCCTGTCCGAGGGGACCTTGCGGGCGGCGGGTGTCCTCGCCGCGCTTCTCCAACCCAGAGCGCTCTCCGGAGAGATCCCGCTGGTCGCCGTCGAGGAGCCGGAGAAAGCGCTCTATCCGTCTACGCTGGGCGGCCTCTACGGGACGTTCATTGCCGCCTCGCACCGAACCCAGGTGATCGTCACCAGCCAGAGCTCGGACCTGCTTGACAACGAGAGCGCGGATCTGTCGCACCTTCTCGTGGCGGCCAACTCTGACGGCGTCAGCAGGGTGGGCCCAGTGAACGCGTCAGTTCGTTCGCTCGTGGCCGACAAGGTCATGACCATCGCGGAGCTTCACCGCAGCGGACTCATGACACCATCCGCCCACACCGGAGAGAGGCCGTGACGCCGCCCACCATCATGACGATCTGGAGATGTCCCGCGCGAACTCGCCTTCCTTCGCCAAGTTCTGCCGTGACGTCGAATATCTGATCACCGGCGAGAAGTAGGCCCCTCCCCGGGCTTACCTGGTTAGATGCGGCGGGCGGGGGCGCGGCGTTGGGAGGTCTTCTCGACCACGGTGGCGCCGGTCTCGGCTTCCAGGACGGGGGTGTAGCCGGCGGCCCGTAATCCGGCGAGGGTTTCCCGCTCACCGGCGGAGCTGATCAGCACGGTGGGGGCGATCTTCCGCAGGCCGAGTTTGTGCAGTGCCCTGGCCCGCGCGAGCTCGTCGAGCAGGGCCTCGTCGTCGGAGCGGATGCAGCAGCCGGAGCGGACGACGCGCATCCGGCCATGGGTTCGCCCGGCGTCCTTGACCAGGTACACGAGGGGCTGCGGCAGCGGGGCCTGGGCGGCCGCGGAGAGCCGGGCGAGCAGGTCGGTGGCGTCGTGTCCGGCGTCGAGGGCGTGCCGCACGGTCGCGGCGCTGAACCGCCAGACCACGGCGTGGCCTTCCGACTCCCGCTTCGCCGCCGCGTCCAGGAGGGCGGCGAGCCGGACGTCGGGGATGCCGCCGACCACGGCGGTCAGGTCGGCCTGGAAGTAGGCGGTGGTCTGCGGCGGCGGAAGCATGCCGGTGAGCGCGTCCGTCAGGGCGGGCTCGGGAGCGGACCAGGCGCGGCCGGTGCGCAGCAGGTCCATGACCGCGTGGCCGAGGGTGGTGAGCGTGCCGTGTGCGGTCACGCCGAGCAGTTCGGCCTCTCGCAGGGTCGCGGTGATCCGGTCGAGGGTGTCGGGGCCGTCGCCGACGCGGTACGGCCGGTGCCAGCCGGCCCGGGCCAGCAGGTAGGGAAGGGTCCGGGTGTCGCTGCCCTTGCCGTCCGGCAGCGCGGTGAGGGCCTCCAGCAGGGCGTATCGAAGGCCGACCGCTTCGGGGTCGCTGGGCTGGATCAGCGCGACCGCGGTCTGGTCGGGGTCGGGCCAGTACGTGAAGATCTCCGGGACGGTGGCCCAGGCGGCGAGGATGGGGACCATCCGCCGGATGGGAGGCTGCTCCAGCCAGGCGTCGTAGCGGGCGGTGGGCAGGGCGGTGACGACGGGTTCCGGCAGCTTGCCGCGATGGCCCTTGGGGCGTGGGACGGGCTCGGCGTGCAGGCCCAGCAGGTCCGCCTGGGCGGTCAGATCGAGCCAGAGCCGGGCGATCTGATCGTCGACGCCGACGGTCTTGGCGACGCGCTTGGTGTCGCGGACCGCGACTCCGCCGGCCTTGCGAAGCGAGAGGGGTTCGGTGGCGCAGGCGGCCAGCAGGCGTTCGATCTGACTGGCCGCGGTGGTCAGGGCGATCTGGCCGGCTCCTTCGACGCCGTCGACGGCGGGCAGGTCGGCCGGGGGCTGCGGCGGCTCGGGCGTGTACGGTGCGCGCACCTCGCCGAGGACGGCTTCGGCCACCTCGAACGGAAGCTCGGCCACATCGAGCGATCCGGCGGGCAGCAGCAGCCCGCGAGCGGTCAGCCAGTCGGTGTTCGGGTCGCCCGATCCACCGGGGTGGAAGACGAACTTGTTGTTCGGGTTGTACCCGTAGACCCCGCCATGGTGGAAGGCGTGGGTGCGCACCCGTGATCCGTGCCGGGCGATGGTGGTCACCCATTCCCGGACGGATCCGGGGGCCTCGGCGAGCAGGGCGCGTACGCGCGCCGGGTCGGTAAGGAAGCCGACCACGTTGCGCTCGGCGGCGTCCCGCCCGGCGGCTTTCGGAAAGCCCAGCCCCATCGCGATCTTGTGGACCTCCGGGGCGTTGAAGTATGCGGCGATGAGCTGACCGGCCGGGCGGCCCAGGCCCAGGGCGCCGGCCAGGTGCGCGTGGACCGCGTTCGGCACGATCACCTGGTCGCCGTGTGGCGGCAGCACCAGCGCCATGTCGGCCAGCTCGGTCAAGGTGGCCTCCGCGGCGGCCCGCAGGCTCGCGTCGGCTCCGGCGAGCAGGTCGATCACGCGGGTGCGGGGTACCGCCCGTTCCGCCGGGTCCTCGGCGCGCCAGAACTCACCGCCGATCGAGCCGTACTGCCGCTCGGCCAACCAGGCCACGGCCGCCAGCGTCTGAGTCTGCGGGAGCGTGCAGAACCCGATGAGCGAGGTCGCGACCCGGTGCTGCAGCAGCACGCGCGGGAGGTCGCGCCTGGCCACGCCGCCCTTGACGAGGCCGCCGCGGGCGAGGATCAGGTCGAGTTGCTCACGGCTCCTCGTCTTCAGCCAGTCGGCCAGGTGCCGTTCGCTGCTCACCCGGGCAGCATACCGAGCGCCTGGTCACTGGACGGACTTCTCGATCTCGCGGCGGATCACCTTGCCGGTGGCGTTGCGGGGGAGGGGCTCGCCGGTGATCCGCCACCGCGACGGGACCTTGAAGTAGGCGAGCCGCTCGGCGAGGAAGGCGCGCAGTTCGTCCTCGCCGACCGGCTGCCCGGCGTCGACGACGACCACGGCGGTGACCTCCTGGCCGAGGTCGGGGTGGGGCGTGCCGATGACCGCGCATTCGCGGACGCCCGGGTGCTCGGCGAGGGCGTTCTCGATCTCCGCGGGGTAGACGTTCTCGCCGCCGCGCAGGATCAGGTCGGACCGGCGGGTGGTGAGGCGCACCCGGCCCCGCTCGACCACGCCGATGTCACCGGTGTGCAGCCACCGGTCGGCGTCGATCGCCCGCGCGGTGGCCTCGGGATCGCGCCAGTAGCCGAGCATGTTGTACGGGCTCCGCACGCAGATCTCGCCCTCCTCGCCCTCGGGCAGCGCGTTGCCCTCGGGGTCGCGGATCTCCAGTCGCACGGTCGCGAGGGGATGGCCCAGCGTCCCCGGCGACTCGGCCAGGTCGGCGGGGGTCGCCACCGTCACGGCGGTGCAGGTCTCGGTCAGGCCGTAGCTGTCGACCAGGGCGTCCTTCGCCGGGGGGAATGCCCCGCGCAGCTTCTCCTTGAACGCCGGCGACGACGGCGCGGACGCCAGGGAGAACGCGGTCAGCGAGGACATGTCGTACGTCGACAGGTCGCCGTGCTCGATCAGCCGGTGCGCCATCGTGGGCACCGCGCCCCAGTTGGTGACCCGCTCCTTCTCGATCAGCCGCAGCACCGTGTCCACGTCGAAGGCGCCCTGGTGCAGGACGATCGCGCTGCCGGTCGCCAGGCGCGGCACGGCGAGGTTGTGCAGGCTCGCGATGTGGAACAGCGGCAGCGCCAGCAGATAGCGCCGGTCGGCCGGATCGGTGGGGTCGCCGAACGCGAGGGCCACGGCGTCGTTCATGCGGTGGTATTCGATGACCGAGGTGAGGTTGCGGTGGGAGTGCACCGCGCCCTTCGGCCGGCCGGAGGTGCCGCTCGTGTAGAGGATGACCGCCGGGTCGTCCTCGGCCGCGGCGTGTGGGACCAGCGGTGCTTCGGGGTGCAGGCGGGCCAGCCGCGGCACGTCCTCCTCGACCGTCAGCACCGTCACGCCGGCGGCGAGCGCGGCCCGCTTGGCGTCGGCCACGAGCAGCTTCGGCTCGGTGTGGCCCAGGGCGTACTCGACCTCCCGGGCCGTCCACCAGGCGTTGTAGCCGACCGGGATCGCGCCGGCGGCGATGGCCGCCCAGAACGAGATGATCCAGCCGGGATGGTTGGCCGCGTTGATCGCGATCCGGTCGCCGGGGCGCACGCCGAACTCCTCGCGCAGCGCCTTCGCCAGCGAGGCGACCTGGCGGGCGTGCTCGGTGAAGCTCAGCCGCTCGGTCGCGGTCACGATGTAGTCACGGTCGCCGTACCGGACCGAGTCGGCCAGCACCTCGCCGAGATTGCGCCGGCGGTTCTTGAACACGGTCATCCGCGCGCCGAGGACGTCCTCCTCGGCCAGTTCGAATGCGCCGCCCGGGCCGGTGAGACGGCCCATGATCGCCGCCATCGCGATCTTCGGATCTGTCGACATGCCTATCGGTTCCCTTCATCCCGGTAGCCGGAATTGTCGGCAAACGCCGGATGCGGGATGCCGCGGCTCCCGGTCACCGGGACACGTGACCTTCAGGGTCGGGCGTGCGAACCGGGCTCACCGCGAGGCGGCGCAGCGGAAGCCGGTGTGGCCGCTGGACGAATCAGGGGTGTTGCCCGTGCGCGCGGCGACCCGGTAACGGTTGCAGTAGGAGTCGTGGCACAGGTACGAGCCGCCGCGCAGCACGCGGCCGTCGCCCGCCGGGGGGCCCTGCGGATCGATCCTGGTCCGCGGGGACTCGGCCACGTGCCAGTCGGTGCTCCACCGGTCCGCACACCACTCCCACACGTTGCCGGAGGCGTTGTACAGGCCGTAGCCGTTGGGCGCGAAGGACTTGACCGGCGCGGTGCCCGCGTAACCGTCCTCCGCGGTGTTCACCTGCGGAAACCGGCCCTGCCAGATGTTGCACCGGTGCCGCCCACGCGGGGTCAGCTCATTGCCCCAGGGATAACGGGCCCGGACGAGCCCGCCGCGGGCGGCCATCTCCCACTCGGCCTCGGTGGGCAGGCGCTTTCCCGCCCAGGCGGCGTACGCGGCGGCGTCGTTCCAGGAGACGTGGACGACGGGATGGTTCTGCCGTGACGTGATGCCGGATTCGGGCCCCTCGGGGGAGCGCCAGGTGGCGCCGGCGACCGCCAGCCACCAGGGCGCACCGGGCACATGGCCGTCGATGACGTGGCGGCGGTCGGCGACGTGGTGGAAGACGAACGACCAGCCGAACCGCTCGGCGTCCGTGACGTAGCCGGTGGCCTTGACGAAAGTGGCGAACTTCGCGTTGGTCACGCACACGGGGTCGATGAGGAACGGGCTCAGCGTCACCTCGCGGATCGGTCCCTCGCCGTCCGCCGCCCAGCCGTCCGGGTCCTCGCCGCCCATCAGGAAGGTCCCGCCGGGGATGCCCACCATGCCCTTGACGGGATCGTCGGCGGGGTCGCCGCGGCGGACGGGTGCGGGCGGTGCGGGCGGTGCGGGCGTGGCCCGGTGGTCCGCCGACCCTCTACCGGGAGAGCAGCAGCTGGTCATGCGGGTCCTTCTCGTGTACGGCTGACGCGGCGTTTCTCCCACCCAACCTAATGTCGGCCGCCCGGTGGTCGCGTCTCCCGGTGACCGGGACCGATCCACGATGCCGTCACGCAGCCGGAAAGCCTGTTCCCGGTGAGCGAGACTCGGCCCTCCGGGTGTGCCGGGCCACATCACTATTGCGGTTCCAAGACTCGGCGGAATGGACGACTTGTGGGAAGTTTGGACGGAAAAGTCGCAATTGTCACGGGTGCCGGTCAGGGGGTGGGCCAGGGCATCGCGCTCGCTCTCGCAGCCGAAGGCGCGTCTGTCGCGGTGCTCGGCCGCACGATGGCGAAGCTGGAGGCGACCTGCGCGCTGATCGGTGAGCGCGGGGGGCGGGCCGAGGCGTTCCTGTGCGAGGTGAGCGACACGGCGGCGATTCCCGCGGTCGTGGAGGAGGTGGCCGGACGGCTGGGCGGGGTCGACATCCTCGTCAACAACGCCTACTCCGGTTCGCAGGGCCCGCTGCTGTCGCTGAGCGACGAGGCCTTCCAGAAGGGCTTCCGCACCGGCCCGTTCGCCGCGTTCGCGTTCATGAAGGCCTGCCACCCGCACATGAAGCGGCGCGGCGGCGGCAGCATCGTCAACCTCGTGACCTCGGCGATGGTCCGGTGGGATCCCACCACCTACGGCGCCTACGCCGCGGCCAAGCAGGCCCTGCGGTCGCTGACCCGGACGGCCGCCGCCGAGTGGGGACCGGACGGCATCCGCGCCAACTCCATCGCTCCGCACGCGCTCTCGCCGGCGCTGGAGCGCTGGGCGCAGGCCGCTCCCGCCGAGGCCGCGGAGTTTCGCAGGACGATCCCGCTGGGCTACATCGGCGACTGCGAACAGGACATCGGCCGGGCCGTGGTCGCGCTCGTCGGCCCCGACCTGCGCTATCTGACCGGCGCGACCGTGCCTCTCGACGGCGGACAGGCCTTCTTCGGCTGAGCCGTGCCGTACCTCCCAGCAGTGCCCTCACCCCAAGCGGTGCCCTCACCTCAAGCGGTGCCCTCACCCCAAGCAGTGCTGTACCCCCCGAAGACCTGCCCGCCGTCATGCGGTCAGTGAGAGGAGAACCTTGATGAACGGCAAGGCGATCGCCCGCGTGGCGGCCGGCGCCCTGGTGCTTTCGATATTGACGGCCTGTGCCGGCGAGCGCGGCGGATCGGCGCCGGCCCCCGTGGCCGGCGACGGCGGGGCCGCCACGCCCGCCGCCTCGGCCGGCGGCCAGGAGATGTTCGGCACGCTGCCCTCGCCCTGTGGGCCGGGGGACGCCAAGGGCGCCACCGACCAGGGCGTCACGGACACCACGATCACCATCGGTTACGGCGACGACCGCGGCTTCCCCAAGGCGCCCGGCCTGTCCAAGGAGATGGGCGACGCGGTCAGCGCCATGATCAAATGGTGTAACGCGCAGGGCGGCATCAACGGCCGCCAGATCAAGGGCAACCAGTACGACGCCGCGTACATGCAGACGGCCACCGTCATGCAGAAGGCCTGCAAGCAGGACTTCATGCTCGTCGGCCAGGGCTTCGCCATGGACGAGGCGGCCGAGCAGTACCGCGTCGCGTGCAACCTGCCGACGGTCGCGGGCTTCACCGTCGGCCCGAACGCGGCGATGGGACCGATGAAGTTCGAGTCGGTCCCCTACCCGGTCGACCATTACAACGCGGCTCCGCTGAAGCTGGCCGCCGAGACCTTCCCCCAGATCAAGGACAAGGTGGACCTGGTCACGTCCACCTCACCGGCCGTGATCACGGGCAGCAACAAGGTCAAGTCCGCCATGAAGGAGCTCGGCATCACGCCGAAGGACTGCGGCGTCCAGCTCAACAACGAGGGCGACCCCAGCTACGTGCCGTTCGCCGAGAAGTTCAAGGCGTGCGGCGTCGACGTGCTGTGGACTTCCAAGACGCCCGACCCGGCCATGTTCAGTCTGCTGGAGGCGCTCGACCGCGTCGGCGCCAAGCCGACGCTGGTGTTCGAGGCGACCTGGTACAGCCAGGCCGTCGCGAAGTGGAACACCTCGGGCGCGGGCGACAACATCCACGCCGGCCTGATCTTCCAGCCGTTCGAGAACGCCGACCAGGTCCCGGCGGTCAAGAAGTACCTCGATCTGGTGGGCGCCGAGGGCGGCAAGACCGCGCTGCTCGGCATGCAGGCGACCTCGGCGTTCCTGCTGTGGGCGACCGCGGCCAAGGAGTGCGGCTCCGACCTCACCCGCCAGTGCATGGTCAACAAGCTGTCGCAGGTGCACGAGTGGACCGGCGGAGGCCTGCACGCTCCGACCGATCCCGGCGCCAACCTGCCGGCCAGCTGCGCGCTGATGGTGAAGCTCACCGGATCGACCTACAAGCAGGTCGCCCCGGCCAACGTCGGCGAGTTCGCCTGTGACAAGAGCAACGTGCTCAAGACCGACCCGTCGACGTGGGGCACCAAGCTCAACGAGGACCGGGTCGCCACCACCTTCCTCACCCCCAACGTGATCAAGCCGCAGCTCTGATCCCCGTCATCTGATCCCCGTCATCTGATCGCCTCATTGAGGGCAACCGCATGACCACGTTCCTGACCTTCACGATTCTGGGGCTCGTCCTGGGGGCGGTGTACGCCATCGCCGCCTCCGGGCTGGTCCTCACCTACAACACCTCGGGAATCTTCAACTTCGCCCATGGCGCGCAGGCCATGCTCGGCACGTTCCTCTACTGGCAGCTCACCTACGGGTGGGGCCTGCCGATGTGGCTGTCGCTGATCATCGTGGTCGGCGTCGTCGGGCCCGCCATGGGCGCCGCCCTGCACGCGCTGATCATGAAGGGCCTGCGGGACACCGCCGACGTCACCAAGATCGTCGTCACGGTGGCGATCCTGCTCGGCATGCTGTTCCTCTCCCAGTGGATCTGGCATCCGGAAGACGCCCGGATCATGGAGATGTTCTTCGGGGCGGGCGCGAAGGTCGAGTTCTCCGGCGTGGTCATCCGCTACCACGAGATCATCTGCCTCCTGGCGGCCGCCGCGATCGCCGTCGGGCTGCGGGTGCTGTTCACCCGCAGCCGGGTGGGCGTGGTCATGCGGGGCGCCGTCGACGATCCCGACCTCCTGCGGCGATGCGGGCACAACCCCGACCGGATCGCCATGCTCTCCTGGGCGCTCGGCTCGACCCTCGCCGTGCTGGCCGGCGTCCTGATCACCCCCGTCGGCGGCGGCGCGCTCGAGGCCAACGCGCTGACGTTGCTGGTCATCGACGCGTTCGCGGCGGCGATGTTCGGCCGGCTGCGCAGCATCCCGCGCACGTTCGCCGGCGCGATGGTGCTCGGCCTGGCCGCCACCTACGTGGCGGCCTACTTCCCGACAGACTGGACGTGGGCGGGCAACCTCCGCGTCTCACTTCCAATGATCATCCTGTTCGTCGTGCTCATCGTGCTGCCGCAGGACCGGCTGCGCGGCGCGGCGATCCGCACCCGCGAGCGGTACCGGGCGCCGACCGTGCGCAAAGCCGTCACGTCGGGGGCCGCCCTCGTGGCCGGGGTCTTCCTGCTCGCGCTGCTGATGGACGACACCTCGATCACCACGTTCGGGCTCGGCATGACGTTCGCGATCATCGCGCTGTCGCTCACGGTGCTCACCGGCTACGCCGGCGAGCTGAACCTGGCACCGCTGTCGTTCGGCGCGGTCGCCACGATCGTCGCGTTCCACTTCGGCATCACCGGCACCGGCCTGGCGGCCCGGCTCACCCCGTGGGGCGTCCTGCTCGCCGTGCTCGTGACCGCCGTCGTCGGCGGGCTGGTCGCCCTGCCCGCGCTGCGGCTGCGCGGCCTCTACCTGGCGCTCGCCACCATGGCCTTCGGGGTGTTCCTGTCGAACATGGTGCTGCGCGACACCACCGAGCACACGCTGTTCGGCGTGACGTTCTCGCTGTTCCCGAACGGCACGCTGATCGTCCCGCCGCTCCAGGTCGGCCCGCTCGACCTGCGCGACGGCAGGACACTGCTGATGACCGCGACCGTGCTGTTCGCGCTGATCGCCATCGGCCTGGTCGCGCTGCGTAACAGCGGGTACGGCAGGCGGCTCGCCGCGATGAAGGACAGCCCGGCGGCCTCGGCGATGCTCGGCCAGAACCTGGTCAAGCTCAAGTTCGGCGTCTTCATGCTGTCGGCGGCGATCGCCGGGCTCGGCGGCGTGCTCATGGCGAGCGCCGGCGGATCGGTCGCCGGTGACAACTTCCACATCATGGCGAGCCTGTCGCTGGTGATGCTCACCGTCGTGGGCGGCATCGGCTATGTCAGCGGCGCCCTGTTCGGCGGTCTGATGTCGGGCGTCGGATTCACCATCATCATCGGCACGTTCAACGACCTGGCCGCCGCCACCCCGCCGATGGAGACGATCTTCAAGTCCCTCGGGCACCTGGCGATGGTCGCCACCGCCCTGATAGGCATGGGCGTCGGCAAGAACCCCAGCGGCATGGTGCACGACCTGTTCGAGAGCTACCGGGCGCTGCGGAACGCCCGGCCCGTGCTGATCGGCGGCGCCGCCGCCCAGGCGGTGCTGTACGTGCTGGCGCTGACCGGCGTCATCGGCAACTGGTGGTTCGCCGTCCTCACCGCGTGCCTGGTCATGATGCTGCCGGTCTTCGGCCGGATGCTCGCGCCCACGGCCGTACGGGAGACCCCGCTGGAGCTGGTCGGCGTGGACGAGCCGTACACACCGGAGCTGCGGGACCGGCTCGACCGCGAACTCGGCCTGGCGCCGGCATTGGGAGGAGACAGGCATGCAGTCGCCTGAGCCACCGCCACTTCAGACACCCCTGCTCGAAACCCGGGGCGTCACCGTCCGATTCGGCGGCAACACGGCCGTCAACGACGTCAGCATCGGCGTTACCGAAGGCCGGATCACCGGGCTGATCGGCCCGAACGGCGCGGGCAAGACCACGCTGTTCAACACGATCACCGGGCTGCAGCGGCCGGCGGCGGGCCGGGTCCTGCTGGACGGCGAGGACATCACCGGACTGCCTCCGGCCCGGCGCGCCCGCCTGGGCATGGCCCGCACGTTCCAGCGGCTCGAGCTGTTCCTGTCGCTGTCGGTGCGCGACAACATCAGGGTCGCCGGGGACATCGCGCGGGCGGCCGGCGGCGGGCGCGGCATCGACGTCGACCGGCGGACCGACGAGATCCTGGACCGGACGGGCCTGCGCGACATCGCCGACCTGGACGTGTCGGACATCCCGACCGGCCGGGCGCGGGTCGTGGAGGTCGCCCGGGCCCTGATGACCTCGCCGCGGGTGCTGCTGCTCGACGAGCCGGCCTCCGGCCAGACCGAGCGGGAGACCGAGGCGTTCGCCGAGCTGCTGACCGGCCTGGCCGCCGAGGGGATCGCCGTCTGCCTGGTCGAGCACGACCTCCCGCTGGTGATGAAGCTGTGCGGCACGATCCACGTGCTCGACTACGGCAAGGTCATCGCGTCCGGCACCCCGAAGGAGATCCAGGAGTCGCCGGAGGTCATCGCGGCCTACATCGGGACGGAGGAGGTCACGCCATGAGGGACGGCACGGGAGCCGGGTCCGGCGCGGAAGAGCCGGCGCCGCTGCTGGAGCTTTCCGGCGTGCGCGCCGCCTACGGCCCGATCGAGGTGCTGCACGGCGTGGACCTCAGGGTCGGGCCCGGCAAGGTCGTCGCGCTGCTCGGGCCGAACGGCGGCGGCAAGTCGACCACCATGAAGGTCTGCGCGGGCCTGCTCCCGGTCACCGGCGGCGAGTTGCGGTTCGCCGGCCGCCGGGTGAACGGCGTGTCCGCCGAGGACGCGGCACGGCTGGGCGTCTGCTCCATCCCCGAGGGCCGGGGGATCTTCCCCAACCTCACCGTGCGGGAGAACCTGTGGGTGGCCACCGGCACCGGCGCGCGGCTGCGGGACGTGGAGGAGGCGGCCTACTCCCGGTTTCCGATCCTCGCCGAGCGGCGCGACCAGCTCGCCGGTTCGCTGTCGGGCGGCCAGCAGCAGATGCTCGCGCTGTCGCGGGCCCTCGGCACGAACCCGGCGGTCCTGCTGCTCGACGAGCTGTCCATGGGACTCGCCCCCATGATCGTCACCCAGATGTACGACACGGTCGCGCAGCTGGTCGCCGAGGGGCTGTCGGTCCTGGTGGCCGAGCAGTTCGCCCGCGCGGTGCTGCCCATCGCCGACACCGCCGCGCTGATGCTGAACGGGCGTGTCGTCTCGGCCGGAGCGCCGGCCGAGATCGAGGACCAACTGTCAAGCAGCTATCTAGGAGGCTGAGAAATGCTGACCGAGGAACGACGCGAGCAGTTCAGGACGGACGCGGCGAAGCTGAAGCTGAAGGCCGACCAGTCCCGCCATGACGGCAAGTGGCGGATCGTCGGCGCGGTGCTGATGATCGGCGGCGTGATCGGCGCCCTCGTCTCCTACAACAACTCGCTCACCCAGGACGACCTCCGTAACATCGCCTCCCTCCACATCCTCGCGACGGCCTGCGTCGGCGTCATCGTGCTGGGTGCGGCGCTCTACCTCGCCGCGGCGGTGGCGCGGGTGCTGCGGCTGTGGCTGCTGCGCCAACTCATGGAGGCGCAGGCGCAAACCGACCAGATCGCGGCGGCGCTCGAATCGATCTCCGCCGTGAGCAGGAGGGGCTGAGGCCTGGCCGGAACGTTCCGGTCAGCGGGATCTGCCCGGATCCGAAACCGGCCGCTGACTAACGTCGACGCTGCCATTCCACCCGACGGAGGACCCCTTGACTCAGACACCGCCCCGGGACCCGGCCGTCCCGGACGTGCTGGCCCCGGCGAAGCTCGGCCCGGTCACGCTGCGCAACCGCGTGATCAAGGCGGCCACATACGAAGGGCTGAGCCGTAAAAGTCTGGTCACCGACGAGCTGATCGACTTCCACGTCCGGCACGCGGCCGGCGGAGTCGGGATGACCACGGTGGCCTACTGCGCCGTGGCTCCCGAGGGGCGGACGGACCGGCGCCAGATCCAGTGGCGGCCCGAGGCGCTGCCCGGCCTGCGCAAGCTGACCGAGGCGGTGCACGCCGAAGGCGCGGCGGTCGCCGCGCAGATCGGCCACGCCGGCCCGGTCGCCAACCCCAAGTCCAACAAGCTCCCCGCGCTCGGTCCCAGCCGGCACTTCCACGCGACCACCACGAGCTTCACCAAGGCGGCGACCCGCGCCGACCTCGACCGGATCGTCCGCGCCCACGCCGACGCCGCCACGATGGCCGTCGAGGCCGGATTCGACGCCGTCGAGATCCACCTCGGCCACAACTACCTCGCCAGCTCGTTCCTGAGCCCGAAGGTCAACCACCGCAAAGACGAGTACGGCGGAAGCCTGGAGAACCGCGCCCGGCTGTCCAGGAACATCGCCCGAGCCGTACGGGACGCCGTCGGCGACCGCATCGCGATCACCGCCAAGCTCAACATGGACGACGGGGTGCCCGGCGGCTTCTGGCTCGACGAGGCGATCAAGGTCGCCCAGTGGCTGGAGCAGGACGGCTCGCTCGACGCTCTGGAGCTCACCGCGGGCAGCTCGCTGCTCAACCCGATGTACCTGTTCAAGGGCGACGCGCCGCTGCGGGAGTTCGCCGCGGTCATGCCCCAGCCGGTGAAGCTCGGCGTCAAGCTGGTCGGCAAACACTTCCTGCGCGCCTACCCCTACAAGGACGCCTACCTGCTCGACGACGCGCGGCAGATCCGCGCCGCGGTCACGATGCCGCTCATCCTGCTCGGCGGGATCACCGGCAAGCACGTCATGGACCAGGCGATGCGCGAGGGCTTCCAGTTCGTCGCGATGGCCCGGGCGCTGCTGCGGGAACCCGACCTGATCAACCGGATCAAGGACGACGCGAGCGTCCGCTCCCTGTGCATCCACTGCAACAAGTGCATGACCGCGATCTACGGCGGCACCCACTGCGTGCTGACCGGCCCTCTGACCGGCCCGCTGACGAGGAGGCAGGCGTAGAAGTGCGACGAGAGACGATCGCCGACCTGCTGCTCGACCGGGCCGGCGACGACCACCCCGGGCTGCGGACCCGCGAGCGCACCTGGACCTGGGACGAGGTGGTGCGGGAGAGCGCGGCCCGTGCGGCGCTCGCCCGCGAACTGCGGACGGACCGGCCGTTCCACATCGGGGTCCTGCTCGACAACGTGCCGGAGTACATCTTCTGGCTCGGCGCGGCCGCGCTGGCCGGCGCCACGATCGTCGGCATCAACTCCACCCGGCGCGGCTCCTACCTGGAGCAGGAGGTCCGGCACACCGACCTGCAGCTGGTCATCACCGACGAGGCGGGCCTGAAGCTGCTCGACGGCCTCGACATCGGCGTGCCCCGCGACCGGTTCCTGCTGGTCGACGCGGACGACTACGCCGCGCACGCCTGCGAGCCGTACCGGGACGCCGGCATCACGCCGAAGACGCAGATGCTGCTGCTGTTCACCTCGGGCACCACCGGGGCCTCGAAGGCGGCCGTCTGCTCCCAGGGCAGGCTGACCGGGCTGGGCTACGCCAACTGCGCGAAGTACGACATCCAGCGGCACGACGTCACCTACTGCTGCATGCCGCTCTTCCACGGCAACGCGCTGATGGCCCTGTGGACGCCGGCGCTGACCGCCGGCGCGACCGTCACCCTCACCCCCAGGTTCTCCGCCTCCGGCTTCCTGCCCGACGTCCGCTTCTACGGCGTGACGTTCTTCAGCTATGTCGGCAAGGCGATCGCGTACGTCCTGGCCACGCCCGAGAAGCCCGACGACGCCGACAACACGCTCACCCACGCCTTCGGCACCGAGGCCTCGCCCGAGGACCAGGCCGGGTTCCTGCGCCGCTTCGGCTGCCGGCTCATCGAGGCCTACGGCTCCAGCGAGGGCGCCGGCATGATCCGGCTGGCCCCGGAGGGGCCCGCGACCGCGCTGGGCAGGCCCGCACACCCGGGCGTACGGGTGGTCGACCCGGAGACCAGGCAGGTCCGCCCCCGTGCGGTGCTCGACGGGCACGGCCGGGTCGCCAACGCCGAGGAGGCCATCGGCGAGATCGTCGACGTCGACGGCGCGGCGAAGTTCGAGGGCTACTACAAGAACGAAGCGGCCAACGCCGAGCGGGTCCGCCACGGCTGGTACTGGACCGGCGACCTCGGCTACGTCGACGAGGCGGGATACCTCTACTTCGCCGGGCGATCGGGTGACTGGATCAGGGTCGACAGCGAGAACATCTCGGCGCTGCTGACCGAGCGCGTGCTGCGCCGGCACCCGTCGATCATGGCGGCGGGCGTCTTCGCGGTGCCCGATCCCCGCTCCGGCGACCTGGTGATGGCCGCGATCGAGATCCCGCAGGGCACGACGTTCGAGGAGCTCGGCCTGCCCGCCTTCCTGGCCGGGCAGGCGGACCTCGGCACCAAGGGCGCGCCCCGGTTCGTCCGGGTGTCCCACGCGCTGCCCACCACCGGCTCCAGCAAGCTGCGCAAGAAGGAGATGCAGCACGAGGGCTGGCGGACGACGGACGAGGTCTACCGCTGGGCCGGGCGCGGCGAGCCGACGTACACCCTGATGACCGAAGACGACAAGGCCGCGCTGCGTGAGGAGTTCCTCGCGAACGGGCGCGCGCGCTTCCTGCCGTAGGCAGAAGAGGGGGGAACATGGATCTGCGGGAGACCGCGGCGCAACGAGAGCTGCGCGCGCAGCTGCGGGAATACTTCGCGAGCCTGCTGCCGGAGGACGAGCGGCGGCGCGTGGGCGAGGAAGGCGTGGGCGGCGACCGCTTCCGCGAGGTCGTCAGGCGCCTCGGCGCCGACGGCTGGCTCGGAGTCGGGTGGCCGACGGAGTACGGCGGGCAGGGCCGGTCGATCGAGGAGCAGTACGTGTTCTTCGACGAGGTCCAGCGGGCGGGGCTGCCGTTCCCGTTCGTCACCGTCAACACGGTCGGCCCGACGCTGATGGCGCATGGTTCTGAGGAGCAGAAGCGGCGCTATCTGCCCGGCATCCTGTCGGGGGACATCGTCTTCGCGATCGGCTACACCGAGCCCGACGCGGGCACCGACCTGGCCTCGCTGACGACCCGCGCGGTGCGGGACGGCGACGAGTTCGTCGTCGACGGCAGCAAGATCTTCACCAGTGGCGCCAACACCGCCGACTATGTCTGGCTGGCCTGCCGTACCGACCCCGACGCCCCCAAGCACAGGGGCATCACCATCCTGATCGTCCCGACCGACGACCCCGGGTTCTCCTGGAGCCCGATCCAGACGGTGGGCGGCATGGTCGTGACCGCGACCTACTACAGCGGGGTACGGGTGCCCGCCGCCGAGGTCGTCGGCGAGATCGACGGCGGCTGGCGGCTGATCACCCACCAGCTCAACCACGAGCGGATCGGCCTGGCCGCGCTGGGCGGCCGCATGATCCAGCTGTGGGAGCGGGTCCTGGAGTGGGCGAAGGACAACGGCGCGATCGAGCTGCCGTGGGTCCAGCGGGACTTCGCCCGCACGTACGCCAAGCTGGAGGCGATGCGGCTGCTGAACTGGAAGATGACCAGCGCGGTCGCCCGGGACGAGCTCACCGGCGCCGACGCCGGCGCGGCCAAGGCGTACGGCACCGAGACCCACATCGACGTGCAGCGCACGCTGACCGGGATCCTCGGCGCGGCCGGCCGGATCCGCCCCGAGTCGCCCGGTGCCGTACTGGCCGGACAGATCGAGCAGCTGTCGCGGCAGGGCATCGTGAACACCTTCGGCGGCGGAGTGAACGAGATCCTCCGGGACATGGTCGCCACCCAGGGCCTCGGCCTGCCCCGGATGGGACGCGGCGCATGAGCGGCCCGAACCACGGCTCGAACCACAGCGGGGACTACGAGGAGCGGCTGGCGGCCTTCGTGGGGGTCGAGGTCGTCCCGCCGAAGCCGGGCCAGGACCCGGTCAACGTCCCGATGATCCGCCACTGGGTCGAGGCGATGGGCGACCAGAACCCGATCTACCTGGACGCGGAGGCCGCCAGGGCCACCGGCCGGGACGGGATCGTCGCGCCCGCCTCGATGGTCCAGGCGTGGACCATGCGCGGATACGCCGCGACCGCCGCGGGCCCTGCTCCTGTCAACCCGGGTCGCGGCCCCGGCATGGCCGAGCTGATCGCCCTGCTCGACGAGGGCGGCTACACCTCGGTGGTGGCGACCGACTCCGAGTTCGAGTTCCACCGTGAGCTCGTGGTCGGGGACCACGTCAGCGCGCGCGAGGTCGTCGAGTCGATCTCGCCGGAGAAGACCACCGCGCTGGGCGTGGGACGGTTCGTGACCACCATGCGGACCTATACCGACGCCGGCGGCGAGGTCGTGGCCGTCCAGCGCTGGCGCACGCTGCGTTTCCGGCCCAAGCCGAAGACCGAGCCCCAACCTGAAGCGGCTCAGGAGCCCGAGCCGAAGGCGCCGCGGCCCCGGCCGGCGATCAACCGGGACAACGAGTTCTGGTTCGCGGCCGCGCGCGATCACCGGCTGGTCATCCAGCGCTGCGCGTCGTGTCAGGTCCTGCGCCACCCGCCCGGCCCCTGCTGTGCCCACTGTGGCTCGTTCGACTGGGACACCGTCGAGGCGTCCGGCCGGGGGCACGTCTACAGCTTCGTGGTCAACCACCACCCCAGACACCCCGCGTTCGAGTATCCGCTGATCGTCGCGGTCGTGGAGCTCGCCGAGGGCACCCGGCTGATCACCAACCTGGTCGGCGTCACCCCCGAGGAGGTCGAGATCGGCATGCCCGTGGTCCTCGACTGGCTGGACGCCGATCCCGACCTGTCACTTCCGGTGTTCCGCCTACGGGAGGGGAGCAACTGATGGACTTCACCCTGGACGAAGAGCTCGAGGCGGTACGCGAGCTGGCTCGGCAGATCTTCACCGACCGCGCCACCACCGAGCGCGTCCGCGCCGTGGAGGGCACCGCCGAGCGGGTCGACGAGGACCTGTGGGCCGAGCTGGCCAAGGCAGGCCTGCTCGGCATCGCCATGCCGGAGCAGGCGGGCGGCGCCGGGCTCGGCCTGGCCGCGCTGTGCGTGCTGCTGACCGAGCAGGGCCGCACCGTCGCCCCGGTCCCGCTGTGGCCGGGCGCCGTCGCCGCCCTCGCCATCGCCGAGTACGGCACGCCCGAGCAGCATGCTGCTCGGCAAGGAACGGCGGCGCAGCGCGCGGCGATCCTTCCCGGCATCGCGGAGGGCACGGCGCGGGTCACCCTGGCCCTTGAGGAGTTCGGCCCGCACGACCCGGCCGAGCCGCGTTGTACGGCACGGCCGGACGGTGAGGGGTGGCGGCTGACCGGTGTCAAGGCCGTCGTGCCCTCGCCGTTCGCGGCCGGTCACGTGCTGGTGTCCGCGACCGCGGAGACGGGCCCCGGCCTGTTCCTCATCGAGCGTGAAACCGACGGCGTCACCTGGGAGCGGGCGGAGACCACCACCCACGACCTGGCCGGCCACCTCACCCTCGACGGCGCGGCGGCCCAGGCCGTCGGCGCCCCCGGTTCGGGCGTGCTGGACTGGACCATCCAGCGGGCCGGAGTCGCGCTGGCCGCCGTACAGCTCGGCGTCGCCGAGGGCGCGTTGCGGCTGGCCGCGACCTACCTCAGCGAGCGCAGGCAGTTCGGCCGCCCGCTGGCCACCTTCCAGGCGGTGCAGCACCAGCTCGCCGACTGCTACATCGACATCGAGGCCATGCGGGTGTGCCTGTGGCAGGCCGTCACCTCGCTGGAGGATGGCGACGCCTCCGCGGACTCCGCCGTGCTGGTCGCCAGGTGGTGGGCCGGCGAGGGCGGGCTGAACGTCGTCCACCGCGTCCAGCACGTGCACGGCGGCATCGGCGTCGACGTCGACTACCCCGTGCACCGCTACTTCCTGTGGGGCAAGCAGATCGCGGGAACCCTGGGCGGCCCGAGCGCCGACCTGGCCCGCCTGGGCGCCGTGCTCTCGAGGACGGCCTCATGACCCGGGCCTACGACGAGGTGGCGGTGGGCGACACGCTGCCGGAGCTGCCGATCCCGCTGACCCGGACGTCCATCGTCGCGACCGCGATCGCCAGCCGCGACTACCAGGACGTCCACCACGACCCCGGCCTCGCCGTCGAGCGGGGTTCAAGGGACATCTTCATGAACATTCTGACCACCAACGGCCTGGTCGACCGGTACGTCACCGAGTGGGCGGGCCCCGCCGCCGTCGTCAAGGCCATCAAGATCAGGCTCGGGGTGCCCAACTACCCCGGCGACACGATGGTGCTGACCGGCACGGTGACGGCCAAGCACGACGAGGACAACCGGGTCGAGATCGCCGTACGCGGCATGAACGGCCTGGGCGCCCACGTGACCGGCACCGCCGTGGTGCGGCTTCCCTCGAAGGACGCGACATGAGCAGCCGCGGAAATCCGCTTTCCGGCGCCGCCGCCATCGCCGGCATCGGCGCCACCGAGTTCTCCAAGGACTCCGGGCGCAGCGAGCTCCACCTCGCCTGTGAGGCGGTGCTCGCCGCCATCGCCGACGCCGGGCTCACGCCGTCCGACGTCGACGGCATGGTGACGTTCACCGCCGACACCAACGCCGAGATCCACGTCGCCCGCAACACCGGCATGGGCGAGCTGACCTTCTTCTCCCGCATCCCGCACGGCGGCGGCGCGGCCTGCGGCACGATCCAGCAGGCGGCGATGGCCGTGGCCACCGGCGCGGCCGAGGTGGTCGTCTGCTACCGGGCGTTCAACGAGCGGTCCGGCGTGCGGTACGGCCTCGGCCAGGCGGGCCGGCCGCTGGAGACGGGAGCAGACAGCGCCGCCTACGCGTGGCTCAACCCGTTCGGGCTGTCCACCCCGGCGCAGTGGGTCGCCATGTTCGCCCGCCGTTACATGCATGAGTACGGCGCGACCAGCGAGGACTTCGGCCGGGTCGCCGTGGTGGACCGCAGGCACGCCGCGAACAACCCGGCGGCCTGGTTCTACCAGCGGCCGATCACGCTGGAGGACCACCAGGCCTCCCGCTGGATCGCCGAGCCGCTGCACCTGCTGGACTGCTGCCAGGAGACCGACGGCGGCCAGGCGCTGGTCGTCGTCTCGGCCGAGCGGGCCCGCGACCTGCCGCACCCGCCCGCCGTCATCCTCGGGGCCGCCCAGGGCACGGGCGACGACCAGCACATGATGACCAGCTACTACCGGCCCGTCATCACCGGCATCCCCGAGATGGGGCTGGTCGGGCGGCAGCTGTACACGCAGAGCGGCCTGCGCCCCGGCGACGTCGACGCGGCGATCCTCTACGACCACTTCACCCCGCTGGTGCTCCCGCAGCTCGAAGAGCTCGGCTTCTGCGGCGTCGGAGAGGCCAGGGACTTCGTCGCCGACGGAAACCTCGAGATCGGCGGGCGGCTGCCGCTCAACACCCACGGCGGCCAGCTCGGCGAGGCCTACCTGCACGGGATGAACGGCATCGCCGAGGCCGTACGGCTCGTCCGGGGCACCTCGGTGAACCAGCCGGCCGGTGGTGAAGGCAAGGGGCCGGACGGCAGGGGCGTGAACAACGTGATCGTGACCGCGGGCACGGGGGTGCCCACGAGCGGTCTGCTGCTGGGGAGGGACATGTGAACGAGTGGATCGGCCGCCATCTCGGCGAGCGTACGGTCTCCTACGACGAGCGCGACGTGATCCTTTACGCGCTCGCCGTGGGGGCCACCACCGCCGACCTGGACCTGGTGTTCGAGGAGCGGCTGCGGGTGCTGCCCACGTTCGCGCTGACACAGGCGCAGTGGGCCCCCGACGTGCTGGGCTCGCTGGGCGCGTTCGACATCAGGACCGCCGTGCACGGCTCGCAGCGGCTGCGCTCGCTGAAGCCGCTGCCGCCGACCGGCGAGCTGACGATGGCGGCGCGGGTCACGCAGGTGTGGGACAAGGGCAGCGCGGCGATCTTCGAGGTCGAGGTGGTCAGCGACTACTTCGTGGCCACCTGGTCACTGTTCGCGCCCGGGTGCGGCGGTTTCGGCGGCGACCGTGGCCCCTCGGCACCCCGGCACCCCGAGACCGCGCCCACCCGCGAGCTGTCCGTCGCCACCTCGCCCAACCAGGCCGCGCTGTACCGGTTGCTCGGCGACCGGCACCACATGCACATCGACCCGGAGGCGGCGAAGGCGGCCGGGATGCCCCGGCCGTTCCTGCACGGCCTGTGCACGGTGGCCGCGGTGACGCTGCCGCTGGCCGAGGCCGCCGGGGCGCACCCCGCCGACCTGGCCGAGCTGGAGGGGAGGTTCGCCTCCCCGGTCTTCCCCGGCGACCGGCTGGATGTGCGGTGCTGGGAGAGCGGGGAGGCCGTCCTGTTCGACGCCGCCGTGGACGGCACGACCGTGCTGTCCGGCGGCCGGGCTCACTTCCGGGTCACCACGTAGCGCGCCGGGACCTCGCCTCCGCCGTGCACCGGGACGTCCGCGCCGGTCACGTAGGAGGCGAGGTCGCTCGCGAGGAACAGGCAGGTGTTCGCCACGTCGGCGGGCACCGCCATCCTCCCCATCGGGATCACCTCGGCGAGGGCGGCCTCACCGTGCTCGCCGTAGACACCGGCGGCGGCCTCGGTGTAGATGAGGCCGGTGGTGATGTGGTTGACCCGCACCTTGGGCGACCATTCCAGCGCCAGCGCCTTGGTGAGCATCAGCAGGCCGGCCTTGGCCGCGGAGTAGGCCGCGGTGCGCGGCTGAGGGTCGACGCCCGAGACGCTGCCGATGTTGATGATCGAGCCGCCGCTCTCCTGGGTCTGCATCACCGTGTTGGCCGGCTGCGCCACGTAGAACGGCGCGAGCAGGTTCAGGCCGACGATCTTCTCGAAGAAGCGCGGCGAGACCGTCGCCGCGTCCGCGTCGGGGGAGCCGCCGGCGTTGTTCACCAGCACGTCGAGCCGGCCCAACTGGTCGGTGGTCTGCTCCACCAGCGCCGCCGCGGCGGCGGCGTCCCGGATGTCGGACGCGATGAACCGGGCTGTCCTGCCGCCGGCGGCGGGCAGCGTCTCGGGCTCGTTACGCCCGCATACCACCACGTCGGCGCCCGCGGCCAGGAATGTCTCCGCGATCACGAATCCGATGCCCTTGGTCCCGCCGGTGACCAACACGGCCCGGCCCCCGAAATCCACTGTCACGTTCATGCCCGCGAGCGTAGGGCCGGGCGTCGCGAGATCGGGGCAGCGGTACCGCACAGCGGGATGAACCTACCTCGACCGGTACGAACACCGTCAAACTGAAGGGTGGTGTTTGACATGAAGGAGGTTCACCAGCAGATGGACGCACTGACGATTCCCGCTGTCCTGGAACGCGCCGTGCGCGACTACCCGGACGCCGAGGCCGTGGTGGACGGCCGGGTCCGGCTGACGTACGCGGAGTTGGGCGCCCAGGCCGGCGAGGCGGCGAAGGCGTTCATCGCGCTCGGGGTCGAGCCGGGGGAGCGCGTCGCCATCTGGGCGCCCAACAGCGCGCGGTGGATCGTGACCGCGCTGGGCGCACTGTGCGCCGGGGCCGTCGTGGTGCCGATCAACACCAGGTACAAGGGCGACGAGGCACGCTGGCTGCTCGACAGGAGCGGCGCACGTGCGCTGTTCGTGGAGGACGGCTTCCTCGGCAACGACTACCTGGCCATGCTCGGCGAACCCCGGCCGGACATCGTGGTGACCTATGACGAGCCCGCGCAGCGGGGCGCGCGGAGCTGGGCGGACTTCCTCGCCGTCGGCGCCGCGGTCACCGATGAGCAGGCCGCCGCCCGCGCGGCCGCGGTGAGCCCCGACGACGTGGCCGACATCCTGTTCACCTCCGGCACCACCGGAAGGTCCAAGGGCGTCATGTGCAGCCACCGGCAGAACGTCCGGACCTACCGGGGGTGGTGCGAGCGCACCCGGGTCCACCAGGGCGACCGTTACCTCATCGTCAACCCGCTCTTCCACTCCTTCGGCTACAAGGCGGGGGTGTTCGCCTGCCTGCTCCAGGCCGCCACGATGGTGCTCCAGTCCGTGTTCGACCCGGAGGAGACGATGCGGCTGGTCGAGGCCGAGAAGGTCACCGTGCTGCCCGGAGCGCCGACCATCTACATCTCCATGCTCGACGCGCCGCGGCGCCCGGAGTTCGACCTGTCCTCGCTGCGCCTCGCGGTGACCGGGGCCTCCGTGGTGCCCGTGGCGCTGGTCCAGCGGATGCGGGCGGAACTGTTCCCCGAGGTCGTCACCGCGTACGGGCTGACCGAGTCGTGCGGCACGGTCACCGCCTGCTCGGCGGAGGACGACGACGTGACCGTGGCCACCACATCAGGCCGCGCCATCGAGGGCGTGGAGGTGGCGGTGGTCGACGACAAGGGCGAGCCGGTGCCGGCGGGGGAGGACGGCGAGGTCCTCGTCCGCGGCTACAACGTGATGCTGGGCTACCTCGACGACGAGGAGGCGACCGCGGCCACCGTCAGGGACGGCTGGCTGGTGACCGGGGACCGCGGGCGGCTCGACGAGCGGGGCAACCTCGCCATCACCGGCCGCTCCAAGGACATGTTCGTGGTCGGCGGGTTCAACGTGTATCCGGCCGAGATCGAGCAGGTGCTCGCGACCCACGACGGCGTGGCCGAGGCCGCGGTCATCGGGGTGCCCGACGCGCGGATGGGCGAGGTCGGCCGGGCCTACGTCATCGCACGGCCCGGCGCGAGCGTCACCGCGGAGGAACTGGTCGAATACTGCCGCGACCGGCTCGCGAACTTCAAGGTGCCGCGGGAGGTCCTGTTCGTCGAGGGCCTCCCGCGCAACGCCTCCGGCAAGGTCCGGAAGATCGACCTCCCGGGACTGGAGAGCCGGTAGGCGCCCGGACCACGCAGATCACCTGATCATCCGGGCATCCGGCGAGCCGGATGCCCGGAAACGGCGGTTCGGGTGATCAGGCGCCGTAGACGGGCTCGGGCTCGGCGGCCAGGCCCAGGAGCCTGGAGACCTCGGGACCGATCTCCGCGGCGTCCCAGCGGGCGCCCCTGTCGGCGACCGGGCCGTGGCGGAACCCCTCCATCACGCAGATCTTGCCGCCCTCGACCTCGAAGACCCGGCCGGTCACCTCCCGGGACTCCGCCGAGCCGAGCCAGACGACCAGCGGCGAGACGTTCTCCGGGGCCATCGCGTCGAAGGCGCCGGCCTCCGGAGCCGCCATCGTCGCGGCGAACACCTCCTCGGTCATCCGGGTGCGGGCGGCCGGGGCGATGGCGTTGGCGGTCACGCCGTACCGGCCGAGCTCGGCCGAAGCGACCAGGGTGAGGCCCACGATGCCCGCCTTGGCCGCCGAGTAGTTGCCCTGACCCACGCTGCCGAGCAGGCCCGCGCCGGAGGAGGTGTTGATCACTCGGGCGTCGACTGGACGGCCCGCCTTGGACTCGGCCCGCCAGTGCAGCCCGGCGTGCTTCAGCGGCAGGAAGTGGCCCTTCAGGTGGACGCGCATCACCGCGTCCCACTCCTCCTCCGACAGGTTCACCAGCATGCGGTCGCGCAGGAACCCGGCGTTGTTGACGAGGACGTCGAGCCGGCCGAAGGTCTCGACGGCCGTGGCGACCAGGTGCCGCGCGCCCTCGTCGGTCGCGATGTCGGAGGTCTCGGCCACCGCCTCCCCGCCCAGCGCGCGGATCTCCTCGACCACCTCCTGGGCCGGGCCGGTCGACCCGCCCTCGCCGCTGCGGCTGACGCCGAGGTCGTTGACCACGACCTTGGCGCCCTGCCGGGCGAACTCCAGCGCATGCGCCCGGCCGAGTCCGCGCCCGGCGCCGGTGACGATGACCACCCTGTCCTTGCAGATCATTTCATCTCTCCCTCTTCACGGCGAAGCGGTCTACTCTGCTAGCGTACTTTCTAACAAATGTTTGGTGGAAAGGTAGGCCATGGGAATCACCACCAGTAGCCACGCCGGGGGCGTCGCCGAGGTCGTAATGGACACCCCGCCGGTCAACGCGCTCACCGTGCAGGGGTGGTTCGACCTGGCGGACGCCGTACGGCAGGCCGGGCGCGACCCGGGCACGCGCGTGGTGGTGCTGCGCGCCGAGGGCCGCGGTTTCAACGCCGGAGTGGACATCAAGGAGATGCAGGCCACCACCGGGTTCGAGGCCCTGGTCGGCGCCAACCGAGGGTGCCATGCGGCCTTCGGGGCGGTCTATGAGTGTGAGGTGCCGGTGATCGCGGCCGTGCAGGGGTTCTGCCTGGGCGGCGGCATCGGGCTGGCCGGCAACGCCGACATCGTCGTGGCCTCCGAGGACGCCTACTTCGGACTGCCCGAGGTGAAGCGCGGCGCGCTCGGCGCCGCCACCCACCTGGCCAGGCTGGTGCCCCAGCACCTGATGCGCGCCATGGTGTACACCTGCCGCAACGTCACGGCGGCCGAGTTGCACGCGTACGGCTCGGTGCTGGAGGTCGTGCCCCGCGAACGCCTGCGCGAGGCCGCCTTCGAGGTCGCCGCGCAGATCGCCGACAAGGACCCGTACGTGATCCGGCGGGCCAAGGAGTCGCTGAACGGCATCGACCCGGTCGACGTCAACCGCAGCTACCGTTTCGAACAGGGCTTCACCTTCGAGCTCAACCTGATGGGCGCGGGCGACCGTCACCGCGACGACTTCGTCTCCGGGAAGGGTGCATGACCGATGGGCGTCGTGATGACCACCGAGGAGATCGTCGGCTCGCTGGAAAGCGGCATGACGATCGGGATCGGCGGCTGGGGCTCCAGGCGTAAGCCGATGGCCCTGGTGCGGGCGATCTGCCGCTCGCCGCTGACCGGCCTCACCGTCGTGGCGTACGGCGGGGCCGACGTGGGCCTGCTGTGCGCGGCGGGCAAGGTCAGCCGGGTGATCGCCCCGTTCGTGACGCTCGACTCGATCGCCCTGGAACCGCATTTCCGGGCCGCCAGGCAGAACGGGACGATCGAGTTCACCGAATACGACGAGGGCATGTTCATGTTCGGCCTGCTGGCCGCCGCGCACCGGCTGCCGTTCCTGCCGACGCGGGCCGGGCTCGGCTCCGACGTCATGCGGGTCAACGCCGACCTGCGCACGATCCGCTCGCCGTACGAGGACGCGGAGGAGTTGGTGGCGGTGCCCGCGCTGACGCTGGACGCGGCGCTGGTGCACATGGACCGGGCCGACACGCGGGGCAACGGCCAATATCTCGGCAGCGATCCCTACATGGACGACATGTTCGCCAAGGCGGCCGCCCGCTGCTACCTGAGCTGCGACCGCATGGTGGCGCCGGGCGAGCTCGACGGCCCGCCGCAGACTCTGCTGATCAGCCGCATGCACGTCACCGGCGTCGTCGAGACCCCGAACGGCGGCCACTTCACCGACTCCGGCCACTCCACGGACGGCGGCCCGGGCCGCGACGAGGCGTTCCAGCGCCACTACGCCACCTCGGCGGCCGACCCGCAGGCGTGGACCGCGTTCACCGACCGGTTCCTGTCCGGCGATGAGGATGCCTACCAGGAGGCCGTACGGCGCTGGCACGAGGAGGAGACCACACGATGAGCACCACGAGCGCGAAGAGCGCCACAAGCTCGACGGACGTGACGCGTGCGGAGATCTGCGTCGTCGCCTGCGCCGAGGCCTGGCGTGGCGACGGCGAGATGCTGGCCGCGGCGATGGGCACCTGCTCGGTCCTGGGCGCCCGGCTGGCCCGGCTCACCTTCGAGCCCGAACTGCTGACCACCGACGGCGGTCCGCTCCTCACCGCCGAGGCGGTGCCGCTCGGCGCCCCCGCCGGCCCCGTGGAGGGCTGGCTGCCGTTCCGCGACCACCTGTGGCTGGTGCAGAACGGGCGGCGGCACGTCATGATGGGCGCCTCCCAGATCGACCGGTACGGCAACACCAACATCTCGGCGATCGGCGCGTGGTCGCGGCCGAAGTCGCAGCTGCTGGGCGTGCGCGGCGCACCGGGCAACACGATCTGCAACCCGACCAGCTACTGGATCCCCAAACACTCCACCCGCGTCTTCGTTCCCAAGGTGGACATGATCAGCGGCGTCGGCTACGACCGGGCGGCCGAGTTGGAGGCCGAGCTGGGCGTGGGGGCCTCCCGGTTCCACGACCTGCGCCGCGTGGTGACCGATCTCGGCGTGTTCGACTTCGCCACGCCGGACGGTTCGATGCGGCTGGTCTCGGTGCACCCGGGGGTCGACGTCGAACAGGTCGTGGCCGCCACCGGCTTCGAGCTCGTGATCGACGGCGAGGTGCCGCAGACCCGGCAGCCGACGGACGAGGAGCTGCGACTGATCCGCGAGGTGCTGGACCCCAGGTCGCTCCGCGACCGGGAGGTGCGGTCGCTCCGCGACCGGGAAGTGCCGTCGCTCCGCGACCGGGAAGTGCCGTCGCTCCGCGATCGTGAGGTCCGGGCATGACCGACCCGGTGGGTCGTCAGGCGGGTCAGACGGGCCAGGTGCTGAGCACCCCGCTGACCCGCCTCGTCGGCGTCCGCCACCCGGTCGTGCAGACCGGCATGGGCTGGGTGGCGGGCCCCCGCCTGGTGTCGGCGGTGGCGAACGCGGGCGGTCTCGGCATCCTGGCCTCGGCCACGATGACCCTCGACCAGCTCGCCGCCGCCATCGCCGAGGTCCGCTCCCGCACCGAGGCACCCTTCGGGGTTAATCTGCGGGCCGACGCCTCCGACGCCGGCGAGCGCATCGACCTGCTCATCAAGAATCGGGTGAAGGTCGCCTCGTTCGCCCTGGCCCCACGACAGGAGCTGATCGCCAAGCTGAAGGACGCGGGGATCGTGGTGATCCCCTCCGTCGGCGCCCGCCGACACGCGGAGAAGGTCGCCGCGTGGGGCGCCGACGCCGTACTGGTCCAGGGCGGCGAGGGCGGCGGCCACACCGGCGCGGTCGCCACCACGCTGCTGCTGCCGCAGGTCGTGGACGCCGTCGACATCCCGGTGATCGCCGCGGGCGGCTTCTTCGACGGACGCGGCCTCGCTGCCGCCCTGGCGTACGGCGCGGCCGGCGTCGCGATGGGCACCCGCTTCCTGCTGACCTCCGACAGCTCCGTCCCCGACGCGGTCAAGCAGGCCTATCTCGGCATGTCCGACACCGTGGTCACCCGGCAGGTGGACGGCCTGCCGCACCGGGTGCTGCGCACGTCCCTCGTGGACGGGCTGGAGCGGGCCAGCAAGCTGTCCGGACTCGTGCGGGCCGTGCGCAACGCCGCCCGCTTCAAGAAGATCTCCGGCATGTCATGGCAGGCCATGATCCGCGATGGTCTGGCCATGAAGCACGGCAAGGAGCTGAGCTGGTCGCAGGTCCTGATGGCGGGCAACACACCGATGCTGCTCAAGGCGGCCATGGTGGACGGCCGTCCGGACCTCGGCGTGATGTCCTCCGGCCAGGTGGTGGCGCTCATCGACGATCTCCCCTCGGCCGCGGAGTTGATCGACGGCATCGTCACCCAGGCCGCCGCCGTCCTGCGCGCCCTCCCCGCCAACCTGGCGGAGTGAGGCAGAGATCGGAGTCGTGAGCCGGTCCAGGCCGGCTTCACTCCGTGTCGATATCGGTGTCGCCGAGGAGTTCGTCCGCGTGCCTCACGCCGATCTCGGCCATGAAGACTCTCTCGCGTGCCGCGAGCGCGGTCATCCGCGATGCGATGAATCCTTCGTCGTCGCCGTCGTACAGTCGCTGGAAGGCTTCGGGGGCGGCTCTTCTGGAGTGACTCCTGATCAAGCCGCCAGCGTGAGCTGATCGGCATCGCAGTAGCGGGCGGAGTGGACGCGTTCTTGCTCTTTACACAGGTGGAAGGCCCAGTACCTGTCGGGCACCGACTACCTGACCGCCAAGACGGACTACCTGGACTATGCCACCGCGCTGGAGTGGGGCTGGCCGATCGCCACGGGGATTATCGAGGGCGCGTCCACGCCCGGCGATGATCTCGCTGATCTCGACAACGACGCGCTCGGCTCGCTGCGGGAGCTCGTGGTTGCCGGCCCAGCCTCCGACCTGCCGGTTCCCCCGGCACTACGGGCCGGCGGCTCGGACAGATCATCGACATCGGTGCGGTACACGCGGCGCTGCGGGAGGCCGGGCACAGCGATAAGCGGCGACGGACACTGACCGGCGAGGTCACCGCGATGACAGTCATGAACCTGTGCCTGTACAGCGGCGAAGGCTACGACGCCGCGGCATCCGCCGCCGAAATCGCAGCGGTGTACGCCGAACGCTGGCAGGCCGAACTCGCCTACTACCGGCTGAAATGCACCCTTCGCGGCAACGACGTCGTGCTGCGCGGCCAGACCCCGGGCCCTGGCCCGCCAGGAGATCTGGGTCTTTCTGATCGTCTACAGCGCGTTATGCGACCTGGCCGCCGGCGTCGCCGCGCTGGAAGCTTAAGGGCGGCCAGGCGCTCTGTCGGCGGGTCACTCCGCACATCGCTGGACCGCGCCAGCGCCGCTGCCGGGCACAACCGCGCCGCTGGCGAGCATGTCCGGGACGGCTGGGCCGGGAGCGGATGTGGCTGAATCTGTAACCCCCTGAAATCAGTCAGAGTAGCCCGAGTTAGATAACTCGGCTATTTTCGGCAACACCGATATTTGCGACACTATTCATTAGTGTCTCATTTTACTTCACTATTGAGCCGAGAAGACTGTTGCTTCTCCCCGACTTTTCGTGAGAGAATTCAGACAGGTTTTCGAAATAGCGAGGAGCTGTGGGGAAGGGGGACTGATGGAGCCGGCGAAGCCGATGAAGACAGCGGATCTGTTCGATCCGGATCCGCCGCGTTCCCAGTCCCTGCCGCTGCTGGGTCCGCGGTGGTGGGCCGCGGTGCGGGCCGAGGCGGAGGCGCGTGCCGCCGCCTGTGCCTCGGGCGGCCGTGTCGCGGGCGTTTCGGTGCGTTCTAAGCAGTGGTCTGATTGGCCCGACTGGCTTGCCGCCGTTCCTGGTACGCCCTCCGACGACTCTCTCCCGGGCGTCGCACCCTCGGACATCGCATTCCCGGGCCGCGTGAACGCGGGCAGCTTCGCGGACAACCGCATGGACGCGGATGTGGACGCGGTCACCCATACGGACCACGTGGAGGCTGACGATCGTACGGGTGGGGATGGCCACGTCGATCGTGCGGGTGCGGATGGCCGCGAGGGTGTGGGCGAGCGCACGGCCGGCCGCGAGGGTGGGCGAATCGGTCCGCCGCGAGTTGGCTGCGGGGATGGCCTCGGCACGAGTGAGGCAGCCGGAGAGCAGGCTGAGGGGGCTGAGTCTGGGCAGGCTGAGTCGGCGGCGGCTGGGCCGGAAGGGGCTGGGCCGGAAGGGGCTGGGCCGGCT
>NZ_BOOG01000035.1 GCF_016863115.1 Sphaerimonospora thailandensis
ACCCGCGGCCGGCATCGTATGGCGCCGTATGGCGCCGTATGGCGCCGTATGGCGCCGTTTTCCGCGCAGCGGAGACCCGTCGGGAACACCATGAGAATATCTCCGGAAAGTCGCCGGAAGGAGGCCCCCGGCTCGTCGCGTCCCGGCACCGATCAAAAGCCCGGCAAGAAAACGATCGGGCGGATGCGCCCGAGCCCGTCCGGGCCGATCGGATAGCCAGGCTTGCTCCCATGGCGACATCTGACATGCGTTCCAGGGGGTCGACATGAGAATTCTGCACATCGGACATCGCCTGCCGCCGGAGCCGGGCGGCAAGGAACGTTACATCGAGCGCCTCGTCCATGAGCAACTCCGCCGCGGGCACGGGGTCGTCCTCGCGCATCGGCGGGGCAACGCGCCACACGGGACGGAGCTCCTGCCGCTCACCCGCACCGCCATGAGCCGGGCCGTGTCGCTGAAGTCCGATGAGATCGCGTTCGCCATGGAGTGTGCGAAGGCCCTCCGCCGGGTCCGCGGCATCGACATCATCCACGCGCACGGCGATCACCGCGAGACGCTTCACCTCGGTCCGGCCGCGCGGCGGC
Organism: Sphaerimonospora thailandensis; assembly: GCF_016863115.1. Taxonomy (GTDB): domain Bacteria; phylum Actinomycetota; class Actinomycetes; order Streptosporangiales; family Streptosporangiaceae; genus Sphaerimonospora; species Sphaerimonospora cavernae. Next base: position 585 of record NZ_BOOG01000035.1, read on the forward strand.
TGGGAATCCCGCTCGTGGTCCATGTCCACGGCGCGCTGAACACCCGCCACCGGCGGGTCATGCCGTGGGCCTTCCGCGATGTCGCCGGGTTCATCGTGTCGGGTACGAGACCCGCAGCGAACCTGCTCGCGGCCGGGGTCCCCGACCGGCTCATCCGCTCGCTGCCGGCCGGCGTGGACCTCTCCCGTCTCACCGCGATCCGGGACAGCGAACAGGTCGAGCGCGGGCTGATCGTCAGTGTGGGGTCGCTGCTGCCGGTGAAGAACCATCCGCTGACCATCGCGGCGTTCCACGAGATCCAGGCCGCGCATCCGCACGCGCGCCTGGTCATCGCCGGGAGCGGCCCGGAACGGGCCCGGCTCGAACGCCTGGCCGGCCCGGCCGTCCGCTTCACCGGGCAGATCCCGCCGGACGAGGTCTACCGCCTGGTCAGCCGGGCCGAGGTCTTCGTTCATTCCTCCCATCTGCTGCCCACCATCGGCGAGGGGATCCCCACCGCACCGCTCGAGGCGCTGGCGCTCGGCGCCGCGGTCGTCGTCTCCTCCGAGGCGTCACTCGAACCCGCGGTCATCGACGGGGCCGCCTACCGTGTGTTCCGCTCGGGATCGGTCGCGGATCTGGCCAGGCACCTGCGCGCGCTGCTCGGCGACGACGCGGCGCGGCGACGGATGGTCGCGCGCGGTGTCCGCGCGGCGTCCGATCTCGACTGGCCCCTCGTGGCCGGGCGCATCGAGGAGTGGTACGAGCGGCTGATGCGTACGAGGGGAACCGAGATCTCGATGCCCTCGTACGCCGACGCCCTCACACCCGGGCTTCACGCCCGTACCAGGTCCTCGTAGAGCTCTTCGAACCATTCCGCGGTCGTGGCCATGTCAAGGCTGTCGGGATCGCTCTGGGCGGCGCCGGCCCGCAGCTCACGATGGGTCCGCGGGTCCATCGCCTGAATCACGGCGCCGGCGAGGGCGCCGGGCGAGCCGGGGTCGGTGAGAATCCCGTTCCGCCCCGAGGTGATCAGATCGGGCAGCCCCCCGACCCTGGTGGAGACGACGGGCACCCCCGCCGCGAGCGCCTCCATGACCACGACGGGCAGCCCCTCGTGGTGGGAGCTGAGAACGAGGAGGTCGGCCGCCGCGACCAGCCTCCTCGCTCCGGGCACCGGCCCTAGGACGCGCACCTGCCCGCCGAGGCGCCGCCGCTTCACCTCGCGAGCGGTCTCGTCCCGCAGCGGTCCGTCACCCGCGAGCAGGAAGACGGCGTCCGGACGGGTCCGTATCACCTCGGCGGCCGCCTGAAGGAGCATGCGGTGATTCTTCTCGGGCCGGAAGTTGGCGACGGTGACGCACAGGAAGGCGGTCTCGGGCACGTCGAACTCACGCCGCACGTCGGCCGCCCGGGCGGCCCACCGCCGCTGCTCCCCCACGTCGACGCCGTGTACCCGGGTCAGCACGCGGCGGGAACCGATGACGGCGCGAGACCGCGCCACAGTCGGTGACACGGCTACGGTGCGGTCGTCCAGCCCCCGAGTGAGCCGGTCGAGATACATCGTCTTCGGCCATCGCACGCCGTGAACCGTCGAAACGAGAACGGGCCGGCGCCTGGTGAGGCGGACGAACGGGCGGAGCGCGATGGCGGGCGCCGGAGAATGCACATTCAGCACATGAGGCGCCATCCGGCGGACCGTGGCGACAAGCCTCGCGTAGACCAGCGCCCGCGGGCACGAGCTGAGGTCGATGACCGTGACCCCGGCCGCGCGCAACCGCTCGATGAGCTCACCGGTCGACGCCCGCAGACAGATCACCGTATAGTCCACCGCGCTGTTCACGATCCGTCTCCGGGCCGCCAGAAGTCGCTCGACGAGCAGCACTTCGGCCCCTCCGGTGTCGAGGGTCTTCACGACCTCGCACACCCTGACACCGCTCATGGCGGGCCCGGCCAGTGCCACCACATCAGCGCGATCGCAGCCGAAATTGGAATGACGGTCCATGCGTTCCACCTACCGATTCTTTGTCTGCGCCATTCGGAACCACGGGTTTGAAGTGCCTGGTGGTCACCGTGCGTCGGCTCGGCGAGCGTGCCGGAGGATATGTAAAAGGAAATCATCATGAGAGGCACAGGCAAGCGGAACACGCTCCCCTTGGCATCTCCTTTCCAGCGAACTCGGACCGCTCGTCCACACTCGGGCCAACAGCGGGTCACACCGTCGTGACCAGCTGCTTTGTTCTACTCGCCCAAGCCGGCATCCGCTCGATCAGCTACGGGTAGCGAATCTGGAAACTCTTCTCCGTGACGGTGAGCGCACCAATGCGGAAATCCTCCGGCGAGTTAGCTTCTCCGGCGTGAGTCATGCCTATCAGCGAGGAGCCCTATGAAGCCGGACAGCCGGATTCGGGTCATGGAAATCATCGCCCGGATGAACGTCGGCGGCCCCGCCATGCAGGTTTTGGGGCTGTCGGAGGGCATGAACTCCGAGGAGTTCGACCACCGGCTCTACACCGGCCACGTCGACGACGGCGAAGGCGACCATCTGCGCCTGCGCGACGCGTCGGTCCGGGTGCATCGGGTGGCAGGCCTCGGCAGGTCGGTCAGCCCGGCGGACGACGTTCGGGCCCTTTTCCGACTGGTCGGCGCCATGCGGAGGTTCCGGCCGCACATCGTGCACACCCGTACGGCCAAGGCCGGAGCGCTCGGCCGTACGGCGGCCCGCCTGTCGGGAGTGGGGGCGGCGCGGATCCACGTGTTCCACGGCCACCTGCTGCACGGATACTTCTCCCCCGCCAAACTGCGCCTTTACATAAGCGTGGAACGGGTGCTCGCGTCGATGTCGGACCGGCTGGTGACCGTCGGCGCGCAGGTCCGCGACGAACTGCTGGCCGCCGGCATCGGCCGGCCCGAGCAGTACGTCGTCATCCCGCCCGGCGTACGGCTCGGCCCGGTGCCCGGTAGAGATGCGGCCCGCGCCGATCTGGGACTCCCCCGCGACGCGCCGGTCGTCGCCTACGTCGGACGGCTCACCCGGATCAAGCGGCCCGACCGCTTCCTCGACGTGGCCCGCGCGGTGCTCCATCGAGTGCCCTCCTGCCGGTTCATCGTCTGCGGTGACGGCGAGCTGAGGCAGGAGCTGGAGCGCGGCCTCGAGCCTGTCCGGGGCTCCTTCGACCTGCTCGGGTGGAGAAGGGACGTCGAAACGGTCTATGCCGCCGCCGACGTGGTGCTGCTGACCGCGGACAACGAGGGCACGCCGTTGACGCTCGTGGAGGCGGGCATGGCCGCAACGCCCGTCGTCTCCACCCGGGTCGGCAGCGTCGCCGAGGTCGTGCGCGACGGACACACCGGCCTGCTCGCCGCTCCCGACGCCGCCGAGCTCGCGGAGCACGTCGTGCGGCTGCTCTCGGACGCCGGCCTGTCACGCCGGATGGGCGAGGCGGCCCGTGACTGGACGATGCGCGCGTTCGGCGTCGAACGCCTCGTCTCGGACACCGAACACCTTTACCGATCACTTCGCGGCGCCTCCCGGCACCGTCCTACTCTTGAGAGCAGCAACATATGAGGATCCTTGTGACGGGGGGCGCCGGTTTCATCGGCGCGAACCTCTGCCGCGCGCTCATCACCCGGCCCGAGATCGAGGCCGTCACGGTGCTCGACGACCTCAGCACCGGGGAACGACGCAACATCGACGACATCGGCGTGGAGCTGGTAACCGGGAGCATCCTGGACCGGGAGCTGCTCGCGGACCTCGTCTCGGCGGCGACGACGGTCGTGCATCTCGCCGCGCGGCCCTCGGTGCCGAGGTCGCTGGCGGACCCGCTGGCGTCGCACACGGTCAACGCGACGGGCACGCTCCACGTCATGGAGGCGTGCCGGGCGACCGGGCCGCACGTGATCCTCGCCTCCTCGTCCTCCGTCTACGGCAACTGTGCCGAGCCGTACAAGCACGAGGACCTGCCCACCCGTCCGCTCAGCCCGTACGCCGCGAGCAAGGTCGCCGCCGAGGCGTACGCCCTGGCGTACGCGGAGAGCTTCGGCCTGCGTGTGCTCCCGTTCCGCTTCTTCAACGTGTACGGCCCCATGCAGCCGGCCGGACACGCGTACGCGGCGGTCATCCCGGCGTTCGTGTCCGCCGCGCTCAGCGGCGAACCGGTGCCGATCCACGGCGACGGCACCCAGTCGCGTGACTTCACCTACATCGGGACGGTGGCCGAGGTGCTCACCGACGCGGTGGTCCGCCAGGTCACGAGCGGCACCTCGGTGAACCTCGCCTACGGGACGCGGGTCTCGCTGCTGTCCCTGAAGGACGCCCTAGCCGCGGTGTTCGGCCGTCCTGTGGAGGCCGCGTTCCTGCCGCCGCGCCCGGGCGACATAGGCGCGTCGCAGGCGTCGCCTCGGCTGCTTGCCAAGCTGTTCCCCGGCGTGCGTCCGGTGCCGCTGGATGAGGGCCTCTCCCGGACCGTGGAGTGGTTCGAGAAGAACACGGGCACTCCTGCCTGATCGCGTCCCCTCCCGACACATCCGTTTCCCGAGCCGTCATTCAACCTCAGCGCACCATGTCACGGGAGAATTCGGTGACCAACTCACCAAGGCGCACATACCTGATTACCGGGGGGAGCGGCTTCGTCGGCTCCCATCTGAGCGACGCGCTGCTCACACGCGGCGACTCAGTCGTGGTTCTCGACAATCTGTCGACGGGCCGGCGAGCCAACCTCGCCCCACACCCCAACCTGCGTTTCGTCCAGGGATCGGTGCTGGACGAGCTGGTGGTCGACGAGCTCGTCCACCAGTGCGACGCCGTCGTCCACCTCGCCGCCGCCGTCGGGGTGAAGCTGATCGTGGAGCAGCCGCTGCGCTCCTTCACGACGAACATCCGCGGCTCGGAGATCGTGATCGAGGCGGCCCACCGCTATCGCCGCAAGATCCTCGTCGCGAGCACGAGCGAGATCTACGGGAAGAATTCCGGCGGGCCGCTCACCGAGACGTCCGACCGCGTTCTGGGCAGCCCCGGCGTCGTCCGGTGGGCGTACAGCACGGCCAAGGCCGTCGACGAGATCCTGGCCAACGCCTACCACCGGGAGCGCGGCCTGCCCGCGATCATCGTCAGGTTGTTCAACACCGTCGGACCTCGCCAGAGCCCGGCCTACGGCATGGTCATTCCGCGGCTCGTCAGGCAGGCGATCATCGGTCTTCCGCTCACGGTTTTCGGTGACGGCACCCAGACCCGCTGCTTCGCCCACGTGCTCGACGTCGTGGACGCCCTGGTCCGGCTGCTCGACCATGACGGCGCGGTCGGCCAGACCTTCAACGTCGGCCGCGGCGACGAGGTGAGCATCCTGGAGCTCGCCAAACTGATCGTCGAGCTGGCCGGAAGCATCTCCGGGGTCGACCTCATTCCGTATGCCGAGGCCTACGGCGCGGGCTTCGAGGACATGGAGCGCAGAGTCCCCGACACCACGAAGCTTCGCGAGCTCACCGGGTGGGCGCCACGCCGCACACTCGATGACATCCTGGTGGAGACCATCGCCGAGGCCCGTGCGGAACTGGCGGCCTCCCGGCGATGAACGGCTCGGCTCTCCTCACCGCGGCGGTCAGCGGGTTTCTCCTCGCCGCCGCGGCAACCCATATGCTCCGCCGGGTCGCTCTGCGCTGGGAGTTCACAGATCGCCCCGGGGGCCACAAATCACACGAGCGGCCCACTCCGTACCTGGGTGGCGTGGCCATCGCACTCGGCACCATCGTTCCCCCGGTCGCGCTTGTCGGCCTGCCCGATGAGCGAGTCGCCGGGATCATCGTCGGGGCCCTGGTCCTGGCCCTGCTCGGTCTGATCGACGATCTGCGGTCGCTCCGCCCGCTCACCCGGCTGACCGTCGAAACGCTGGCCGCCGTGGGCGTGGTGCTGACCGGGGTCCGGGCCACGGTGACCGGCACGTGGCTGGACGTCCCGATCACGGTGCTGTGGATCGTCGTCATCACCAACTCCTTCAACCTTCTGGACAACATGGATGGCGCTCTCGCCGCCGTCACCGTTGTCAGCGCCGCGATCCTCGCGGCGGCCGCCTTCGTGTCCGCCCGACCTGTGGCCGGGCTGATCCTGGTGACGCTGCCGCTGTCCGTCCTGGGATTCCTGCCGTACAACTGGGTCCCGGCGAAGATCTTCATGGGGGACGCGGGCTCGCTGTTCATCGGATTCGTCCTCGCCTGTTCGGCCGCCCTGCTGATCACCGGTCGGGACACCGGCACCGCGATCGCCGGCCTGCTCCTGCCGACCTTCGTCGCGACCGTCGACACGGGAGTCGTGGTGCTGTCACGGAGGAGGGCGGGACTGCCGATCATGCAGGGCGGGACCGACCACCTGTCCCATCGCCTGTGCCGGCTCGGTCTCAGCAGGAGTCTCGCGGCTCTCGCACTCGCCGCCCTCGCCGCCACGACCGGCATGCTGCACCTGGTGATGACGCTGCGCTGGATCTCGTCGCTCACCGCCTCGCTCATCGGTCTGGGATCCGCCTGCATTCTTATCGGCCTGCCTCAGCGGGTGCGCGTCTATCCGTCGGTTCAGCCGCGGAAAACTCCTACAGGAAAGCGGTAAGGAACATGGAAGCGCTCTATTACATACGACTCGTACGCAGAAACTGGCTGTTCCTCCTGCTCTCGCTGCTCATCGGAGTGGGGGTCGCGGTCGTCGTGACCGTGAACACCCCGCCCAAGTACCCCGCGACGATCTCCATGCTGGTCTCGGGGGATGAAAAGGAGGGCGGCGTGGCCGCCGCCCTCCAGGCCGGCGCACTGTCCCAGCAGCGGGTGCGGTCCTACGCCACCCTGCTGACCAGTCGCCGGGTCATCGGCCAGATCGCGGCCGGCCGGGACGTTCCCGAGCTCCAGGCGAACATCACCGCTGAAGTCATCCCCGACACCGCTCTGCTGCGCGCCACCGTCACCGACACCGACCCGGCGCGGGCGGCCCAGCGGGCCAACGCCCTGGGGGCGGCGTTCACCAAGCTGATCGACCAGATCGAGCGGCCCTCCCCCGGAAGCCGTCCGACGGTCCGGGTCACCGTGGTCGATCGGGCGGAGATCCCACGCGCACCGGTCTCTCCCAAGCCGTCGGTCAACGTGGCGCTCGGCGTGCTGCTCGCACTGTTCGTCGGCATCGGCGCGCTCACGCTGCGCGATCGTCTGGACACCTCCGTCAAGACCTCGGACGAGCTGCGGCAGGTTGCCAAGATCCCGGTCCTCGGGGTGATCGGGTACGAGCGGGACGCGCGGCGTCACCCGTTGATCCTCCGCGGCGACGGCCGATCGTCGCGATCGGAGTCCTTCCGGTCCCTGCGGACGAACCTGCAGTTCATCGGAGTCGACAGCCAGCCCAAGTCCCTCGTCGTGACCAGCTGCCTGCCGAACGAGGGTAAGTCCTCCACCTCCACCAACCTGGCGATCACTCTGGCGCAGGCGGGCTGGCGCGTGATCCTGGTCGACGCCGATCTCCGCCGCTCTCGCATCGCCGACTACCTGGGCATCGAGGGCGCCGTAGGCCTCACCGACGTCCTCATCGAGAAAGCACACCTCCATGAGGCCGTCCAGGCGTGGGGCCGGCCGGGCCTGTCGGTACTGCCGAGCGGCCAGGTCCCACCGAACCCCAGCGAACTGCTCGGGTCGAAGGGGATGCGTGCGGTGCTCGCTCGGCTCACCCAGGACTATGACATGGTGATCCTCGACGCGCCGCCGCTGCTGCCCGTCACCGACGCGGCGGCACTCGGCGCGGTATGCGACGGCGCGCTGTTGGTCGTGCGGTACGGCAAGACGCGACGCGAGCAGGTGACGCGAGCCGTCGAACTCCTGTCGTCGGTCAACGCCCGGCTCGTCGGTGCCGTACTGAATTTCACGCCGGTCAAACAGGACGGCTACTACGGATACGGCTACGACCCGGAGCCGGAGCGGGAGACGTCGGAGGTGTTCAGGACGCCGGCGGGTGTTTGAGCAGCCGGAGCGGCGCGGCGAGCGACTCGGCGATCCGTCGCGCCGCGTCCCGGAAATCCCTGCGGGAGCCGCCGTAGGGGTCGGCGATGTCGGGATGGTCCACCCGGACCAGCCCGCGTAGCGCTCTCGCCTCCGTGACCAGAGTGTGAGCCCGCCGTTCCGGCTCGCGATGGCGCGCGATGTTCTCAGCGGGTACGGCCCGAGCCAGCGCGCCGAACTCGGCGATCGTGAATGCGCGCGCCGCCGCGAGGGGATGCAGCGCCACCGCCTCGGCACGGTGCTCGGACGAGGCGGCGAGCACGAGGTCAGCGGTGACCACCAGCTCGGCGGTGAGCGGGCACGAGACGAAGCCCTCCGCCTCCCCGCCGAGCCGGGCCAGCTCCCGCCGCGCCCGCTCGGCCATCGGGCGTCCCGGCACGGCCCGGGTCCCCGCGCTGCTCACGGTGAGCGGGGAGCCCGGCCCGAGCATCGACCGGGTCAGCCGCTCCGCCAGCGCCGACCGGCAGATGTTGCCGGTGCACACGAACAGGATGTGAAAGCCGCCGTTCATGGGCGCGACCGTAGGCCGTCCTCGGCGTGCCGCCGCCCGCGGCACGCCGTTCTTTACGGTCAAGGGGCGCAGTTCTGGCCTTCCTGCCGGATCACGGTCTGCTGAGGCCGGACGAGCGGTTGCACCGGAACGACCGGCGGCGCCGCCGAGTAGGGCTCGATCAGGTCGAACTCGAGCGTCCTCGCCTGACGGGGAGCGAACTCCAGCACGGCCGAGTAGACGGGATGCGACCGCTCCGTCTCCGCGTAGAAACCGACGGGCCGGCCGTCGAGGCGGGCCGCGGTCGCCCTGGCGCCGATTCCCGCGTAGAGCGACACCCACAGCCGGTTGGAGCCGGGCGGGTGCGAACGTCCCGGGGAGTCGAGCCGATCGGTGACGTAGGTGGGCAGACTTCCCCGCGGCACATCGTTGGCGAGCCGGATCCGTACCGTGCTGGCGCGCAGCCCGTCACCGCGGCAGGGCCCCTGCGTGTAGGTCAGAGAGCGCTTGAGGTAGTAGTCCAGCTTAGTGCCGCCCGAGTTGTTGATCACCAATCCGGCGAACGGCCCCGGCCGCTCCGGCAGCACACCGCCGAGCGGGGTGGCCGCGAGACGCCGCTCCTCGGCGTCCCTGCGACTCCAGATCTGGATCCTCCGCTCGTCCACCATCCGCGACAGGACCGGCAGCAACCGGGTCGGTTCAGCGAAGGCGTCCGATCTGACCAGCGCCTCGCTGACCGCGGCGGCGACCTTGATGAGGAACCTCTTGCGCTCCGCCGGATCCGGATATCGGCTGTACGTCGTGCGCTCGGTGAGATCGACGACGTTGCCGGCCGTCACCCTCTCGCCCCCGGGCAGCCTGACCGGCCCGATCAGCCCCAGCAGATAGGAGAGGCCGACCGGGTCGGTGGCGATGGCGCCGTCCAGGGACCGGCCGGTCTTCCGCTGCCACAGTCCGGTCCAGGTGGCCGCGGCGTACGGGAAATGCGGCGACAGGTTGGAGACGGAGAGCATGGCGGTCGCGCCCCGGCCGTAGCGTGAGCGGAAGTCCGGCCCGAAGTCGGTGACAGAGGTGGAACTGAGAGCGAGTCCGTTGTTGGCCGAGAGCCGCTCGATGCCGAGCCTGCCGTGATCGGCCGTCAGGATGCCGAACGCGCCGACCAGGCCCCCGGTGCCGCGCGCCTCGGCGTTGGTCTGGAATGCCAGGAAGTATCGGCGCGGGCCGTCGCGCCCGAGCATCGGGGGGATCAGCGAGGCGGCGTCCGCGCCCGTACGCACCCAGCCGCGCAGCCGATCCACCTCACGCAGCATCGTGTCGCGTGCCTGGTCCAGGGCCGCCACTCCGGTCCGCGCCGGCGTCCCCGCCACCAGCGACCGCACCGCGGCCAGTCGTGTGACGGCACGGTCGAGGACCGGCGCCGCCGCGTCGAGGCCGGCCAGGACCGGCCGCAGATCACCGACAGATGCGGGTCCCGCCCCCACCTCGATGAGCGGCGCGCCGGCGCGTTCGATGTCGGCCAGCATGTCGGTGACCTGCGCGACGGCTTCGGCCAGCCCGCGGGTGGTCGTGGCGCCGTCCCCCACGACCGGAGCGTGGGTGAACAGCCGCCATTCGGGGCGGTCGGTGAGCCTGCGCGCCTCGGCCGCGTGTCGCCGGGCGTCCGCGAGCGTTCCGGCCGCGGTCGTCACCGCGGTTCGCGGGTCGGCCGAACGGAGCCGGAGCAGATCGGCCCTGGTCGCCTCCAGATGGTCTCGCACGCTCAACACGAGGTGCGCCGACCAGCCCCCGGCCAGCACGAGGCCGAGGGCCAGCGACGGCAGGCCGATGACGACGGCCCGACGACTTCTCCTACCGAGCACCGGAAGACCGGCGGCGCCGTACGGAGATCAGCATGCAACCGATGGCGGCGGCGAGCAGGCCGAGCCCGGCCGCGGCGATCCCGGCCGGTGCACCGGTGAACGGCAACTGGCCCGCACCGCTCGATGCCATGGCACCTCCCGGACCGACGTTCTGCGGGGGCATGACGCCCATCGGCATCGCCTCCGGACCGACGGCCTCTTCAGGAGCCGCCTCCCCGGAAGCGGCCTCATCAGCTGCCTCTTCCTCCTCCGACTCGTCGGAATCGTCAGACTCCTCCGGCTCGGCCGCCTCGGGAGCGGTCTCCTCCCATGGTCCGGCGGCTACTCCCGGGGCGGTTTCGTCCCATGGTCCGGCGGCTGGTCCGGCGGCTGGTCCGGCGGCCGCCCCCGGGGCGTTCTCCATGCCCGGCTGAACGGCGGGTCCCACGGGAGCGGCCTGGTTCTGCGCCGCGGGCCCGACGATGGGCGTAACCTGATGCGTCGTCCCGTTTGGCGTCCCGTTTTCGCCCGTTCCTGGGCCCATGCCGTTCCCCGGCCACATGTTGGGCATATATTGCCCAAAGCCGCCCTGGGGGTACCAGCCCGGATATCCCCCATAGCCGGGATAGCCCACGTTGCCCGGGTTGCCCTGGACGGCCGGGGCCGCCTGGTTGGCCGGCACCACCTCGTCGACCAGGACCGGGTTGGTCTGCGCCTGCTCGACCTGCACAGGTTCGGACTGGAGTTGGGTAGCCGGCGTGACGACTTGCTGGGCCGGGGGCACGAATGCCGCGATAGGCGCGGCGGGGAGGGGCGGATAAGGATTCGTATCCCCCCGAACCACGACACTGGACGGCGACAGACCGGTCGCGGCCGCCGCCACCCCTCCCGTCGCCAGGGTAAGTCCGCCCGCGGCCGTCACCGCCAGCAGAATGGGTATCGTATTATTTCTCGCCACTTGGACCCCCGATAACCGTCGTTCAGGTCATAGCGCAGTTCGCCCGAAATGCTGGCGACTTGTTCGCCACTCGACAGTTATATGTGTCCGGTGAATGAGCGTCCCGCCCCGCCACACGATGCTTACCGAGAGATCGGTGACCGTTCCCGGTTCATTGACGAACCGCACCCGGCCGCACCCGCCCCGGCTTCCGGCCGACCTTAGACCGGGGGTTCGGCGATATGTGGGACCTGACCTACTTCGCACCGGCCGAACGGCGGCGCCGTACGGAGACCAGGGCGGCGCCGGCGCCCGCGGCGAGCAGGCCTGCCCCCGCCAGGGCGATCCCCGCCGGTGCGCCCGTGAACGGCAACCCTCCGGGGATGTGGCCGGACGGCACGCCGTCCCGCAGCACGGGGATGTGCGGCGGTGCGATGTCCCGCGGCGTCTTCCCGGCAGGCGTGAAGCCCCCCTGCGGGGTGGCCGTCTCCCCCGGCGGGTTCACCACCGGCCCGGAGGCGTCCCTGGGGTCCGGCCGTCCCCCCGGCTGGGCCGGCCCCCCGGGTGCGTTCCCCTTTCCCGTCTGTCCGGGTCGTCCGGACCGTTCGGGCTGCCCGGGCCGTCCGGGCCGTCCGGGGCCGTTCCTGTCACCGGTGCCCACCCCTGGCACGACGACGGACAACGCCACAGCGGGATCTTCCGGTGCCGTTCCCCTGCCCGGCCTCCTCGGGCAAGGGACGGGGACCGGTTGCCCGCAGCCGCCCCGGAGCGACGCCCCGTCTTCCTCGCGCGCCCCGCCGTACTCAGGGACCTCCTCGTCCTCGCGCGCCCAGCCGTACTCAGGGACCTCCTCGTCCTCGCCCACGCCGTCGTCCGCGGGCGCTCGGGTGTTCGCATCGCCCGGGCCTACCTGCCCGGCCTCGTCTGCCGGGCCGGCAGGAGCCTCCTCGCTGACCCCGCTGGTCGCGGTGGCCCTCCTGTCACCGCACGGGGTGGCCCGCTGGTTACACGCGGCCCGATCGCCGGCGTCGTTCCGGCAGTGGTGGGCGTGGCCGCCCTCGTCTGCCTCCCCGCATCGGGGCTTGTCGAGGCAGACGTGGTCGGCCCGCTTCAGCCGGTTGCCTCGGCAGCCGGGACTTACCGGCCAGACGCGTTCGATGTGGCTCGGACCGCAGACGGCCGGCCCGTGCCGAGGAATGAAGATCGCCAGCGATGCGGCGAGGACCGGCGGGGTGAGACTCGCGTTCTCCCGCGCTGTGGCCTTGGGCGGCGGGCAGGGCGCCGCGACCGCGACCGCGCTGGTGCCCAGCGCGAGGCCGCCCGCGGCCGTCAGCGCCAGAAGAATTGGTCCCGCATGCTTCCGTGTCACCTGGACTCCCATTAACTGTTGTTCAGGTCTGTACGGCATTCGCCCCGATCAGGTGCCGTATTCGCCAGCCAACAGTTATATTCGGCGGGGCCGGGACCCGTTCCCTCATCTACCTATTGCTTACCGAATCATCGGCCACCGTTCCCGGTTCGTTGACGTTCGGCCCGCGTTTCGTCCGTCTCGGCTCTCTCAAGGAATGCAGCCGACCTCGGCGGTGCCAAAGAATTCCCCGATCTCCGGCGAACGGCCGCCGCCTCCTGTCGAACGAGGCGATACTCGACCTGTGCTCACCGACCTGACTTCACCATGAGGGCTCTGCGCGCCATCGGCGAGCTCGGCATCTCCATGGGACTGGTGCTGCTGCTGTTCTATGCGTACCTGCTCTGGGGCACCGACTCATACACCGAGGGGCAGCAGCACACGCTGCAGCGGCAGCTCGACCATATGTTCAGCCACGAGACCACCGGGAAGAAGAGCGGCCACGCCCTGGGCAGGATCAGGCTCGGCCACGCCCTCGCGCTGCTCCGCATCCCACGGCTCGGCGCCGATTACAAGTACGCCGTAGTCGAGGGCGTGGGAGCGGATGAGCTGCGCAAGGGGCCCGGCCATTACCCCGGTACGGCAATGCCCGGCCAGATAGGAAATTTCGTGATATCCGGACATAGGACCACATATGCGGCACCGTTCAACCGGATCGACGAGCTACGACGCGGCGACGACATCGTGGTGGACGTGGCGGACGCGCGCTATACCTACCGGGTCGACCACAAGGAGATCGTGGACCCGACCGATCTGGCCGTCGTCGACCCCGTGCCCGGACACCCCGCGCTGCGACCGTCGAAGGCGATGATCACGATGACCACCTGCCACCCGAAGTATTCGGCACAGCAACGCCTGATCGTGTACGGAGTGCTCGCCACCCGCGAGGAGCGGTCATAAGGGGATGGACATGTACGGATTGATCTGGCGACGGCTGCCCGGCGGCACCGCGGCACGGGTCGTCGTGTCCCTGCTGCTGATCGGCGCCGTGGCGGCGCTGCTCTGGTACGTCGTGTTCCCCTGGCTGACGCCGCTGCTGCCCCTCGACGCGATCTGATCGGCCCGGCCCCTTTGGAAGGGGCCGGGAACTGCGATCAACGACTGATGTTGGCCTCGTGGCCGATGGACAGGCCGGAGTCGACGTCGAAGAAGTGCAGGTTGTGCGTGTCGACGACCAACTCGACCTCCTGGCCGGGGCGGACGTGGCTGCGGGCGTTGACACGCGCGGTCCACAGGGACTTGTTGCCGCCCAGCGGCAGCGAGGTCTCCTCCTCGTCGCCATCGTGCTGAGCGGCCATCGCGTCCTTGTGCTCGACCGGCGGAGCGTCGATCGTGAACAGCACGTTGATCTCGGAGCCCAGCTCCTCGGTGACGTTGGCGCGGACCGGGACGCGCACCCAGCCGCCGATGCTGCCGTGGGCCGCACGGGAGTCCTCGAAGTCCGACGGACGGATGCCGAGGATGATCTTCTTGCCGAGGTAGCGGTCGAGGCCCGGCTTCTCCGCGAACGTCGAGTCGGGGACGGGCAGCCGGTAGCCGGCGAAGACGACCGCCGCGCCGCCGTTGTCGCGGATCAGATCGGCGTAGGTGACGTTCATTGCCGGGGAGCCCATGAAGCCGGCGACGAACAGGTTGACCGGGTTGTCGAACAGGTTCTGCGGGGTGTCGACCTGCTGCAGCACGCCGTCGCGCAGCACGCAGACGCGGTCGCCGAGCGTCATGGCCTCGACCTGGTCGTGGGTGACGTAGACCGTGGTGACACCGAGGTTCTCGTGCAGTTGGTTGAGCGAGGCGCGCATGGAGACACGGAGCTTGGCGTCCAGGTTGGACAGCGGCTCGTCCATGAGGAAGGCCTGCGGCTCGCGGACGATGGCGCGGCCCATGGCGACGCGCTGGCGCTGACCACCGGACAGCGCGGCCGGCTTGCGCTTGAGGTACTGCTCCAGACCGAGCATCCGGGCGGCCTCGCCGACCCGCTTCTGGATCTCCGGCTTGGACATCTTGCGCAGCTTGAGACCGAAGGCGAGGTTCTCCTCGACCGTCATGTGCGGGTAGAGCGCGTAGTTCTGGAAGACCATCGCGATGTCCCGGTCCTTCGGCGGCAGGTGGTTGACCACCCGGTCACCGATCAGGATCTCACCGCCGCTGATGTCCTCCAGCCCGGCGATCATACGCAGCGCGGTGGACTTGCCACACCCGGAGGGGCCGACCAGCACCATGAACTCGCCGTCCCTGATCTCGAGGTCGAGGCCGTTCACGGCCTTCACCCCGCCCGCGTAGATCTTGTCGACCTTGTTCAGAACGATCGATGCCATACCGGCCCCCTGAATACAGAAGATGTGGATACGTTTTCACAACTGTCCCGTGAAACCCCGTCCAGTGTCAATATTTCGATTGATTCGGCCATGAAACTATGATGGAATCGTTTCCATGAACGGTCCAATGCAGCGCCGTACGACGATCAAGGACGTGGCGGAGGCGGCGGGTGTCGGGGTGGCGACGGTGTCTCGCGTCCTGTCGGGCGGCTCGGCGAGCGCGCAGACGCGGGAGCGTGTGCTGGCCGCCGCCGCGCGGCTCGACTACCACCCCAGCGCGCTCGGACGCAATCTGCGCCGGCAGCGGACCGGCGGCATCGGCCTGCTGATCCCGGACATCACCGATGCCTTCTACGCCAAGCTCACCGACGGCGTGCTCTCATGCGCCCGTTCGTACGGCGAGCCGGTAACGGTGGGCGTCACCGGCGACGACCCCGAGCGGGAGGCCGAACTGATCGGCGCGCTGATCGAGCAGAGCATGGACCGGGTGATCGCCGTCCCCTCCCGCGACGGGGAGACGGCCGGGGAAACCTGGGCGCCGGCACTGCGGGCCGGGCTGAACGTCGTCTTCGCCGACCGCCGGGTCCGGGCCGACGTGCCCAGCGTGGTCGCCGACGACGCGGCGGGCGTGCTGACGGCGATGGAGTACCTCATCGGCCTGGGCCACAGGAAGATCGCGTTTCTGGCGCGGCACGGGCAGTCGCGGCGAGTGGCCGCCTTCACCGACGCCCTGACCTCGCTCGGCGTCCCGGCCGATCGGGGACTCGTCGTGCACGCGCGAGCCAGCCGAGACTCGGCGTACGCGGCGGTCGCCGGGCTGCTGCAGAACCGGCCCGACGTCACCGCGCTCCTGGCCGGGGGAAACGTGCTCGGCGAGGCGGCCGTGCTGGCCGCGCGCGAGCTCGACGTGCGGATACCGAAGGACGTGTCGCTGATCATGTTCGACGACGTGCCGTGGGCGGAGCTGTGCTCCCCCCCGCTGACCGTGGTCGCCCGGCCGGCGCAGGACCTCGGCTACCGCGCGGCCGAACTCGCGCTGCGGCAGGGGCGCCGCCCCCGCACGGTCGCCCTGCCCACCGAACTGGTCGTACGGGCCAGCTGCGGACCTAGGTCGCGATGACCTTCTCGACCGCCTCGACGATCTCCGGAGCCTCCGGCTCGACACGCGGGCGGAACCGCGCGACGACCTCGCCGTCCAGTGTGTTCACAGGGATCTCGAGGATGCTCATGCCGTGACTCTAACCGCGCCCCGCACGAGAGTCGGCGAAGGGGGCTGGATCGGCAAAGAATCACCCAGCACGGACCGGCGTCGGGGGCCTACGGCCGCATGCGCGTATTTCAATCCCGCTGAGGACCCGTCGCGGCGCCCACCGGGAAACCGGATCCGGTGCAGGCCGAGCGGACGGCCGCGCTCACTCATGGGCGCGGTACGGCACGGCGGGCACGGTGTCTGCCGCCGCCCGCCCTCCGCACGCGACCCGACGACAAGGACCGATTTGGACAGCTACAGAAGCGCGCGACATGCCGCGGCCACCGCCGTTATCGCCTTCGCCGTCACCGGCTTCGCCAACTGCCCGCCGGCATGGGCCCGGGAAGGGGTCCCCCCGGGGACCCATCCGCCCTCGGCCACTCACCTGGGAGTGTGGCGGACCCAGGCCAAGGCGGACACCCGGAAGGCCCGCCGGGCTGACACCAAGGAGCGCAGCAAGGCCTTCGCCTTCCGGCTCGTGACCCGGCGCTCCTGGTCAGGCGACCAGTTCCAGTGCCTGGACAGCCTCTGGACCAGGGAGAGCAACTGGGACCATCGAGCTCACAACGCGGGCTCGGGCGCTTACGGGATCCCCCAGGCGCTGCCCGGCAGAAAGATGCGCTCGGCCGCGAGCGACTGGCGGATCAATCCGCGGACCCAGATCAAATGGGGGCTGAGTTATATCGAAGCCCGGTACGGCTCGCCGTGCGGCGCCTGGGGCCACTTCCGGTCCCACAACTGGTATTGACGGCCCCTTCTCGACTCCCCGGGGGCGGCCGACACCACCGCTATCCCTCGTGCCCGGCGGCCTGCTCCGCCCGTACGGCCATCGTCTGGACGAGCAACTCCAGGCCGAAGTCGAACTCCTCCTCGTGGTCGCAGGCCATCAGATCCGGCGCGAACGCGCTCACCATGGGGAACAGCGCCGGGTCCACCTCCGCCACCGCGATGTCGGGCCGCACCGGCGCGAACGTCGGGGTCACCCCCACCTCCCGGAGCAGGGAGCCGACGATGTAGGCGATGAACACCCGCAGCATCTGGACCGCCTCCCTGCCGTCGAAACCGGCGTCACGCAGGGTGGCCAGGGCGCGTTCGACCGGCAGCAGCCCGGCCGTCGACCTGAGCTGCCGGCTCACCACGACCATGGTGCAGCGTGGAAAGTGGTGGGCGATCTGCCGGAACGCCCTGGCCTGCATGCGGACCCGCTGCGTCCAGTGCGCCGCCGGGTCGTCGGTGAACTCGATCTGCGACAGCACGGTCTCGGCCACCGCGTCGAGCAGCGCCGACTTGTTCGGGACGTGGTTGTACAGGGACATCACCCCGACACCCAGCTCCGCGGCGATCCGGCGCATGGACACCGCGTCGGCGCCCTCGCGCTCGATGACGGCGATGGCGGCGGCGACGATCCTGTCCCGGCTGAGCATGACCAGATCCTCCCGCACCGTTGACGTACGTACAGCGTACGTGACACGCTCACAAGTACACGTACGGTGTACGTCAAGGAGGCTCCCGTGTCGACCCACGAGCTCTACACCATCCCCGCCGAGCTCTCCACCTGGGACGTGGAGATGGCCGGCGCCGCCCGCTTCACCTGGGAGTACGACGAGGGTCGCGATCGCATGCTCGCCCTCTACCAGAAGGGCAAGGACAAGCAGTGGGACTCGGTCAAACGGATTGACTGGGACCTCGAGGTCGATCCGTACGACATCCTCGGCATTCCCGACCAGACGATCGCGATCTACGGCACCCCGCTGTGGGAGCGGATGGACGAAAAGCAGCGCCGGGAGGTGCGCAGACACGGCGCGGTCTGGCAGTTCTCCCAGTTCCTGCACGGCGAGCAGGGGGCGATGATCTGCTCGGCCCGGATCGTCGAGTCGGTACCCGATCTGGACTCCAAGTTCTACGCCGCCACTCAGACGATGGACGAGGCGCGGCACGCCGAGACCTATGCCCGGTTCCTGCAGGAGAAGGTCGGGCTCGCCTACCCGATCAACAAGCATCTGAAGGCACTGCTGGACAGCACGCTCAGCGACTCCCGGTGGGACATGCCCTACCTCGGCATGCAGGTGCTGATCGAGGGGCTGGCGCTGGCCGCCTTCGGCGTGATGCGCGACATCACCACCAAGCCGCTGCCCAAGCAGATTCTGGCGTACGTGATGCAGGACGAGGCCCGGCATGTCGCCTTCGGCCGGATGGCCCTGCGCGACTATTACCGCAGCCTGTCGGAGGCCGAGCTGCGCGAGCGTGAGGACTTCGTCATCGAGGGCTGCCACCTCATGCGGGACCGCCTGCGCGGCCAGGAGACGTGGGAGAACCTCGGCCTGTCCAAGCAGGAGGTCTCCGAGGCCATGCGGTACGTCGACCAGTCCGAATATCTGCGACTGTTCCGGTCGCTGCTGTTCAGCCGCATCGTGCCGTGCGTGAAGGACATCGGACTGTGGAGCCCCCGCCTGCAGCAGGCCTACGCCGACATGGGCGTGCTGGAGATGGCCGGGCAGAGCCTCGACGCGCTGATGAAACAGGACGAGGACATCGCCGACAAGCTGGACGCGGAGCGCTTCGCCGTCGAGGAGGCCGAACGCCACGCGGAGGTCGCCGAGACCATCGACGCGGCCCAGGGAAACTAGGTCGTGATCGGTACGGCTCAGGCCGCCGCGGCGATCACCACGGCCAGTGCGCCGGCGACCACGGCCAGCGTGCCCAGCCAGGCCAGCCGGGCATCCGCGGTGACGTCGAGGGGGTGACCCTCGCGCATCGCCCGCTCCACCCGCCGGAACCGGACTCCCGTGCGGACCAGCAGCACCGCGCCGCTGAGCGCGGCCAGCGCGAAGGGCGCCACGATCCAGGCAGGGGCCTCGTGGCGCAGCGCCACCCCCGCCGAACCCAGCGCACCGGCGGCCAGCAGCGCCGCCGTGCGGACCCAGGCCAGCCGGGTGCGCTCACTCTGCAGGCCCTTGTCCGCCACGGTCGAGTCACCTGTTCACGAGGACGAACACGAGCGCCAGCACCGCCACGGCCGCCACGCCGTACCCCAGGAGGGGGGCGAGCGCGGGCGGCGGGAGCGGCTCGTCCCGGCGCAGCGCCACCTGGATTCGCCGCCACCGCGGATAGGCGGAGCCGGCCGCCACGGCGGCCAGCAGCACCAGCACGACGGCCAGCGGCGTGCGCACCCACGATCCGAAGACGTCCGCCGGCGCCACCGCCAGGCCGATGCCCCCCGCGCTCAGAGCGAGCGAGGTGCTGAGCCAGGTGAGAAACGTGCGTTCGTTGGCCAGCGTGAACCGCGGATCGGGTTCGTTCCCTTCCATGGCAATCAGGCTAGTTCCGCTGTATTTCCCCTGGATTTACCGGGGTTAGGACGTCAGCGTCCCCAATCGTCCTCGTGTCGCCGGCCGAGTTGCTGATCGTCCGGGCGCAGGCGCTCGCCGGTGACGTACATCGGATCCGGGACGTACGGCCGGGCCACGCCGAGACCGAGGGGATCATCGGGGTCCACGTCGGGCTCGGGCGAGGGGGCGGCGACCAGGCGATCCGGAGCGGAGGCCCCGCGGGCGACGAGCACGTCGTTGGAGACGGGTGGGGGAATCGGCGGCCGGGCGTACTGTCCTGTGCCCGGGTAGTCGGGATAGTCCTGGTACGGAGCCTGGTCCTGCTGATAGGGCGTGTTGTCCTGGTAACCCTGCTCCTGGTAACCCTGGTCCCGGTAGGCGACCTGCTCCTGGTACCCCTGATCCTGGTAAGTCTGATCTTGGTAGCCCTGATCCTGGTAACCCTGGTCCCGGTAGGCGACCTGTTCCCGGTAGCCCTGATCCTGGTACGCCGCCTGGCTCTGATAGGCGGTTTGATCGTGGTAGGCGGCGGTCTGATCCTGGTACGTCCCGTGATCCTGATAACTCTGGTCTCGGTAGGCGCCCTGATCCTGGTAGCCCTGATCCTGAAAACCCTGATCCGGAAAACCCTCGTGCGGCGGCGCGTATCCCTCTGGGCCCGCAGGGGCCGGTCCGTCCGGGATCTGGGCGTTCGGGATCTGGACGTCCGGGTTTTGGGGGCCCGGGATTTGGGCCTCCGGGTTTTGGGGGCCCGGGAACGGTCCGGTCGCCGGATCATCGGCGCCCTCGTCGTCGTGGCCGTCGACCTCGGCGAGCCCCTCGTCGAGGGTGTCGATCAGACGGTCCACTTCGGCCATCGGCATCCGGAAACTCGCGGTGCACATCTCGCCTCGCCACAGGCTCAGCACCAGCGTGCCTTCATGCCAGGTGACCCGGAGCACGCGGTCCTGACCTCGGGCGTCGAAGAACACCTCACCGAACGATGGCAGCGGGACAACTTCTGACATGGCAGACATAGTGCCTTTACCTGGCCTTATCCGTCCACTCGACCTCTGTAGATCACCACTGATCTCGAAAGCGTGCGGATTCAGTGTGCCATGCCGATCGGCGTCGAGTTTCTGGAACGTCAGGATGTGCCCAAGCGGTCACGCAACGAATGTCGGTGGCAGCGGGTACGGTTCTTCCCGTGCCCAAAGACCTGCCGCCCGTCGAAGAGTTGCTCACCGTCGCTGTGAAGGCGCTCGGGGGGGCCGAGCGTCCCGGACAGGTCAAGATGGCCCAGGCCGTTCAGCAGGCGGTGGAGGACGGCGAGCACCTCGCGGTGCAGGCCGGCACCGGCACCGGCAAGTCGCTGGCCTACCTGGTGCCCGCGATCCGGCACTCCGCCGAGACGGGCGATGCGGTCGTGGTCTCGACCGCGACGATCGCTCTGCAGCGCCAGTTGGTGGACCGCGACCTGCCCAGGCTCGCCGACGCGCTGGAGGGCCACCTGCCGCACCGGCCGGAGTTCGCCATTCTCAAGGGCCGCCGCAACTACCTGTGCCGGTACAAGATGGGCGCCGACATCCCGGACGACGAGGAGGAGCAGCTCTTCGACCCGCGCGAGGTCAGCGCGACCGGTCGGATGGTGCAGCGCATCCTGGACTGGGCGAACGAGACCGAGACCGGCGACCGTGACGAACTGGTGCCCGGGGTGAGCGACCAGGCGTGGCGGCAGTTCTCGGTGAGCGCCAGGGAGTGTCTGGGCGCGGCGCGCTGCCCCAGCGGCGCCGAGTGCTTCGCCGAGTTGGCACGCGAGCGCGCGGGAGAGGCCGATGTCGTGGTGACCAACCACGCGCTGCTGGCCATCGACGCCATGGAGGAGTTCGCGGTCCTGCCCGACCACGATGTGGTGGTGGTGGACGAGGCGCACGAGCTCGTCGACCGGGTGACCTCGGTCGTCACCGGTGAGCTGTCGGAGAACAGCGTGGCCCTGGCCGCCCGCCGGGTGGGCAGGCTGATCGAACAGGGGTTGGCCGACCGCCTTCAGGAGGCGGGCGAGGACCTGCGCGCCCTGCTCGCCGTGGCCCCGCCCGGTCGGATCGACGACCTGCCCCGGTCGCTGGGCGCGACACTCGCGCTGGTGCGCGACGCGGCGTCCGCCTGCCGTACGGCCCTGGGTCCGCGAGGTAAGGAGGACCAGGACGCGGCGGCACGCAAGGCCGCCTTCAGCATGCTCGACGAGATCCACGACACCGCGCAGCGGATGCTCGACGCGTTCGGTCCGCCGCCGGAGGGCGGCTCGACGAGTGATTCCGGCGGCGGTTCCGACGGTGACTCCGGGGGGAGCGTGTCGGAGATCGACCGGGCCGAGGTCGTCTGGCTCGATCCTGCGCACGAGCACGGGCGTGGCCGCGTCCCGCCGACCCTGCGCGTGGCGCCGCTGTCGGTCGGCGGCATGCTGCGCGACAAGCTCTTCGGCGAGCGGACGGTCGTTCTGACGAGTGCGACGCTTGCGCTCGGCGGCACGTTCGACGGGCTGGCCCGCCAGTGGGGCCTCGGCGCCGACGACTGGACCGGCCTCGACGTCGGCTCACCGTTCGATCACCCGCGCCGGGGCATCCTCTACGTCGCCACGCACCTCCCGCAGCCGGGCCGCGACGGGCTCCCGGAGGCGTACCTGACCGAGATCATCGAACTGATCGAGGCGGCAGGAGGTCGGACGCTCGGGCTGTTCTCCTCCATGCGGGCGGCCAAGGCCGCCACCGAGGCCCTGCGCGAGCGGCTGGAGGTGCCGTTGCTGTGCCAGGGCGACGACTCGACATCACAGCTCGTCAAACAGTTCGCGGCCGACCCGGCGACCTGCCTGTTCGGCACGCTCTCGCTGTGGCAGGGCGTCGACGTGCCGGGGCCGTCGCTCTCCCTCGTCGTCATCGACCGGGTCCCTTTCCCCCGGCCCGACGACCCACTCACCTCCGCCCGGCAACGGCACGTCGCCGCGAAGGGGGGCAACGGCTTCATGACCGTCGCGGCCACCCACGCCGCGCTGCTCCTGGCCCAGGGGACAGGCCGGCTGCTTCGCTCGATGGACGACCGGGGGGTCGTCGCCGTACTCGATCCGAGGCTGGCGACCGCGCGATACAGCGGGTTCCTGCTGAGCTCGCTCCCGCCGTTCTGGCGCACCACCGACCCGGCCAAGGTCCGCGACGCCCTGGTTCGGCTCAGCGCCGCCGCAGGGGCGTGACCGGGTCGCCGATGGAGATCGTGCCGGTGCCGCAGGACCAGATGCAAGATCACGCGGAGGGTGGGGGGAGGGGGGTGAGATCGGGGCGCTTGGGGTCGAGGCCGTCGCCGGAGGACCTGCCGCGAAGCCGGCGGCCGATCCACGGGCTGAGGTGCTCCCTGAGCCAGCGCGCGTCCTCCCGGCGCCTGGCCCGGGGGTCCGCCCACTCGCGCGGCGGCCACGTCTTGCGCCAGTCGTCGTCGATCGGCACGCCCAGAACGTCGAGCACCTTCGCCGCGACCAGGCGGTGGCCCTCGGCGTTCATGTGCAGCCGGTCCTCGCTCCACGCCCGCCAGTCCCGCAGGCCCTGCATCGACCACTGGTCGATCAGGCGGCAGCCGTACAGGTCCGAGATCGAGCGGACGTGCAGGTAGAAGACGGCGAACTTGCCGCGCACCCGGCGCATGATCGGTATGTCGCGCGGGTCGACGCCGGTGAACAGCACCACCTCGGCGCCGGTGGCACGCAGGTCGCGTACGGCGGCCGCCAACTTCTTGGCCATCCGGTCGGGGTCGCTGCCCGGCCGGAGCAGATCGTTGCCGCCCGCGCACAGGCTGACCAGATCCGGCCTCAGCTCGACGGCCCTGGGCACCTGATCCTCGATGATCTGGTCGATCAGCTTGCCGCGCACCGCCAGATTCGCGTACCGGAAGCCGGGCTCGAGCTGAGCCAACCGCTCGGCCACCCGGTCGGCCCAGCCTCGAAATCCCGTCGTCCCGGCGGGATCGGGGTCGTTCAGCCCCTCGGTGAAGCTGTCGCCGACCGCCACGTACGACCTGTAACCCATCGATCCCGCCCTGAACGTCTTTTTGCCGTTACGTTACTCCTCAGTATCCGCGATCGCGCGCAGCGCGAGCTCATAGGAGCGCATGCCGAAACCGGCGATCGTGCCGGTCGCCACCGCCGCCACCACCGAGGTGTGGCGGAACTCCTCCCGGGCGTTCGGGTTGGAGATGTGCACCTCGACCAGCGGCGCCGTACGCTGCGCGATCGCGTCACGCAGGGCATAGGAGTAGTGCGTGAACGCGGCCGGATTGAGCACGACGGGCGTGCGGCTGTCGGCCGCCTCGTGGATCCACGACACCATCTCGGCCTCGTCGTCGGTCTGCCGCACCTCCACAGAAAGACCCAGCTCGCGGCCGGTCTCCCGGCACAGGGCCGCCAGATCCTCGAAGGTCTGCGCGCCGTACACGTCGGGCTCCCGGCTGCCGAGCCGGCCCAGGTTGGGGCCGTTCAGCACGAGCACCTGCCTCACCGTGCCACCTCCCCGTAGGCGGCCTCCAGCAGTTCCTCGGCCGGGTCCTCCAGGCGGGAGACCTGGGCGATCCCGTCGAGCACGATGAACCGCAGCTTCGCGCCGCGTGCCTTCTTGTCCACTCGCATGTGATCACGCAGGTGCGGCCACGCGTCCCGCCGGTACGACGTGGGCAGCCCGACGGACTCCAGGATCGAGCGGGTGCGGTCGACCACGTCCTGGCCGATCCTGCCGTCCAGCCGGGACAGTTCGGCGGCGTAGACGAGGCCGATGGCGACGGCCTCACCGTGCCTGATGCGGTAGTCCTCCACCCGTTCGATGGCATGGGCCAGCGTGTGCCCGTAGTTGAGGATCTCCCGCAGGCCGCTCTCACGCAGGTCGGCGCCGACGACGTCGGCCTTGACCTGGATCTTCCGTTCGATGAGCTCCCGGGTGTGCTCGCCCTCCGGGGTGCAGGCGCCGGCCGGGTCGGCCTCGACCAGCGTGAGGATCGCCGGATCGGCGATGAACCCGCCCTTGATGATCTCGGCGAGACCGGCGACGTAGTCCTGGCGCGGCACGCTCACCAGCGTGGCCAGATCGCACAGCACGCCCACCGGCGGGTGGAAGGAGCCGACGAGGTTCTTGCCCTCGGGCGTGTTGATGCCGGTCTTGCCGCCGACCGCGGCGTCCACCATGGCCAGCAGCGTGGTCGGGACCTGCACCACCCGCACGCCGCGCAGCCAGGTCGCGGCCACGAACCCGGCGAGGTCGGTGGTCGCTCCCCCACCGACGCCGACGACCGCGTCGGACCTGGTCACGCCGTACCGCCCGAGCGCGGACCACAGCCCGGCGGCGACCTCGGCGCTCTTGGCCGCCTCGCCGTCCGGCACCGGCAGCGGGACCACCTCATACCCTGCCGCCTCGATCGCGCCGCAGACCGGGCGAGCGATCTCCGGCAGCCCGGCCGGGTGGATCACCGCCACGGTCCGCACCCCGTCGCCCAGCAGGCCGGGCAGCTCGCCCAGCACGCCGGCGCCGACCACGACGTCGTAGGGGTTGTCGCCCCGCACGGTGATCCGCGTCGTGCTCACTGCTCCCCCGTTTCGCCGGCGGTCTTCTCGGAGCCCGTCTCGGCGTGCTTGCCGGCGCTCTCCTCAGAGGCGATCTCGGCCGCGATCTGCGCGGCCACGTCCTCGGGGTCGCGTTCGTCGGTGGCGACCGTGATCGCGGCGAGGCTCTCGTAGATCGGGCGGCGCTCCTCCATCAGCTTCCTGAGCCGGCTGCGCGGGTTGAGCACCAGCAGCGGCCTGGCGGAGGCGAGGCCCACCCGCCTGACCGCCTGATCGAGGCCCACCCGCAGGTAGACGACACGGCGGCCGGCGAGCAGCTCCTGGGTCGGCTCATGCAGGATCGCCCCGCCGCCCAGCGACAGCACGCCCTGATGGCCGTGCACGGCCTCCCGTACGGCTGCCGCCTCCAACTCACGGAACCGGGCCTCGCCGTCCTCGACGAAGATGTCGCTCACCGACTTGCCCGCGACGGCCTCGACATCGCTGTCGGTGTCGCGGAACGGCACACCGAGGCGGTCGGCGAGAAGCCGCCCGACCGTGGATTTCCCCGAGCCCGGCGGGCCGATGAGAACCACGAGTGAATTCATGATCAGGACCTTATTGTGTTATTTGATCACCAGGGATGACAGGTACCCCGCGAGGTTGCGCGCGACCTCCTCGACGGAGTCGCCGCCGAACTTCTCGACCGCGGCGTCGGCCAGCACCAGCGCCACCATCGCCTCGGCGACGATCCCGGCGGCCGGCACCGCGCAGACGTCGGACCGCTCATGGTGCGCCTTGGCCGGCTCCCCGGTCAGCACGTCGACCGTCGCCAGTGCGCGGGGCACGGTTGAGATCGGCTTCATCGCGGCGCTGACCCGAAGCGGCTCGCCATTGGTCATGCCGCCCTCGATCCCGCCGGCCCGGTTGGTGATCCGGCGCACACCCTCCGCGGTGTTCTCGATCTCGTCGTGGGCACGCGAGCCGGGGCGGCGCGCGGTCTCGAACCCGTCGCCGACCGCCACCCCCTTGATCGCCTGGACGCCCATCAACGCCGCGGCCAGGCGGGCGTCGAGCCGCCTGTCCCAATGGGTGTAGCTGCCCAGGCCCGGCGGCAGGCCGTACGCGATGACCTCGACCACCCCGCCCAGCGTGTCGCCGTCCTTGTGCGCCTTGTCGATCTCGGCGACCATCGCGGCGCTCGCGCCCGGATCCAGGCAGCGCACCGGGTCGGCGTCCACCGCGGCCATGTCGTCGGGGCCGGGAAGCACGTCGGGCGGGGCGCTCGCCTGTCCGATGGACACGACGTGGCTGACGATGTCGACGCCGATGGCCTGCTTGAGGAAGGCCCGCGCGACCTGGCCGAGCGCCACCCGGGCCGCGGTCTCCCGGGCGCTGGCCCGATCGAGGACCGGCCTGGCGTCGTCGAAGCCGTACTTCTGCATGCCGGCCAGATCGGCATGACCGGGCCGGGGGCGCGACCGCGGCGCGTTGCGCGCCTGCCCCTCCAGGACGGCGGGGTCCACCGGGTCGGCCGCCATCACGGTCTCCCACTTCGGCCACTCGGTGTTGCCGACACGGAGGGCCACCGGCGAGCCGAGCGTGCGGCCGTGCCGTACGCCTCCGGAGATCGTCACGACGTCCTGCTCGAACTTCATCCGCGCGCCCCGGCCGTAGCCGAGCCGCCGTCGGCGCAGCGCCTCATCGATCTGGGCGGTCGTCACCTCCACGCCCGCGGGCAGGCCTTCCAGGATCGCGAGAAGTTCGGGGCCGTGGGATTCCCCGGCGGTCAACCAGCGCAACATGGTGACAAGTCTTCCATGAGCGCCCGACTGCGCCGTCACCAGACACAGTGGTTGTGGACCAACGCCGCCGGCCCCGCTTCATTCGAGGGGCAGGGCCGCCGCCGCGAGTGCGGCCACGAGCATGAACGGCCCGAACGGGAACTCGGTCTTGCGCGTCCCCCGCCTGGTGACCAGCAGCCCCACCGCGTAGAGGGCGCCCAGAAGGAAGCCGCCCATCCCCGCCGCGACCGCCGTCCGCACGCCGAGCGCACCGGTCAGCAGGCCGATCAGCCCGGCCAGCTTGACGTCGCCGAGACCGATGCCGGTGGGACGTCCGAACCACATCACCGTGTAGAACGAGACGAGCACGCCCCCCGCCGAGATCGCGTCGAACCATCTTCCTGACGGCGCGAGCAGGGCCAGCAGCACCGGATAGGACGGCAGTGTGATCACATCCGGCAACCGCCAGGTCCGCCAGTCGATCACGGCGAGCGTGACGCCCACGACGGCCGCGTACAGCCAGGCCGCCGTGACCCAGCCGCCCGCGCCCGGGACCCGCCAGGCGACCAGGGCGGCCGCCACCGCCGTGGCGGCCTCCACCACGTACGGCCTTCGGGGCACCGGCGCGGTTCGCACGGCCGTGTCGAAGGCCTCCCGGAGCTCCCCGGGATGACCGGCCGGGCCGAACCCGGCTGCGAAAGCACGGACGTACGCCCCGGCGACCAGTCCCAACGCCGAGACACCCGCGACGACAAGGGGAGTCACGCCGCCGACACTAGCGGCGGCCCCACCCGCCCCACCAGCGTCTCTTGGAACGTTCGACAGTGCCGCCCGCCTCGATCCTGGCGACGGTCGCACCCGGTACGGCATGGGCGAGCCGGTCGAGCGCGGCGGGATCGCGTCTGGCCTCCTCGACGAGCGAAAGCGCCCGCAGCATGCCGCCCTCGATCACGAACGGGATCGGGCCCGCGACGTCGACGACCACGGCCGCGGCCTCCTCATGTCGTGCGGCCTGACAGACCTGGGGCGCCGTGGCCTGCACCGGGCGTGCGTCCGGCCGCCACTTCTTCATCGGATCGACCCCGGTGAACGCCAGCACCGCCTCCCTGCCGTCCCTGCCGACCAGCTTGGGGAGCGCCATCTCGCTCTCCTTCTCCTGGCGCAGGCCGTGTTCCCCCACCTCCGACTCGGTCAGCAGGGCGACCACCGGCACCAGCAGCCTGGTCTCGGCGAGGGCGGCCAGCACGTCGGCGGCCGTAGCCGTACCGGCCTGGAACCCGGTCAGCGCCGAGGCGACCGCCTCGTCGGCGCCGCCGTCGTCGTCTGGGCGCATGGGCTGCGGAATCACTGGCACGCCTGCCAATCCTAGTGCCGCCCCCCCGCACCCCCCTCGCCGCACCCGTGCACGAACGTTCAAGACAGGCGCCGTCCGCGCCGCGTACAACCGGGTCGACGCATCGGCTTCGCTGGAGGTGGGCGGCGCATGGACATGGTGGGGTTCATCGGGCTGGGAGTGATGGGCCGACCGATGGCCCTGAACCTGGTCCGGGCGGGCGTTCCGCTGATCGTGTGGAACCGTACGGCGTCACGCTGCGACCCGGTGGTCGCCGCGGGGGCCCGGCGCGCTGACGGCCCCGGCGAGGTGTTCGAGCGCTCCGAGGTGGTGCTGCTGATGCCGGCCGACGAGACGGCGATCGACGCCATCTTGGGCCGCGGGTCCGCGGAGTTCGCCTCCCGGGTGCGCGGCCGTACGGTCGTGCAGATGGGCACGATCGACGCGTCGTACTCTCTCGACCTGGCCGCGGAGATCGCGGCGGCCGGCGGTGACTACGTCGAGGCGCCGGTGTCGGGTTCACGCGGCCCGGCCGAGACCGGCGAACTGGTCGGGATGCTGGCCGGCGCCGATCGCGCGGTCGAGCGGGTCCGTCCGCTGCTGGCGCCCATGTGCGCGGAGGTGTTCGTCTGCGGCGCGGTGCCCTCGGCGCTGGTCATGAAGTTCGCGGTCAACCTGTTTTTGATCACAATGGTGACCGGGCTCGCCGAGGCCTTCCACTTCGCGGAGGAGAGCGGCCTGGACGCGACGCTGTTGGAACGGATCCTCGACGCGGGCCCCATGGCGTCGGCGGTCTCGCGGGTCAAGGCGCGCAAGCTGGTGCGGAGCGACTTCGAGGTGCAGGCCGCGATCGCCGACGTGTTGAAGAACAACCAGCTGATCGCGGACGCGGCCCGTGGCCGGGGGGTCGCCGCCCCGCTGCTGGACGCCTGTCACGCGCTGTTCGCCGAGACGCTCGACCTCGGACACGCCGGTGCGGACATGGCCGCGGTGATCCACGCGCTGCGGGCACGCACCGGCACCCGCCCACGTGACAGTCGCCGTTCGCTATCCGGATAACAGCCTCGCCGGGAGGATAGCTGATCGCCATGGGAATGGCTATCTTCCAATTCGGACAGTTTTTAAGACCGCGTGAATCAACCCGAGTGGCATCGCAGGACAACGGAGAAACGAGCATCGGCGGATCCGTTGAACGGTAACAGCGCGAACGGCGCGAAGGAATCGCTGGCCGCCAGTCCTTCTCCATGCGAGGCCTGTCTCCGGGTGACCGAGGAGCGCAGCACTATGACCTACCAGATCTTCGATGACTCCGCCGCCGTCGCCGCGATGCTGCAGATGGCGAATGTCTACACCTGTCCCGTGCCGCACATGCTTGGGGCAGCGGGGGTGGTGCGCCGCCGCGCACAGAACGTGCTCGCAGCCTGGGGGATTCCGGCCGCCGCCGCCCAGGAGGCCCTGCTGGTGATCTCTGAGCTGGTCACCAATGCCGTTCTGTACGGCCTGCCCCCTGCCGAGTTGCGGCTCTGCCTGCACCGCCAAGGTGTGCGCACGGTCGTGCGCGTCGAGGTCGCCAACGCTGGAGCAGGGCTGGCTTCCGCATGGCCGGACAGCGCTCCGCGCGCGCGTGACCGCGGGTGCGCCAACTCCGTCGTCAAGGCATTGGCCATCCGGGACGGCACCGACAGCCTTTCCGGCACGATCATCCGATGGGCGGAACTGCCGGCCTTCTGACGGTCGTCCGGCAGTCCTTCCCGGATTCGGGTCAACGGTACAGCGTCTCCGATGGGGTCTCTCCGAACCGCTGGCGATAGGCGAGGGAGAAGCGCCCCAGGTGTACGAACCCCCAGTGAAAGGCGATGTCGGTGACCGTGGAGGTTCTCGGAGCGCCGACGGTCAGCTCGGCGCGCACCCGGTCCAGGCGCACGTCCCGCAGGTAGGTCATCGGCGTGGCGCTCAGGTGGCGGCGGAACCCCTCCTGGAGCGCGCGGGCGCCCACTCCGACGGCCTCGGCGATGTCCGCGGTCGTGAGCGGCTCGGCGGCATGCGCCTCGATCAGGTCCAGGGCCCGCTTCACCGTGGGCGGCGCGACGCGTAGCTGTTCCCCCAGCAGAGCCGGGGTGTAATTGCTGGGCTGCGCCAGGAGAAGCTGCGTCATCAGCAGCTCTTCCAACTGTTTGAAGGCCAGCGGCTGAGCGAGCAAACCGCCGCCGCGCTCCGCCTCCCCGCGAAGCAGGTCCACGATCGACAACCAGGAACGCACGGAAGGCCGGAGCAGGTCCATGCCCAGCGAGAAGACGAGAGGGCGATGCACCTGCCGCCCGAGCATTCGGCCGAGGTGGGCTTCGAGCTCAGAGCGATCCAGCGTCGTGACGAGCTGACAGGTCCCAGCCGCCCAGCGCATGTATTTACCCACCTCCGGCGACAACACGGAGGCGCGCTGCGGGGTCGCCACGATGTGCTCCCGGTCGCGGGACACCTCGGCGATGCCGACCAGCGGAATCTCGACGAAGAAACAGCTGTCCGAGGTATCTGACGTGATCAGTACCTCCGCCCCGTAGCCGATGCAGTACAGGCCGATCCGGTCGAACGTCACCGCGTTCATGTAGGCGTCGAGCCGAGCCCCATGCTCAACCAGCC
The DNA here is from genome assembly GCF_016863115.1 of Sphaerimonospora thailandensis. Lineage (GTDB taxonomy): Bacteria > Actinomycetota > Actinomycetes > Streptosporangiales > Streptosporangiaceae > Sphaerimonospora > Sphaerimonospora cavernae. The sequence goes on from NZ_BOOG01000035.1 coordinate 31,454, forward strand.
GCAGCCTGTGAGGAGAGAACACACTCCCGACTTTCGCGCAGGCCTCATCGATCTCGTGCGTGCGAAACCGCTCATACTCGGCGAGCGGCAGCAGCTGAGCGGCCACCTCACCCACCCCCTCAGCGTCGCGCGATCCGGCGGCCACCACATCAGGCGGACAGCGGCCGCATACCCATACCGGACCTGGCTCAACTCGCATGATAAGAGCCGCGACGAGGCGGGGTTGACGAAGGGGCACGCTCTCTTGTGTCCAATGGAGTCAGGATCGTCGGATAAGACGATGGCCATGGGCCGTACCGACCGCCGTTGCCCAGGCCGCGGGGGTCAGGCCGTATGCCCGCTTGAACATCCGGGTCAGGTGGGCCTGGTCGGCGAACCCGGCCATGACGGCGACATCGGACAGCCGCCGGCCGGTACGGATCAGCCGTCGAGCCATGTCGAGCTGTCGCATCGTGCGGAACCGGGTGGGGCTCGTGCCGAAGGCGGCACGGAACTGGCGGGCCACCGACCAGCGGTCCAGACCCGCCACGATCTCGAGTTCCTCGGCACGGTGACGCGTGGTGGGATCATCAGACAGCAGGGCGCGGACGCGCCGCACGGCCGTCATGTCCAGTGCGACCGGGCGACGGCGGGAGGGCGCCGCGTGGGTACGCAGCACATCTGCTATCGCCGTCGCCGTCTCGGCCGCCTCGACGTCGTCGAGCGGCTCGTCGATGTTGGTGAGGAATCCGGCCAGATGCGACGGCACCGCGTGGATCACCGGATCGGCCACGAAGGGCAGCGGCCCGCCGCCGAGGGCGTCCCGTACCAGGACCGGGTCCAGATAGATGATCCGGTAGCCGAAGCCGTCCTCGGTGCCTGCGGCGCCGTCGTGAAGCTCGTCGGGGTGCAGGACGTGCCATTCTCCGGGCAGGCAGTGACGCCGCTCGCCGCGATAGCGGAACGTCTGGACACCCGCCAGCGTGATGCCCACGGCGTAGGTGTCGTGCCGGTGCGGTGAGAACGCCTCCCCCACGAGCGCGGCCTCCAGCCGCTCGATGCCCGGGGCGCCACCACCGAGCCGGAAGCGATTCCCCCCCGACGGCAGGTGCCGCCGCAGCAGCTCAACTCCGCCCGCGTTGTCGCGCATGTTCGGCACACTACGGGTGACCGTCCAAGATTTCGATCGCTTGGCCAGGACGGGATATATGAGGATGAATCGACAGAGACTCCCCTCATCGCCCGAGCACCCGGTAATCGACCATGACGTTAGTGCTGCGGAAAAGGCGTTTTCACAGCACTAACGTCGTGATCGATTCGTTCCGACAGGCGGCGAACGCTGGTCGCGGCGTCAGGAGAGGTCGGCGATGGCGATGACCGGGCCGCCGCCGGAGGGGCCCTGGTGTACGGCCGCCACCGAGACGAACACCGCCGGGTCGCCGGTCACGCTCGCCACGACACCGCCGACGGTGGCCTTGATCTGCCGGTGCCAGTGCACGTCGGAGTCGTCGAGCATGATGTTGCGGCGGCCGCGCACCCGCCCGGACGGGTCGGCCTCGCACTTCAGGAAGAGGTTGACCAGTCGGCCGCCGAGATCGCTCGGGTGCGGCCGCTCGGGCAGTTCGATGCCCGCGTCGCGGATGGCCGCCCAGACGCCGTCGGTGTCGAGTGCGTCCTTCATGACCGAATGCCCGGCGCGGTACCGCCCGCCGATGCCGCGCACGTTGCCGACCACCACGATCTGCGCGCGGTCGAGCTCCACGCCGCTGGAGCACGAGGCGACCGACGAGAAGAGCGACAGGTCCTTGTGGATCTGCTCGGCCGTCGGCATCTCGATCTCGCCGAGCGCCACGGCGATGCCGAGGGCGGTGGTGGAGTTGGAGATGTCCATCGACTTGAGCGTGTCCTCGGTGACGACCGTCTGGCCGCGCTCCTTCGCGTCGGTGATGGTGGCGAGCGTGAGCAGCGGCGTCTTGGTCTGCACGTAGTGCACGTCGGCCGGGTCGTCGATGCCCGCGATCTTCATGGCCTCCCGCACTCCGGCGGCGACCTTCTCCACCATCGCGGGCCTGCCGATGTCCTCGGGCAGGATGACCTCGCTCATGGCCACGCCGACGCTCAGTCGCGGCTCGTCGGACTGTACGGCCTGGGCAGGGTCGATCGTCGCGAAGATCGTCGCGTGCGGGCTGAGCACGCCGTCGGTGCCGCCGGACCAGACGAGCGGCACCTGCGCCGCCTCTTCGGGCGTACGGGTGCCCTTGGCCACGAGAACCTCGCGGAAGGCGCGGTCGGCCAGGATCCGGGTGTAGTCGTTGACGCCGCCGTTGCCCTCGGTCTTGCCGATCACCGCCAGCACCCGGTCGGCCTCGATCACTCCGTCGTCGATGAGTCGTGCGAGTCCGGAAGCGTCGGTGACGCTCTCGATGGCGACTTTCCGTACCTCGATCGGATCCGGCATCTATTCCTCCACCCCTCTGGACACCCTTGTCCCGATATTTCCTGATAGGGCCTCGCCGATGTGTTCCAGCGAGGTGATCACCGCACGTTCCCCGCCCTGCTCGACGAACCGCAGCGCGGCTTCCACCTTGGGGCCCATGCTGCCGCTCGCGAAGTGCCCCGCGTCCTGCAACTCGCGCAACTCGCGCACGGTCACCGCCTCGACGGGCTTGGCGTCCGGGCCGCCGAACCCGACGACGGCATGCGGCACATCTGTCGCGATGACCAGGTCGGTCGCCCGTACGGCCCGCGCCAGAACATCGGCGGCGAGATCCTTGTCGATCACGGCCTCGACGCCGCGCAGCGTCCCATCGGGGTCGCGGACCACCGGCACTCCCCCGCCACCGGCGGCGACGACCGTGTAGCCCAGCTCCATCAGCGCGATGGCGGCCGGGGCGTCCAGCACCTCGACGGGATCCGGTGAGGCGACCACCCTGCGCCAGCCGCGTTCGAACCGCCGCCAGATCTGCCCCTGCTCCTCGAAACGCCGGGCCTCGTCCTCGTCGAAGTACCGCCCGATGGGTTTGGTCGGACGCTGGAACGCGGGGTCGTCCGCGTCGACCAGGGTCCTGGTCACGACCGTGGCGACCCGGGCCGGCTCGGGCGCCGGCGCCTGTTCGAGGGCGTTCATGATCAGGTTGCCGATCGTGCCCTGTGTCTGCGCCACGCACCAGTCCAGCGGGACCGGCGGCACCGTGTGAGCGGCGAGCTGGTTCTTCAGGATCAGGTTGCCGACCTGGGGACCGTTCCCGTGGGTGAGCACGACCTGGTGGCCCGCCGACATGAGCGCGGCGACATGGGTCATCGCGCGCCGGACGGCATGCCACTGATCCGCCGGTGCCGCGCTCCCGTCGGAGGTCGTCATGGCGTTGCCACCCAGCGCGATCAGCACGCGTTTGCCCACATCAGGCAAACTATCCAGCCCGCGGCACGCCTTCATTGGCGACATTCGCCCACCCCTCACCCGCCCCTGGGCAAGATTCACCAAGGTGATCGGTGGGAGGTCCGTACGCGTTGATCGCGAGACAGAATCGGAATATGCCCCCCGTGAACGAGCAGCCCGAGAAGCTGGAAGCCACCGAGTTGGGCGCCGCCTTCGCGGCCCGGCGCGAGCTCGGCCCGCAGTACGAGCTTGAACTCGCCGAGTCGCTCACCGACCGGATCAACGCGGTGATCGACAATCGGCTGGCCGCGCAGAAGGTACGGCGCCCGCCGCTGGACTGGGCCCAGATGACACTCGGCCTCGGCTCCCTCTCCCTGTCGATCCCCCTCGTCGCGATCACAGCTGGTACAGGCGGCGGCACCGCCGCCATGCTCCTCATCTTCGCCGTGGTGGCCATTGTCAATCTGGCCTACGTCCTCACCCGCGCACTCCACCGCCGCGACTGAGGGATGTGCCCAGAAGGGTTCACCCGGCTGTCACCAGAGGTAGTCATCCCGGGCGTTTCTCGTCGAGGTGATCATCATTCAACGAACTCATGTAGCGTGCCGCCGCCGTTCTCCAGCCGCTCGATCGCCATCATGAGACGACGAGCATTCGCCGGGCTGCGCAACAGGCAGGCCGCCTCCCGCCGCGATCGATCATCGTCCAGAGAGACGGTTACCACCGACTTGCGGCCAGTACCCGTGACCGCGACATCATCACGATCTTTCTCGGCGCGCGTCATGTACTGGCGGTGAGCCGGAGGGCGAGAAGCTCGCGGAACTCGCCGACGGCGGGGCGTTCTCGCTGTTCGCGCGGTACGGCACGGAGCACCCATCGGGCCGTCTCGGTCGTCATGGCGCTGCTGGCCTCGGGACGAATGTCACCCATCACCGTCGCGGCAAGGCGCACGCCCTCGTCTACGCCCCCGTTGAGGATCACGCACAGGGCCGTGTGCAACTGGATCATTGCCAGGTACTGGTTATCACGGGTCGATGCCAGCGCGACTTCGCGGGCCTGCAAGTGGGCGGACTCGTCGCCCGTGCCCGCGTAAATCATGCACTCCCCGTAGGCCAATTGGCCCGCGCGCCAGTAGCCCGGCATGATGCTGGCCCCCGGAGGATCGGCCGCCAGCAGGTCACGGGTGACGTCGAGTGCTCGCCGAGCCTCCTCGTGCCTGCTGAGCAGGGCGAATGCCTTGGCCTGAGAACACGTGGCCAGCGCCAGCCCCAGGGACGGCCGAGATCCGGCGATCTGCTGCGCGTTCTGAGTGAGTTGGAGAACGGCCTCCGGTGCGCGCTGGCCGTACAACCCGTGGCCGGTCTCCGTTGCCAGGACGCACAGCATGAGTTCGAGATCACCGGAGGCGTCGGCGGACTGGCGGGCCGTACGCCACCAGCGCAGGGCGGCTCCGTGCTCGCCGAGCCGGGTCAGCGCGTTGGCGTGGACGGTCGCGAGCGCGGCCGTGACCCGCTGCAGCTCGGTCACGTCGGCGGGCGTGGCCGTCTCGATCTGCCGCCGTAGGGCCATCAGGTCGATGAGGAGATCGGCCGCGACCTGCGCGGGAGGGCGAGTCCGCAGCGCGTACAGGTGATCGGCACAGGCGAGGTTCCAGTCCTCGTTGCTACGGGGCTCGCCGTTCATGGCCAGGTCGAAAAGGCGGCGCACCGGCTCGTCCCCAGGACTGATCGCCCCGAAGCCGATGCCGGCGACGGCCATCTGGAGCAGGCGACGACGCTCCATCATGTCACTCTCGTCACGATTTGAGGTTTCGGTCTTGGCCACGGCCTGGAGCCGCGCCAATTCGGCCACTGCCCGATGAAGCGCGATGAGGAATCCGTCCGCCCGGAGGAAGCCGTCCAAGCGCTGCACCGAATCGGCATGAGGCAGACATTCCCCGCGTTCCCACCGGGCAATCCTCGACCAATCGGTATGAGTTTCTCGACCCACCTCGACCAGGGGAATCTCACCACGACTCCGGCGCAGCGCGAACCCGAACAGGTGCAACGGCGATGCGCTCGGGTCCACCGGGTTGGGTTTACGCGACATGCTGTGCTGCTCCAATTGGCGTTGTTGGCTTGCGCATTCCGGCCAGGTGAAACCGCTTCAGCGGTCTTTGATCCACCGTCAGTATGAACCTGAAAACGCCCAGCGTCCTGGAAATAAGGACGGCAACAAACCCCGGAAACAGCGGGACCCGCAGGCGCTGCCCACGCCGTACGGGCCCCTTGATCAGGAAGTGAGGTTTCCTGACCCGTGTCAAACGATAAAGCCACCGAGCCCGCTACGGCGTTCGCCGGGTGGCGGATCATGCGGAGCGACGTCGGACGCCTGTGGGCCAGCCGCGAGCAGCCGTTCCCCCCGGCGGCCGAGCAGGCGGGCGCCTACCGTACGGTCGACGGCGACGACCTCCGCGAACTGTGCCGCGCCATCGCCGAGCAGGAGAGCCTGGCCGAGCTGGCGGTGACCCAGTGACCGCGAACGACGTCAGGAGCCAGGCCGGAAACGACGCCGACGCTCACGGCACAAGCGGCGGCGGCGAACTCGTGGACGGCCCCGCCCCGGGCAACCGTGCAAAGCGGCCTCTCTCCAACCAGTCGTGCCCGCCCTGGTGTATGGAAGCCCACATCGACGAGCACCCCGGCGAGCGCATCCACAACGCCTGGATCCGGGCCGTCGACCTGAACGCCCTCCCCCTCCCCGGGCCTCCACAGCAACTGTGGCTCGACCTGTTCCTCGGCCCCGGAGACAAAGACCCGCGCGTCCACGTGCAGATCGACGACCGCTTCATCGCCGAGCTGACGGTGGCCGAAGCACGGGCCATCGGAACCCACCTCATCGGGATGGCCGCCCTCGGCGTCATGGAGATCCCCCCGACCTCGCCCGCCTGACGACCCCGTGCGGCCGCATCCCACCCAACGGCCCGTCTACCGGACAGCCCCTAACGGCAGGCGGGCCACGGCATGCAACTCGGGCGTCTGCTTCACCGGATACCTCTGGAGCCGAGTAGACGTCACTGACTGCCCCGCCAGCTCGTCGAGCGCAGCCGCTGCTGCCTCCATGTCGTCCGCGTCGTACGGCGCCGCGGGATCACGCCCCTTCGGCGGGCGGCTCCACAGCAGGAACGCCACGCCGTACTCACCGCCGCGATTGCACCGCCCCGCGCGCTGCACGATTGAGCTCCATGGCGCGACCTCGGTGAACAGCGTCCGGGACGTAATATCCACCCCCGCCGGCTCCACTGGCGCGTGGACACTCGGAGGGTGTCCACACACCCAATGGAAGTCGCATCTACCGCAGACCAACCATGACCGGCCAAGCAGTACGAGATAGAGATCGCGAAACTGTTGTACGTCCTCGGCGGCCAGATCGTGAACCTGCCGACCCCGAGGTACGGGCTCATCAAACGAAGCGGTTGAGGGGAGACCGCGACATCAGAGGCCGTTGGAGATTCTGATCGAGCAGGACCTTCACACGCTCTCCGCCTGCGGGAGTAGATCTCACGCTGGATCAGGGAGAGGGCATAGCCGAGTGCCTGGCGGATGTCTTCGGGCTCGATGAAAGGGAACTCTTCGATGATGCGCTCGTCGTCCCAGCCGTTGACGTGCAGTTCCACCAGGTGCTCAGCTGTGAACCGGTACCCCCGGATACAGGGCTGGCCGCCCATCTTGCCCGGTTCCACGGTCAGGCGATCGAACCCAGGTACTGTCTGCGTCACGTGGGACGTCATTGAGCGAGGCGGTTGAGAAGGGACTGCCAGCGGTGGGAGGCTTCCACTGCCAGCTGATGGACCTCCTCGTCGCCGTCTGCACGGGCAAGGTACTCGCCGATCGCGGTAACGACGATCTCCGGCACGCTGCGGCCTTCTATCTCGGCCCGGCGATAGAGAGCCCTGGTCAGCTCGTGAGTCAGGTGAATGGTCATCATCCTCACACCACCTCCATGCTCGTGCAGGACAAGTCACGGAGAGCATATGGGTCCACACACGGCGTTGGCGGAGGTTTGACTGGTGGGAGAACGCTCAGACCACGGCCGCACAGTCGCCCTTCAAAGAAACGGAGGCGCCCGGTTGGGGCGCCCCCGTTGGTGTGTCTCGTGAACCTGGATCAGACCGTGGCCAGGGCGGTCTCGGCCTCGAGGGTCGTGGCGACGGCGTTGACGACCGCCGCGATCTTGATGGCCTCCTGGACCTGCTCACGGGACAGGCCCGCGGAGCGGACGACCTTCTCGTGGGACTCCAGGCACTGGCCGCAGCCGCCGATCGCGCTGACGGCGAGGCTCCACAGCTCGAAGTCGAGCTTGTCCACGCCCGGGTTGCCGATGACGGTCATCCGCAGCCTGGCCGGCATCGTGGCGTACTCGCCACCGATCAGGTGGGCCGAGCGGTAGTAGACGTTGTTCATCGCCATGATGCTCGCCGCGGCCTTGGCCGCAGTGTGCGCCTCGGCCGACAGGTGGTCGGCCGCCTCGTTCGACACCTCGGCGATCACCGGCTGGGACTTCGTCGCGACCGCCGTGGCGAGCAGCGTCCCCCACAGCTGCTGCTCGCTCAGCGACGAGGTGGTGACGAGCGATCCCAGGTTGAGCTTGATGTCCTTGGCGTACCCGGGCAGGGCGCCCTTGAGGTTGTCGATGGACATCAGGCGCCCGCCAGCAGCTTCTGGGCGTCGAGCGTCTCCTCACCCTTGTTCCAGTTGCACGGGCAGAGCTCGTCGGACTGGAGGGCGTCGAGGACCCGCAGGACCTCCTTCACGTTCCGGCCCACCGAACCGGCCGTGACCATGGTGAACTGGATCTCGTTGTTCGGGTCGACGATGAAGGTGGCGCGCTGGGCGACGCCGTCCTCGCCGAGGACGCCCAGCTCCGACGTCAGCTCGCGCTTGATGTCGGACAGCATCGGGAACGGCAGCTCGCGCAGGTCGGGGTGGTTCTTGCGCCAGGCGTGGTGAACATATTCGGAGTCGACGGAGACGCCGAGCACCTGGGCGTCGCGGTCGGCGAACTCCTCGTTCAGCCGCCCGAACTCGGCGATCTCGGTCGGACAGACGAAGGTGAAGTCCTTCGGCCAGAAGAAGACGACGCGCCACTTGCCGTCGTAGGTCTTGTGGTTGATCGTCTCGAACGCCTTATCAGAGTCGAGCGAGACACAGGCGGTGAGCTCGTACTCGGGGAACCGGTCACCCACGGTAAGCATATGAATCCCCCCTCCTCTGGGACATTTTCATCCCAGACGCCGGATTTGTCCCCTTCAGATTGCCGGAACTACCATTGATATGAGAAATCGAGCAGTTGGACCAATCTGAGAGGTGATCCCTATCAGTGAACCGCTCCCGACCATAGCCCAGCTGCGGGCGTTCCTGGCCGTGGCCGAGCATCTGCACTTCAGGGAGGCCGCTTCGGCCCTCCGCATGAGCCAGCCCGCCCTGTCCAGCGCGGTCGCCGCTCTGGAGGAGACCCTGCAGACCCGGCTGCTGGAGCGGACCACCAGGAAGGTGCTGCTCACGCCCGCCGGCAGGCGGGTGAGCGTGCACGCGGCCCGGGTCCTCGCCGATCTCGACGACCTGGTCGCCGATGTCGCCCGGACGCGGGAGCCGTTCAGCGGGCCGACCCACCTGGGCGTCATCCCGACCGTGGCACCCTACCTGCTGCCGCTGCTGCTGCCGATGTTCGCCAGGCGTTTCCCCCGCCTGAAGCTGATCGTCCAGGAGGCCAAGACCGAGACGCTCCTGGCGGAGGTGCGCGAAGGCCGGCTGGACATGGCGGTGCTCGCGCTGCCCACGGACGTGACCGGCCTGGCCGAGGAACCCCTCTACGACGAGGACTTCCTGCTCGCCCTGCCCTGCGATCACCCGCTTGCGCGGGACGACGCGCCGCTGAGCCGGGACGCGCTGCAGGGGCTGGACATCGTGCTGCTCAACCAGGGTCACTGCCTGCGCGAGCAGGCCATCGACGTGTGCCGCGAGGTGGGCGTGCGGACCACGATGACGACGTACGCCACCAGCCTGCCGACACTGATCCAGCTCGTCTCCGGCGGTCTCGGCGTGACGCTCATCCCCGAGCTGGCGGCCCACGCGGAGATCGGTAAACCCCTCGGGCTGGCGCTGCGCCGCTTCGAGCGGCCGCCCGGCCGCCGGATCGGCCTGACCTACCGTGCCACCTCTCCCAGGGACGGGGAGTACGGCGAGCTCGCGGCCGCCATCCGTCTGGCGATCCAGGCCGAGCGCCTGCCGGTCCGCATCGTCGGGGAGGTCGTCACCGAGGGCGCCGACTGCGCGGCGTTGCCGCACGAGAGTTCCTTTACAAGGTAGATCAACCGCCGAGGCGGCGCAGGCGGGTGACGGCCTCGCCGATGACCTCGTCCTTCTTGCAGAACGCGAACCTCAGGAAGTGCCGGCCGCGGGAGACGTTGTCGTAGAAGGCCTGGGTGGGGATGGCGACGACCCCGGCGAGCTCGGGCAGCCGCCGCGCCAGCTCCAGTCCGTCGTCGAAACCGAGCGGCCGGATGTCGGTCTGCACGAAATAGGTGCCGGCCGGGCGGAGCACCCCGAAGCCGGCCGACTCCAGACCGGTGATCAGCCGGTCCCGCTTGGCCTGCAGATCGGCCCGCAGCCCGTTGACCCAGTCCATCTCCTCGCGCAGGCCGTACGCCACCGCGAGCTGCCAGGGGGCGGCGGCGGTGAAGGTGAGGAACTGCTTGACCGCCTGCACGGCGGCGACCAGCGGCGCCGGAGCGCAGATCCAGCCGGTCTTCCAGCCCGTCACGCTGAACGACTTGCCCGCCGACGAAATCATGACGGTCCGCTCGCGCATGCCGGGCAGCGTGGCGAGCGGAACGTGCTCGACACCGTCGAAGGTCAGGTGCTCGTAGACCTCGTCGCTGATCGCGACCAGGTCGCGTTCCCGGCAGACCTCGGCGATGGCCTCCAGTTCCTGCCGGTTGAACACCGTTCCCGTCGGGTTGTGCGGTGAGTTGACCAGGACCGCCCGGGTACGCGGACCGACCGCCGCCGCCAGCTCCGCCGGGTCGAACGTGAACCGCCCGGCGTCCACGCGCAGCGTCACGGGCCGGCGTACGGCGCCCGCCAGCGCGACCGCGGCGGCGTAGGAGTCGTAGTAGGGCTCGAAGACGATGACCTCGTCCCCCGGCTCGCACAGGGCGAGCACGGCGGCGGCGATCGCCTCGGTGGCCCCGACCGTGACCAGCACCTCTCCGTCGGGGTCGTAGGCCAGGCCGTACCACTTCTCGCGGTGCTCGGCGACCGCCCGGCGCAGCTCGGGGACGCCGGGGCCGGGCGGGTACTGGTTGAATCCGTCGCGGACGGCCTCCACTGCGCGTTCCAGCATCCGCGCGGGTCCGTCGGTGTCCGGGAAACCCTGGCCGAGGTTGATCGAACCGGTCTCCACGGCCAGCTTGGTCATCGTCGCGAAGACGGTCGTGCCGAACTCGCGCATCCGCCGTACCAGAGGCTCGTCGCTCACGTGGGCCAGAGTATCGGCGGCGGCGACATAACCGGCACACTGTGAGGCATGACCCGTGTAGCGCTCTGCCAGATCCCGGTCGTCCGCGAGCCGAAGACGAACCTCGAGACCGCCCGTGACGCCCTCGCCCGCGCCGCCGAGCAGGGCGCGGAGCTGGCCGTGTTCCCCGAGGCGACGCTGACGCGGTTCGGCGGCGGCGTGACCGAGACCGCCGAGCCGCTGGACGGTCCGTTCGTGTCGGGGCTCGCCGACGCGGCACGCGAACACGGCATCGCGGTCATCGCGGGCGTTTTCGAGCCGTCGGGGGACGGCAGGGTGTTCAACACGGCCGTCGCCCTCGACGCCGGCGGCCGGCTCGCCGCGGCCTACCGGAAGATCCACCTGTTCGACTCGTTCGGCGCCCGCGAGTCCGAGCTGGTCGCGCCCGGGGACGTCCCGGCCGTGGTCGAGCTGGCCGGGCTGCGGATCGGCCTGATCACCTGCTACGACGTGCGCTTCCCCGAGCTGGCGCGCGCGCTGGTCGACCGGGGCGCCGACGCGTTCGCGGTCATCGCCGCCTGGGGCGGCGGGCCGATGAAGGAGGAGCACTGGGTCACCCTGATCAGGGCCAGGGCCATCGAGAACACCACGTGGACGATCGCGGTCGGCCAGGCGCCCACCCCCTCGGCCAAGGACGGGTTCGGCGTGGGCCGCAGCATGCTGGTCGACCCGATGGGGGTCGTACGGCACGACCTCGGCCCCGGCCACGCCGTACAGGTCGGGGAGATCGACCCCGCGGTCACAGCGAGCACGCGGGCGACCCTTCCGTGTCTGGACCACCGGAAGCTCAACAAATCGTAAACTGATCCCCATGAGTGAGCCAGAAGGCCGGAACCGGATGCTGAAGGTGATCCCGCCGAGGCTGCTCGTGCCGTATCTGTCGGGCCGGCGGACGATCATCTCGGGGTACGTCTACCGCGAGCAGGACTGCGCGCGCCTCACCAGCCCGGCCGCCCTCGTCGAGGCGCTCGACCTGGGCTTCGACGGTTCGGAGCTGACCCCGGAAGTGCCCGAGCTGTACGTCATGCGGTGGTGCGCGCGGGACATCGACACCTACGTCGTGCCGTACGGCGAGCAGATGGGCGGGGATTGGAGCGATGCACCGCCGTTCACGGGCAACGGATTCACCACCTCGCGCGAGCACGTGGTGCCGCAGTTCCACACGATGCCGATGCCGATCCCGGCGGAAGCCGAGATCGTGCACCTGACCGGCTCCGGCGAGCGCCGGTTCGCCGACTACGACGGGCTCACCTGGCGGCCGGCCGCATGACCGGGACCGAGCGGGTCGAACCCGCGGGGCTGGGCTTCATCGCCGGCTACCGGAACCGGACCTTCGCCGCGGCGATCGGGCCCGGCGGCGACGACGTGGTGCTGTTCAGCGAATCGGCGGAGGACGGCTTCACCCGCGCCGGGAGTTACTGGCGGCTGCGGGTGCAGCGGGCCGATCTGGAGTCGCTGACCCTGCTGCGCACGGTCGGCGCGTTCGGCGGCGAGCCGTGCCTGGTGCTCGACGAGGACGACGGCGACGGTGAGGGCGAGGAGGGCGGCCTGCACATCGCCTACCTCGGGCACAGCGGCACCCGGGCCGAGAACCTCGGCTACTGGCTCATCGACCACGGGGCCTACGAGGTCGTGGTGCCGCGCGAGGAGGTCCAGGCGATCCGCGTCGAACGCGTACCCGTGCCGACGACGCCGGCGAGCGGCGATCAGGAACTGGGTGACGAGCCCAGCGATCGGTAGCGGGCGAACCGGGCGGCGACGCGTTCCCGCGCCGGCTGCCCGAGCAGACCGATGATCTCGTATTCGAGCGTCCTGGCCACCCGGCGGCAGAACTCCTCCGGCTCGACGGCCGCGTCCGGGCATTCCGGAACGATCCGGTCGACGATGCCGTCTCGCCTGAGGTCGGCCGCCCGCACGCCCTGGGCCGCGGCGATCCGCGGGGCGAAGTCCGTGGTCCGATGCATGATCGCCGAGGCGCCCTCGGGCGGGAGCGGGGACAGCCAGCCGTGCTGCGCGCAGACGACCCGGTCGGCGGGCAGCAGGGCCAGGGCGGCGCCGCCCGCGCCCTCCCCGAGCAGGAGGCAGACCGTGGGCGCTTCGAGCATGACCAGGTCGGCCAGCGAGCGGGCGATCTCGGCGGCCAGGCCCCCCTCCTCGGCCGCCTTCGACAGCGCCGCACCCGGCGTGTCGATGACCGTCACCAGCGGGAGGCCCAACTCGGCGGCCAGGCGCATGCCGCGCCGGGCGACCCGCAGCCCGGCCGGGCCGAGCGGGCCCGCCACGCGCTGGCGCCCCCAGTCCTGGCCGAGCACGACGGCCGGAGCCGTACCGAACCGGGCGAGCGCGAGCAGCAGGCCGGGGTCCTCCTCGCCGGTCCCGGTGCCGTGCAGCGGGGTGACGTCGTGGGCGGCGAGCTTGAGCAGGGCCCGCACCCCGGGCCGGTCGTCGCGGCGCGACCGGGTGATCGCCTCCCAGGCCGGCACGTCGGCGTCCGCCTCCTCCGGCTCCGGGCCCCGATCCAGCTCGCTTGTGGGCGCGCACAGCACGGCGAGCGCCCGGATGGCCACCTCGCGGGCGTCCTCCGCCGACACCACCGCGTCCACGAGGCCGTTGGCGAACAGGTTCTCCGCGACCTGCACGCCCTCGGGGAACGGGTACCCGTACAGCGCCTCGAACACCCGAGGCCCGAGGAAGCCGATCAGCGCGCCGGGTTCGGCCGCCGTGACGTGGCCGAGCGAGCCCCACGAGGCGAACACCCCGCCGGTGGTCGGGTGGCGCAGATACACGACGTACGGCAGGCCGGCGGCGCGGTGGGCGGCCACCGCGGCGGTGATCTTCACCATCTGGGCGAAGGCCAGCGCGCCCTCCTGCATGCGGGTGCCGCCGCTGGCCGGCGCGGCCAGCAGCGGCAGCCGTTCGGCGGTGGCCCGCTCGACGGCCCTGACCAGCCGTTCGGCCGCCACCACCCCGATCGAGCCGGCCAGGAAGGAGAACTCGCAGGCCACGATCGCGACCCGGCGGCCGTCCAGCGTCCCCTCCCCGGTGATCACCGATTCGTCGTAACCGGTCCTGTCCCGGGCCGCCGCCAGTTCCTTCGCGTACGGCGAGCCGGGGGCGGCCCGGTCCACGGGCGGCTCGTCCCACGACTGCCACGAACCGGCGTCGAGGACCCGGGAGATCAGGGTGCGGGCATCCGGCCGATTCCCCCTTTCCGTACGGTTCATCCTCTCTGGCCGATTCACTCCCTGCGACCTTCCTCCGTCTGCTCCCGCTCGCGCAGCCAGTCGAGCACGGCGTCGTTGTCCTGACCCAGGGCGGGAGGCGGCGTGTGACGATGCGGGTCCTCGCCATTGGACCCTTCCGGGGTCTCGAAGCCGTCCGGGGTCTCGAAGCCGTCCGGGGTCTCGAAGCCGTCCGGGGTCTCGAAGCGCAGCGGCGGGCCGGGAAGCTCGATCGGGCCGAGGACCGGATGGTCGACGGTCACCAGCAGGCCCTGGGAACGCACCTGGTCCCAGGCGTACACCTCGTCGATCGACCGGATCGCGCCCGCCGGCACGCCCAGCTCGCCGAGTGCGGCCAGCCAGTGCGCCCGGCCGTGCACCGCCAGCGCCTTCTCCATGTCCGCGATCAACTCGTCCCGATACGCGAACCGATCCCGATTCGTCGTATATTTCGTGATTTCAGGGTCGATGTCCAACAGCGTGGCCACCTTGCGCCACTGACCCTCGTTGGCCACCGCGATCTGGATCATCCCGTCGGCGCAGCGGAAGGCTCCGTACGGGGCGATCGACGCGTGATGGTTGCCACCCGCCCCGGGCACCCTGCCGCCGACCGTCCAGGCCGTGCCGTGATAGGAGTGCACCCCGACCACGGAGGCGAGCAGCGACGTCCGCACGACCCTGCCCCGTCCCGTCCGCTCGCGCTCGTACAACGCGGCGACCACGCCGTAGGCGCCGTGAATGCCGGCCAGCAGGTCGGCGATCGAGGCGCCCACCCGGTACGGCTCGTCCCGCGACGGCCCGGTCAGCGACATCAGGCCCGCCTCCCCCTGGGCGATCTGGTCGTACCCCGGCCGGCCGCCCTCCGGACCGTCATGACCGAAACCCGTGATCGACAAAATCACCAGGCGCGGGTTCAGCTCGTGCAGCCGCCCGAACGACAGACCCAGGCGGTCCAGCACCCCCGTACGGAAGTTCTCGATCAGCACATCGCTCTGCCGGACCAGCCGCTCGATCAGCTCACGGCCCTCATCGGACTTCATGTCGACCGTGATGGACCGCTTGTTACGGTTGGCCGCAAGGAAATAGGTGGAAATTTCCTGATCGGGGCCGACGAACGGCGGCCCCCACCCCCGCGACTCGTCCCCCGACGGATGCTCCACCTTGATCACATGGGCGCCCAGGTCCCCGAGCATCTGCGCCCCGTGCGGCCCGGCCAGCGCCCGGGAAAGATCCAGAACGACGATGCCGCTGAGGGGTCCCTGCACGTTCAGCCTCCAGAGTGTCGTGCCACGGAGAGCCTGTTCCGGCCTCCATGTCACAGCCTGGCAGGTCGCCCGCGGTCTCGACAGCCCCGCGACGTGCCAAGGAGCCCCCAGCGTTTTTGGTCGGATGTGGACGCCCGCACCCCTTCCCTCAGGTCTCAGGCTCAGCGCCTGTGCCGCTGTTCCCGCCACTGGTCCACGAAATGGCGCAGCCGCTGCCGCGTGTGCGGGTCGCGGGTCATCGTCCTGGCCTTGTCACGGGTCTGGCGGCCCGACTGGCTGTTCAGGTAGTTCCTGATCCGCTCCATGATCGACGGCATCTGTCGTCACCCCCCGTACGCCGGACTGTTTACCGGCTTATCCGGATACGGTTACCCACCGTCGCCAAGGTCAATCACCCACGCGGCCTCTCGTGCCGATCGATCAGGGGATCACATCGATGACGCGGCCCGTCAGCCACCGAGACAATGCGTCGGCGACCACATCGGGGACGGTCGGCGTGATGGTCTCGCAGTCCTCCCCGGACTCGTCCCGAAAGAGGATCTCGTAGGTCTCGTCTTCCCGTAGAGACACCCGTGCACGCCACTCGGCGTCGGCCTGGTCGGGTTGGACCGTCATGAACGTGTTGTCCACATGGTTCAGCTCGTTGATCAACACGACGAGCGCCACATGCGAGGGATCGTCGACGTGGTAACCGTCCTGGGTCCTGGCACAGTAGTGCCGCGCGGCCATCTCCGCCCCCTTCTCGCCGACCGGCTGGAACCCCAAGCATGGCAGATATCGTCACCGTACGTAGCATCTTCATCACTATTCGCTCAACGGGATCACGACGAAACCGACCGTCGGCACCGGTGACGCATCGCGGTTCCTCTGATCGAGGCGGCCTCAGATCGTGTCGACATCCGGGTAGGGGGGGCCGCCGGAGAGGCGGGCATATCCGGGGCCGCGGTCGAAGAACGGGGTGTCCTCGGGCGCGGCCGCGCGCAGTTCCGCCCGTAGCCGCTCGGTCGCCTCGGCGTCGATCCGCAGGTCGTCCCGCGGGCCTGACAGCACGACGCCGTAGTCGTCGCGGGCGCCCTGCACCGACACCTTGCCGTCGCGGACGTCGGCCGCGACCCGTTCGGCCGGGCGGTCGTACGGCGAGCCCCAGCCGCCGCCCCCGGTGGTGCGGATCCTGACGATCTCTCCGGCCCGCACCGGGAAGTCGTCGACCAGGCCCTCCATCTCCACCCCGTTGACGGTGACGACGAAGGGCCGCCCGGCGTGGCCGCCGTTCACGCCCCAGCAGGACAGGATCGACCGGTCCGCGATCGACATGTACGACGCGTCCCGCAGCATGTGGATGTGCTTGTCGTAGCCGAGGCCGCCGCGGAACTCCCCCGGCCCGCCGCTGTCGACGGCCAGCCCCAGCCGCTCGACCCGCATCGGCCAGCGGGCCTCGGCGAACTCGACCGGGATGTTCCGCGAGTCCGGCACGACGTGGATCGTGTCCTCACCATCGGCGTACCACCGGCCGCCGGAGCCGCCGCCGAGCACCTCGCGCATCAGGTACGGACCGTCGTCGGAGGTTCCGTACACGCCGGTGTAGCGGATGGTCTCCTGGTCGGCCGGCATCCGGCCGCCGGTCGCCTTGGCCAGCACCCCGGCCAGCACGCCCAGCAGCCTGAGGATGACGAACGTGCGGGCGTTGGTCGGCGCCGGGAAGATCGGCGTGAGCAGTGTGCCCTTCTCCGGGAAGACCATCGTGATCAGCGGCACGACGCCCTCGTTGACGTCCAGCTCGGCCATCCGCTCGGGCGTGTCGGCGAGGTTGCGCAGGATCGGGGCGAGCCATTTCTTCAGGAAGACCCCGTCGGCGTAGTCGCCCGCGTGGTTGATCGGCCCCTTGGCCTGCGGCGAGGTGCCGGTGAAGTCGATGGTCAGCGGCGCTTGCGCGGAGTGGTCGACGGTCAGCGTGATCCGCTGGGTGTGCAGCCGCGGCTCGTCCACCCCGTCGTGCTCGGCGTAGTCCTCCCAGACGTGCACCCCCTCGGGGATCTTCGCCAGCAGCTCCCGGCGGAACGTCTCGGTGGTCTTGGAGATGATCGCGTCGAAGCAGCTCTCGACGGCCGCCCGGCCGTACCGGTCGAACAGCTCGCCGAGGCGGCGCGCCCCCATCAGGCAGGCCGAGCACTCCGCGTCGAGGTCGCCGGCGAGCGAGTCGGGCATCCGGGAGTTGCGCGTCATGATCGTCAGTGCGGCGCGGTTGGGCACGCCGCGGTCCCAGAGCTTGATCGGGGGGACCATGAGGCCCTCCTCGAAGGCGCTGCGGGCGTGCGAGGGCATCGATCCCGGTACGGCGCCGCCGATGTCGTCGTGGTGGCCGAACGCCTGGACGAACGCCACGACCTGCCCGGCGTGGAACACCGGCACGGTGACGCACAGGTCGGGGAGGTGTCCGATGCCGCCCTCGGACAGGTAGACGTCGTTGTGGAAGAAGACGTCGCCCGGCCGCATCGTCTCGACCGGGAAGTCCCGCACGATCGGCTGCACCAGCGCCGAGTACGACCTGCCGGTCAGCTTGCGCAGCCGTACGTCATGGATGCCGGCCCGGAAGTCGTGCGCGTCGCGGATCATCGGCGACCTGGCGGTCCGCGCGATCGCGGTCTCCACCTCCGTCTCGACGGAGGCGAGCGTACCCTCGACGATCTCCACGAGGATCGGATCGACAATGCTCAACGGTCGCTCACCACCAGCAGGTTTCCGTAGTCGTCCATGGTCGCCGTGAAACCGGGATGCACCGGGAGGGTCGAGCCGTACTCCTCGATGACCGCGGGGCCGCGCACCACGGCGCCGGCGCCGAGGCCGGTGCGGCGGTAGACGACCGTGCGGCCCCACTGCTCGTAGTACACGTCGCGGGTGCACACCGGGCTGGGTTCGTCCTCCTGGCGCGGCAGCCGGGCTATCGCGGGACGGGTGATCGGGCCGATGCCGGACACCCGGAGGTTGACCCATTCGACGGCGTGCCGGGGGTCGTCGCGGTAGCCGTACCCGTAGAGCCGCTCGTGCTCGGCATGGAACCGCTCGGTGACCGCGGCGGCCCACGCCTCGTCCACCGGGCCGTCGGGGGCGGCCACCCTGACCTCGTACGCCTGGCCGAAGTACCGCAGATCGGCGCTGCGCGCGTACACGTGGTCGGCGAAGCCCTCACGGTCGAGCGCGGCGGCGGCCTCGGCCTCCAGCTCGGTGAAGATCTCCCCCACGGCCTCGGGCGAGGGGTCGCGCGACACGTGCGTACGGACATAGTCGTTCTTGACGTCGACCGTGAGCAGGCCGAACGCCGAGACGTTGCCCGGGTCGGGCGGGACGATCGCGGCGCGCAGGCCCAGGATGTCGATCAGTGAGCAGGCCAGCAGCGGCCCGGACCCGCCGAAGGCGACCATCGGGAAGTCCCGCACGTCGAGGCCGCGCTTGATGGTTATCTGGCGGATGGCGTTCGACTGGTTGAACGCGCTGATCTCCAGGATGCCGGTGGCGCAGCGCTCGGGGGTCAGGCCGAGCTTTCCCGCCAGCGCCTCGATTCCGGCGCGCGCGGCCGCGACATCGAGGGGGATCTCGCCGCCGAGCAGGTGCGGGGGCACCCGGCCGAGGTAGACGTGGGCGTCGGTGACGGTGACCTCGGTGCCGCCCTTGCCGTAGCAGATCGGGCCGGGGTCCGCGCCGGCCGATCTCGGCCCGACCTTGAGCGTCCCCTCGGGTGAGATCCACGCGATCGAACCGCCGCCGGCCCCGACCGTCACAATGTCGATCATGGGGATCTTGCACGGGTAGCGGCCGATCGTGCCCTCGGTGGTCAGGGACGGCTCGCCGTCGACGATCACGGCGACGTCGGTGGAGGTGCCGCCGCCGTCGAGCGTGATGGCCCCGGAATGACCGCCCACGCCGGCGATCAGCGCCGCGCCGAGGGCGCCGGCCGCCGGGCCGGACAGGACCGTGGTGATCGGCTGGTGCACGACCTCGGACGCCGACAGGATCCCGCCGTTGCTCTTCATGACCGAGAACCCGCGGCCGAGCCGCTGCGACAGGTTGGCGATGTACCGCCGCATGATCGGTTTCACGGCGGCGTCGACCAGCGTGGTGACCGAGCGCTCGTACTCCCGGTACTCCCGCAGGACGTCGCTCGACAGCGACACGACGGCGTCGGGGTGCTCCCGCGTCAGGACCTCGCGCATCCGCCGCTCGTGCTCGGGGTTCGCGTAGGAATGCAGGAAGCACACCCCGATCGCGGTCACGCCGTTGTCCCTGAACCACCGGGCCACCTCGACGGCCTGCGTCTCGTCGAACGGCCGGACCTCCCGGCCGAGGTGGTCGACGCGCCCGCCGACGGCCTTCACGCGGTGCGCCGGGACGATCCTCGGTGGTTTCACCCAGAAGTAGGAGTTGCCGTACCCGTCCGGCACGCTCTGCCTGGCGATCTCCAGGATGAGCTCGAAGCCCTCGGTGGTGACGAACCCGAGATCGGCGGTGCCGCGGTCCTCCAGGAGCTGGTTGGTGGCGACGGTCGTGCCGTGCACGATCGCGACTGTGTTGAACACCCGGGGCGCACCGAGGTCCACGTCGCCGCCGGTGCCGTCATGGGCCTCCAGCACCTTGTGCACGGCCGCCATGAACCCGTCGGCGGGATTGGCAGGAGTCGATGGGGTCTTGGTCGTGATGATCTGACCGGTCTCCTCGTCGACGAGGACCACGTCGGTGAACGTGCCTCCGGTGTCGACCCCGATGCGGACGCTGCTGGGCATGCTCAGTGTCTACCTGTCCGGACCGATCCGCAGAACCGGCGCACTCTGCCGAATAATCGCCATCTCGTCGTCACACCCTGCCACCGGATCCGCTACCCGCGCCGCTGCCGGCCGAGCAGCCAGCCGATGACGGCGCTGCCGAGCGCGATCCCGGCGCCCATGCCGAACGCGGTGAGCACCGGCCACGCCGGGCCGCCCGTACGCGCCGTGCGGGGGGCGGCGGGCCGGGTGAAGACCTCCGGGCTCCCACCTGCGGCGGCCGACGCCGTTTCGGATTCGGCGGCGGACTCAGGTGCGGACTTGGCGGCCTGCCCGGACAGGAGGTGACGCTCGACGGCGGAGAAGAACTCTCCGGCGGTGCGCTTGGCCACCGAACCGAGCATGCGCTGGCCCACGCCGCCGATCATGCCGCCGACCACGGCCTCCGCCTCGTAGTCGACGCGGGTGCCGCCCTCGGCTTCGCTGAGCCGTACCCGAACCGTGGCCTCGACGGTGCCCGGCGCGCCCTGGCCGCGGGCGCGCAGCACGAACCGCTCCGGCTCCTCCGGTTCTGCGAGGGCCACCTCCCCCTGGTAGACGCCCTTGAACGAGGCGACGCCCGCCGTCACCGTCATCTTGTAGACGTCCTCGCCCATCGCCTCCAGCCGCTCGCAGCCGGGGATCGTCCGTGCCAGGACGCCGGGGTCCTGGAGGGCGTCCCAGACCCGCTTGCGCTCCACTCCGAGCAGTGCACTGCCCACGACCTTCATGGCCACCTCCGATGCCGAGCACCTTAGACACTCACCGACATCGGCGAGAACGGCAACATCTGCTTACACGGCGGTTTTGGCCTCGTCAGGTCTCTTTCGGGGATGACGAGGATGCCCGGATGATCCGCTTGAGCCAAATTTGGGACAAGATGGCCGGTTATGAAGGGCAAACGACGACTGACCGGCCTGATCATCGGACTCACCTTCGCCGCCGGCTGCGGCGGCGGTGTCACGAGTGCGGGGTCACCGGGTTCGTCGAAGTCGCACAGCCCATCGGGCACCCGGTCTCCCGCCACGCCCCGCGTCTCCCCGCCACCGCGGACCGGGCTCCCCCGGCCGGGCGAGGTGGCGCGGATCCCCGTGCCGGCCAACGGGGTGCCGGTGATCAGCAGCATCCCCACGAAGCGGAAGGTCGTCTTCCTGACCATCGACGACGGGTGGGAGCAGGATCCCGGGTTTCTGCGCCAGGTGCGCGACCAGCGCATCCCGATCACGGTGTTCGCCATGCGGGACGCGGTCGAGGCCACCGGCTCGCCCGACGCCGCCTCGGGAGGCGGCCGGTACGTGGGCGCCGGCGGGTGGGACTACTTCCGCGAACTGCGGGACGCCGGCGCGCCCATCGAAGGCCACACCCTCACCCATCCCAATTTGCGGGCCCTCGGCTACGAACGGCAGAAGGCGGAGATCTGCGGGATGAGCACCCTCATCCGCCGGGAGGTCGGACGCCGTCCCGCGCTGCTGCGGCCACCGTTCGGCAACTACAACGCGGACACCATCCGGGCGGCCGCCACGTGCGACATCAAGGCGATCATGATGTGGACCGCGACCGTCCAGCCGGAAGGAAAGATCGCCTATCAGGTGCCGGACAAGCGACTGCGTCCGGGCGACATTCTGCTGCTGCACTTCCGGCCCAACCTGGCCAGGGACTTCCGAGTGCTGGTCAAGAAGATCAAGCGTCGCGGGTTCGAGATCGGCGACCTGGGCGCCTACCTGAAGGCGGCAGGAGTGCCCGTCTCCTGAACCTCGTCCGCCCCGAGGCGTACGGCGGAATCAGCCGCGCGGGGGACGCGCGGGGCGCCCCCTTCCCCCGATCCTTCATCCCGCCGGACCGTTCGCCGCGGTGCCCGGCACGCCGGGCGGGGGAAGGGCGGGGGCGCCACCCGGTTGTGACGAAGATCGCACCCACGGGAGGAAGCAATGCTCTACAAATCGTAGTACTACTGATCGTAGGACTACTCGCTGTAGAGTTCCGCGAGAGGGGACATGGACGCGCTGGACCTGGCACGGTGGCAGTTCGGGGTCACCACCGTGTACCACTTTCTTTTCGTACCTCTGACGATCGGTCTCGGCGTGTTCGTCGCCGCCATGCAGACCGCCTGGCACCGGACGGGCAAGGCCCACTACCTGACCCTCACCAGGTTCTTCGGGAAGCTCTTCCTGATCAACTTCGCGATGGGCGTGGTCACCGGACTGGTGCAGGAGTTCCAGTTCGGGATGAACTGGAGTGAGTACTCCACCTTCGTGGGTGACGTCTTCGGGGCGCCGCTGGCGATGGAGGCGCTGCTCGCCTTCTTCCTGGAGTCGACGTTCCTCGGCCTGTGGATCTTCGGGTGGGACCGGCTGCCCAAGCGGGTGCACCTCGCCTGTCTGTGGGCCGCGGTCATCGGATCCAACCTGTCGGCCTACTTCATCCTCGCCGCCAACGCGTGGATGAAGCACCCGGTCGGCTACGAGGTGGTCGACGGCCGGGCCAGGATGACCGACCTGTGGGCCGTGCTGACCAACTCCACGGCGCTCGCCCAGGTGCCCCACGTGGTCGGCGCGGCGTTCGTCGTCGCCGGGGGCTTCGTCCTGGCGGTCAGCGGCTACCGGCTCCTGCGGGAACGCGGCAGCGGCGAGCGGCCCCACATGTGGCGGGCGGCCCTGCGCACCGCCCTGGTCATGACGGCGATCGCCGGTGTCGTGGTCGCGGCGAGCGGCGACCTGTCCGGGCGGTTGCTGCACGAGCAGCAGCCGATGAAGCTCGCCGCCGCCGAGGGGCTGCGGCACGACACGGCCGGCGCGTCGTTCAGCGTCGTGCCCGGCGTCGAGGTGCCCGGCATGCTCAGCCTGCTCGCGGCGCACGATCCGGCCGCCGTCGTGCAGGGTGTGGACGACGTCCAGGCCCGGTACGAGCAGGAGTTCGGCCCGGCCGACTACATGCCGAACCTCCCGGTGATCTACTGGTCGTTCCGGGTGATGATCGGCTTCGGCATGGCCACGGTCGGGCTGTCCGCCCTCGGGCTGTGGCTCACCAGGCGCGGGCGTGGACACGGGCACGGCCGCGGGCGGCGCCGTACGGCACAGGCGGTCCCCGACTGGTTCGCCCGCGCGTGTGTGCTGGCCCTCCCGCTGCCGACGCTGGCGGTCATCGCCGGCTGGCTGCTCAGCGAGATCGGCCGCCAGCCGTGGACCGTGCAGGGCGAGCTCATGACGGCGGCGAGCGTCTCACCCGGCGTCAGCCTGACCGAGGTCGCGATCTCCCTCGCCGTCTTCACGGTCCTGTACGGCGTGCTCGCCGTCGCCGAGGGGGCGCTGCTCGTGCGCCACATCAAGGCGGGTCCGGAGGACCGGCCCGGCGATCACCCCGAACGGCCCGTGCCCGCCCCCGCCGAGACCGAGCCGGGCGAGGCGCGGCTCACTCCCACGCTGATGTACTGAGGAGCAGACCATGGTCACGTTCTGGTTCATAGTGATCGCGTTCCTCTGGACGGGCTACTTCGTGCTGGAGGGGTTCGACTTCGGGGTGGGCGCGCTGCTGCCGGTGCTGACACGCGGCGATGCCGAGCGCAGGCAGCTGCTCGGCACCATCGGGCCCGTGTGGGACGGCAACGAGGTGTGGCTGATCACCGCGATCGGTGCGATGTTCGCCGCGTTCCCGGCCTGGTACTCGGGACTGCTGAGCGGCTACTACCTGCCCTTCTTCCTGGTCGTCGTGGGTCTCATCGCGCGCGGCATCGGCCTGGAGTGGCGGGGCAAGGTCGCCTCCCGGCGGGAGGTCGCCCTGTGCGACGCCGGCATCGTGACCGGCAGCGTGCTGACCGCGTTCCTGTGGGGCGCGATCTTCGGCCACCTCGTCCGCGGCACCGCGGCCGCGACCGTCATCGGGGGCGCGCTGTCCCTGTCGGTCGCCGTGCTGCACGGCGCGGTGTTCCTGTCGCTCAAGACCACCGGACCGGTCCGCGTCCGGGCCCGGCGGGCCGCGCTGCTCGCCTCGGCCGGCGCGATCCCCCTGGCGGTGCTGGCACTGCCCGGCATCGCCGACGCGGCGCCGTCGACCTGGCTCTGGGGCGTCGCGCTCGCGGCGACGGCCGCGCTCGCCGTCGGTGTCGCGCTGATCGCCCGGCGACGTGAAGGCGCGGCCTTCACCGCCACGACCGCGTTCATCATGCTGTCCACGGCCACGCTCTTCAGCGCGCTGTGGCGGGCTCCCCTGCCCGGGCTGACCGTGGCCGAGGCCGCCTCGGCTCCCTACACACTGACCGTCCTCACCTGGATCGGCCTGCTCGCCCTGCCCGGCGTGCTCGCCTACCAGGCCTGGACGTACTGGGTCTTCCGCAGGCGCCTCACCGTGTGAGGCGCAGGGTGTGGAGGTCTGATGGGGAGATCGGCATCCGGTCGATGGGGATGCCCTCGGCGTCTTCGATCGCGGAGGCGATGACCGCCGAGACCGGGATCACCCCGGCCTCGCCGGCGCCCTTGATGCCGAGCGGGTTGAGCGGCGACGGCGTCTCCAGGTGGGCGGTCTCGATGCGGGGCACCTCGGTGGCGTAGGGCATCAGGAAGTCCATGAACGACGCGTTGAGCAGCTGGCCGTGCTCGTCGTAGGCCATCTTCTCGTAGAGCGCGCCGCCGACGCCCTGGGCCACGCCACCGTGGATCTGCCCCTCGACGATCATCGGGTTGATCAGCCTGCCGCAGTCGTGGACGACGGCGTAGCGCAGGATCTCGATCTCGGCGGTCAGCGGGTCGGTCCGCACAATGGCCGCGTGCATGCCGCAGGCGAAGGTCGACCGGATCGGCGAGTAGTAGTCCTTGCCCTCCAGTCCCGGCTCCTGCCCCTCCTCGATGGGCGGCCGGTCCATCGATGATGCCCCGGAGAACTGCGTGGCCCGCTGGGCCTCCTCGTCGAAGGCGTACCGCAGCGGGTTGGACAGCACGGCGACGGTCGCCAGCGGGATCGACGCCGACGGCGCGCCGGCCACGTGGACGACCCCGTCGGTGATCTCCAGGTCGCGCGGGTCGGCCTCCAGGGCGTCGGCCGCGATCCGCAGCGCCTTCTCGCGCACCTTCCGGCAGGCGAGCGCGATGGCGTTGCCGCTCATGACCGCGGCACGCGAGGCGAAGGTGCCCACGGCGTACCCGAACCGCCGGGTGTCGCCGGTGACCACCGACACCTTCTCGATCGGCACGCCGAGTTCGGTGGCGGCGATCTGGGCGAACACGGTCTCATGACCCTGCCCCTGCGAGGTCAGTCCGGTCGACACGTGGACCCGGCCGTCGGAGGTGATCTGCACGTGGCCGCCCTCGTACGGTCCGACCCCGGTGCCCTCGACGTAGCAGCCCAGCCCGATGCCGATCGTGCGGCCCTCGGCGGCGGCCGCGGCCTTCAGCTCCGGGAAGGAGTCCCAGCCGATCAGCTCCTTCAGCATGCGCAGCGCCTCGGGATAGTTCCCGCTGTCGTAGATCAGCGGCCGGCCGTCCTGGAAGATCAGGCCCTGGTCGTAGGGGAACTCGTCGGACTGGATGAAGTTCGCCGCGCGCACCTCGGTCCGGTCCAGGCCGAGATGCGCGGCGATCTTGTCCATCGTCCGCTCCATGCAGAACACGCCCTGCGGGCGCCCCGCGCCCCGGTACGGCGTGACCTGCACGGTGTTGGTGTAGATCGAGGAGAACTCCACCCGGTAGGCGCCGATCTTGTACGGCCCGAGCAGCTGGGTGGAGGTGATGATCGGCACGATGATTCCGTACGGCGTGTAGGCGCCGTGGTCGTGCAGGATGTTCACGTCGAGGCCGAGGACGCGGCCGTCGTCGTCGAAGCCGACCCGGACGTACTGCACCTGGCCCCGCTCGTGGGCGGAGGAGACGAAGTGCTCCCGGCGGTCCTCGGTCCACTTGACCTCGCCGCCGAGCAGCCGGGCCGCCCACGGGATCAGGACCTCCTCCGGCCACGGATGGACGATCTTCACGCCGAAGCCGCCGCCCACGTCCGGCGCGATGACCTCGACCTTGGGCAGCGGCAGTCCCAGCTTGGCCGCGATCGCCATCCGCACGCTGGTGGACGACTGCGTGGAGGAGTAGACGCGCAGCGACCGGTCGTCGTCGTCCCAGCGGGCGTACACCCCCCTGCCTTCCAGCGGCATGCTGGCGCTGCGCTCGACGTCCAGCCGGAACGCGAGCGTGTGCGGGGCGGTCTCGACGGCCTCGCGGGCCGACCTCCCGTCGGCCGACGGCACCTCCTGGACCAGGTGCGCCCCGACGTTGCCCGGCACGTCCCCGTGTACGAGGTGTACGGCCCGGGCCGCCTCCTCCACCCCGACCACCGGCGTGAGGATCTCGTAGTCGACGCGGATCAGCGAGCAGGCGTCCTCGGCCAGGTACCGGTCGCGGGCGACGACCATGACCACGGGCTCCCCGACATGCCGGACGATCTCGCGGGCGAGCGGACAGGCCGTGCGGCCGTGCGTCAGCGCGGGATGCGGGATCAGCAGCGGCAGCGGCTCGGCCAGCGCGCCCGGCAGGTCCTCCCAGGTGTAGATGGCGACCAGCCCGTCCACGTCGAGCGCCGCCGAGACGTCGATGTCCAGGATCCGGGCGTGCGCGTGCGGCGATCTGACGAAGGCGGCGGCCGGCGCACCCGCGCCGAGGTCGTCGAGGTAGCGGCCCCGGCCGGTGATGAGCCTGGCGTCCTCGCGCCGCTGGACCGGCTCCCCGAACAGTTTCGTCGTCACCGGGCCCCCTCCTCCTTGTCGGCTCGGGTCTCGGCCTGGAGTTCGGCCGCGCGGTGGACCGCCTTGATGATGTTCTGGTAGCCGGTGCAGCGGCACAGGTTTCCGGAGATCGCCTCGACGACCTCCTCGTCGGTCGGTGCGGCGTTCTCCCGCAGGAAGGCCGTCACCGTGCACAGGAAGCCGGGGGTGCAGAAGCCGCACTGCAGGCCGTGGCACTCGGCGAAGGCCCGCTGCGCCGGCGACAACGTGCCGTCGGCGGCCGCCAGTCCCTCGACCGTGGTGATCTCGTGGCCGTCCGCGGTCGCCGCGAACATCAGGCACGAGCGGACCGGCTCGCCGTCGAGCAGCACCGTGCAGGCGCCGCAGACTCCGTGCTCGCAACCGACGTGGGTGCCGGTCAGGCCCAGATCGTGGCGCAGGCAGTCCGACAGCAGCCGCCGCGCGGGCACCGTCGCCTCCCGCACGACGCCGTTCACGGTCAGCGTGATCGGGTGGTTCATGTCCCCTCTTCTCCGGCCGCTTCGACGGCGGCGCCGCGCAGCGCCCGTACGGCGAGCACGCCGGTGAGATGCCGGCGGTAGTCGGCGGTCGCGTGGATGTCCGCTTCCGGCTCGATCCGGTCCCGTACGGCGGCCGCCGCCGCGGCCCAGTCGGCGGACGCCTCCGGACGTCCCCCACATGCATCGGCGACGTCCACGACCACCGGGATCGGGCCCACGCTGACGCAGGCGACCCGGGCCGCCGCGATGCGGAAGTCCTCGTCCAGCGTCACCGCGGCCGCCACCCCCGCCATCGCGTAGTCGCCGTGCCGCCTGGCCACCTCGCAGAACGCGGTGCCCGACCGCGGCGGCCGCGCGGGGAAGAACGCGGAGACGGCCAGCTCTCCCGGTGCCGCGGCCGACTCCATCGGCCCGGTGAAGAACTCCGCCGCCGCCACCTCGCGCTCGCCGCCCCGGTGGGCGAGCCGTACGGAACCTCCGAGCAGGGCGAGAACCGCGGGCAGCTCGGCGGAGGGGTCGGCGTGTACGAGGCTGCCGACCACGGTTCCCCGGTTGCGGATCACCGGGTGGGCGACCAGGCGCAGCGCCTGGCCCAGCAGCGGCTGGACGGCCGCGGCCGGGGTGGACCGCTCGACGGTCGCGTGCCGGGCCAGTGCGCCCACGCGGACCCCGCCGGGTCCGGCCTCGACCGTGGCCAGCTCGGTCAGCCGGTTGATGTCGACGAGGTGCGCCGGCGCGGCCAACCGCATGTTGAGCAGCGGGATCAGGCTCTGGCCGCCCGCCAGGACCTTGCCGCCGTCCGGGCCGACCCGGGCGAGGACGTCGAGCGCCTCATCCAGGTCGGCCGGGGCGTGATAGTCGAACGGAGACGGTTTCACCGGCGTGGAACCTGCCTGTCAGCCGACCGCCGGGTCCTGTTCGCGTCCGATCTCCCCAACGGAGGCCTCCTTTGCCGGTCTGCGCGCGATGGCGCGGAGCAGGTGATATCCACCAAGTACCACGATGGTGCCGAACGCGATGCCGGCCAGCGAGAAGTCGCCGGTGACCTGGTGGGAGACCGGGCCGATGGCGAGGATGATGCCCGCGCCGACCGGCACCATGTTGATCGGGTCGGCGAAGTCCACCCGGTTCTCGACCCAGATCTTCGCGCCGAGCATGCCGATCATGCCGTAGAGGATGACCGTGATGCCGCCGAGCACGCCGCCGGGCGTGGCGGCGACGAGCGCGCCGAACTTCGGGCACAGGCCGAACAGGATCGCGACGATCGCCGCGACGTAGTAGGCGGCGGTCGAGTAGACCCGGGTCGCCGCCATGACGCCGATGTTCTCGGCGTAGGTGGTGGTCGGCGAGCCGCCGACCGCGCTGGCGATCACGGTGCCGACGCCGTCGGCCGCGATGGCCTTGCCCATGTGGGGGTCGACGTCGGCGCCGGTCATCTCGCCGACGGCCTTGACGTGGCCGACGTTCTCCGCGATCAGGGCGATCACCGCGGGCAGCACGAGCACGACCGCCGACACCTGGAAGGTCGGCGCGTGGAAGTTCGGCAGGCCGATCCAGTCGGCGTCGATCACGCTCTGGAAGCTCACCCGGGGGTGCGTGTCGATCTCACCGATGCCCGCGTTGAACGCGGTGATGTCCCCGAAGACCTTGTCCACGACCCAGGACAGGACGTAACCGAAGACCAGCCCGAGCAGGATGCCGATCCGGCCCAGGAACCCGCGGAACAGCACGATGATCAGGAACGTCGCGATCATGGTGATCAGGGCGATCCAGGGGTCTTGCGGCCAGTAGGTTTCGGCCACCACGAAGGCGAGGCCGAAGCCGATCAGCATGACCACCGCGCCGGTCACGACCGGCGGGAAGATCCGGTTGATGATCTGGGCGCCGAGGAAGTGGACCGCCACACCGATGGCGATGACCACCACGCCGACGACGAGGATCGCACCGGTGACCGTGGCGCTGTCGCCTCCGGCCGCGCGGATGGCGACCACGCCGCCGACGAACGCGGCCGAACTGCCGACGTAGCTGGGGATCTTGCCCTGCACGATGAGCAGGAAAATGATCGTCGCGACACCCGACATCATCACGGCGATGTTGGGGTCGAGTCCCATGACCAGGGGGAACACGAATGTGGCGCCGAACATCGCGATGACGTGCTGGGCGCCGATGCCGACCGTGCGCGGCCAGCTCAGGCGCTCATCGGGCTTTACTACCTCACCCGGCGCCAGGTTTCGCCCATCGCCGTGTACTTTCCATTTCAGAGCCATATGAAGCCCCTTCGGGTAACGGGCCGTGGGCCGGTGGCCACCCGCACTCGACCGTTTGGGGCACTTTAGGTCTGGCCGCGCCCATAGACATGGGCATGATCTGCCAAACTCAGATGCCCCGCATGCGCAGTACGTGCAGTGCCAGCGTGAGGTTGAGCCGGAGGTGGGCGTCCTCGGTGAAGTTGCCCAGCATGCGTTCCAGCTTCCCGATGCGATAGCGCAGCGTGTTGTAGTGGAAGTGCAGCCGGCGGGCCGTCTCCGCCACGTTGAGGTTGGTGTCCAGCAACATCTGCAGGGTGCGCCGCAGGTCGGCGTTCTCGGCGTCGTCGTCCCCGGCCAGTGAGCCCAGCGTCTCGCGCACGAACGCGTGCAACTCACCCGTGTCGTTCACCAGCGACAGCAGCCGGTAGACGCCCAGCTCGTCGAAGTGGGCCACCGCCCCCGCGCCGTGGAGCTGGCGGCCCACCCGGGCGGCCTTCAGGGCCTGGCCGTACGCCCCCGGAATCGCGTCGACCCCGTCGGCGACACGGCTGAGACCGGTGGAGAACGTGCCGTCGCAGACGGCGGCGAGCGCTTCGCGGGCGAGCCTGGTCGTGTCCACCGCGGCCCCGACGATCGCGACCACCTCGTGTGAGAACCCGGCCACCGCGCCGCGCGGGTCGTGCCTGCGGACGGCCGCCTGCCAGGCGGCGAGCATGCGGTCCTGGACCGGCCGGTCCTCGGCGTCCGGGTCGAGCTCGGCCACCACGACGCCGACCCGGCGCTCCAGGTCCCAGCCGAACCCCCTGGCCCGCTCGGCCACCCTGGTCCCGCCCCGGCCGGTGAGCACGTCCCTGAGGAAGTCGGCACGGTACTTGCTCTCGACCGCGGTGACCGCCTCCTGCCGGGTGATGACCAGGGCGGCGACGGTCGCCGCGCGTTCGAGCAGCCCGATGTCGCTGGGGGTGAGCGGACCGGCCGCGCCGTACGCGATGATCTTGCCGTGGTGGTGGCCCCCGGCGACCACCGGCACCGCGGTGCAGCGCCCGCCACCGGACGTCCTGCTCCCGCGCGGCACGACCAACTCCTCGCGCAGCAGCGCCACCTGATCGGCCTCCCCCGCCGTGGCGAGGATCCGGCCGGAGGTGTCGACCATGGCCACGGCCACCTGAAGCAGCCCGGCCACCTCGGCTGCCACCTCGCGCATCCCGCCCCCGGCGAGCACGATCTGCACGAGCGCACGATGCGCCTCCTCCGCGCGCGCGAGGGTCGCGGCCTGGCGGTTGAGGATGTCGGTGAGCACCTGGTTGAGGATGTCGTCGAAGGCGACGTCGTTGGGGAGCAGGATCAGCGGGAAACCGAGCCGGTCGGCCTGCTCGACCATCTCGCCGGGCAGTTCGTCCAGATAGCGCCCGAGCTTGATCGCCAGCGCGGCCAGGCCGCGCTCGTCGAGATCCGCCACCAGGCGGTCCAGCGACTGCGGGGTGTTGCGCAGCGGATAGCCGGTGGTGAGCAGCAACTCGTGCGGCTTCACCCAGGCGAGGATGTCGGGCACCTCCATGACGTTGAGCCGCTGGACGATGCGGTCCAGGCCGCTCCGCCCCGCGATCAGCCGGGCCTCCGCGAGAGTCGACACCCCCAGCACCTCGCCGACGGACACTCCGTACAGGATCGTTCCGGTGCTGGCCAGACGCATCGCCGGAGGAGCCGGATCGTTCTTCATGGGCAGATTGTGCCCGACCGACCTTCCTGGCAGGAAGAGCCAAGCATTCGCCGGACTGTTGGCATCTTTCCCCGTACGGGCTCCGCCGGTGGCGCTTTAGCGTCGGCAGCAGATGGCCGAGGTGTCCCGGCCGGCAGGAGGGGAGGTCCGGTGACCGTTGGCACGCGCCCTCGAAGGGTGACGCGGGTGACCGGGGCGGCCAGCGCCGCCCTGCGCTCCACACTGGAGTCGCCGCGCCGGCCCGCCCGCGTGCTGGCGGCCTTCCCGCTCGCGGTCTACCTGGAGGTCAGGAGCGAGACAGAACCGCACGTCATCGCGGTCGTCACCGGAGAGGCCAGCCGGCTGCCCAACGCGGTCGTGCTGACCGAGCCGCTCGACGGGCTCTCCTCGGGCGACGAGGGCTGGGCGGGCGACGGAACCGTCGGGATCGGCGGGCTGGAGGTCGGGGTCCGCCGGTGGTGGGACCCGGCGCCGCCGTTGGGCGCCGCCGATCCGGTACGGCTGCCCGCCGCCCTGGCCGTGCTCGACGCGATCGGCGCCAGGTCGCCCCGGCGGCCGGGGCTGGACCCGGCCGGAGCCCCGGCCCTGCTGGCGCGGGGCTGCCTGTCCGGCTCCCTGGTGGACGGTGTCACGGCGGCCGAGGGACTCATCGGACTCGGCCCGGGACTGACCCCGAGCGGCGACGACATGCTGTCGGGGCTGCTGGTCACGCTGCGGCACCTCGGCCGGGCCGCGGACGCACCCGGTGCCGTGCGGCTGGCCGACTGGCTCGCGGCCGCGGTGACCTACGACGCCCGCACCCGGACGACGCCGATCTCGGCCACCCTGCTCCACTGCGCCGCCCACGGTCAGGCCGGCCCGGAGGTGCTGGGGGTGCTGCGCGGCGTCGCAGGTCTCCAGGCGCTGGAGCCCGCGGTCCACCGTCTGCTCCGCCTCGGCCACACCTCGGGCGCCGACATGCTGCTGGGCATCCGCATCGGCCTGTCCGCCGTCATCGCCGAGGCCGCCCCGTCCGAGGCCGCCCCGTCCGAGGCCGTCATGTCCGGGAAGGAGCGTTCTTGAACGATCTGGTGGAAGTCCGCGCCGGGGTCTACCGCGACTCGGTGAGCCTGATGCGCGTGAGCCGGGCGCTGACCGCCCGGCCATGGGTGAGCGTCGCCCTCGTCGCGATGGCCACCGCGCTCAACGTCGAGATGGCCCGCGACCTCGGCTTCGCCGTACCCGGCACCGCGACGCCGGGTGACCTGCTCGTCGCGATCAGGGCCGGGTCCGCCGACGAACTGGCGGATGCCGCCGCCGACCTGGAGCGGCACCTGGCCGAGCGGGGTTCTGCGGCCGGATCCGGTGGGGCCCGGACCGAGGGGGCACGGCCCGGTGGCACGCTCCCCCGCACCGTGCGCTCGGCGGCCAGAACGGCGCAGGCGTCCGCGGCCCCCGCGACCCCCGCGACCCTGGCCCTCGTCAGCGTCCCCGGGGAGCACGCCTTCGCCGAGGCGATGGACGCGGTGGCGGCCGGGCTGTCGGTCATGATCTTCAGCGACAACATGCCGATCGAGCAGGAGATCCTGCTCAAGGACCGGGCCCGTGAGCGGGGCGTCCTCGTGATGGGACCCGACTGCGGCACCGCGGTGATCGGCGGCGCGGGCCTGGGCTTCGCCAACGTGCTGCGGCCCGGCCCGGTCGGCGTGGTCGCCGCCTCCGGCACCGGCGCCCAGCAGGTGACGAGCCTGCTCGACCTCGCCGGGGTGGGGGTCGGCCACGTGCTCGGCGTGGGCGGCCGGGACCTGTCCGCCGAGGTCGGCGGGCGCTCCACCATCCAGGCGCTGCGCGCGCTCGACGCGGACCCCGCGACCGAGCTCATCGTGCTGATCTCCAAACCGCCCGCTCCCGAGGTGGCCCGGGCCGTACGGGACCTGAGCCTCACCAAGCCGATCGTCGCCGCGCTGCTCGGGCCGGGCCAGGACGACCTGACGGCAGCGGCTGCGAAGGTGCTCAGCACGCTCGGCGTCCCCGTCCCCGGGTGGCCGCACTGGCCGGCCCCGCGGCCGCTGTCGGGCGGCGGGCCGCTGCGCGGGCTCTACTGCGGCGGCACGCTCTGCACGGAGGCGGAACTGATCACGCGGGCGATGCCCGCCCGGGAAACCGCCGAGTTCACCGACTTCGGCGCGGACGAGTACACCCGTGGCCGCGCGCACCCGATGATCGACCCGGCGCTGCGCCTGGAGGCGCTAGCCGCCGTGGACCGCGGCGTGGTGCTGCTCGACGTCGTGCTGGGCCACGGCGCCGACCCCGACCCGGCCGCTTCGCTTGCGCCCGGGCTCGCGCGGGCCGCCGCCCGGGGCGTGGCCGCCGTGGTCGCACTGGTCGGCACCGACGGCGACCCGCAGGGCCTGCGCGCTCAGGCCGCCCGGCTGAACGAGGCCGGCGCCGCCGTGTTCACCTCCAACGCGGCGGCGGCCCGCCACGCCGCGCGCCTGGCCGTACCCCTGACCGGAGGAGCGGTATGACCCTCTCGATGCTGAACGGCGAGCCCCATGTGATCACGGTGGGCGCCGAGATCCTCGGCGAGGCTCTGGACCGGCAGGCCGTGCCGAGGACCGGGGTGGACTGGCGGCCGCCGATGGCCGGGGTGGCCGCCGACGTCCTGGCCGGGGTGCTGGCCGACCCGCGCCGTGAGCGCGCCAACGAGACCGCCGTGGGCAGGCTGGTGTCCGCCCGGCCCCGGCTCGTCGGGGTACGACCGGCCCGCGAGGTGCTCGGCCTGGAACCGGGCACGTTCTTCCACGCCGGCCCGCCCATCACCTGGGACCGGGCCTCCGGGCCGATGCGGGGCGCGCTGATCGGCGCGATGCTCTTCGAGGGCCTGGCCCGCACGCCGGAGGAGGCCGAGGCGGCGCTGGCGGCGGCCACCGGCCCGGACGGGGGCGCGGGAAGCGGCCGCGGCGTCACGCTCGACTCCTGCCACCACCATCGCACGGTCGGGCCGATGGCGGGCGTGGTCAGCCCGTCGATGTGGATGCTGGAGGTCGCCGACGACGAGCACGGCGGCACGGCGTACTGCTCGCTCAACGAGGGCCTGGGCAAGGTGCTGCGGTACGGCGCGTACGGCCCCGAGGTGATCGACCGCCTCCGCTGGATGGGCGAGGTGCTGGGGCCGGTGCTCCGGGCGGCGCTGGAGCGGTGCGGGCCGATCGACCTACGGTCGCTGACCGCACAGGCCCTGCAGATGGGCGACGAGTTGCACAACCGCAACCGGGCGGCCACCTCGCTGCTGGTCCGCGAGATCGCCCCCGCCGTCGTGGAGGCGGCGCCGGACCGGGCCGCCGAAGTTCTCCGTTTCATCAACGGAAACGATCATTTCTTCCTCAATGCGGGAATGGCCGCGGCGAAAGTAAGCGCCGACGCGGCCAGGAACGTTCCCGGTTCCAGCCTCGTCGTGGCGATGGCGCGCAACGGGACCGATTTCGGGATTCAGATATCCGGGCTGGGCGACCGCTGGTTCACCGGCCCCGCCGGGGTGCCGGACGGCCTGTACCTCGGCGCGTACGGCCCGGCCGACGCCAACCCCGACATCGGTGACTCCACCATCACGGAGACGACCGGGCTGGGCGGGTTCGCGATGGCGGCCGCCCCGGCGATCGTGCGGTTCGTCGGCGGCGACGT
Source organism: Sphaerimonospora thailandensis (assembly GCF_016863115.1). Lineage (GTDB taxonomy): Bacteria > Actinomycetota > Actinomycetes > Streptosporangiales > Streptosporangiaceae > Sphaerimonospora > Sphaerimonospora cavernae. The sequence goes on from NZ_BOOG01000035.1 coordinate 66,501, forward strand.
CGCGGACGCGGTGACCGCCACGACCTCGATGTACGAGATCACGCTGGCCGAGCACCCGGCGTACCAGATCCCCGGTCTCGGCTTCCGCGGCACCCCGGTAGGCATCGACGTCACACTGGTGGCGCGCACCGGACTGCTGCCGGTCGTCAACACCGGGATCGCCGGGCGCGTGGCCGGGACCGGTCAGGTGGGCGCCGGTCTGGTGAGCCCGCCCGCCGAGGCGTTCACCACCGCGCTGGAAGCGCTGGCCGGAGCACTGAATTCCCCTTGACCGCCAATTGACTCTAGTATCGGTGGTCAGCCTCAGAAAATCCGGCGGTGAATTGGGGACCATTTCTGATGACGACCGATCGCCTGCTCGGTCCGGTAGGGCAGGGCCGCCTCATCGGACGGCGTTACCGGCTGCTGTCCCCCGTGGGCCGGGGCGGCATGGGGATGGTGTGGCAGGCCCATGATGTGCTGCTCGACCGTGACGTCGCGGTCAAGGAGCTGATCCTCCCGTTCGGTCTCGACGACGCGGGCATGCAGGCGGCGCACCGCCGCATGCTGCGGGAGGCGCGGTCGGCGGCCCGGCTCAGCCACCCCGGCATCGTGACCGTCCACGACGTGGTCGAGGAGGACGGCCGGCCCTGGATCGTCATGGAGCTGGTCCGCGCCTGGTCGCTCGAGCAGGCCGTGCGGCAGAGCGGGCCGCTGCCCGTGGTGCAGGCCGCCGAGATCGGCGTCCGGGTGCTCGACGCGCTCCGCCACGCCCACGCCGCCGGCATCCTCCACCGGGACGTCAAGCCGGGCAACGTGCTGCTCACCAGCGACCGCGTGGTGCTCACCGACTTCGGGATCGCCGCCATCGAGGGCGATGTCAGCATCACCCAGACCGGGCTGCTGATGGGCTCTCCCGCCTACATCCCGCCGGAGCGGCTGCGGGGTCGCCCGGTCACCCAGGCGGCCGACCTGTGGTCGTTCGGCGCGACGTTGTACGCCGCGGTGGAGGGCCGGCCGCCGTACGAGGGACCGGACGCGGTCGCCGTGCTCGGCGCGGTTCTGACGCAGGAGCCGAACCGGCCGCAGCGCGCGGGCGCGCTGCTCCCGGTCATCGACGGCCTGCTGCGCAAGAACCCGGCCGACCGCCTGCCCGCCGCGCAGATCGCCGGGATGCTGGAAGGGATCCTGCACAGTCACGGCGCGGCCGTGACCGGGCACCCGGGCTCCCTGACCTCCATGCCGACCCCGCAGGACTCCACGCCGGCCGGGCTGCTGCCGCCGCTGGACCTCCCGTCGGGGCCGCTGCCCTCGCGCATCATCGAGACCCCGTCGGGTCCCGTCCGCGTGCCGGTCCACCCCGAGGACGCGCGGCCGCACCCGGCGCAGCCGCCCGGGAGCCACGCTGCGCAGCCGCCCGGCCCCGACGCGCCGCCGCAGGGCCCGTTGGCCGCCCCCACCCCGGCGGCCTCCGGCTCCCTCACCAGCCCCACCGGTGCTTTCGGAAATCCCGATGCTCTCGGAGGGCCCGGTGTTCTCGGAGGGCCCGGTGTTCTCGGAGGGCCCGGTGTTCTCGGAGGGCCCGGTGCGCTGGGGAGCCTCACCGAGCCCGCGGCCCCGCCCGCGCGCCCCGTCCCCGCCGTCGGCCGCAGGCGCAAGGAGACCCCCGAGCCGCCGCCGCGCAAGCAGGCCTCCCGGTCCTCCATGGTCCTCGTGGCCCTGGCGGCGGTCGCCGTCATCGCCGTGGTCGTCACGTTGCTGCTCACGTTGCTGCCCGGCGACTCCCCCGATGGCTCAGAGAAGGAGACGCTGGGCGGGACGCGCACCACCGCGGCCGCCACCTCTTCGAATACTTCTTCGAACGAGCGGCTACCGTCGGCGGCGCAGGCGCCCAAGGGCTTCCGGACCCACACCGAAGCCGGGATCTCGCTCGCCGTGCCCAAGGAGTGGACCGTCTCGGTGAAGGAGGACACCGTCACGTTCTCCGGGCCGAGCGACAGCGGGCAGGCCATCACGGTACGGAAGATCGCCGACGGCGGGCTGGCCGCGCTGCAGGCCGCCGAACGGAGCCTGAACGTCGACGACCACCCCGAATACACTCAGATCCAGCTCCGCGAGACGCCCTACCGCTGGCCGGCCGCCGAGTGGGAGTACACCTATATGGACTCCCACCAGGTCACCGTGCACAAGGTCACGCGCTATGTGACCGCCGGGGGACAGGCCTACTCGATCACATTCACCGCGCCCGACTTCGACTGGGCCGAGTCCTCCCCGCCGGTGCGCAAGGCGCTCTGGGACACGTTCACCCCCGCCTGATCGGGCTCACTTGGCCTCGGCATAGCACCGTACGGCCACGGCCTCCATCGGGAAGCGCACAGGGGTCGGGCCGAAAAGCAGCCGGGTGGCCTCCTCTGCCGCCCGGGCGACGGCGGCGCGCACCTCGTCCGCCAGGTCCAGCGGGCAGTGCACCATGACCTCGTCGTGCTGGAAGAACACCAGCCTGGCCGGCTCGGGCAGCAGGCCGCGCAGCACGGCCATGAGCGTGAGCGCCCACTCGGCCGCGGTGGCCTGGACCACGAAGTTCCGGGTGAACCTCCCCCGGTCCCGGGCCGCCCTGCCGCCCTCCGGGCCGGAGACGAGCTCGCGCCAGCGGGCGGACGGCGGTGGGCAGGTGCGGCCCAGCCACGACCTGACCAGGCGCCCCTCCTCTCCCAACCTGGCCGCGTCCTCCACGAAGGCGTACGCCCTGGGGAAGCGCTGCCGCATGACCGCCAGCAGCTTGGGCGCGTCGCCGCTGGTCCCGCCGTACATCGCGGACAGCATCGCGATCTTCGCGGCGTCCCTCGACCCGCCGAACGCCTGAGCCAGCGCGGCGTACAGGTCGATCTCTCCGGCGGCCGCGGCGAGCCCGCGATCCTCCGACACGGCGGCCAGGACCCGGGGTTCCAGCTGGGCGGCGTCGGCGACGACCAGCGACCAGCCGTCGTCGGCCACGACGACCTTGCGCATCACCTTCGCGATCTGCAGCGCTCCCCCGCCGCTGGTGGCCCAGCGCCCGCTCACCACACCGCCCACGACGTACTCCGGGCGGAAGCGTCCGCCGCTCACCCACTGGTCGGCCCACGCCCAGCCGTGGAAGCTGTGCAGCCGGGACAGTTCCTTGTACCGCAGCAGCGGCTCGACCGCCGAATGCTCAACCTGCTTGAGCACGTGGGACCGGGTGGACGAGATCATGATGCCGAGACCGCGGAAGGCCCTGACCATCTGCTGCGGCGAGTCGGGGTTCATCGGATGCCCGAAGGCCGCGGAGACCTCGTCGGCGAGCGCCTGCAGCCGGGCGGGCCGCATGCCGTGGGCCGGGCGGGGCCCGAGCAGCTCGGTCAGCAGCGCGTCGTGGACGTCCTCCCGCCACGGCATGCCGTCATGGCTCATCTCGGCGGCGATCAGGGCGCCGGCCGACTCGGCCGCGACCAGCAGACGGAACCGCCCGGGGTCGGCCGTCCGGTCGATCCTGTGCCGCTGCTCGGCGAACCTCTCAGCGACGAGACCGGCCCGCTCGGAGTCCGACGGTCCCACCTCGTCCGCCGGCTCGAAGAGGCTGCCCTGCGTCCCCTGGGGCCCCTGCGTCCCCTGCGTCCCCTGGGGCCCCCGGCCGTACGGCGCCGCCTGGCGCCCTCTCGGCTCCTCGGCGCGGCCCTCTGCGGCTCGGCTCTCATGGGGGCGGCCCTCCGCGGCCAGCAGCAGCGCCTCGGTGAGGGCGACGTCGTGGCAGCGCGAGAGCCGTACGCCACGGGCCAGCATCGCCGGGTAGACCTCCCGCGCGTCCGCCCAGACCCAGCGGGGCCGACCGGCCTCGAGCGCCCGCACGGCCTCGGCGAGGTCGGGCACACGGGCCGGGACGCCCCCAGCCGGGACGTCTCCCCTCAGTCCCCGGCCGAGGGGGTGGATCGTCCCGCCGCCGCCCGGGCCTGCCGTCACCACAACGTGCACGGCTCCAGCGTGCCAGGCGGGACCGACGGTTTCTCAGGTCGTGCCCGGCAGTCACTACCCGGGCCCGTACGGCTGTCAGAGCGGGATCTCGACCTCGTCCTCCAGCGGCGGGTCGATCTCCTGGGGGAGGCACCCGGTCGCGGCGTAGCAGCGGATGCGCAGGCTGTCGCCGCCCACCGAGAGATGCAGGAAGTTCTTGAAGAACGGCGGGGTGTCCCAGTCGGACAGCTCAGAGATCCACCGGTGGAAGAACCGCCCCACGGGCAGATGAAACGGCATCCGCCAGCCGCCGAGCAGGCGGGCCGCCCACCGCATCCGGACGGTCAACCGGAGGTTCGACGCCGGTCGCGGCGGGACGTTGCCGATCTGACGGGACATCAGCGCCACCCCCTCCTCGGGCGTGACGTAGAGCCCGCGCAGGTGCAGCCGCCTGCTGTAGAGCAGGCTGTAGAAGGACAGCGAGTCCCCACGCAGGGGATAGCACCGGAACTCGTCCTCTTCGACGCCCCCGACGTCCACTCTGGGGATGGTGTGGGTGGCGTGTGTGAACGCGCCGCCTCCGCCGGACACGACGTACTGGATCGTCCGGTCGTCCACCCGGATCGGATAGCGCTGGTAGTTGTGCACGTCCCCGCCGATCACCGCCACATAGCGGTTGGCCGGGTCGCGGACGACGTCGTCGACGGTCCCGCCGCCCTCGATGGGGCAGGGGTGATGGGCGTTGTTGACGTAGATCGGCTTGCCGGTGATCAAGATTTTGGGCAGGGGATCGGCCGAGACGCGGCGCAGCCACTCGCCCTGCTCGCGGTCGAGCGTGCCGTCGATCCCGGTGTCGATGCCGACGATCAGCAGCCTGCCCGTGTCCAGCACCCAGTACGGGCCTGGCTGCACGGCCCACCGCCCGTCCCGGTCACGCTGCCCGCGCCGTTCGTACTGCCCGCGCTGCGCAGGGAGGCCGCGCAGCTCGCGGGCCTTCGCCAGCGCGGTTTCGTCGATGGGGTCCGGTTTCTTCCACAGCAGGCCCCGCAGCCCCGAGAGAGACGGCCGGAACCCCTGCCGCCGCGGCGCGAGCGGGGGCGTGTCGCAGAAGACCCGCATGAATCCGCCGAGCCCGTCGTACCAGTCGTGATTGCCGGGGACCGCGTAGATCGGCGCGGGGTAGTCCTTGTAGGGCCGGAAGAACTTGTCGCAGTACTCGTTGCCCGAGCCCGTCGGATAGATCACGTCACTGGCGATGATTGCGAACGAGGTGCCCCGGCCGATCTTGAGCATGCCTGGCACGACGGCGTACTGCGAGGCGTCGCCCTCGCCGGTGTCCCCCAGGACCAGGAAGGAGAACTCCTCCCCCGCTGCCACGGGAACGCGGAAACCGGGGTCGGCGCCGCGCTCCCGCTGGCCCGCCACCCAGCGTCGGCGCACCTGCGGTGACGGGTCACCCAGCCATCTGGCCAGGATCTCGTTTCTCGACCGCCACAGGGTGGTCGGGCGCAGCCAGGTGAAGGTGCTCTGGTTGGGCCGGAGCTTTTCGAACGTGCCGATCTTCTGACAGGCCCACCCGGCCCCCCGCTCCGACACTCGAGACGAATCCTCCATGAGGCAATCTTGATGGTTTCCGGGGGATTGTTTCAGCGAATCCGCACACCTGCTCGCGGCGGCTCCGAAGGTGTCCGCTAAGGTTAGACTTACCTAATTCACACGGGAGGGACGGCTACCCAAATGGCGAACGGCTGCGATCATCCCGCCGCCTGCCACACGGGCGAGGCGCCGATCCTGGCGAGCGCGACCGTCGGGGCCCGCGCCTGGCTGCTCATCGAGCACGCCGGACCGTGGGCGGCGCACGCCGACCAGTGGCGGCTGCCGGCGGCCATGCGCGCGCTGGTCGACCGCGCCACCTCGCTGGGGATCCGGCCCCAACTCATCCGCCGTCCGGGCCGGCGGGACGCGCCGGCCGCACCGCTGCACGTGTTCGTGGCGTCGTCGACGGGAGATGATCCGTGGCTGGCCGAGGGCCTCTTCGAGCACCCGGACGATCTTGACCTGCACCTTCTCGTGCACGGAGTGGTTCCGGAGTCCTGCATACTGGTGAGCGAGCCGATGTTCCTGGTGTGCACGCACGGCAAGCGCAACGCCTGCTGCGCCCGTCTGGGACTGCCCCTGGCGAGGTTCCTCGGTGAGAACCTACGTGGCGAGGTGTGGGAAACCACACATTTGGGCGGCGATCGATACGCCGCCAACCTCGTATGCTTGCCACACGGGCTTTACTACGGCAGCATGTCTCAGGCTGCTGCGATCGCGGCGGCAAACGCGTACCGGCACGGCGAGGTCGTCCTCGACCGTTTCCGGGGACGTGCGGGTATCCCTGAGCCACTGCAAGCCGCTGAGCATTTCGTCCGGTCCCATACGGGGGAGCTCTCGGTCGGCGGGGTGGCCGTGGAATCCTCCCGGTCGGAAGGCGGCACCACGGTGTGCGTCGTGCGCTGCACGGCACAGCGTGGATCGTCGCGATTTCGGGTCGTGGTCGAACCCACGGTGTTCACGACACCGTGCGGTACGACCTGTGCCGACGAGATCTCGACCTACAGGTTGGCCGAGCTGAGGCAGCTCACCCCGGCATTGACCTGAGGGCTCGACAGAGACCGGGAACATTCACGGCTGATCCCGGCGTTGGTACCAGGGACGCCATAAGCGTCCAATGCGGCACAAACACGAAATACCTCTCACCGAAGGTGGTTTCCCATGTCTCAGGTACGTCGGCAGCTCGCCCGCCCGCGCCCCAGCTGGGGTTGGCAGGATGATGCCGCGTGCCGGGGAGAGGACCTTGTGCTGTTCTTCGGGCCTGACGGCGAGCGTCAGCCGGAGCGTGACATCAGGGAGCGCAAGGCCAAGGCCATCTGCGCCCAGTGCCCAGTGCGCGCTGAGTGCCTCGACTACGCCCTTTCCCGGCCGGAGAAGTACGGCACATGGGGTGGGCTCAACGAGGACGAGCGCGCTTCCGAGCGCCGTCGCCGCATGCGCCGCGCCGCGAGCGCAGGCATCAGCGCCGTAGCCTGAGCGACGTCTTCCCCCTTCCCCGACACGCCTCGTCATCGTGGGGTGTCCCGTCCGGTACGCGCCGTGCCCGAACGGGACACCCCTCGATCATTCCTCACGCGCGTCCCAGCAGTTCGAGAACGTCGTCGTCGGCGAGCTGGTCGAAACGCTCGTACCACTGCCCCACGGCCCGGAAACCCGCGGGGGTGGCGACCACGACGACCTCGTCGGCCTCCGCGCGCAGGCTCTCCACGGTTTCGCCGGCGGCCACCGGCACGGCGAGAATGACCCTGCCGTTTCCCTCCTGCATGGATCGCACCGCCCGCACCGCCGCGCGCGCCGTGCCGCCGGTGGCCAGCCCGTCGTCGACCACGACCACGTCGCGATCAGCCACCTCGGGCAACGGCCGATCGGCCCGGTAGACCCGCACCCGTCTGGCCAGCTCGCGCCGCTCGCGCTCGATCACCGGGGCGACGTCCTCGGGCTCGAAGCCGAGCCGGTACAGCAGTTCGCGGTCGAACACCGGCTCACCGCCCTCGGCTATCGCTCCGACGCCGAGCTCCGGCTGGTCGGGGCAGCCGATCTTCCTGGTGACGAGCACCTCCAGCGGCACCGCCAGCCGTTCGGCCACGGGTACGGCCACCGCCACCCCACCGCGCGGCAGGGCCAGCACCACCGGATCAGCCAAGGCCATGCCGGACAGGACCTCGGCCAGCAGCGCCCCCGCCTCCGCGCGGTCGGTGAACGGCAACCGTACCCGATTCATAGAGCGGTCCCTACCCACTCTCAGGGGCGGTTTCGCCCGGATCGCCGCATCTCCTTATGGATGATCTTCCATTTGCGGGTCTCCTCACTGCGCAGCCGCGCGTCGGTCCGGGTCGCCATCCAGCGCGCCTCACGCCGCAGACGGCGCCAGCTCTCCAGCCGCCGCTCCGGCAGCTCCCCGGACTCCAGCGCCTCCTGTACGGCACAGCCGGGCTCGGCCGTGTGCCCGCAGTCGGAGAACCGGCATCCCTCGGCCAGCTCCTCGATGTCCGAGAAGACCCGGTCGACACCGTCGCTCATGTCGTAGAGCCCGACCCGGCGGATGCCGGGAGTGTCGATGATGAGCCCGCCGCCGGGCAGGATGATCATCTCACGGTGGACGGTGGTGTGCCTGCCGCGCCCGTCGGCGGCCCTGACCTGCTGCGTCTCCATGACATCGACGCCGGCGAGGGCGTTGACGAGTGTCGACTTGCCCGCTCCCGACGGGCCGAGCACCACGGCGGTCCCGGCTGCGGCGGAACGGGCCCCGGTGAGATGGGCCCCGGTGAGATGGGCCCCGTTGAGGTGAGCACGGACGAGGTCCACCCCCTCCCCGGTCAGTGAGCAGACCGGGTGGACGTCCACGCCCGGCGCGGCGGCGGCGACGTCCGCGAGGAGATCGTCGAGGCCCAGATCGAACAGGTCGGGCTTGGTGATCAGCACGACCGGCCGGGCCCCGCTCTCCCAGGCGAGCGCGACGAGCCGCTCGATCCTCCCAAGGTCAGCGCTGTGTTTACCCGGGGGGAGCACCCCCCGGACCCCCTCGGGCGGCATAGAACGCATCGAGGGCTCCGCGACGAACACCACGTCGACGTTGGCCGCGAGCACCTGACCCTGGCCGTCGCCGGACAGGCCCCCGCGCGAGTCGCGGCTCACCCCGCCCCGGACGAAGGCGGTCGTACGCGGCAGCACTGCCGCCAACTCGTAGCGGCCCCCCTCGTAGGCGGCCGCGTCGAGCGGGCTCAGTGCCACCCAGTCGCCCACGCATGGCAGCGCGACGGGATCGTCGGCGGCGGCCCGCCGTACGCGGGCGCCGAACCTCACATGATGCTCGCCGCCGGCCGAGAGGACCTCGGCAGCGCCCCTGTGGACCCGAGCCACCCGGGCGGGAACGGTGCCGTCGGGGAGCAGGGCCTCGAGCCGGTCGTGCCAGCCGAGCAGAGACAGATCGAAAGAAGAAGACATCGGTGGAAAACACCCTTCGGAAACCGGGTGTCCCAGCGAAATGTCGAAGGCTAGGCGGACACCCGGGAGTTGACGGACGGCGTGGTCGTCAGAAAGACCCGCATAGTCCTCACCTCCCCAACCGGCGGCCGCGCCCATCGCGGCGTCTGCCCGAACAGTAACAGCCCCCTCACCAACCCCCGCAACTCATTTTCCCCCACCCATTCCCACCCCCTGGCCGTGATCTTGCAGTCGGATCGCCACTGCAAGATCACGGATGCCGTTAGGCGGTCGCGGGCATCATGCCGGTCTGTACGGCCTGGTGCTGTACGGCCTGGGCGTACCGTTCGAGGAGGATCGTGGCGAGTTCGGGGGCGGGGCCGAGGACGTCGGCGACACGGTACGCCCCGGCCAGGAGGGTGTCCTGCCGCACCTTGTCGGAGAAGTGACCCGGCGCGAGCAGATAGGGGGCCACCACCACCCTGGGGGCTCCGGCGCGCCTGAGCCGTACCACCTCCTCGGCCGGGGTGGGGGCGGCGGCCGAGGCGTAGGCGGCCGTGACCGACCACCAGGGGCGCAGCCCGGCCCATCGGCGGGCGAGGCGGCCGACGACGGCGTTGGCCCGCGCGTCGCTTGAGCCGGCGGAGACCAGGACCACGGCGGTGTCCGGATCTCCGACCTCCACTCCGGCCTCGGCGAGACGGCGTTCCAGTGCGGTGACAAGCAGCGGGTGCGGGCCCAGGGTCGCGCCGAGGTGGACGCGCAGCCACGGCCGACGCACCGACGCCTCGCGCAGCGCGGCGGGGATGTCGACGCGGCTGTGGTAGGCGGCCGTGAGCAGCAACGGGAGGACGGCGGCCTCGTCCAGGTCGGCCAGCGCCCGGGCCGGGGCCGGGGGCGTGTGGTCCAGGTAGGCGGCCCGCACCTCCAGACCGGGACGGGCGCGCCGCACCCGGTCCAGCAGGGCCTCGACAGTGGCGGCGGCGCGCGGGTCGCGGGACCCGTGCGCCACCGCGATCAGAGGTGGATACCGCATTCGATCTTGCCGAGGCCGGCCCAGCGGCCGCTCCTCGGGTCCTCGCCCGGCTCGACGCGGCGGGTGCAGGGGGCGCAGCCGATCGAGGGGTAGCCGTCGTAGTGCAGCGGGTTGATCAGCACGCCGTTGTCGGCGATGTAGTTGTCGGCGTCGGCCTGCGTCCAGGCGGCGATCGGGTTGATCTTCACCATCTGGCGGTTGGCGTCCCACTCCACCACCTTCGTGTTCGCCCGGGTCGGCGACTCGTCGCGGCGGATCCCGGAGATCCAGGCGAGGTACGGCTCGAGCGCCCGGTTGAGCGGCTCCACCTTGCGCAGGTAGCAGCACAGGTCGGGGTTGCGGCCGTACAACCGGGGGCCGAGGTCGCGGTTCTGCTCCTCGACCGTGCGCGACGGCTTCACGTTGATCACGTTGACCTTGTAGACCGCCTCGACCGCGTCCCGCGTGCCGATGGTCTCCGCGAAGTGGTAGCCGGTGTCCACGAACAGCACGTCGACGCCGGGCTTGACGCGGCTCACCAGGTCGATCAACAGTGCGTCGCTCATCGAGGAGGTGAGGCAGAGCCGGTCGCCGAACGTCGCGGCCGCCCAGCGGATGATCTCACGGGCGGGCGCGTCCTCCAGGAACCGGGCCGCCGACTCCACGATGCCCTGCAGGTCGAGCGTCGCGCGCTGCCGTTCCAGTCCGGCCTCGATCGCCATCAGTGTCATCGCTACTCCACTCCTCACGCGTGCCGGTACACGTGCTGGTCATTTCTGCTCATAACGGGCGACGGACGCCGAGTCCGAGGAACCGCACCCGGAACGCCCGGGCGCAGGATCGGCAGTACCAGCCGTGGCTCTCCTCCTCGGTGACGTAGGGCTCCAGGTCCTCCTCGCCGCAGTAGGGGCAGTAGAAGGGGACGGCCCGTTCCGTACCGGGGGCGCTCACCGGAGATCGGCCTCGTCTGCCCGCCGGACCCACTCGCTGAAGCTCTCGCCCTCGTCGCGCTGCTTGGCGAAGTTGCGCACGACCCGCTCCACGTAGTCGGGCAGCTCCTCGGTGGTGGTCTTGAGCCCGCGGACCTTGCGGCCGAAGCTCGACTCGACGCCGAACGAGCCACCCAGGTGGATCTGGTAGCCCCCGACCTGCTCGCCCTTGTCGTTGACCACGAGCTGGCCCTTCAGGCCGATGTCCGCCGTCTGGATGCGGGCGCAGGAGTTCGGGCAGCCGTTGATGTTGATCGTCAACGGTTCCGTGAAGTCCGGCAGGCGGCGCTCCAGCTCGTCGATCAGCGCGGACGCGGCGTCCTTGGTCTCGACGATCGCGAGCTTGCAGAACTCGATGCCGGTGCAGGCCATCGTCTGGCGGCGGAAGGTGGACGGGGTGACCCGGAGGTCGACGGCCTCCAGTTCGGCGACGATCGACTCCACCCGGTCGGGCGCGACGTCGAGGATGACCATCTTCTGCTCGATCGTGGTCGCCACCCGGCCGGAGCCGTGGCGCTCGGCGGCGTCGGCGATCCGGTGCAGCAGGTCGCCGCTGAGCCGGCCCACCCGGGGGGCGAAGCCGACGTAGAAGTTGCCGTCCCGCTGCGGGTGTACGCCGACGTGGTCGCGCCGCTCGCCCCTCGGCGCCGCGGGAGCCGGGCCGTCGGGCAGGTCGTACTTGAGGTACTCGGTCTGCAGCACCTCACGGAACTTCTCCGGTCCCCAGTCGTTGACCAGGAACTTCAGCCTCGCCCGGCTGCGCAGCCGCCGGTAGCCGTAGTCGCGGAAGACGCCGGTGACCCCGGCCCACACCTCCGGAACCTGCTCGGGGCGGACGAACACGCCGAGCCGCTTGGCGAACATCGGGTTGGTCGAAAGGCCGCCGCCCACCCAGAGGTCGAAACCGGCCTCGCCTCGCTCGTCGACGACGCCGACGAACGAGATGTCGTTGATCTCGTGCACGGTGCAGTGCGCCGCACAGCCGCTGATGGCGGTCTTGTACTTGCGCGGCAGGTTCGAGAACTCCGGATTGCCGATGTAGCGCTCGCGGATCTCCCGGAGCTGGGCCCTGCCGTCGATCACCTCGTCGGCATCGATCCCGGCGAGCGGACAGCCGAGCATCCCACGGGGCGTGTCGCCGCATGCCTCGGTGGTCGACAGGCCGACGGCCTCCAGCCGCGCCCAGATGTCCGGCACCGACTCGATGTCGACCCAGTGGAGCTGGATGTTCTGCCGGTCGGTGACGTCGGCCGTACCCCTGGCGTGCTCGTTGGAGATGTCGGCGATGACCCTCAGCTGCTCCAGGCTGAGCTGGCCGCCGTCGGTGCGGACCCGCATCATGAAGTAGCGGTCCTCGAGCTCCTCCGGCTCCAGCACGGCCGTCTTGCCGCCGTCGATGCCGGGCTTGCGCTGGGTGTACAGGCCGTACCAGCGGAACCGGCCCCGCAGGTCGGACGGGTCGATCGAGTCGAAGCCCTGCTTGGCGTAGACGTCGATGATGCGCTGACGGACGTTGAGCCCGTCGTCGTTCTTCTTGTTCTCTTCTGTCGCGTTCAGCGGCTCACGGTAACCGAGAGCCCACTGGCCCTCACCGCGTTGGCGCTTGTGGTGGCGGTTCGCCGGGCGGGCCGGGGTGCTCATGGGCGCGTCCTTTTCCGAGAATCGATGTCGGATCGGTCCCGGGCGCGGCGCAGGCGGCCGCCCGCCTCGTCATCGAAGGCGGGGGCAGGAAAAGAAGACGCCAGGCGGCGCGCCCGAATGGAACAGCGGAGGGCGGCGGTCAGCCGGCGTCGATACAGATCGCGCTGCGGACGCGCTGGAGGTCGACGTGGCGTCGCACGACGAGCAACGGGTCCGCTGGCATGTCACAAACGATACCCGGGAGATCCCAGATGTCCAAGTTCCCGTCCAACATGCGGACGTCAATCATGAGACGGTGGGCTCACCCCTGGCGGACCCAGTTCTCCGGGGGCTCGGCATGGCCTTCGTCCATGGGCTCCTTGTGCTGGCAGTCGCACCACGAGCCGCCGCGGCAGTCCTCGTGCCTGCGGTCCTTACACGCTTCGCAGATCATCGTGCCGCATCCTCTCCCGAGCATTCCCACCTGCCCCCTATCCTGGGCGTCTAGCACGTTTCTCACACCGGTTGGGTGCGTATTGATCTCCACGGACGCGTCGGCGCGCACGCGGCGAACGCCGAGGCATCTGTCACGCCGGGGAATGACGGCGGCCAGGGCCGGCTTGACCTGGGTCAGGGAGACCAGCGTCTGGGCCCTGGCGAAGGCGACCACGATCGCCGGAATCAACTACCGGGTCACCGGCCTCGCCGGCGAGGCGGCGTTCTTCGCGCTGCTGTCGCTGCCGCCGTTCGTGCTCGGACTGCTCGGCGTCATGGGCCACCTCAGCGGTCTGCTGGGCGACCAGACCGTCCGGGACATCCGGCGGTGGGTCATCGACCAGTCGGAACTGCTGTTCACCCACAACACCGTGGAGCGGGTGGTCGAGCCGCTGCTGTCGGACGTGCTCACCGGCGGCCAGGTCTCGCTGATCTCCGTCGGGTTCCTCTTATCGCTGTGGTCCGGCTCCCGGGCGCTGTTCGTCTACGTGGACCTGATCTCCATCGCGTACGGCCTGGGCGAGGAGCGGGGGATCATCCGCACCCGCGTCATGTCCTTCGGGCTCTACGTGGCCGCGCTGCTGATCGGCCTGATCGTCATGCCGATCCTCGTCATCGGGCCCACCCTGCTGTCCAACGCACTGCCCCGGTACGAGGTCGTCGTGACGGTCTTCTACTGGCCGGTGGTCGTGGTCGGCTCCGTGCTGATGCTCACGCTGCTCTACCACGTCAGCGTGCCGCACCGGACCCGGTGGTGGCGCGAGCTCCCGGGGGCCGTGCTCGCCCTCTTCATCTGGATCCTCTGCGCGGCCGTGTTACGTGAGGTGCTGGCCGCCTGGTTCACACCGCTGTCGATCTACGGCTCGCTCGCCGCCCCCATCGCCCTGCTGCTCTGGCTCTACATCACCGCGCTCGCCGTGCTCATCGGGGCCACCCTGAACGCCGAGGTGGACCGCCTGTGGCCGTTGAACGGCAGGGCCCGGCACGACCACAAGCCCGGCGACGCGTGATTTCCGGCTCCTGAGCCGGACCCGGCGCTCGGGCGAGAGACCCTCGGATAGTGTTGAAGGCACCGCGACTGGCGCTGGCGTGCCCCCGGGCACGGGTAACAGGTGGGGCACCACCGGGGAGCGAGTCAGCGGCGGCCGTGCGCCTGGGTCGCCGCCCTCGATGAAGTGTCGATGGAGAAAGAAGGCGCCATGGCCGAGAACTCGCTGAACGTCGTCGACCCGGAGATCGCCGAGCTCATCAGGGCGGAGGAGCGGCGGCAGACCGACACGGTCAAGCTGATCGCCTCGGAGAACTACGTCTCGAGGGCGGTCCTGGAGGCCACCGGGACCGTTCTGACCAACAAATACTCCGAGGGCTACCCCGGCAAGCGCTACTACGAGGGCCAGCAGGTCATCGACAAGATCGAGACGATCGCCGTCGAGCGGGCCAGGTCGGTCTTCGGAGTGCGCCACGCCAACGTCCAGCCCTACTCCGGCTCCCCCGCCAACCTCGCGATCTATCTGGCGTTCCTCAAGCCCGGTGACACCGTGCTCGGCATGGGCCTGCCGTTCGGCGGTCACCTCACCCACGGCTGGTCGGTGTCGGCCACCGGCAAGTGGTTCAACCCGGTGCGGTACGGCGTGCGCAGGGACACCGGCCGGGTCGACATGGACGAGGTGCGCGCCCTCGCGCTGGAGCACCGGCCCAAACTGATCTTCTGCGGCGGCACGGCCATCCCGCGCACCATCGACTTCCCGGCGTTCGCCGAGATCGCCCGCGAGGTCGGCGCGGTGCTCGCCGCCGACATCGCGCACATCGCGGGTCTCGTCGCCGGCGGCGCGCATCCCTCACCGGCCGGCCACGCCGACGTGATCTCCACGACCACGCACAAGACGCTGCGCGGGCCGCGCGGCGCGATGCTCATGGCCGACTCCGACGAGCACGCCACGGCGCTCAACAAGGCGGTCTTCCCCGGGCTGCAGGGCGGCCCGCACAACCACACCACCGCCGCCATCGCCGTGGCCCTTCACGAGGCGGCCCAGCCGGAGTTCAAGGCGTACGCCGCGCAGATCGTGAAGAACGCGAAGGCCCTCGCCGACGAGCTGCTCGCCCGCGGCTTCGACCTGGTGTCGGGGGGCACGGACAACCACCTGATCCTGATGGATCTGACACCCAAGGGCATCGGCGGCAAGCCGGCCGCCCAGGCCCTCGACCGGGCCGGTCTGGAGACCAACTACAACGCGGTGCCGTTCGACCCGCGCAAGCCGTTCGACCCGTCGGGCATCCGCATCGGCACCCCGTCGGTCACCTCGCGCGGGATGGGCGAGGCGGAGATGCGCCAGATCGGCACGTGGATCGACGAGGTGGTCACCGCGGTCGCCAAGGGCGAGGCCGAGGCGGAGGACGTGATCACCCGGGTCCGCCGCGAGGTCACCGAGCTGACCGCCCAGTTCCCCGCCCCCGGCCTGTCCTGACATCACACTCATTTCCGCCTCCGTGATCACCGCAAGATCACGGAGGCGGAACAGCTTGCCACCGCGTATAACTACGGAGAGAAATTCTCCGGATACTTTCCGTGCTGTTTCGGTCCCGAAACGGGCGGCGCTGCTTTACGGTGACCCCATGACACGCATGATGGAGAACATGGAGCGCATCGGAGTCACCGAGTTCAAAGATCACGCCGCCGACTACCTCGACAAGACCCTCGCGGGCGAGACCATCGAGGTCATCGAGAACGGCCGCACCGTCGCGCGACTGGTCCCCGTACCCGGACCGAGCGCGATCCTCGCCGAGTGGGTGGCCCAAGGCCGCGCCATCCCCGCGACTGGGAATCTCCGCCAACTCCTGGCCGAAATGGAGACCGAGCCATACGACGACGTCAACGTCACCGAAGAGCTCATCCGGATGAGGGAGGAGGAGCGGTTTTGATCTACGTCGACAGCTCTGCGATGATTAAACTGATTCATCCGGAACCAGAGTCGAAGGTCCTTTCCAACTGGCTTGCGGAGCGGGTGGATCAGGGTGTTTTCTCCTCCGCCTTGATCGAGGTGGAGACCCACCGTGCCATCCGGCGGTTCGCACCCGAGCGCATTCCGGTGATCGCCCCATTCCTGGCTGAAGTCGATCGGATTGAAATGGACGTCGCCATCCGTGGCGTTGCTGCGGCGTTCTTCGACCGGCACCTAC
>NZ_BOOG01000036.1 GCF_016863115.1 Sphaerimonospora thailandensis
CCCTAGCGTGTCTACAAGGCGGTCATGTCACCCTGGGCCCCGGACAGGAGCGCTTACGTGGGTGTCTTCTATGAGTACTACCGCGCTGCGGACCGGGCCTCGGCGACTGTCCAACCTGAGCATTCCCGCGAGATCGTCGATGGCTCGCGTGGAATTCCGGAGTTCGATGTGGTGGTGACCAAATGGATCGACCCCGAAGTGGTCCTGGGGCAACTCGTCGCGTTCGCCGGCCACGTCGACTATTCCCTGGGGTTGGTAGAGACGGTGGGGCTGTATCCACCCCCGGAGAGTGCGCCCCGAAGCGACGAGGAGTGGGACGCCCTTCCCGAAGGCTCGCCGTACCTGGAAGGGCCCGGCATCATGGAACTGTCGGCGGAGGCTCGTGACATGCTCGCCGGTGTGGACGACGCCCGCCTGCCGGTACTGGCGGAGCAGTGGGCAGCCATCGAGGAGTTCTCCCACTTCACCGCTGATGAGGACGGGTACATATTGTCGCTCACCAAGGATCTTGTTGGTCTGGCACGTCGAGCGAGAGAACATGATCAGCAGCTCTACTGCTGGATGTCCTTGTGACGATCCTGCCAGCCGTGCCCGTTGCGTGCCCGATGGGGTGGGAAACAAGGGGGAACAGCAGTGAGTCACCGGTAACGCGATCAGTGTGTTGAGCTGTGTGAGACCTGATGGAGCATGATCGGCATGCGTCTTTGCAAGCAGGAAGTCAGGGGTTCGAATCCCCTAGGCTCCACCCCACGTCAAGCTTGTCCCGGCTCTCCGCCCTGCTCGGCATCCGTTCGTGATGGTTGTGGCGCATCGGCCTCTCGGCGGCCCCTGTGAGGTTTAGGATATTCTTGAGCTCGATCGGTTGGCAACGAGGGGGTTGCAGTGGACGAGTGGGAGATCTTCTTCACCGATGAGGTGGGAGAGTTCCTTGACTCGCTCTACGAGACCGATCGTGACTCGCACAAGCTGGTCAATCAGGCGATCTTGATTCTGGAACGTAACGGTCCCGCCGAAGGCAGGCCACTGGTGGACACCGTAACCGGATCCAAGATTCCTAACATGAAGGAGTTGCGGCCCGGTTCGACCGGTCGTAGCGAGATCCGTATCTTGTTCGTCTTCGACCCCTGGCGAGCGGCGATCTTGCTGGTCGCGGGAGACAAGGCGGGCAACTGGGAACGCTGGTATCGGCAGGCGATTCCACGAGCCGAACACCTGTATGAGATCTATCTGACAGAGCGGTACAAGGAGATGGGCCAGTGAGCAGCTATCGCAAGTGGCGCGAGAGCGGTCACTTGGAGCGCGCGATTGAAACCGCCGGTGGCGTAGAGGCGTTCGAAGACGAGGTTCACTACCTGCGTCAGGAGGCACAGGGGTGGCGGCTCGCGGAGATGCGGAAGCGTCGTGGGCTTACGCAGACTCAGGTCGCCGAGCGGATGGGCATATCCGTGGCTCGCGTGTCACAGATCGAGAACGGCGATGTGTCCACTCGCGAGGTCCTGGATCGTTACGTTGCCGCGCTCGGTGGCACGCTCAAACTCGTTGCCGATTTCGGCGATGAGCAATTGAAGGTCAGCTGACGCGTTGAGCGCAGCAGGCAGGAGGGACCTCGGGTTCGACGCAGTACGGATGGCACTTCAGCCCGTTCGACAGGGAGTACCGGATGCCGTAGCCGATGTCTTGTCAGGTCAACTCGTCCCGTTTACGAATACATGATCGATTGATCTGCTGCTGGAAGCGAGCCTCGCAGTGGTGTCGGCCGTAGGCGGACGAGACCGACCGCCGGGCCATTAGGGGAGGTCGGCGGCGGTCCGACACGGTCACTCGCGGGCGGCTCCTTGCCCAGGTCGGGGCCGTTGGCCCTGGTGATCAGGCCGATTTGCAAGCAGGAAGTCAGGGGTTCGAATCCCCTAGCTCCACCAGCCAAAACGCCGCCGTCCTGATCAAGGAAAGCGGCGCTCGGATCGTTGGCATCTCTCTTCGGTTTGTGCTCCTACCCGGCAAGTTGGAGCTCACGCAGCTTTGCGGCGGTGCTCTCTGTCTCGCCGCCGTAGCACGGTCGCGATCACGCGATAGCGTCTCGTCCATGATTGAGAACAGTAGGATCAAGGAAACCGTGCAAACAGCAGGACCAGCGAAAGACCTGGGGCGCTCCCCACGCGTTACCTTGCGCCGGATCACCAGTCTCGATCAAGATGAGTTCCTCGAACGGGTCCATGCCAGCGTCGACCTGTACCAGCCGAGGATGTCCCTGCCCGCGACGCCGGAGGCGTTCCAGACGTTCCTCGGCCGATTCGATGAGGGACAATCCGCTGAAGGCTTGCTGGTCTGTCTGCGCGACACGGATGCCATCGCGGGCAACGTCAACATCAACAGCATCATTCGCGGACGCTTTCAAGGTGGCTCGCTGGGCTACGCGGCCTTCGCGCCCTACGCTGGTCACGGGTACATGTCAGAGGGTCTTGGCCTGGTGCTGCGTCATGCGTTTGAGGAGCTACGGTTGCACCGGCTGGAAGCGCAGATCCGGCCCGATAACCAGGCGTCCATCAAACTGGTCCAACGTCACGGCTTCCGCTACGAGGGTTACTCACCGGATCTGCTGTTCATTGACGGCGCCTGGCGAGGTCACGAACGATGGGCCATCACCAACGACATGATCGGCATCGTTCCCAGCGCCCCGCATCCAACACTGCCCAACCGTTGAGACCGTAGGCGGACGAGACCGATCGCCGGGCCATTAACGGGCCATTGGATCTCAGCACTGTTCTCCTTCTTGCCGTTGGCCGCCGGCCGTTCGGCCTCCATGTGAGCGTTCAGCGCGGAACGCGGATGCGGTAGAGCACGTGACGCCGCAGCGGGCTGCCCTTCGGGAGGGCGGGGTGGTCGAAGTCCTCCTCCGGGTCACGTGTCATGCCGATCCGGCGCATGACGGCCTGCGACCGCAGGTTGGGCACGGCCGTGAACGAGACGATCTCCGTCAGCCCCACCCGGCCGAACCCGTCCGCCAAGACGGCCAGGGCCGCCTCAGTGGCGTAGCCGTGCCCCCAGGTGGAACGGGCGAGCCGCCAGCCGATCTCCACGCAGGGCGTGAAGCGGGGCACCGACAGTCCGGTGAACCCTATGAACTGCCCGTCCGCCTCCACCGCCCACAGGCCGAACCCGCGCTGTTCGAACCCCGACTCAATGTGGTCCGCCAGTGCGTCGCTCTCCTCGCGCGTGAGCGGGGCGGGGAAGTGTTCCATTACGGCGGGGCCGGCGTTGAGCGTGGCGAAAGGCTCCCTGTCGCCGTCCCTCCAGCGCCGCAGCAGCAGCCGTTCCGTCCGGATTGCCGTCAGGCGCGGGATCTCTTCGCGCCTGACGCGCCCCTGGCGGGCGGTGGTGACGGAGGCGCCGCCCTGGATGGAGAGGGAGTCGGGGAGCACGGGGTTCACCTGGCCCCGGCGAAGGTCACCCGGATCGAGTACAGGTCGCCGCCCGAGCCCGTGATGAACAGGTTGTTGCGCTTGGGGCCGCCGAAGGTGAGGTTCGAGGCGGACTCGGGGAGGCGGAGGCGGGCGATCAGGGTGCCGTCGGGGTCGTAGCAGTGGAGACCCTCCATGGCCGCCGCCCACACCCGGCCGTAGCAGTCGAGGCGGATCCCGTCGAACCATGCCTCGGCGAAGACCGTGCCGCCCGCCAGAGTCCCTGCCGAGGTCACCTCGAACACTCGCAGGTGCCGCTTGCGCGTGTCCACGACGTACAGCAGCGACTCGTCCGGCGAGAAGGCCAGGCCGTTCGGCCGGATGAAGTCGTCGGCCACGATCGACAGTTCGCCGGAGGCGGGGTCGAGGCGGTAGACGTGGTCGCCGCCGATCTCGCTCTCGGCCGGGCTGCCCTCGTAGTAGCCGGTGATGCCGTAGCGCGGGTCGGTGAACCAGATAGTGCCGTCCGAGCGGACCACCACGTCGTTGGGGCTGTTGAGGCGCTTGCCCTGGTAGCGGTCGGCGAGGACGGTGACGGTGCCGTCGTGCTCGGTCCTGGTGACCCGTCTGGCGCCCTGCTCGCAGGTGATCAGCCGGCCCTCGAGGTCGATGGTGTTGCCGTTGGCGTTGCCTGACGGGGTGCGGAAGATGCCGACGGCGCCGGTGGTCTCGTCCCAGCGCAGCAGTCGGTCGTTGGGGATGTCGCTCCAGACCAGGTAGCGCCCCGCGGGGAAGTAGACGGGCCCTTCGGTCTTGCGGCCGCCGCTGTGGAGCACCTCCACGTACTCGTCGCCGCCGTCGTAACCGAAACGCTTGTCGAGCACCTCGAACTCGGCCCGAAATCGCTCCATAGCTGAATCTCCTTCGGTGATATTCGCATTATGCCGGGGCCTCCTGTCGTTGCGATCGAGCGCCGTCAGGAAGCGTGACGGTCCCGTCGGCCTCCTCGGGACCCTGCCCTTCGCGGGGAGGGATCAGCATCTCGAAGCCGGGTCGCACTGCGCCGGCGTTCGGCGAGGCGGCCCCATACCGATGCGGAGGCGATGGAGACGGCGAGCAACACGGCGCTCCCGATAATGTCGAACACGTAGTGGTTCCCCGTGACGAGCACATTCGCCGCCATGACGAGCGGGAACCCCCACGGCAACAGCGCCAATCGCGGGTGAGAGGCCCGGAGCGCGGACCATGCGGCGTACGCGCACCACGCTGACCATCCCACGTGCAGGCTGGGCATGGCCGAGTAGAGATTCTGGCCCTTCCCGGTCCCTTGTGCGGCATGGCTCCCCAGGATGTCGTGTTCAGCGACGATGTCGACGACACCCGGAAGGGCGAACCGCGGGGGTGACATGGGCAGCGCCCAGAAGACCGGCAGAACGAGGACGAGCATCGCGAGAAGGGCGCGGCGGACCTTGATGTAGATCTCGGCGTGCCGGACGAAAACCCAGATCAGCACACCGACGAGCACGACGTAGTACAGGCGGTAGTAGTACACCGCCGGTTGGATCAGGGCCGGATGTTCGGTGAGCCACTCGTTCGCCATCTGCTCGATGTCCACGTGGAGGGCGCGTTCCACGGACTGCAGGGCAAGGGCGTTGGCGGTGGCAGACGCGGTGTCCTTGCCGGCGAGGGCGTGGAAGTGCGTGAAGAGCAGAAACCCGAGCAGCAGAACAATCACTTCGACGAGCACCGCGGGGCGCCCACGCACGCTTCTGAGAAGCGGGCCCGATCGGGCGCTGCGTAGCCGCCGCTTCCTGAGTTCCTTCATCGGCCCGTCCAGCCGCTCACCCGATCACGTTGTCCAGGAAGGAGTGCAGGTTGGCCTGCGTGCGGGCGACCTTCTCCTCCGGGGTGAGGGACTCGTCGATGGCCGCGCCTCCCGCGGCCTTCTTCTTCCCCCGCGTGTAAAGGGAGCAGGCCAGATCGGTGCACAGGTATTGCCCGACCGAGTTGCCCTGGCGGCCGGCCTCGCCGGTTCGGCGCGCGGTCATCAGTGCCACCCCGCCGCTGGTGTGCGTGGTCAGGCACAGCGAGCACATGCTGCGAGAGGTGAAGCCGCGCGACGCGCCGGAGGTCGCTCGCAGCGCGATTCCGACGAGGACGCTCTCGCGTTCGGCGACCAGGTAGGCGCGTTCGGGCGCTCCCGGATCCCGCCATCCCAGGAAGTCGAGGTCTTCCCACGGAAGGTCTGCGAGATCTTTGGGGACGTCGAGACGCTTGGCCTCTCCCTTGGAACAGTTGACGAAGGACGCGCGGATGTCGCGCTCGGTGATTGGTCTCACGAGTAGGGACGCTAGTCGTCCCTAATAGCATTAGGCAACTAATTAAAGCTTGTAAGTACGCGAGAAGGACGGCACATGGCACGGGTGGGAATCACCGCGGAACGCCTGACGCGGGCGGCGGCGGACCTGGCCGACGAGATCGGCTTTCAGAACGTGACCGTCTCGGCGCTCGCGCGCGGATTCGGCGTCAAGCCCGCGGCCCTTTACGCACACATCAAGGACGTACAGGACCTGAGAATCAGGGTGGCGGTGCTGGCGCTGGCGGAGCTCGCCGACAGGGCGGCGGCCGCCCTGGCCGGGCGCGACGGCAAGGACGCGCTGGTGGCATTCGCGAACGCCTACCGGGACTACGCGAAAGAGCATCCCGGCAGGTACGCCGCGACGCAGGTCGAGCTTGAGATGGTGGACACCGGCGCGGGGATCCGGCACTCGGAGATGACGCGGGCACTCCTGCGGGGATACGACCTGCCGGAGCCCGACCAGACGGATGCGGTACGGATGCTGCACAGCACGTTCCACGGATATGTGAGCCTGGAAAGGGTGGGCGGGTTCCGCCGTCACCCCCGCGAGGTGGAGGCCTCGTGGTCCAGAACCCTGGACGCCCTCGACGCCGTCCTCAGAAACTGGCCTCCTGCCTGATGACGGCCGTGGCGCGTGGTATCACATGTCCGACCGAGGTGAGCAGAGCCGAGGGATCAGCATGGTGATCGTGCAGCGGATCGTGGTCCGGTGGACCAAACGAGGGCGTGGCGCCGCCGAGGCCGCGCTTCGGCGCGACATTCCCTCGGCGTTCGAGCTGCCGCCGATGCCCGACGCGCCACTCGTCGTCCACGATCTCCTCGCCGACGAACACACCGGGTACGCGCCGACCGCTGTGGTCGACAGCCACACCTTTCCAGCACAGCTCAACGGGCTTCGGTGCAAGTTGTCCGGAACATCGGTCGAAGTGATGCGGACGCCGATGTGGGTCGCGTACCCGACCAACCGTTTCCCCGGCAGGATGTTCCTTCTGCATCCGGGGGAGCAGGCCCGTTACCGGGCCAACTTCCGCTTCAGCGGCTCCAGCATCGAGTGGTACTACGAGCAGTGGACCGTCAACATCGCCCACAAGCCGTGGCGACGCGACCTGTTCCTGACAGAGGAGATCGACCACGACAAAGACGAACGCGTGTCTCTGTACGGTGGGCGTCGCTGATCCGTACGGCGGGGTGAGCCCGCAGATGTAACAGTGATCGCGACCTTCGTGCCCATCGCTCGGATAGCGTCTTGGGCCATGCGGCTTCATGTGGGATGTGCGATGTGGACCCATGCCCGATGGCAGGGGCGCTTCCTACCGCACCCGCTCGCCCCGGGAGAGCGGCTGCGCGCGTACGCGACCTGGTGCAACGCGGTGGAGGGCAACACGACGTTCTACGCGACGCCGACGAGGGACACGGTGGAGTCGTGGGCGCGGCAGACCGCCCCCGATTTCCGCTTCGTGGTCAAGCTGCCCAAGCCGATCACGCATGAGCGTCGCCTCCTCGGCGTCGACGACGAGGTCCGCTCGTTCCTGGACACGATCGAGCCGCTCGGGCCGCGGATCCACGCCCTCTGGATCCAGCTGCCGGGGTCGTTCGGCCCCACCGATGTCGGGGCCCTGGCCGGCTTTCTCCGCCGGCTTCCCCGCTCGTACGGCTTCGCCGTCGAGGTCCGGCACCGCGCGTTCTTCGACGACCCCCGATCCGTACGGCTCCTCGAAAAGGTCCTGACCGAGGCCGAGGCCGAGTGGGTTCCGTTCGACACCGTCGCCTTCTTCCAGAGCCCGCCGACCAGCGACGCCGAACGAGACGCGTGGACGAAGAAACCACGGGTGCCGCGCCGGTCGTCGGCGCTCACCGACCGTCCGATCGTCCGTTATCTCGGCCGGGACGACACGGCACGCACGGTCGAGGGCTGGCGGCAGTGGGTGGACACGGTCGCAGAATGGCTGCGCGAGGGCCGCTCGCCGACGGTTTTCATCCACACCCCCGACAACGCCGAGGCACTGACGCTCGCCCGTCGTTTTCATGATGACGTACGGGCCGCCCTGCCCGGGCTCGAGCCGCTGCCCGAGCCCATGCCGACCGCAGCGACAGAGCCGCTGACCCTCTTCTGATCGGTCGAGACTAACCGGCCGTGGGGTGTTTCGACCGGTGGGCGGTGACCAACAGGTACTCCCAGTCCATGGCGCCGCCGGCCGGATCGTGTCGGCGGGCCAGCTCGGCGAGTTCGCGATCCAGCGCGGCGACGCGCTCCGGCTGGTCGGCGATCCCCCGGTATGCGGCGATCGTCGGCCCATAGTGTGACTTGAAGTAGTCGCGGAAGCCTTCCGGTGTGTCGAACAGGCCCACGCGCACCGTCTGCCGGCGCATCGCGAGATCCTCGACGTGTTCACCCAGCAGGGAACGGACGTGCTCCTCGTCCCCCCACAGCGGCGGCGGCCGCACGCCCGGCGGAGGCGAGGCGACGTACGGCTTCATCGCCGCGAACATCTGCCCGACGAAACCCTCGGGGGTCCAGCTCAGCAGCCCGATGACGCCGCCCGGCCGGCATACCCGTACCAGCTCGTCGGCCGCGGCACGGTGATGCGGCGCGAACATGACGCCGACGCACGACATGACGACGTCGAACTCGCCGTCGGCGAACGGCAGCGCCTCGGCGTCGGCCGGCCGCCAGTCGATCTTCACGCCGTGCCGTACGGCCTGCTCGCGTCCGGCCTCGAGCAGTTCCGGCGTCAGGTCGCAGGCGACGACGGCGCCTCCGGCCAGCGCGGCCGGGATGGCCGCGTTGCCGGATCCGGTGGCGACGTCGAGCACCCGGGCACCGGGGCTGATCCCGCACGCCTGAACGAGGGTCGCGCCGAGCGTCGGAATGATCTCGCGGGCCAGGGCGGGATAGTCGCCGAGCGCCCACATCGCGCGATGTCCGGCCTTCAGGGCATGGTCTCTCTCGGCCGTCTCGTCCGGAGCGTTCACGCCGGTCCCCTCCCCGTTCGGCATCCCACGCCTACCGTTCCCGCCCTGGGTATTCCGTATGTGTCTGTCTCGCCCACTTCACGTGGGAGGTCCCGTTGGTGGTACGCCGCCGTCTCCGGGCAGCTGGAGCTCCTTTCTGTTTGCCGCGATTGCCCCGGTAGCCTTGGGCGAGGTGCTTCCACGGAAGGGCCGGGTAGGGGGCCTGCCGTCATGAGTGGAGGTGGTTGCGGTGAGTGACTCCCTGAGTCGATCTCGTAACGTCTCCATGGAACGCTGAAGCGCCGCGCTTTCCCTGGAACAGGCGACCGAGGCGCGATTTTTCCGCTCCCCACATGCCGTAGGCATGCGCGGAACCGTGGTTTTCGCTCGTCGCGATGGGAACCGGTATGACGATCACCCAAGAACCCCGCCAGATCCGTGACCGTATGAGCGCCGGCGACCTCGCGGGTCTCGCCCAGACACTCAAGGACCTGCCGCCCGTCGAGATCGTCGATCTGCTCGAAGACCTCCCGCCCCGGGAGGCCGCCGTGGCGTTCCGGGTGCTGCCCAAGCAGACCGCCGTCGCGGCGTTCGACCAGCTTCGGACGGCGACGCAGGCCGACCTCGTCGCCGAACTCGGCCACGGACACGTCGCGGACATATTCGCCGAGCTCGACCCTGATGATCAGGTCGGACTGCTCGACGAGCTGCCGGCAAGGGTCGCCAAGGAGTTGCTGCGCTCCCTGCACGGCGAGGACCTGCAGGCGGCCATGGTCGTGCTCGGTTATCCACAGGGCTCGGTGGGGCGGCGCATGTCCCCTGAGTACGTGCATGCGCGGCCTGCCGAG
Organism: Sphaerimonospora thailandensis; assembly: GCF_016863115.1. Taxonomy (GTDB): domain Bacteria; phylum Actinomycetota; class Actinomycetes; order Streptosporangiales; family Streptosporangiaceae; genus Sphaerimonospora; species Sphaerimonospora cavernae. The sequence goes on from NZ_BOOG01000036.1 coordinate 9,558, forward strand.
ACCGCCGCGACCGTGATCACCAGAGCCACGGGCCTGGCCTCGGTGTCGGAGACGATCTACACCATTCCGGTGATCAGCCGTGACCGGGACCTGCTCGGTGTGGTCAGTCTCCGGGAACTACTCGCCGCCGAAGGCGATCGGGAGGTCGCGGAACTGATGTCTCCGGCGGTCGGCGCCCGCGCCACCGAGGATGTCGAGGAGGTGGCACGTAGGTGCCTCGACCACGGCATCCTGGCCATGCCGATCACCGATGACGAGAACCGGCTCGTCGGGCTGCTGACCATTGACGACGCCGCGAGGATCAGCCAGGCAGCGGCCGTGGAAGACCAGGCACGCGCGGGTGCCTCCGAGCCGCTGCGCCGGCCCTATCTGCTCACCTCTGTGCGCAGCATCACCAGGTCTCGGATCGTCTGGCTGCTCGTGCTCGCCGTCTCGGCGACCCTCACCGTCAACGTGCTGGAGATGTTCGAGGCCACACTCGAACAGCGAGTCGCTCTCGCGCTGTTCATCCCCCTGCTCACCGGGATCGGCGGAAACACCGGATCGCAGGCGGCCACCACCGTGACCCGCGCTCTCGCCATGGGTGACATCCGGGTGAGGGACGTCGTCAGGGTGGCCTCCAAGGAGGCACGGGCCGGGTTGCTCCTCGGCGGTCATCTCGGCCTGCTCGGGCTGTTGGTCGCGTCACCGTTCTACGGCACGCAACTCGGCGCCGTCATCGCGGTGACGCTGCTGACGGTATGCCCGCTGGCCGCGACCGTCGGGGGGGTCATGCCGCTGGTCGCCAAGGCGTGCCGGGTGGATCCGGCCGTCTTCTCCACCCCCTTCATCTCCACGTTCTGCGATGCCACCGGTCTGCTCGTGTATTTCACCGTCGCCACACTCGTTCTCGGACTGTGACCCGGACTGCCGAGGGAAGCCCCGGATGTCTCCCGAAACGTCCCCGACACTGCCAGTAGAGCATTGCAGTTGCAACTAATTTGCAATAAGATTGGAAGCGTTCTACTTTCGGCGCATGAAGTCCGTCTTGGTCAGATTTGCCACGCTTGTTGCGTCAACTGCCCTTCTGGGGGTTTCTGTTGCCTGCTCAACGCCGTCGTCCCCCCAGGAGACCGGGGGAAACACTCAGGCTGGGCAGGCCGTGGCCCGGGACACCTTCGTCCTCGGGCTGAGTGGAGAGCCCGACAACCTCAACCCGGTGCTCGGCTACGCCCCGGACGGAGGATCGCTCCTCTTCGACGGGCTGGTCACCCGTACCGCCGACCTGGAACTCAAGCCCGCTCTGGCGGTCGAACTGCCGAAGACGGACGGTGCGGGCACCACCGTCACCTTCAAGCTGCGCACCGATGTCCGCTTCCACGACGGCACTCCGTTGACCAGCGCCGACGTCGCCTACACCTATCAGGCGGTGCTGGATGAGAAGAACGACTCGAGCCTGCGAAGCGACTACGCGGCGATCGAGTCCGTCGAGGCGCCGGACCCGGAAACCGTGGTGTTCCACCTCAGGTATCCCTACGCGCCCTTCATCCAGCGCGCCACGTTGGGCATCGTGCCCAAGCAGAGCCTGGACCGGCCGGATTTCAACGCCAGGCCGGTCGGCACCGGCCCGTACCGCTTCGTGTCCTGGACCCCCGGCGACAAGATCGTGCTGGAGGCCGATCCGTCCCACTGGAACGGCGCCCCCGCCATCAAGAAGTTGATCTTGGCCTACGCGTCCGATGACAACATCCGGGCCACCCGGATGGCGGCCGGCGATTTCGACGCCACGGAGCTGGCGCCCAAGGCCGCGGCACGCTTCGAGAAGACGGCCGGCCTGACCGTCTACCGGGTGCCGAGCGCCGACTACCGCAGCGTGATGTTCCCGATGGAGGCTCCCGTCACCCGCGACAAGGCGATCCGGAAGGCGATCAGCCTGGCGGTGGACCGGTCGGCCATGGCGAAGACGATCCTCGCCGGGGCCGGCAGCGCCGCTTTCGGGCCGATCGCGCCCGGCACCTCCTGGTACGACCCGTCCGTACAGGGATCTCCCACCGCCGATCAGGCGCAGGCCGTACGGGCCCTGGAGCAGGCGGGGTGGATGCCCGGCCCGGACGGCGTACGGGTCAAGGACGGCACCGCGGCGAGGTTCACCCTCATGTATCCGGCGGGTGATTCGCTCCGCAAGGAGCTCGCCCTGGCGGTCGCCTCCGACGCCAGGCGCATCGGTGTCGACATCGAGCCGGCCGGGCTGGACTGGGACGCGATCGGGCCACGAATGGCCAAGGACGCCCTGCTCATGGCGTACGGGAACCCGTTCGACCCCGATCACACCAACTTCGAGTTGTTCCACTCCGACTTCGCCGGCCAGGGGTTCTTCAACCCCGCCCGTTACCGGGACTCCGAGGTCGACGCGCTGCTGGAGAAGGGGCGGCGCACGGCCGACCCCACGATCCGCAAGCAGGCGTACGACGCGTTCCAGCGGCGGATCAGAGAGGACGAGCCCTGGGTCTACCTCGTCCATCTCCAGCATGTCTATGTCGTACGCGGTGAGTGGACGGGGATCACTCCCGCCGTCGAGTCACACGAGCACGCCACCGGCGGGCTGTTCAGAAACCTCGCCGACTGGAAGCCCGCCGCATGACCTCCGGAACGCGCCGCGACACCGAGCACCCGGCATGAGCAGGGCACTGGCACGGATGGTGATCTGGCGGGTGGCGTTCACCGTCCCGCTGCTGCTCGCCGTCACCGCGGGCATGTTCGCCCTGGCCACGGCATCGCCGTTCGACCCGATCCGCCAGTATCTGGGAGACCGGGCACAGACGACGAGTCCCGAGATCGCCGCCCGGATCAGGGAGAACTGGGGCCTGGACCGGCCGGTCATCGAGCAGTACCTCGACTGGCTCGGGAGCCTGCTCCGGGGTGATCTCGGCGAGTCGCGGAGCCTGCACCGGCCGGTCGTCGACGTGATCGGCGACCGGCTGGGCTGGTCGCTGCTCGTCGTCGCCGGCGCCATGGTGGTCATGCTGGTCATCAGCCTGGCCGTCGGGGCGCTGGCCGCCTGGCGGCGGAACTCGTGGCTTGACCGCTTCATCACCGGAACGGCCTACGCCAACGAGGCCGCCCCGGTCTTCTGGACCGGGCTCATCGCGATCTGGATCTTCGCGGTGCAGCTGCGCTGGCTGCCCTCCGGCGGGCTCACCGACGCCGCCGCGACGACGGTGCGACCGACGGACGTGCTGCGCCACATGATCCTTCCGGTGGCGGTGCTGGCCTTCTCCCAGTCCTCCTGGCTGCTGCTGTTCGTCCGCGAGTCGCTCATCAGCACGCTGCGGGAGGATTTCGTCACCGGCGCTCGCGCCCGCGGCCTGCGCGAGCGGACGATCCTGTTCCGGCATGCGCTCCGGTCGGCGCTGCTGCCGTTCATCACCCTGCTCGGCGCGCGGATCCCGGAACTGGTCACCGGGGCGATCCTCGTCGAGACGATCTTCTCCTGGCCCGGAGTGGCCGGCACGTCGGTGCGGGCCGCTCTCGCCGCCGACTTCCCGCTGCTCGCGGCGCTCACCCTGCTCGCCACGCTCGCGGTGGTCGTCGGAAACCTGCTCGCCGACGCGGCGTACGTGATCGCGGATCCGCGTGTCCGCGTCCTGGGGGTGAGCTGATGTTCCAGACAGCACCGGGACGGAAACGCGGCCGGTCGGCACGCCTGGCGGCGGGCACGCTCATCGTGTTCGGCCTGGCCGTGCTCGTGGTGCCGTTCGTCGCCCGACTCGATCAGCACCTGGTCGATCTGACCGCGACCTCGCTGTCCCCGCGGCCCGCGCATCCGTTCGGCACCGACGAGATGGGCCGGGACGTACTGCTGCGCGCGGTGTACGGCCTGCGTGTCTCCCTGCTCGTAGGGCTCGTGGCGGCGCTGGTGTCGGTCACCATCGGAACTCTGGTGGGGCTCGTCTCCGGAGCGCTCGGCGGGATCGCCGACCGGATCATCATGCGTGTCGTCGACGGCCTCAACTCCATCCCCCATCTGCTGCTCGGCATTTTCATCGTCGCGATGCTCACCCCCAGCGTGGGCGCCGTCATCGTCTCGGTGGCACTCACGCACTGGACCACCACCGCTCGGATCATCCGTTCGGAGGTGCTCGCCCTGCGCTCCCGCCCGTTCGTGGACGCGGCGATCTCCGGCGGATCGGGCAGGCTGCGGATCGTACGCCGCCACTTCCTTCCGCATCTGTCACCCCAGGTCGCGCTCGCGGCGGTGCTCATGATGCCGCACGCGATCTGGCACGAAACCGCGCTCAGCTTCCTCGGCCTCGGACTGCCTCCCCACCTCGCGTCGCTCGGGAACATGATCAATGATGGATCCAGGTCGCTTCTCGCGGGCAACTGGTGGGCCTCGCTCGTTCCGGGGCTGTTCATCCTCCTGCCCACCCTGGCCATCTCGGCCCTGACGCAGCACTGGCGGGACCGGACCAGCCCACGCGAGCGATCGGAGCTTCAGCTGTGAGCCACACCTCCACAAGTCCTGAAGCCGTCTCTCGGCTGCGCGTCGACGGCCTGTCCGTCCGCTTCCAGATCCCCGGGGCTGTGGTCCGTGCGGTGACCGACGCGCGTTTCGAGGTGCGGCAGGGCGAGTGCCTGGCCCTGGTGGGGGAGTCCGGCTGCGGGAAGTCGGTGATGGCACATGCCCTTCTCGGGCTGCTGCCCGCCAACGCCGAGGTCACCGGGGCTGTCCGGCTGGAGACCGGCGGGGCCGAGCCCGTGGACCTGGTCGGGGCACCGGAAGACGTCCTGGCCCGCCGGGTGCGCGGCCGAATGATCGGCCTCGTCCCGCAGAGCCCGGCCACGCACCTCACCCCGGTCCGTACGGCTCGCGCCCAGCTCGCCGAGACCCTTCGAGAGCTCGGCAACCCGGCCGGGTCGGACGATCTGGCCGACCTGGCCCGGAGGGTCGGGCTCCGGCCGGCCGACCTCGACCTCTATCCCCATCAGCTCTCCGGCGGGATGGCGCAACGGGTGGCGAACGCCCTGGCGCTGGCCGGGGATCCCTGGCTGATCGTCGCGGACGAGCCAACCACCGGCCTCGACCGGCCCCTCGTCGAGACCACCATGTCCGAACTGCGGCGGCTGACCGACGAGGGCCGGGCCGTCCTGCTCATCACCCATGACCTGCGCGCCACCGAGCAGGTCGCCGACCGGGTCGCCGTGATGTACGCCGGCCGGATCGTCTCGCTCACCTCCGCCGACGAATTCTTCACCCGGCCTCGCCATCCGTACGCCGCCGGACTGCTGGACGCGCTGCCCTCACGTCGTTTCACGGCCATCCCCGGCCATCCGCCCGAGCTCACCCTGCTCCCTGACGGATGTGCGTTCCGGCCACGCTGCGACCGGGCGACCGCGGCCTGCGAACGGATTCCCGAACTCAACGAGGTCGCCTGCCATCACCCCCTGGAGCACCATGCCGTCCGCTGAAGGGCCGTCCACTGAAGGGCTGTCCGCTGAAGGTGTCACCGTCGTCTACGATCGTCGCCGCGTGCTGGACGGAGCATCGATGACCGTGCGCCCGGGGATCGTGACCGGGCTCTCCGGGCCCAGCGGGTGCGGCAAATCCACGCTCACCAGAGTCCTCGCGATGCTCCTGCGCCCGGCGGCCGGCCGCCTCACCATCGACGGGACGGAAGTCCGCCGCTGGCGTCACCGCGCCGGCCTTCGCACCCGGGTCGGGTTGATCTTCCAGCAGCCCAGGCTCGCCGTCGACCCCCGTTTCACCCTGCTCGACGTCATCGTCGAACCGTTGCGTGCCGCGGGCCGGCCGCTCGCGCAGGCGGTCGCCGACGCCGAACGGCTCGCCGACGAGATGGGGCTCACCGCGGACCTGCTCACCCGCCGGCCGCACGAGGTGTCCGACGGACAGCTGCAGCGCGCCTGTGTGGCGCGCGCGCTGGCGTTGCGGCCGCGCTACGTGATCTGCGACGAGATGACGACCATGCTCGACGCCTCCACGCAGGCCCACCTCGTCGCACGCCTGGAGAGCTATCGACAGGAGACCGGCGCGGGCGTGCTGGCCGTGACCCACGACATCGATCTCCTCGAGCGTTGGTGCCGACCGGATGCCGTTCATCATCTGCCGGATCCGGCGATCATGGTTGAGGGGATGCCCGCGTGCGTGACGAAGCAAGTGGCGAGGCCGGTCAGGAATCGAGAAGCCCGGCCGCCACGCAGCCCCTAGCGTGATGGTCATGGCAACCACCACTTCCACCGCAGCCCACACGTCCCTCGCGTCCGTCACCCTTGAGGTGGCCGACGTCGTGGCCGCCCGCCTCTTCTACAGCGCCTTCGGCGTGGACACGTACATACGCCTGCAGGCATCCGAGGCCCACTCCACCGGATTCCGCGGCTTCACCCTGGCTCTCACGGTGTCCGGGCCGGCCACTGTCGACGGGTTCGTCGGCGCCGCCGTCGATGCCGGAGCCACGGTGCTGAGGCCCGCTGCGAAGTCGCTGTGGGGTTACGGCGGCGTCGTCCAGGCCCCGGACGGGACGATCTGGAAGATCGCGACCTCGGCGAAGAAGGACACCGGCCCCGCCACCCGCGAGATCGACGAGGTCGTCCTGCTGCTCGGTGTCGAGGGCGTGAAGGCCACCAAGCAGTTCTACGTCAGCCGAGGCCTGACCGTGGCCAAGAGCTTCGGCGGCAAGTACGTCGAGTTCGCCCCCGGCGCATCCAGCGCCGTCAAGTTGGCGCTGTACAAGCGCCGCGCCCTGGCCAAGGACCTCGGCGTCCCCGCCGACGGCACGGGATCGCACCGCATCGTCCTCGGCGGCACCGCCGACGCCTTCACCGACCTGGACGGGTTCGCCTGGGAGGCCGCCGCATAGCTCGCCCTACGCCGTCCTGATTCCCGACCATGCACTCCCGCAGGAGCAGAAGAAGACGGCGGCGCGGCGCGGTTTGTCCCGGGCGGAGAAGGAGTCGGCAGCGGAGCAGGACGTGCTGACCGCGGCCGACGAACAGCTGCCTGGCCCCGCGCGAGCATGAGGTCACCGAGGAGCTCACTGGGCAGGCGACAGGTAGCGGCTCTACGACGCGCGTGTCCACGCCGTGGCCCGGCCAGACCGAGATCTGGCCGGACGGACGGCAGGCTGGTGAGAACGGGGCAGGTCAGAAGGGGTACTGTGCGGGCTCGCCGCGCATGGTGATCCAGCGGGTCTCGGTGAAGGCCTCGATGTTGGCGGCCGCGCCGCCGAAGCGGGACCCGGTGCCGGAGGCCCGTACGCCGCCGAAGGGGGCGTTGGCCTCGTCGTTCACGGTCTGGTCGTTGATGTGCACGATCCCGGTGGGGATCTGCTCGGCGACGGCGAGCCCGTGCATGACGTCGCGGGTCACGACGCCGAGAGATAGGCCGTACTCACTGGCCCCGGCCAGTTCCACGGCCTCCGCCACCGACGACACCCGGGTGACCGGCGCGACGGGACCGAACACCTCCTCGGCGAAGGCGGGCGCGGTGAGGGGAATGTCCGCCAGCACCGTGGGCCGGTAGAAGAGGTTCTCGTACGACCCGCCGGCGGCGATCCTCGCGCCCTGGTCGGCGCTGGCCGTGACCATGCCGTGGATCTTGTCGCGCTGTCCCGCGTCGATGACCGGACCCAGCGAGACCTCGCCGGTCGCCGGATCGCCGACCGTGAGCTTGCCCGCCTTCTCGGCGAGCCGCGCCACGAAGTCGTCGTACAGGCGGTCGGCGACCAGATGACGGCCGGTGGTCATGCAGATCTGGCCCTGGTGGAAGAACGACCCCCACGCGGCCAGGTTGACCGCGGCGTCGACGTCCGCGTCGTCGAGCACGAGCAGCGCGGAGTTGCCGCCCAGCTCGAGGTGTGCGCGCTTGAGGTGCTTGCCCGCGAGCTCGCCGATCCGGCGGCCCACGGCCGTCGAGCCGGTGAACGAGATGACCCGGATGTTCGGGTCGGTGATCAGGGCCTCGCCGACGTCGGCGCCGCCGGGCAGCATCTGCAGCACACCCGGGGGCAGGCCGGCCTCCTCGAACACGCGGGCCATCAGCGTGCCGCCGGTGACGGCGGTGCGGGGGTCGGGCTTGAGGATGACCGCGTTGCCGAGCGCGAGCGCCGGGGCGACCGACCGGATGCCGAGGATGATCGGCACGTTGAACGGCGCGATCACCCCGACCACGCCCGCCGGCATCCGCCGCGCCAGGGACAGTCGGGGCTCCCCCGACGGGAGGATCTCGCCGACGGCCCGGCTGGGCAGCGAGGCCGCCTCGTAGCATTCCTCGGCGGCGACGTGCAGCGCGAACCCGGCCATTCCGGGGACCGCGCCGACCTCGCGGATGTTCCAGCCGCTGATCTCCTCGGCGTGCCGCTGCCACAGGTCTCCGGCCCGGCGGAGCACGGCCGCCCGCTCGGTGTGCGGCATCGCCGCCCATTCCTTCTGGGCCTTGACGGCGGTGACCGCGGCTTCGGCGACGTCCTCGGAGGTCGCTCGCCCCATCCGGCCGAGTTCGCTTCCGGTGGCCGGCTCGATGACCGCGTAGTCGCCGCCACGAGCGGCGGTCCACTCGCCGTTCTTGAAGATGTTCCCCTGCCAGTCGGCACCGTCGAGAAGTCCCACAGCGGGCGTCCTTTCCTGTTGTCCTCAGTGGTTCATGCGCAGCACGGGTTTGAGCACGTCGCCGCGGTGGCTGTCGTCGAGCGCCCGGCCGATGTCGGCCAGGTCGTAGAACCGCACCAGCCGGTCGAACGGGAACCGTCCCTGCCGGTGCAGCTCGACGAGGGTGCCGATGAGCGGCTCGCTACGGCCGCTGCCGCCGAGCGTGCCGATGATCCGCTTGCCCCACAGCGTGGTCAGGTGGTCGAGGCCGAACTCGGCTCCCGCCGGAGCTCCGCCGATGAGCACGCAGGTCCCGAGCATGCCGACGCTGTCGGCGGCCTGCCGTACGACGGAGATGACGCCGGTGCACTCCAGCGCGTAATCGGCCGGGCCGCCGCAGATCCGGTGCACCTCCGCCACCGGATCGACCCCGCCACCGGACCCCACGCCGGAAACCGATTCGGAGACGTCGATGGTGTGGGTGGCGCCGAACTCCTCGGCCAGGGCGAGACGGGACGGATGCCGGTCCACCGCGATGATCTTCGTGGCGGGGGAGAGCCGGGCGGCCATCACGGCGGCCAGGCCGACCGCGCCCACGCCGTACACCACGAGGCTCGAGCCGAGCCGCGGCTTCAGCGTGTTCAGCACGGCGCCGGCCCCCGTGGAGATGCCGCAGGCGAGCGGGCCGAGCAGCTCCAGTGGCGCGTCCCGCGGTACGACGACCAGGGCGTCCGCCCAGGTCAGTGCGTACGTCGAGAACGAGGACTGGCCGAAGAAGTGGCTGTGCACCGGTGTCCCGCCGGGCCGGCGCAGCGCGGGTTCGCCGGCACGCGGGCCGAGCAGCCGTCCGCCGCCGCAGAGCGCCTCGCCGAGGCGTGCGCAATATCGCGGCTCGCCGTCCCGGCAGTTGCGACAGGCGCCACACGACGGCCAGCCGATGACGACATGGTCGCCGGGCCGTACGGCGGTGACGCCGTCGCCGACGGCCTCGACCACGCCTGCGCCCTCGTGGCCGAGCACGCAGGGGAACGGCATGGGCAGGTCCCCATGCCGGGTGATCTCGTCGGTGTGGCAGATCCCCGAGGCGACGATCTTCACCAGGGCTTCGCCGGGCCCTGGCTCGTCGAGTTCGAGTTCCTCGACACGGAACGGGCCGCCGAGCTCGTCGACGACCGCGGCGGTCACCTTCATCGGGTTCCTCCTGCATCGAGGCCGGCGGGTGCGGGGATGGCCGGTCGGGGCAGCGGCGGGCACAGGCGTTCGACGAGGCGGGCCGCGTCGAGCACGACGTCGTCCCGCATGGCGGCCCCGGCGAGCTGCAATCCCACCGGCAGACCGTCGGCGAGTGCCACGGGCACGGAGATCGCGGGCAGTCCGGCCGCGTTGTACGTCGACGTGAGCCGGGTCAGCACCAGCTCGACGGGCCACTCCTGACCGTCGACGTCGAGGATCATCGCCCCGATCTGGGGCGCGGTCACCGGCATGGTGGCACTGGCCAGCACGTCGTACGACGCAAGCGCCCCGTGTGACTCGAGAGCACGGTGCAGCGCGGCCGTCCGCCGCCGGATCGCCGCCTCGTTCCGCTCGACCTGTTCGGCATCGAGCGGAGCCATCCGCATCAGCTCGGCGAGGTCCGGCCCGAACCGGGCGGAGTCCCGTTCGAATGCCTCCCGGTGGAAGGCGCCGGCCTCGGCGACGATCCTGGCGAGCACGGCCTCGGGCAGCAGCGGCTCGTCGGGGACGACGACGTCCTCGACGTGCACGCCGCTGTCTTCGAGCAGCGCCCGGGTGGCCGCCATCGCCTCGCGCACCTCGGGAGCGAGCACCGCGTCGTACCAGCCGCCCAGCCAGCCCACCCGGAGCGCCCGCGGTGGTACGGCGGCAGGCACAGGTGCGGCCAGTCCGGATATCAGCAGCGCCGCGTCGTCCACGGTGCGGGCCAGCACGCCGAGGTGGTCGAGTGACGGCGCCAGCGGCAGCACGCCGTCGAGCGGGATCCGGCCGCGGGTCGGCTTGAACCCGACGCAGCCGCTGAGCGCGGCCGGAATGCGGACGCTGCCGGCCGTGTCCGAGCCGAGCGCGCCGAGGCAGCTCCCGGCGACGACGGAGGCCGCCGAGCCGCCGGAGGAGCCGCCGGGGATGTGGCCGCGGCGATAGGGGTTGTGGGTGGGACCGAAGAACGCGCTGTCCGTGCGCCCACCCCACGCCAGTTCGTGCGTGGTGTGCTTGCCTAGGACCACGACCCCGGCCTCCCGCAGCCTGCTCACCGCGGTCGCGTCCCGCGTGGGTATGTGGTCGGCGAACCGGGGCGATCCGTAGCTCGTGCGCACGCCCGCCGTGTCGATCAGATCCTTGATCCCGACGGGGATGCCGTGCAGTGGGCCGTGCCGTACGTCGCCAGTCAGTGCGACCGCCCGGGCGCGGGCCTCGTCGGCGGTCACCGTGGCGTAGGCGTTCAGGTGCGGCTCGGTGGCCTCGATCCTGGCCAGCATCCGCTCGACCAGCTCAACGGGGGAGATCTCGCCGTCGGCGATGGCGGCCGTGGCGGCCGTGGCGGTGTCGACAGATGTGGTGATCATGCGTCTCGCCCCCGCACGAAGTAGCCGACGGGGAACAGGCTCAGCCCGGTCCGGTCGCGCATCAGGCCCCACAGTCCGCGCGGCAGCCAGAGCGCGGCCGCCATGCCGATGGCGCCGAGGAGCACGAGATACCACGAGCCGTAGTCGGCCAGCAGTTGCTGCAGCCCGAAGAAGATCACCGCGCCGAGCAGCGGACCCTCGATGTAGCCGATGCCGCCGATCACCACGATGAAGATCATGTAAGCGGACCACTGCACGCTGAAGATGGCATCGGGGTTGACGCTGAGCGAGCTCACGGTTATCACTCCGCCCGCGGCGCCGCATCCGGCGGCCGAGACGAGGTAGACCACGCGCTTGGCCCGCCGTACGTCGATCCCGACCGAGCTCGCCGCGGTCTCCTCGTCGCGAACCGCCATGAGCGACAGGCCGAGCCGGCCGCGCAGCAGCAGGTAGCACGCGGCGATCGTGGCCAGCGCCAGCGCGAGCGCGACCCAGTAGGTGAGCGCGCCGCGCAGGGTCTGGTCGAGGTCGGACATGCCGGCCAGGCCCTTGCCGCTGCCGCCGCCGACGCTGTCGATCCGTACGACCAGGAGCCGGTAGACCTCGGCGATCACCCAGGTCCCGACGGCGAAGTAGTCGCCGCGCAGCCGGAACGCGAGCCACGAGGTGGGCACCGCGAAGATCACGCAGGTGACGGCCGCGAGCGGGACCGCCAGGTACGGCTGCACGCCCTGGTCGGCGAAGGCGATCACGCTGTAGGCGCCGATCCCGATGTAGGCCTGCTGCCCGACCGAGACCAGGCCGCCGAAGCCGGCCAGCAGGTTCCACATGCTCGCCAGCGCGATCAGCACGAACAGGTTGACCAGCGTGTCGGTGACGTTGCTGAACGCCACGAACGGCAGCGCCGCGAGGACCGCGACCGCGGCGAGCATGACGACGGCCGACAGCTTCGACGACCGGGCGGCGCGGCTCACGTCCAGCGCGGCGGCCGCGCGGGAGGTCACCATCTGGGAGATCGTCATGCGGTCCGTCCTGCGATCAGGCCCTGCGGCCGGAAGGCCAGCACGGCGAGGAAGACGAGGTGGCCGGCGAGCAGGGTCAGCGCGGGGTCGATCTGCGCGCCCAGCGACTGGGTGACGCCGAGGACCATGCCGCCGAGCAGCGTCCCCCACAGCGACCCGAGCCCGCCGATGACGACCGCCTCGAAGGCGAAGATCAGCCGGGAGGGGCCGGTGGCCGGGTCGAACGACGAGCGCATCGCGAACATCAGGCCGGCCAGCGCCACGGTCGCGAACGCGATGGCGGTCGCGATGCCGTACACGTGCCGGCTGTCGGCGCCCACGAGGTTCGCGGTCTCGCGGTCGTCGGAGGACGCGCGCAGCATCCGGCCCAGGCCCGTGCGGGACAGGAACAGCTGGATGGCGGCCAGTACGGCACAGGCCAGCAGGAACGTCGCCAGCGACAGGTAGCCGATCGAGATCGAGCCGTTGAGCTCGAACGAGCCGGTGCCGAACGATCCCCCGTCGATGGTCCGGGTGTCGGCCGAGAAGACCTCGAGCAGCACGTTCTGCAGCACGATGGACAGGCCGAACGTGACCAGCAGGGTCGCCAGCGGCCCGGACGACAGGCTGCGCTGCAGCAGCACCCGCTGGGTCAGGTAGCCGAGCACCGCGAACAGCGGCACGGTCACCACCAGCACGATCCACAGTGGCAGCCCGGTCCCGCTGACCAGGGCCAGCGCCAGGAACGAGGCCACCACGGCGAGGTCGCCGTGCGCCAGGTTGACGATCCGCATGACGCCGAACATCAGCGAGAGCCCGGTCGCGAACAGCGCGTAGAGGCCGCCGAGCAGCAGTCCTTGGATGACGGCGTTGAGCCAGCCCATGTCAGTCGTGTCCCTCTCGGGCGCTCCCGGCGGGGAGCGCCTGTCCGATGCCGAAGTACGCGTGCTCGACCTGCTCGGCGGTCAGGTCCCGCGGCCGCCCTTCGAGTACGGACCGTCCCTCCAGCAGGCAGTGCACGCGGTCGGCCACCCGCATCGCCTGGGAGACGTCCTGCTCGACGATCAGCGCGGTGGTGCCGGCGCCGACGATGCCGGGGAGGACCTCGTAGATGCGGCGTACGATCACCGGCGCGAGGCCCAGCGACAGCTCGTCGATGAGCAGCAGGTCGGGGTTGGCCAGCAGCGCCCTGCCGATCGCCACCGACTGTTGCTCGCCGCCCGACAGCTGCGAGGCGTTCTGCCTGCGCCGGTCGGACATCCACGGGAACAGCTCGTAGACGCGGGTGAGCGTCCAGGGGCCGGGGCGTTTGCGGTAGGCGCCGGTGAGCAGGTTCTCCTCGACCGTGAGGGAGTGGAACAGCCGCCGTCCCTCCGGCACGAGGGCGATCCCCTCCGACACCCGCTTGTACGCCGGGAGCCGGGTGATGTCGCGGCCGCCGAGGTGAACGGAGCCCGAGGTCGGCGGGTTGAGCCCGGCCAGGGCGCGCAGCAGCGTGGACTTGCCCGCGCCGTTGGCGCCGATGATCGCGAGCACCTCGCCCTTCTCGAGGTCGAGGCTGAGGCCGTCCACCGCGCGCAGCTGCCCGTGGTGCACGGTCAGGTCGCTGATCGACAGCAGCGTCATGCGCCCTCCTCGTCGGTCCGGTCCTCCTCGTCGGCCAGGCCGGTCTCCGGGCCGCCGCCCAGGTAGAGCTCACGCACCTTCGGGTCGGCGAGCACCCCCATCGGCTCGCCGTCCGCGATCACGTCGCCGCCGGCCAGGCAGACCATCCGGCCGACGGCCTCGACCAGCGCGTGCACGACATGCTCGATCCAGACGATGCCGAGACCCTCGGCGTGCAGCTGCTTCACGACCTCGACGAGCTCGAGCACCTCCGGCTCGGTCAGGCCGCCGGCGACCTCGTCGAGCAGCAGCAGCCGGGGGCCCGTGCCCAGGGCCCGCGCCACCTCGAGGCGCTTGCGCTGGAGCAGCGCGAGCCGCCCGGCGGGGGTGTTGGCCAGCTCGGCCAGGCCCGTACGCTCGAGCACCTCCATCGCATGCGTCCAGGCCTGCCTGCCCTTCAGCGCGGCGCCCTGGTGCGCGCAGACCAGCACGTTCTCGAACACGGTCAGGTGCTCGAAGGGCCGGGGCACCTGGTAGGTGCGGCCGATGCCGGCACGGGTCCGGGCGTGGGGCGGGACGTCGGTGACCTTCCGCCCCTGGAACCACACCGCACCGCTGTCCGGGCGCAGATCACCGGAGATCATCGCGAACAGGCTGGACTTGCCGGCGCCGTTCGGACCCACGATCCCGAGCGCCTCACCCGGCCGGACCGACAGCGTCAGATCCTTGGCGACCGTCACCCTGCCGAACCTTTTGGTGATCCCGTCGAGGTGCAGCAGCGCTTGTTCTGTCATCAGCCGTTGGTGGGCCGCAGGTCGCCGCCGACCGGCACGGCCTTGTTCGGCGTGTTGTCCACGATCACGACGTCCCAGGGGAACTTCTCCCCCTTGCGCCACTGACCGCCGACCGGATGCTGGATCGCGATGCCCGGCTCGGGACCCGCCGTGAAGTCCAGGTCGCCGCTCATGCAGCTGAGCTTCATGCCGCGCAGCTTGGCCGCGACCTCGTCACGGTCCTTGGGGTCACCGGCCTCCTTGAACGCCTGGATCGCGATCTCGAACAGCGAGTAGACCGAGCCCAGGGCCTGGGTCCACTGCTTGCCCGTCTCGGCGGCGAAGTCGTCGGCGAGCTGCTGGGCGCTCTTGCCGTCCAGGATCGACTTGTACGGGTGTGCCGGGCTCCACCAGAAGTCGGTGGCGATGTTGTCGGTCAGCGCGCCGAGCGCCTCGGCCTCCGACGGGAACAGCATGACCTTCGCGACCGTGGCCAGCTTCGGCTTGAAGCCCTGCTGCTGCGCCTGCTTCCAGAAGGTCTGGAAGTCCGGGGGGATCGGGGTGCAGGTGAACAGCTCGGCACCCGACTCCTTGAACTTCGCGATCTGGGCGCTGAAGTCGGTCGCGCCGTTCTGGTAGGCGCCGCCGTCGATCGGGGAGTAGCCGGCCTTCTCCATCATCGGGCCGAGCCCCTGGCGGAACGCGTTGGCGTCGGTGTCGTTGGGCCACAGCGCCGCGACGTTCTTGTTGGAGACGTCCATGCGCTCCCACATCGGGAAGAAGCAGTCGGCGAACTCCTGCATGCCGAAGAAGAACAGCGTCGTGTACTTGAAACCCTCACCCGGCTTGCCGTTCCGGCCGTGGAACCACGCCTCCCAGGGGGCGATCGTGGTGACGTTGGGGATCCCGTTGGCCTCGCACTGGTCGGCGACGGGGTTGGTGGTGTCGGGTGTGGAGGAACCGACGATCAGGTCGACCTTGTCGCTGTTGATGAGCTGCCGGGTGACCTCGGTGGCGCGGTTCGGGTTGGACTGCGTGTCCTTGACGATGATCTCGATGGTGCGCTTCTTGCCGCCGGCGGTGAAGCCGCCCCGCATCGCCTCCTGGATCTGCTTGACCACGAAGTTGTCGGCGGTGGCGAAGCCGGCCAGCGGACCCGTCTGGGGACTGACGTAGCCGATCTTTAGTACGTCCGAGGACGAACTGCCGGTGCCCTTCAGCCCGCCGCAGGCGCTCAGCAGGGAAGTTCCGCCGAGGGCGGCGGCGCCGAGGCCGACCGCGCTGAGGAAGGAACGGCGGTCCATCCCGCCGCCCATGGAAGCGTCGCTCACGCCAGGCTCCTTGCGTAAACGGTGTCCGCGCGCGGGGGCGCCGCATGGAACACCGGGAGTTGTTCTTCAGGGGATCAGGTGAGTCGTCCGAGATCGCTCGACCGGCTCGTGACCGGGAGGGACGCCGGTCCGTTGAATGTCAGGAGATGTCGGATGGGGGAGTTCGGGTGTCGCGGAAGTTGCCCCGACCGTACGAGCCCCCTCAGACGCGAGCAACAGAGCGTTCCAAAATTTCGAACGCGAATTGCTCTCTTGAAACAAGATCTAGGAGGTGGGACGGTGGCCGAGGCGGCGGGAGATCTCGGCGGCCGTACGACGGAGGGCCGGCTCGACGCGTCCCGCCAGCATGTCGACGGACGTCGGCGCGATGGTCAGGTGGACGGCGATGTTCACCGCTGCGACGACCTCCCCGGTACGGTCGTGGACCGGCGCGGCGAACGACCGCAGACCCGGGGCGAGCTCCTCGTCGTTGACCGCGACGCCGCTCTGGCGCACCTTGGCGAGGGCCGCCATGAGCTGCTCGCGGTTCGTGATCGTCCTGGGTCCCCGGCGCGCCAGATCGACGCGGTCGAGGATCTGCCGCAGCGTCGCATGGTCCTTGTACGCCAGCAGGACCTTGCCCATCGACGTGCAGTAGGCGGGCAGCCGGGAACCCGCGTGCAGGTTGAGGTCCATGGCGAGGGAGCTGCGGCGGTTGCTGCGCCGCCGGTCCACGTAAACGACGTCCGGCCCGTCGCTCAGGCCCATGCTGACCGTGAACCCCGTCTCGTCGGCGAGGGCCTGCAGCAGCGGCGCGGCGACCCGCGGGAGCTCCATCGAGTCGATCGCCGCGAACCCGAGGTCCACCACCCGGGGGCCGAGAAAATACTTCCTGGTCTCCGGGTCCTGCTGGACGTACTCCAGCTTGGTCAGCGTGGCGACGTACCGGTACGTCGTGCTCTTGTTGAGGCCGACGGCCCGCGCGAGGTCGGCGATCCCGAGCGTGGAGCGGTCGCCGGCGAAGGCTGACAGGATGCGCAGGCCGCGCTCCAGCGACACCGAGAAGGAGGCGGAGGGCTCGGTGGTACGGCCACGGGGGCGCGGGGCGTTCTCTGCGGTCATGAGCGCCAGGATACGGACAGAAACGGACAGGATACGGACAGGGCGTTTTACATACTCGAACGATGGCTTGACCGCCGGGCCGATCACGTGAACGCTTCTCGATCGGGCGCGTCGCGGCCTCCAAGGACAGAGAATCCGATGCGAGCGAGGAGATCGAGGCAGATGGCACCGGGGGAACGCATCGGACACTTCAGCGGGCACGTCATCGGGCACGTCATCGGGCACTTCATCGGGCACTTCATCGGCGGAGAGTGGATGACCTCCGAGTCCGGCCGCTCGTACCGGAAGCGCTCTCCCTGGTCCGGTGAGGTTCTCGCCGAGGTGGCCGCCGGCGACGGTGAGGACGCGCGGCGGGCGATCGTCGCCGCCCACGAGGCGTTCGAGGGCTGGGCCGGGGCGCTGCCCTGGCGGCGGCAGCAGATCTTCCTGCGTGCGGCCGACATCCTCGAACGCCGCCGCGACGAGGTGCTGGGCGCCCTCGCCGTCGAGACCGGATGCGGCCGCGTCTTCGGCGAGGTCCAGGTCGGCTTCGCGCTCAAGCTGCTCCGGCAGGCCGCTCAGCTGGGCTATCGGCCGGCCGGGGAGCTGCTCCCCTCGGATGTGGAGGGCACGCGTGCGGCGGCCGTCCGGCGTCCGGTTGGCGTGGTCGGGGCGATAGCGCCGTGGAACGCCTCGCTCACGCTGGCGGGCCGGGCGGTCGTCGGACCGCTCGCCCTCGGCAACACGGTGGTGCTGAAACCCTCGGAGGAGTCTCCGTACACGGGTGGCGCCCTGTGGGCGGAGATCCTCCAGGAGGCCGGCCTGCCGGCCGGGACGTTCAACGTCGTCACCCACGCCCCGGGGGAGGCCGGAGCGGTGGGCGACGCGATGCTCGCGAGCCCCCTCGTCAAGCGGATCAACTTCACCGGGTCGACGCCGACGGGCAGACGGCTCGCCGAGAAGGCCGGGACGTACCTGAAGCGCGTCGTGCTTCAGCTCAGCGGCCAGAACCCGCTCATCGTCGCGGCCGACGCCGATGTCGGGTACGCGGTGGACGCGGCGGCCTACGGCGCCTTCGTGCATCAGGGGCAGGTGTGCATGTGCGCGAGGCGCATCTATGTCGAACGGCCGCTGGCCGAGGAGTTCACCACCCGGTTCGCGGCGAAGGTGGCGACGCTGCCGACCGGAGACCCGTCCGATCCGGCGACGGTCGTCGGCCCGGTCATCAACGAGTGGGCCCTGGCCCTTCTGGAGCGCCGGGTCAACGAGGCCGTCGAGCTCGGCGCCCGCGTCCTGGCCGGGGGCGTCCCCGCGCCGCCGTGCTATCCGGCCACGGTCCTCGCCGACGTCCCCGACGAGGCCGAGATCACCCAGGGGGAGACCTTCGGACCGGTTGTGATCGTGGAGGCCGTCGACTCGGCGGAGGAGGCGGTCGCCCGGGCCAACGCCTCGGACCTCGGGCTGGCCGCCTCGATCATCACCGGGGACACCCGCCGCGGTCTGCGTCTGGCGTCCACCTTGGAGGTCGGCATCATCCACGTGAACGACCAGCCCGTCAACGACGAGCCGCAGATGCCGTTCGGCGGGGTCAGGGACAGCGGCTGGGGACGGTTCGGCCTCGGGTTCGCCGCCGAGGAGTTCTGCGAGCTCCGATGGGTCACCGTACGCGACCAGGACCGCGAGTTCCCCTTCTGACGCGGCGGCGTGCCGACGGGCTCCGGCATTTGACGTAGAGGGTGCATGGCGGATCGGCTCAGTCAGGTGGCGTCGGTTCGCCGATTCCGTGCGTGATCTCCTCCGGGAGCATCGGAGTCGTACTCCCCTCCTGTCGCGCCCTAACAGGGCCGAGCTGAAAACCACTCGAAAGTGAGGTGCCCCTTGGCGCCCCCCACCTCAACCCTCCTCGACGTGGCTGCCCGTACCGTGGACACGGTAAAGGTGTACGGGCGCAACGAGTCCGTCGTCCGTGCGCTGGACGGTGTGACCATCGACTTCACCCGTGGCGCGTTCACGGCGATCATGGGCCCGTCCGGGTCGGGAAAGTCGACCCTGCTGCATTGCCTCGCCGGGCTGGACACCGTGACCTCCGGAGAGGTCTACATCGGTGACACGGCGATCGCGGGGCTGTCCGACAGCGACCTGACGTTGTTGCGGCGCGACCGGCTCGGGTTCGTGTTCCAGACCTACAACCTGGTCCCCACGTTGACCGCCGCGGAGAACATCGAGCTGCCACTTCGTTTGGCGGGCCGGCGTGCCGACCCGGCGTGGCTGGAGACCGTCGTCGCCGCCGTTGGACTCGCGGATCGGCTGGGCCACCGGCCGGCGGAGCTGTCCGGCGGACAGCAGCAGCGGGTCGCCGCGGCCAGGGCGCTGGTCACCCGGCCGGAGATCCTCTTCGCGGACGAGCCGACGGGCGCGTTGGATTCGCGCTCCAGCGCGGAGCTGCTGGCCTTCCTGCGCCGCGCGGTGGACGAGTTCGGCCAGACGATCGTCATGGTGACCCACGACCCGATGGCCGCCGCTCGGGCGGACCGGGTGGTGTTCCTGGCCGACGGCCGCATCGTCAACGAGATGATCGCGCCCACCACGGGCGACATCCTGGACGCGATGAAGAAGCTGGGTGGCTAGATGTTCATCGTCGCACTCAAGGGACTGGCCGCCCGCAAGCTGAGGCTGTTGCTGACCGCCGTCTCCATCGCCCTGGGCGTGTCGTTCGTCACCGGGACCTTCGTGCTCGGCGACACGATGACCGCCACGTTCGACAAGCTGTACGCCGACATGGGGCAGGGAACGGACGTCACCGTCCGGGCCCGGCCCGCCTTCACCGACGCCCCCACCATGGGCTCACCCCGTCCCATGCCCGTCGACCTGGTGGATCGGGTCCGGGAGGTGCCCGGGGTCGCGGCGGCCGAGGGCGGCATCACCGGCTACGCCCTCATGCTGGACAAGTCCGGCAAGCCGATCCAGCCGGGCGGCGCCCCCACGCTCGGCGTGAGCCACGCCGAGGACGAGAAGCTCGGCGGCAGCATCAGCCTGCGGGCGGGGCGGGCGCCGGCCGGGCCGAACGAGGTGGCCATCGACGCGGCGACCGCCCGCAAGCACGGCTACGCCCCGGGCGACCGCATCCGGATCGTCTTCGAGTCCGGCAAGCCGGCCGACTTCGCGCTGGTCGGCGTCATCGGGTTCGGCGACGCCGACAATCTGGCCGGCGCGACCCTCGCCGCGTTCGACCTGACGACCGCGCAGCAGGTGCTGGGCCGTCCCGGCCAGGTGGACCAGATCGCGGTACGGGCCACCGACGGGATCGGCCCGGATGAGCTTCGGACCCGGATCGCGGCCGTACTGCCGGCCGATCTGGAGGCCGTGACCCGCGCGACCGTGGCCGGCGAGGCCAGCCGGGCGGTGCGCGAGGGCCTGTCCTTCTTCACCACCGCGTTCCTCGGTTTCGCGGCCGTCTCCCTGCTCGTCGGCGGCTTCCTCATCTGGAACACGTTCTCGATCCTGGTGGCGCAGCGCGGCCGGGAGCACGCCCTGTTGCGCGCCATCGGTGCCCGACGCCGGCAGTTGCTCGCCGCGGTCCTGACCGAAGCGGTCGCGGTCGGCCTGCTGGCGTCGGCGCTCGGGCTCGGCCTCGGTCTGCTCGTCTCAGGTGGGCTGCGCGGCCTGCTCGCCGCCGTCGGCATCGAGGTGCCGACGACGACGCTGCAGCTCGAGTCGCGTACGGTCGTCGCCGCGCTGGCGGTCGGCCTCGGCGTGACGCTGGTCGCGGCGCTGGTGCCGGCCTGGCGGGCCACGCGCGTGCCACCGATCGCGGCGCTGCGGGAGGCCGCCACGCCGGCCCACACGTTGCCGAAGGTCAGGATCGTTCTGGGCGGGGCTCTCCTCGCGGCCGGACTGCCCGCACTCTCCTGGGCGATCGCCGGTCCGTCCCGTGGCGGTGCGGCGATGCTCGGTTCGCTGGCCACCTTCGTCGGGTTTCTCCTGCTCGCTCCCGCGCTGGTCCGCCCCCTGGTCGCGGTGCTCGGGGCGCCGATCGCCCGGCTCGGTATGGCAGGGGAGCTGGCCCGGCAGAACGCCGGGCGGACGCCGCGTCGCACCGCGTCGACCGCCGCCGCGCTCACCATCGGGCTCACCCTCGTGGTGGCGATGACGGTCGTGGCGACCTCCATGAAGGCTTCCGTCGCCGATGTGCTGGTCCGCGCCAACCGTGCCGACCTGATCCTGAAGGCCGACAGCCAGATGGCTCCCGGCATCCCGGCGGCCGCAGCGGACAAGCTGCGCGTGCTCCCCGAGGTGGGGGTGGTCTCGCCCATGCGGTTCGGCCGGATCCAGGTCGCCGGTCAGACCAACTCGGTCGCGGCCGTCGATCCCGGGACGGCGGAGCAGGTGGCCGACATCGGGGTCGCGTCCGGCTCGCTGTCGGCGCTCGCCGACGGTGAGTTCATGGCGACGGTGGACGAGGCGAAGGCGCATGGCTGGCAGGCCGGCGACCAGGTGACGCTGCGCTTCCCGCACACGGGGGACCACACGCTGCGGCTCGCCGGCACCTACACCGACACCACCCTGCTCGGCGCCGGCTATCTGATCACGATTCCGACGTACGAGGAGAACTTCAGCGAGCGACTGGACGTCGCGGTACTCGTCACCGCCGCCGGGGGCATCCCCGCGGACGCCCTGAAGCGGTCCGTGCAGCAGGCGCTGGCCGACTACCCCAACGTCGCGGTCCAGGACACCGCCGAGTTCAACGCCGCCCAGGGTGCCACCGTCGACCAACTGCTCGGCCTGGTCAACGCGCTGCTCGGCCTGGCCGTGCTCATCGCGCTGCTCGGCGTGGTGAACACGCTGGCGCTGTCCGTGCTCGAACGCACCCGCGAGCTGGGCCTGCTGCGCGCGGTGGGCATGACCCGGCGACAGGTGCGTGCCTGCATCCGCTGGGAGGCGGTGCTCGTCGCCGCGATCGGATCCGTGCTGGGGACGGTGCTCGGGCTCCTCATCGGCATGGCCGCGGCCCGGGCCCTGGCCGGCGAGGGGATCACCGTGCTTCAGGTGCCGATCGCCCAGCCCCTGGTGTACGCCGTGGTGGGCGCGGCCGCCGGGATCCTCGCCGCGATCACCCCGGCCCGGAAGGCGGCGAAGGTGGACGTGCTGCGGGCCGTCGTCGCCGAGTGATCAGGCTCGATTCACGAATCCGACTGTGACCCCCTGGGGGCCGGGAACGCACTCGCGTTCCCGGCCCCCAGGCATGAGCGGCCGGGCCCGCTAACCGCGCTTCTCGGCGAATCGGGCGATGGGGTTCGCCAGTTCGCCGATGAGCTGGAGCGCGGCGGACGGGTCGGCCAGGTCGACCATCTGCCGGTTGTCGCGCAGCTGCAGCCGGTTGAGGCACGACAGCGCGAACTTCTCGGCGAACAGGTCATATCGCTCGAACTTCTCGGCCAACCGTGGGACCGACTCCTGATAGGCCGAGGCGCACTCGGCGACGGCCCGCCAGAAGGTCTCCTCGTCCAGCACGCCCTCGCTGACCAGCACCGCGTTCAGGAAGCGGAAGAAGCAGTCGAAGACGTCCGTGAAGATCGACAGCAGCCGCATGTGCTCGGGGACCTCGGCACGGATCCGCTCGACCTTCGGCGGCAGCGGCACGCCGGAGTCCATCACCACGATCTCCTCGGCGATGTCCTTGAAGATCACCCGCTCGACCGTGCCGCCGTCGAGGACCAGGATGACGTTCTCGCCGTGCGGCATGAACGCCAGGTCATAGGCGTAGAAAGCGTGCAGCAGCGGGGTCAGGTACGCATCCAGGTAGCGCCGCAGCCACACCTCGGGGGCGAGGCCCGACTGCTCGATCAGCGTACCCGCGAAGGACCGCCCCTCGTGGTCGACGTGCAGCAGGGACGCCATGGTCGCCAGGCGCCTGCCAGGCGCCAACCCCGCCACCGGGCTCTCCCGCCACAGCGCGGCGAGCATCTTCCGGTACGGCGAATAGCGGTCGGTGACGGCCTCGTACTGCCGGTGCCGGTACCCGACGGCCGCCCGCTCCCGGATGATCGTCAGGCCGGTCGCCCGCAGGACCTCGTCGTCGGCGATGAGGTCGGCGAGCCAGTCGTTGATCGCCGGAGTCGCCTCCATGTACGCCGCCGACAGCCCCCGCATGAAGCCCATGTTCAGCACGGACAGCGAGGTCTTCACATAGTGCCTGTCCGGCCTGGCGACGTTGAAGAACGTACGGACCGACTGCTGCGCGAGGTAGTCGTCGTCACCAGGGCCCAGGCAGACCAGGCGCCGCCGGGCGACCTCGCCGGCGAAGGTCACCGACAGCTTGTTCCACCACTGCCAGGGATGGACCGGGATGAGCAGATAGTCGGTCAGGTCGAGGCCGTGACCGGCCATGATGGCCGCGAAGCGGCCGAGGAGCTCCTCGCCCAACTCGGCGCGCGTCAGCCGGTCGTAGTCGATGTCGGCCGAGCAGGTGAAGGTCGCGTGGTCGGGGTGGGCGGCCAGCCAGAGCAGCCGTACGGGATGCCCGGCCTCGGGGGCGTACGCGTGGTAGTCGTGCACGCCGTAGCCGATCCGCCCGTTGTTGGCGACGAAGCACGGGTGGCCCTCGGTCATGCCGGTTTCGATCTCCTGGAAGCCGGCCTCGGCGAGATCGGCGGCGCCGACCTGCGACCGGGTGAGCTTGTAGGCCAGGCCGGCCAGGGTCGAGGCGATCTCCTCCAGGTAGACCGGGATGATCTCGTCGCTGAGGCCGAGCGCGCCGCGCAGCTCGATGCAGAAGTCGACCGCGTCCAGCGGAAGTTCGGCCTCACCGCGATGGCGGGTGATGCTGCCGGCGTCGATCCGCCAGTGATCGAGGGACAGGATGTCGGCCTCGAAGCCGTACTCCGTGGCGCCGTCGTCGCTGTGCACGACATAGCGCCCATCGCCGCGCGCCTCCGGGACGAGCAGCCGCTCATGGGAGAACTCGGCGAGCGCCTTGCGCACCAGGAGCCGGTTGGCCCGATCCCAGTTCTCCGGCGTGAGGTGGCCGACGGCCGCACGGGGATCCAGGTTCACGGACTCACCCTCCTGGCGGCCAGGAAGGCGTCGCGGGTGCAGACGCTGAGCAGCGCCTCCTTCTCGGGTTTGCCGACCACGCCGACGACCTCGAAGCCGACCGCCGCGTTGAGCGCGTGCACCGCGGTGTTGCGGACGTCCGGCTCGACCACGACGCGCCGGGTCGCCGGATCGGCGAACAGCAGCTCCATGACCGTGGTGATCACGGCGAGGCTGAAGCCGTGGACGGGGGTGTCGGCCGGCGCGCACAGGAAGTGCATCCCGACGTCGCCCTGCTGAAAGTCGTACAAGCCGACCAGTTCGACGTAGGCGGGGTCATAACGCTCGACCAGGAAGGCGGGGCGGCCGTCGACCAGCCCGACGAACGCGTCGTGGTGCGGATGCTCGGCGATCGCGCGGTACTCGTCGACGACCCGGGCCAGATCGTGGCCCTGCATCATCCAGAACGCCGCCTTGGGGTGGGTCACCCACCGGTGCAAGGTCTCGGCGTCGGCGTCCAGGTCCAGCGGGCGTACGGAGAACTCGCCGAGACGGTCGTCCGTACGGGAAAAGATGATCTCTCTCATCGGATCTCTCATCTGGCGACCACGGCCTCCGGTGCGCCGAACTCCTGGAACGCGATGGCCTTCTCGATCGGGTAGTGCTCGCGGCCCAGCAGCTCGCGGATGATCCACGAGTTGCGGTACGGCCCCATGCCCAGGTCGGGGGAGGTGACGCTGTGCGTGTGCGTCCCGCCGTTCTGCAGGAAGATCCCGCGGCCGGTGACGTCGATGCTGTAGTTCCTGGCGACGTCGACGCGGCCGTGCCGGTCCCATCGGATGCGGTCGCGCACCGGCTCCAGAAAGGCGGGCGGCTGGTAGCGGTAGCCGGTGGCCAGCACAAGTCCCTGGGTGACCAGCGAGAAATCGCGCTCCTGCTCCTCGTGGCGTAGTCGCAGTGTGTATTCGCCGTTGCCGTACGAGGCGCCGCGTAGCGCGGTGTTGGTCATCAGCCGGGTGGGGATCGGGCCGCCGACGGTCTTCTGGTAGAGCAGGTCGAAGATGTCGTTGATGAGCTCCGCGTCGATGCCCTTGTAGAGCCCCTTCTGCTCGGTTTCGAGCCGATATCGGGTGTCCTCGGGCAGCGCGTGGAAGTAGTCCACGTACTCGGGGGAGGTCATCTCCAGGGTGAGCTTGGTGTACTCCAGCGGGAAGAACCGCGGCGACCTGGTCACCCAGTTGAGGCGGTAGCCGTACGACTCGATGTCGGCGAGCAGATCGCGGTAGATCTCCGCCGCGCTCTGGCCGCTGCCGACGACGGTGATGCTGTCCTTGGCCCGCAGCGACTCCCTGGCGTCCAGGTAGCCGGCGCTGTGGACGAGGTCGCCGCCCAGGCCGGCGCACCCGTCGGGGAGGTGCGGCGGCGTGCCGGTGCCGAGGACGAGCCGCCGGGCCCGGTGCTCGGTCGTCTCTCCGGTGTCGGTCCTGGTCGCGCGTACGACGTAGCAGCCGTCGGCCGTCTCGTACGTCACCGACGTCACCTCGTGCTGGAAGCGGATGGTGCGGAGCTTGGCGGCGGCCCAGCGGCAGTACGCGACGTACTCCCCGCGCAGCTGGTAGAAGATCTCGCGGATGTAGAAGGGGTAGAGGCGCCCGGTCTCCTTCAGATAGTTGAGGAACGAGTAGGGGGAGGTCGGGTCGGCCAGCGTGACCAGGTCGGCGATGAACGGGGTCTGCATCGTCGCCGAGTCGAGCAGCATCCCCGGGTGCCAGTCGAAGTCGGGTTTCCGCTCCAGGAACAGCCCGCCGAGCTCGTCGATCGGCTCGGTCAGGCAGGCCAGGCCCAGGTTGTACGGGCCGAGCCCGATCGCGATGAAGTCATGCGTGGACATGCGTCTCTCCGGTTGGGGGACAGCAGCGGATTCAACGGGCGTGCGCCGGGATCCGGGCGTCGACGTACCGCTCGGCGTGACCGGCGAGGAGACCGAGGACGTGCGCGATGTCGTCCGGCGTGGTCTCCGGGTTGAGCAGCGTGAGCTTCAGGTAGTGGCGGCCGTCGACCCGGGTGCCCGCGACGAGGGCCTCACCCGAGGCGGCCAGCGCCTCCCTGGCGTACAGGTTCGCCTCGTCGGCAAGGCCGATGTTTTTCGGCAGGTAGCGGAACACGACCGTGCTGAGCTGTGACTTCGTGACGACCTCGAAGCGGGGGTCGGCGGCCAGCAGGGCCCAGGCGTCCGCCGCGAGATCCACCACCCGGTCGAAGAGCTCGCCGACCGCGTCCGGGCCCATGATGCGCAGCGTCAGCCACAGCTTGAGCGCGTCGAAGCGGCGGGTGGTCTGCAGGCTCTTGTCCACCTGGTTCGGGGTACGCTGCCCGGCCGGGTTGAGGTAGTCGGCGTGGTAGGTCGCGTGCCGCAGCACCGCGCCGTCGCGCACCAGCACCGCGCTCGAACTCACCGGCTGGAAGAAGGACTTGTGGAAGTCGACGGTGACCGAGTCGGCGCGCTCGATGCCGTCGAGCAGATGCCGCCGGGTGGGGGAGGCCAGCAGCCCGCAGCCGTACGCCGCGTCCACGTGCAGCCACACCCCGTCCTGCGCACACAGGTCGGCGATCTCCGGCAGCGGGTCGATCGAGCCGAAGTCGGTCGTCCCGGCCGTGGCGACCACGGCCATGACGGGCCGGTCCTCCCGGCGGCAGCGGTCGAGATCCCGGGCGAGCGCGTCGGGCCGCATCCGCCGGTCGGCGTCGGTCGCCACCTCGATGACGGCGTCCGGGCCGAGGCCGAGCAGTTTCGCCGCCTTCCGCACGCTGAAGTGCCCGGCCGCCGAGGTGATCACCACGGCCCGCCCGCAGGCCGGCGTCTCCTCCCGGGCGAGCAGCAGGGCCTGCAGGTTCGACTGGGTGCCGCCGCTGGTGAACACCCCGTCGGCGTACGGCCCGAGGCCGAGCCGCCCGGCCGTCCAGTCGATCAGCCTGCGCTCGATGAGGGTGGCGCCCGCGCTCTGGTCCCAGGTGTCGAGTGAGGAGTTGACCGCGCTGAGCACCGCCTCGCCGAGCAGCGCCGGGATCACCACCGGGCAGTTGAGGTGCGCCAGATAGCGGGGGTGATGGAAGTAGACGGCGTCGCGCAGGTAGACCTCCTCCAGCTCGTCGAGGGCGGCGGCGGTGTCGTGCAGCGGCCGGTCCAGGTCGACGGCGGAGATCTCGTGGGCCAGCGGAGCGGGGGACACCCCGCTGAACGGCCGTTCCGTACGGCCGACCCGCGAGGCCACCCGGTCGATCCCGTCGACGAGGGCCCGCCGGTAGTGGTTCAGGTTGCGGTCGTTGAAGAGGTACGGCCTGGCGGCGTCGACGGGCTGCCCGTCCACGGTCATGATCCGTCGGCCTTCTTGGCGTTCTGAATGGCCGTGGCGAGGTTCTCCAGCTGGGGCGCGAAGCCCGCGTAGGAGAAGCGGGGCACGGAGTCCCAGGGGGTGATCTGGTTGGCCTTGACGGCGGGGAGCTCGGCCCAGGCGGGCTTGGCCGCGAGAGCGTCGGGCTGCAGGGCCGTGCCGCGAGCGTCGAGCAGGATCAGGTCGGCGTGGTACTTGTCGGCGTTCTCCCAGCTCAGGCTCTCGAAGTAGCCGCCGTCGTCGAGCTTGTCCGGCTTGACGAAGTCGACGCCGAGCTCGGCGAAATACTTCAGGTCGGCGGCGACCTCGGGGTTGGACGCATACAGCAGGTCGGGGCTGCCGGAGGCGGCCATGACCTTGATCCCGGGGTTGGCGGCCACCGCCTTGCGCAGCTTCTCGGCCGCGGCGTCGAACCGGGCCTTGGCCTCGGTCACCTTGGGGGCGTCGAGATCGGCGCCGAGGGAGGCGGCCAGCTCGGCGTAGCGCTTGATCGGCTCGGTGATCGGAACCCGTGCGACGTTGACGGCCACGGTGGGGGCCAGCTTGAGGATCTTGTCCTTGCTCTCGTCGGGGACGTACCACAGCGCCCCGGGGTCGTACATGTGGGTGACGAGAAGTTCCGGCCGCAGGGCCGCGTACTTCTCGATGTTGAACTCGCCCCACACGTTGCCGAGGATCGTCACCTTGTTCACGTCCAGGTCGCCCGCCTGAGGCTCGGCCGTGCCGTCCGCCTTCTTCGTCTCGCCGAAGACGCCGACGATCTTCTGGTCGAGGCCGAAATCGGCGAGGGCCGCCGCGGTGCCGGTGAAGGCGACGACACGCGACGGGGTGGCGGCGGCGGTGACCGTCTCCTTGCGGTCGTCGGTGAACGACCAGCTCCCGCCGCCCTCGGCGGAGGCGGACGACGATGCGGACGCCGACGTCCCCGCGCCGCTCGTTCCGCCGTTCGTTCCGCCGCAGGCCGTGAGCAGGACGCCGAGGGCGGCGGCGCCGCCCAGGGCCAGCAGGCGCCGGCGGGAGGACCGCGTGGTGATCATCGTGCGAGATGTGGGATGCGGCATAGGTGATTCAGTCCTTCTCGTGGCGGAGCTTTTTGGTTAGCCTTACCTAATGACGATCACATTTTTAGGGTAACCTAACCTAAGTTGTCCAACCAGGCCCACACAGAGTCCCCCCGCCCTCCTGGAGTCCCCGACATGGTCGTAACCGAGTCCGCCCAGGTCACGGGGGCTGTGTCGGCGGCGCAAGCCGTACCGATGACAAAGCCGGCGGGAACGCGGAACGCGGTGCGCGCGGCCGGTCTGGTGGTCGCGGTGCTCGTGCTTCTCGCCGTCCTCGTGCTCAGCGTCGGGCTCGGGGCCAGGCAGCTGTCCGTCGGCGAGGTCTGGCACGGGCTCTTCGGCGACCACTCGGCCGCCTCGACCGTGGTGCGGGAGATGCGGCTGCCGCGCACCCTGCTCGGGCTGCTCGTGGGCGCGGCGCTGGGCGTGGCGGGCGGGGTGATGCAGGCGCTGACCCGTAACCCGCTCGCCGATCCGGGACTGCTGGGGATCAACGCGGGCGCCTCGGCCGCGGTGGCCACGGCCACCGGACTCCTGGGAATGGCCGCGTTCGAGAGCTATGTGTGGTTCGCGCTGGCCGGTGCGGCGGCCGTCTCGGTGCTGGTCTACGTGGTCGGCGGCGGACGCGGCGCGACCCCGGCCCGGCTGACGCTGGCGGGCGCCGCGCTCAACGCCGCGCTCTTCTCGTACGTCAGCGCGATGATGCTGCTCGACAGCGGATCGCTGGAGAAGATGCGTTTCTGGACGGTCGGCTCGCTGGCGAGCGCACCGGCCGCGACGGTGGTCGCGATGCTGCCGTTCGTCGCGACGGGGCTGGTCCTCGCCCTGGCGCTGGCCCGGTCGCTCAACGCCCTCGCGCTCGGTGACGACTCCGCCCGCGCGCTGGGCGTCCGGCCCGCCGGGGTGCGCGTCGCCGCCATGGTGGCCGTGACGCTGCTGTGCGGGGCGGCCACCGCGGCCTGCGGTCCGATCGTCTTCGTCGGCCTGATGGTGCCCCATCTCGTCCGAGCGCTGACCGGCCCCGACCTGCGCTGGCTGCTCCCCTACTGCGCGGTGCTCGCGCCCGTGCTCCTGCTCGGCGCGGACGTGCTCGGCCGGGTGCTCGGCAGGCCGGGTGAGCTGCAGGTGGGGATCGTGACGGCGGTGCTCGGCGGCCCGTTCTTCCTGTACTTCGCCCGGCGGGCCCGGATAGCGCGGATGGCGCGGACATGAGCGTCGTACGCCTCCCGGGGGACCGTTCCGTACGGTTCCACCCTCGGACGCTGGCCGTGGGAACCGGCTGCGCGCTGCTGGCGCTCGCCGTCGGCGTGCTGACGATCGGCGACGGCGACTATCCGATGAGCCCGGCGGAGGTCCTGCGTACGATCGCCGGCGGCGGCACCGCCGCCCAGGACTTCATCGTCAACGAGCTCCGGCTGCCCCGGGTCGTCACCGCGCTGCTCGTCGGCGCCGCGCTGGCCCTGGCCGGTGCGCTCTTCCAGTCGCTCGTACGCAACCCGCTGGGCAGCCCCGACATCCTCGGCTTCACCCAGGGCGCGGCGACCGGGGCGCTCGTCGTGGTCGTCGCGGGCGGCGGCAGCCTGGCACTGGCCGGCGGCGCGGTGCTCGGCGGCACCGTGACCGGCCTCGCGATCTATGCCCTGGCCTGGCGGAACGGCGTGCACGGCCAGCGGCTCGTGCTGATCGGCATCGGCACAGCCGCCATCCTCACTGGCGTCAACGGCTATCTGCTGACCCGGGCTCAGCTCATGGAGGCGGCACGAGCCGTGCTGTGGCTGACCGGCAGCCTCGACGGCCGGGGCTGGGATGACGCCCTGCCGCTGCTGGCGGCGATGGCCGTGCTGGTCCCGGTGGTGCTCCTCGGCTGCGGCCGGGCGCTGCACATGATCGAGATGGGCGACGACCTGGCGAGCGGCCTCGGCGTCCGGGTCGAACGCGTCCGCCTGACGCTGCTGGCGGCGGCCGTGCTGCTCGCCTCGCTGGCGGCGGCCGCCGCCGGACCGGTGGCGTTCGTGGCGCTGACCGCGCCGCAGGTGGCCAGGCGGCTGACCGAGGCGCCGGGGCCGAACCTGCTCGCCTCGATGTGCACGGGCGCGGGCCTGCTGGTGGCGGCCGACTGGGCGGCGCAGCGGCTGTTCGGCGGGCACCAACTCCCGGTCGGCGTGATCACCGGCGTGCTCGGCGGCGGCTATCTCGTCTGGCTGCTCGCCGTCGAGCGCAGGGCCGGCCGGATATGAGGGAATCGGGTAGCCATGAGGGTTGAGGGAATGGAACACGACGGATCATCGTCGCGGCTGGGCGGCAGCGGGCTGACCCTCGCCTACGACAGGCGGGTGATCGCCGAGGAACTGACCGTCGCCATCCCCGACCGGTCCTTCACCGTCATCGTCGGACCCAACGCGTGCGGCAAGTCCACGCTGCTGCGGGCGTTGTCGCGGACGCTCAAACCGGCGGCCGGAGCCGTACTGCTGGACGGGCGGGACATCGCGGCCCTGCCCGCCAAGAAGATCGCCCGCGTCCTGGGCCTGCTGCCCCAGACGTCCATCGCGCCCGAGGGCATCACGGTCGCCGACCTGGTCGGGCGTGGACGTTATCCACACCAGTCGCTGCTGCGCCAGTGGTCGAGGGAGGACGAACGCGTGACGGGGGAGTCGATGGCGGCGACCGGGGTGGCCGATCTCGCCGACCGCCCGGTGGACGAGCTGTCCGGCGGCCAGCGCCAGCGGGTGTGGATCGCGATGGCACTCGCGCAGCAGACGCCGCTGCTTCTGCTGGACGAGCCGACGACCTACCTCGACATCGCCCACCAGATCGAGATCCTCGACCTGTGCGCGCGGCTGCACGAGGAGGAGGGGCGCACGCTGGTGGCCGTGCTCCACGACCTCAACCACGCCGCCCGCTACGCCACCCACCTGATCGCGATGCGCGACGGCCGGGTGGTGGCGGCCGGACCGCCGCAGGAGATCGTGACCGCCGAGCTGATCCGCGAGGTCTTCCGGCTTCCCTGCCGGGTGATCGACGACCCGGAGACCGGCACCCCGCTCGTCGTCCCCGCGGCCCGTCGGCGTACCGAACCGGAAGGGGCGATGGCGTGAGCATCACCATCTGCCGGGACGCCTGGGGGATCCCGCACCTTCGCGCGGACAGCGCGCTGGAACTCGCCTTCGCCCAGGGGCGCGTCACCGCGCTGGACCGCGGCTGGCAGATCGAGGTCGAACGGCACCGGGCCGCCGGGACGACCGCCGCCTTCCTCGGCCCCGCCGCGGTCGGCTGGGACCGGTTCGCCCGGCAGGCCCGGCTGGCGGACACCGCCCGGCGCTGCTTCGACAACCTCGACGCCGGCACCGCCGCCTGGGTGCGTGCGTACGTGGACGGGGTCGACGCCGGCCTGGCCGAGGGCGCCCGCCGGGCGCCGGAGTTCGCGGCGGTCGGGCTTCGGCCGGGACGGTGGCAGCCCTGGACGCCGCTGGCCATCTGGCTGTCCCACCACATCCTCTTCGCCGGCTTCCCTGCCAAGCTGTGGCGCGAGGAGGTCGCCCGGCGGCTCGGCCCCGAGGCGATCGGGCTGTTCGCCTCCGATGGGGCGGCCGTCTCCGGCAGCAACGGCTGGCTCGTGCCCGGTGATCGCACCACCACCGGGCACGCCATCATCGCGGGCGATCCGCACCGGTTCATCGAGGACCCCGGCGTCTACCAGCAGATCCACCTCGCCTGCCCCGAGTACGACGTGGTGGGGCTGGCCGTGCCCGGCGTCCCCGGCATCCCCCATTTCGGGCACACCGGCACGGTGGCCTGGGCGATCACCAACGCCATGGCCGACTACCAGGATCTCTACCGTGAACGACTCCGGCGCGGTGCCACGGGAGTCGAAGCGCTCGGCCCGGGCGGGTGGCGCCCCGCCGCGGCCCACGTCGAGACCATCGAGGTCGCCGGTGCCTCCGAGCCCGTCGAGGTCGAGGTCATCGAGACCAAGCGCGGCCCCGTCGTGATGGCCGAGCCATACGAACCGGGTGCTGCCGATGCCGCCTGGGAGGCGATCAGCCTCCGCTATCCGCCGCGGGTGCGCGGGGAGCTCGGGTTCGAGGCGCTGCCCGCCCTGCTCAGGGCGGAGACCGTCGCCGACGTGGACCGGGCGCTCGACCGGTGGGCCGAGCCCGTCAACGTCGTGCTGGCGGCGGACACCCGCGGCGGGACGCTGCACCGCGTCGCCGGTGCCGTACCGGTCCGGCATCCCGACAACGGCCTGCGCGTCGTGCCGGCCTGGGACTCCGCGTACGAGTGGCACGGCCGGCACACGCCGATGCCGCGCCGCGTGGTCGACGGCATCACGGTGATGGCGAACCAGCGGGACCTGTCCGAGCCGCTCGGCGTCGAGTTCGCCGCGCCGCACCGCGCCGACCGGATCCGCCACCTGCTCGAAAGCTCGCCCGGCCCCTGGGCCGTCGAGGACATGGCGGCCGTGCACACCGACACCCACCTGGCCTCGGCCGGAGCGCTGCTGGACCTGCTGGCCGGGCTGCACGAGCTCGGCCCGGAGGCCGTACGGCTACGCGACCGGCTGCTGAGCTGGGACCGCCGGATGGACGCCGACAGCGCCGACGCCCTGGCCTACGCGGAACTGAGGTCGGCGGTGGTACGGCGGCTCGCGGCCCACCCCGCGCTCGCCGCGCTGAAGGGAATCGGCGGGGCCGCGCCGTACCCGGAGGTCTTCCTGCCGTGGCTCTCCCTGGTCCCCCGCGTCGCGCACGGACTGGGGACGTTGCTCACCACCGACCCCCTGCCCGACCTGTTGCCCGGGCTGGATCGGACCGGCCTGGTCGAACTGGTGCGGGCGGCCCTCGAGGAGGCGGCATCCCGCGAGACTGCGAGCAGTTGGGGGGAGGCGCATCGGCTCGTGCCCTGGCGGGCGCTGCCCGCGGGCTCCCTCGATGAACCGCCGGAACGGCCCGGGCTGTCCGGCGACCACGACTGCGTGCTGGCGACGTCGAGCATCCCCGGCGTCACCCACCACTGCGCCCGCGGACCCGCCGCGCGCTATGTGTGGGACCTGGCGCGACGTGACGACAGCCGGTGGGTGGTCCCGCTCGGCGCCTCCGGCGTACCCGGCGATCCCCACCGGCGCGACCAGCTACCGCTGTGGCTGCGCGGCGAGCTCGTCCCCGTGATCACCGACTGGCGTCATCTCACCGAGGAGCGAACGTGACCACCGAGTCCCGCAAGGCCGTACACGAGCAGGTGATCGACGGGTTCGGCGCCGTCCGCGTCGTCCCTGTGGATCCGGTGGCCGACCTCGATCTGATCCATACCTGGGTCACCCAGGAGCGGGCCGGATTCTGGGGGATGCTCGACGCCGATCGCGAGCGGGTCCTGGAGATCTACACCTATCTGGACGGCCTGAGCACGCACCACGCGTACCTGATCCATCGAGGCGACCGGCCGATCGCGCTCTTCCAGACGTACGAGCCGGCGCACGATCCGGTCGGCGAGTGCTATGACGTCCAGGCCGGCGACTTCGGCGTCCACCTGCTGGTCGGCCCGGTCGAGGGTGCGACGGAAGCGGGCTTCACCGGCAACCTGATCTCCGTGATCCTCACCTACGTGCTGGCCGACCCGAGCAGGAAGCGCATCGTGGTCGAGCCGGACGCCCGCAACGCCAAGGTCATCGCGCGTCTGCTCCGGACCGGTTTCGAGCTCGGACCCGAGATCGACCTACCCGAGAAACGCGCCCGGCTGGCCTTCCTGACCCGGGACGCCATCCGTGCTGACAGCTGATCCGATGTGTTCTGACAGGAGAAAAGCAGTGCCGCTGCTCGACACCCTCTCGAAGCAACTGGAGAGCCTCACGGCCGAACGCGGCGGCGTGCTGGGCGTGCTGCCGGGGTTGGTCGCGGACGACTCCCCGGACTGGATCCGCGTCGCGGATCTGGTGCGGGAGCCGTACGACGGGCTGCGCGCTTTCGTGGAAGAAACGGCGGGCCGGTGGGGTGCGGCGCCCCACGTGGGGGCGGCGTTGCTGTGGAAGACGTACAGCTACTGGCAGACCCTCCCGCTGGTTCTCGGGTGGGCACTCGGGCGTCGGGTGCCGCTGATGCGCTTCGACGACACGGTGGTGAGGTCGTCGGCGGCGGGCGTGACGGTCGCGGCGACCGAGGTGACCGTCGCGGTCCTTCCCGACGATCCGCTGGCCGGCGCGCCCGGCGCGGTGGTCGTAGAGGACCTGGCGGCGGCCATCCGTGAGTCGCTCATGGACGGTCAACTCCCCCTGATCAGGGCGTTGAACGCGCTGACCAAGGTGGGCGAGCGCACGCTGTGGGGCTCCACCGCCGAGGCGGTCGTCCATCCGCTCACGCTGCTCGGCTCGTACGGCGAGGCGCGTCGGCTACTGGACGAGATCGGGCCGCCGGTGGCCGGCCTGGTCGTCCCGGAGGGCGACGGGTTCCGCCGCCGCACCTGCTGCCTGTGGATCACCATCCAGCCCTCCGACCCCTGCTCCACCTGCTGCATCAAGGGGTGAGGGTGAGCGTGTCGGCCGCGTCCGCGCTGGCCGCCTTCTCGGAGGAGCGCATCGGGGTCGTCTGCCCGTCGGCCCACAGCTCGGCCTGATCGTCATAGTTGGCGTGGAAGGCGTGGCCGGAGGCGCCGGTCAGGTTGATCCAGCGTGAACGGTCGAAGTCCGCCAGGTCGACGACCATGCGCATCGACGGCACCCAGCTCACCTGGTAACCCTCCGTGGCGTCCCAGCCGGTCGCGTCCACGGTGTCCTTGCCGCCCTGGGTGCGTAGCGGGCCGCGGTTGAACAGCCACTCGATCGGCCCGATGCCCGAGCTGCCGAGCGTCTCATGGGTGAGCTCCAGCGTGTGCAGGTCGCCCCAGCGCCAGGCGGACGGGTCGTCGCCGAGCAACTCGGTGAGCTCCGCCTTGGCGTCCGCCAGGGCGGCGGTGAGCATGTCGTCCCTGGTCTCGGCCCGGTCCGTGGTGCTCACGTCGTCCCACCACGGGTCGTCCGGCCGGTCCAGCAGAGCTCTGATCACCTCATACCACCGGTCGCCGCCACCGGGCTGGGCGGAATCGGGCAGCTCGTCGCCGAACGTCCGCCGCAGCAGGTGCCGCCAGACCGCGTTGAAGTAGGCGGCCCCGGCCGACTCGCGGTCCTGGTCGAAGTCCCAGCCGCGCAGCGGCTCCCCGGCGCCGACGC
Source organism: Sphaerimonospora thailandensis (assembly GCF_016863115.1). GTDB lineage: Bacteria > Actinomycetota > Actinomycetes > Streptosporangiales > Streptosporangiaceae > Sphaerimonospora > Sphaerimonospora cavernae. The sequence goes on from NZ_BOOG01000036.1 coordinate 45,187, forward strand.
GCAGCAGGTGCGGCACGAGCAGGGGCGCGAGGCCGTTGCGGGTGTCGCGCTGGATGTCCTGCATGGTCTCGACCGAGACCTTGCCCTTGGCGATGGCCTGCTCCAGCCGGTCGACGACGCGCTGGGAGCGGTAGCCGTACGACCAGTCGCCGGTCAGGAACGGGCCGCCCTTCTCCTGACGGATCACCGCGTTGTTGGCGGTGACGATATATCCCGCCGGCGGGTTGTAGACGTACGGCAGCTTCTCGAACGGGATGAAACCCTGCCACTCGTACTCGCCGGTCCAGCCCGGCGCGGGCCAGCGGCCGTCGCCCTTGGCACGAACCGGGATCCGGCCCGGGGCCTGATATCCGATGTTGCCGTCGACGTCGGCGTAGATCAGGTTCTGTGCCGGGACCTCGAAGGCCGCCGCGGCCGCGCGGAAGTCTTCGAAGTCGTCGGCCTTGTTCAGCAGGAGGATCGCGTCGGCCGTGCGGCCCGGGTCCAGCGCGGTCCAGCGCAGCGCGACCTCCACTCCCTGCGACAGGTCCTGCGGCAGGTCCGGTGGCTGCTCGCCCAGCTTGGCGGCGGCGCCCGGTACGGCTCTGCCTGCGTCGGCGAGCACCTCGGAGATGATCGGGCCGTGGCCGGTCGAGCGTACGGTGAGGCTCACCGGCGCGCCGCCCGCGACCTTGATCTGTTCGACGCGGGTCTCCATGGCCCGCCACTCGCCCCTGAACTGGTAGGTGTCGCCCTTGGTCCGCTCCAGGTAGAGGTCGGTGACGTCCGGACCGAGGTTGGTGAAGCCCCAGGCGATGCGGTGGTTGTGGCCGATCACCACGCCGGGGAGCCCGGCGAAGGTGTAGCCGGTCAGGTCGAAGGGACATGCCGGGCCGCGCTGTCGGCAGTGCAGCCCCGCCTGATACCAGATCGACGGGATCCGCGGGCCGAGGTGCGGGTCGTTGGCGAGCAGCGGTTCGCCGGTCGTGGTGTGCGCCCCGCTCACCACCCAGGAGTTGGATCCGATGCCGGCGAGGTCGCCCCCGGCGGTGCCGAGCAGGGCGGGCAGGGCGCGCATCGCCTCGGCCGTCCTGGCCAGCGCCCGCGCCTGTTCGGGTACGGCCTGCCGTACGACTCGCGTCATGCCTTTCGCCGCGGTCCCGGCGCCGCTTTCACCTGTCACGATGGGCCGGTGCCGGTCGAACGGGTAGCCGGGGAAGAGCTGCTCGGCCCGGTCGACAGGGACGGACCCGGCGGTCAGCGCCCGGTCCAGCTCCTCGCCCATGTTGGAGCGCAGGTCCCAGGCCATCGCCTTCAGCCAGGCGAGGGAGTCGGCGGGGGTCCACCGCTCGGGCGTGTAGTCACCGTTGGTCAGCTTGAGCACGGCGTACTCCAGGCTCTTGTCCGCCGCGCCCGCGTGCTGGTCGAGCCAGGCGTTGACGCCCGCCGCGTAGTCCTCCAGGGCCTTGCGCGTCTCGGGCGCGAGCAGCGCGATCTCCTGCTCGGCGACCCGCCGCCAGCCGAGCGTGCGTACGACCTTGTCGATTTCGAGAGTGCTCGCGCCGAAGAGCTCCGACAGCCGGCCCGCCGTGGTCTTGCGGCGGAAGTCCATCTCCCAGAAGCGGTCCTGGGCGTGGACGTACCCCTGCGCCCGGAACAGGTCGGCCGGGCTGTCCGCATAGATCTGCGGGATGCCGTACGCGTCCCGATGCACGGTCACCGTCGCTGCCAGGCCGGGCAGCCTGATCTCGCCGTCGAGCTGTGGGAACGACTGCCGCACCGTCCAGACCACCACGCCCGCCCCGGCGATCGCCACCACGAGGACCAGGACCAGCAGCGTGGTCAGGACGCGGGCGGCCCAGCGAAGCGGGCGCGGCAGACGAGCGAAGGGAGCGATCCTGACCACGAGCGACCTCTCATGACACGTGGCCACGGCACATGTGGCCACAGCTCAGCCTGTCAGCCTGCCGTTTAGGGCCGGTTACTTCCCGGTAGCGTTTCGGCCTCACCCCGGTCATGACAGATGGGGTCATCACCACTGGAAGCCAGGGGCTGGACGCCATGCCTCTGCCGGAGCATGACCCGCCGACAGGCAGGTGCTAGTCGCTCACCGGATAAGGCGTTCCACATCACGCCAGAACTTGTCGAAGGAGGCCGCGTTCCTCCTGGCCTGTGCCATGTCGAAGACCGCTGCGAGCGGGGCCTGGTCAATGGTCTCCTTGTACGAGGTCCCGTCGATCTTCTGATGGGTGAGCCATCCCTTGGCATCTCGGATACTTTCGGGATTCGAAGGGGGCTGTAACGGGTCGGCGAGCCCACGGTGCCCGGCCAGCGACGCGGCAGCGGCCAGGAACCACGCCTCGAACTCCCGGTTCGCCAGCACGACTGATATCTCCTTGTCATTCCGTGCGGTCTGCGCTCGCTTGAGCAGAGCGGGCCCATAGTCGGCAGGGCAATCATCGTCCGCGTCGAACAGCACCAGGACTCCCCCTGGACCGGTTACCTGACGCGACGCCTGGAGGACGGCGTTTTCCACCCCGCCCTGCGCGATCAGCTTGCCGCGGGGTATGCGGTGCGGCTCCGGAATCTTGGCGTCCCATATGCCGCAATCCTGGGTGATCCGACGCAGCAGGACCGGTAGCGCAGTTACTTCGCCGTAGCCTTCGACGATCGAGGCGATTGTGATCCGCACGCTCATTCGCCGCCCTCCGGTCGGAGTTGGCGACCTCGCATCAACTCGCCCACCGTGGCCAGCTTGTCCTTGACGAGACCACGACTGATCTCATCGATTCCCCCGATTTCTGTGACACCGCCGTCGATCGTCACCACGCGAACCCAGTCCGGATCGATGTCCTCTCGTTCAAGCAGATCAGCGCTCTGGGTCGTGACAATGACCTGGCATCGCTCGCTGGCCTCCGCCAGCGCGTCGAACAGCGCCCCGGACGCGGCCGGATGAAGCGCAGTCTCCGGCTCCTCGATCGCGAGCAGCGTCGCCTTGCCTTCAAGGACGACAGGCTGGAACAACGCCGCGAGCACCCCTGCTGCGTGTAGCGTCCCCTCAGAGATCGATTCAGGGCCGAAAGCCCGCTCGCTTTCGCGAGTCCGCAACTCCACCGTCGAGTAGGGGCCCGCGAGCCGCTGGTCCACGCCGGCGGTCCCGGGGACGATCGCCGACATGTAGTCATCCAGGCGAGCCTTGAAGACAGGGAAGTCCCGCTTCAAAGCTCCGAGCACTTCTCCCAGGCCTTCCCCTGAATAACCGAGCTGTCTGCTTACTCGTTCGGGCTCGACACGCCGCATGAGATCGGTGTCCAGGTGATAGAAGAGCATGGCCCGTAGTGCCTGGTAGACCTCGCTGAACTCGCCCTGTGTGGCTGCCAGCGGGAGGTAGAGGCGATCAGGCTCGATCTCGCCGCGCGTACGGCGGCGAGTGCCATTTGTTTCCCCGCCTTGAACGATCCGGCCCGCCTCCACCCTGAATGCGGCCCACAAGGGCTCATCCTCGCCGTCCTGTAGATAGCATCGCTCGTGCCGGACGATCAAAGACCCATGGCTGGTGAGATCCCGGCCGATGGTGAAGCCGTACAGGACGGGGATCCGCTGTCCGCGCACGTCGATTGAGAGTTCCAGTTCGATGCTGAACTCATCCAACGCTTCGGGAACACGTCGGATCACCGCGTCCAGACCACCCCGTTTGGCTACGGCATCGGCTGGGGTCGATCCCAGAACGTCGGCGACAAACGACAGCGCATCGATGAAATTGCTCTTCCCCGCACCGTTCGGGCCCACCAGGATGAGCAAGGGTGTGAAAACGACTTCGCAGGAAGCGATGCTCTTGTAGTTTGCCACCCGGACCCGGCCCAGGGCTGGTGCCGGCTGCTTCATCACACCCCCCTCGCCGTCACGACATCAGCCTGGACGGTGGCTGCGGCTGCCATCGAAGTCTGATTCCGATCGGGGTATCGATCCATTCGATCACGCCCGGCACAGCCGTCCCGGAGCAGATTGGCCCCATCCCAGGTCTGGACCTCCAGGTTGCTGCGACTTGACTTCGCAGCCACCTCACTCGCCTTCCACATGAACGGAGTCAAACACACCTGCTATCAGGCCGGTGTTCGACACCTGTACGACATCATCACAGACGGCGCCGCGTGGTGCAGGGAGTGCTGACAAGTCAGTTGCTCGTTGCACGAGGGAACGGGGCGGCCAGACGGAACAGGGCGGCCAGGAGGAAGGGGACACCGAAGACGGGTGAGTCCGGAGGCTGCTCCTCCATCTGACGTATCTCCACCTCTTCGTAGTCGGAGAAGATCCAACGCAGTTCCTCGGGGGAGAAGGCCAGGCCGCCATGCAGGCGGCCTTCGCGGTAGAGCTGCTCGTCGGGCAGCTCGGAGCCCATGGCCCCCGCGGCGAAGCAGGAGATCGCGAGATGACCGCCAAGGGTCAGCAGCCGGTCCACCAGGTCCAAATAGCTCACCCGGCGGTGCGGCGGCAGGTGGTGCAGGCAGCCCGAGTCGTAGACCAGGTCGTACGCGCCGGATTGGAACTCGGCCGTGAAGGCGTCGCCGCAGTGGAATCGGACATCGACGCCGGACTCCCGGGCACGCTCCTCAGCCCAGGCGACGGCCGTCGGAGAGAGGTCGATCGCGTCGACTTCGAAGCCGAGCGAGGCCAGGTAGACCGCATTGCGGCCCGGTCCGCACCCCAGGTCCAGAGCGCGCCCCGGCCTGAGCACCTCCCGCTCGACGTAGGACACGAGGCTCTCGTCGGGCTTCCTGGTGAAGAAGGGGACCGGCTTCGATCGGTCGGTATAGAAGGTGTCCCACCAGGGCGACGCGTTGCCCGTCCACCGGTCGGCGTCCGAGGAGAACAGCCGGTCGAGCAGGGCCATGACATCGTCCATCGAGCGGATGCTTCGGTTCACGTGGTCTCTCCTCAGGAGCTAACTCGGTCTGCGGCAGGGACAGCAGGCACAACTGCACGATCGGGCGATTTGCCCCGAAAACATGCGAGAAGCTCCCTTCTTCTAGAATGCGCCGATAGTCTGTCGTATCCCTAGTCTCAGGAGTGAGCAGGACTTGCGTCACGTCTCCCTCATCGTCGGCACACTCGTCGCGGCGGTAACCGTTCCCCTGGCCGCCGGCCCCGCCCAGGCCGCCAGACCTGCCGTTGAGATCACGAAGATCTACTACAACAGTCCGGGCAGCGACCGGGGTGGCAACCGCAGCCTCAACGCCGAGTACATCACCATCCGCAACAACACCAAGAAGAAGATCAGCCTGAAAGGCTGGACCATCCGCGACAAGACCGGCTTCCGCTACACGTTTGGCAAGGTCGCCTTGAAGTCCGGCAAGAAGCTCACCCTGCACACCGGACAGGGCCGGGACGGCACCCGCGACGTCTACTGGAACCGTCGCTGGTACGTCTGGAACAACACCGGGGACAAGGCTTATCTGCGCAACGACGCTGGAAAGCTGATCGACTCCTGTGCGTACAAGGGCACCCGGCGCGGCTACAAGAACTGCTGACCGAGGGGCGCTCAGGGCCTCGCTCTCCTCGCCGAGGGCGGGGCCTTCCGCCGGCGGCCTGTCACGGCTACCGCAGGGAGCGGAGGCCGTCGCGTATCCGGCGGACGTCCTTCAGCCGGGCCTCGTAGGTCGCCCCGATCAGGAGCAGCGCCAGGCCGCCGGCGGCCATCGGGACCCAGCGCGGCACGAGCGTGATGAGCTGTGCGATCCAGGGCGCGAGCTCGTGCAGGGCGACGGCGGCCAGCGTGAACCCGCCCAGCACGGCGGGCGCCTGCAGCCGGAATCTCGCTCCGGCCAGCAGGACCGCCATCGACACCAGGCCGAGCACCAACGGCCGGATCCAGCCCTCGGGCTGGGCGTAGAGCGCCAGCAGACTCGGGAGCAAGGAGAAGGCCAGGCCCGAGCCGTACGCCTGCCACGACGAGGACTCCCGCACGTGCCACCAGCCGATCACCAACAGCACCAGGGAGAACGGCACGGTGTAGGCCTCCACCGTCTCCACCCCGTCCGCGAAGAGCCGGGTCCAGCCGGCCAGCAGCAGAAAGGCGGTCCCGGCATATCCCGCCCCCCGCCGGTCGGGGCGCAGAGCCGTACCGAACCCGAGGACGCCCGCGACGGCGCACGCGAGGCTGAACATCCGCAGATCCACCACCAGGAACAGCCCGATCGACCCGAGCACATATCCCGCGATTTCCACCGCCGTCCCCGGAACGGCCTTGAGCCGCGCCGCGACGATCGCGGCCACACAGGCCACCGCGAGGAGGACGAAGGTGATGAATCGCGGCTGGACGTCGGCGGCGATCCACAGCGCGACCGCCTCGCCGCCGGCCAGCAGGGTCGCGAGACCGGCGGCGCCGATACGTACGGCAGGCTCGCGAGCGATCACGACCGTCACCGCGGCGGTGACGGCGAGGACAGCCAGCGTGATCAGTGTCGCGGGCTCGGACGCGAGCGCCCAGATACCCGCCACCAGCACCGCCGCGAGCGCCGGCACGCCCGCGAGGGGGACCCGTGCCGAGAGTGCGGCAAGCGCGACGGCCAGCCCGACCTGTACGGATGTCACCGCCGGATAGGGCAGGTCGAGCGCGACAGGGCAGACGGCCACGGCCACCGCGCCGAACGCCAGGGTGACCAGGGTGAGCACCTGTCGCAGGTCGTACGGCGTCCCGCCCGATGACTCATCCGGCGACTCGTCCGGCGACTCGGCCCGGTCAGTCCCGGGAAGCCGCCGGAGCAGCAGCGTGGTCGCCGCGGAGGCGAGCGCGAGCATCGTGAGCACGACCAGGTCGGGTGGCCCGGCGAGGAGCCACGGGGCGCCCGATGCCGAACCGACGCCACCCGAACTGACGCCACCCGAACCGACGCCGCCCCAGACCCCGACCCGGCCCAGTGGTCCGGCGAGGGCGTCGGCCACCGGCGGCAGCACCGGCGCGGACAGCAGGGCCATCATGATCGCGGCTGTGATGGCGGCGGGCATCGCGACCGCCTCGACCGCCGCGGCGGCCGTACGGCGCGCGAGAACCGCGAGAACGGCCACGAGCAGTGCGGCGACGGGGCCGGGGACGACCGCCCAGTGACCCTCCAGAACCAGGCGGGCGGGGAGCGCGAGCGCACTGATCAGTGTGATCGTCGACGCCACCGCGAGCACGACCGGCCACGGGCTGCTCACGGGCCCGCTCACGGGCTTGATTGCGGGCCTGCTCGCGCGAACGGCGATGACCAGCCCCGTCACCACGGCGACGAGCAGCGCGGCGGACAGCCTCCAGACGGTGCGCGGTTCGTACGCGTCGAGAGACTCCACGATCCCGACCACCGACCCGAGTGACCAGGTGAAACCGAAGCAGACCGCCACCGCCACCCGCGGCGTGGCGAGCCACAGCGTGGCGTCGGCGCAGGCGGTGGCGAGCAACGCCGCGACGAGCCAGACCGCGCCCTGGTCGAACGCCAGCACGGTGAGCGGAAACTGCGCGAGCACGACCGCCACGGGAACCGGCCACCTGAGCCGGGCAAGCCGCCCATAGATAGCGAACACCCCGGCGACGACCGTGATCAGCCCGGCCGTGTAGTGCTGAGGATCGATTCGGTCGAGACCGGCCAGCCCCAGGTGCCAGGCGGCGTACCCGTCGAGGAACAGCAGCGCGAGGCCGAGCAGGGCGAGGGTCTCCGCGGTGGCGGCCAGACCACGCTTCCGCAACCCGAGCGGGGCCGCGAGGACCAGGCCGGTGAAGCCGAGCAGGATCGCGGCGCGGCCGCCGATGCCGAGGTGCCCCCAGCTCACCGCCGTGAACACGATCGCCGCCACGACCAGCAGGATCCCGCCGAGTGCCAATAACAGGTTCTGTACGGCTTTCGCGGACAGGTCCTTCGGCCGCTCGGTGCCGGGCATCGGCGGCGGGAGGGCGCCGGAGGCGTCCCCGGACTGCCCGGTCCCGACTTCAGTCCCGACCGCGGTTCCGATTCCAGTTCCGGCGCGGGCGGTTCGCAACATCACGAGAAGCTCGGTGCGCCGGGCAGTGAGCTGCATCTCACGTCGCCTGAGCTCGGCGCGCTCCACATCGACCCGCCACAGTTCGGCGGCGACAGGACCGCTCAGCGGCAGCGCGCAAACCGGGCAGGCGGTGTGCGGGCCGGCGAGCGGCTCGCCGCAGTCGGGACATCGCGGGGGCGCGCCAGGATCCATGTCACTACGATCCCGCAAACCGCGTGCCCGCGCACGCGCCAGTCCCAGCCTCCCGATCCCTGTTCAGATGTCGTCCCCCACGGTGAGCAGGATATTGATCGCGCTGGTGATGAGCTCGGCCGCGTCGTGCCGAGCCAGCGCGGCCGGGGTGAGGGACGGGCGTCTGGCGTAGTTCGCCGCCACGAGTTGACCGCGCATGCGCGCCCACTCGGGAAACACCGCCAGAGCCTCTGCCAGCTGATGGAGGCGCTCAGGTGAGGCCCCCCGGTTGTGCATCCATTGGAAGTTGATCGAGAGCACCGACTGACTGGCACCGGTGTAGATGCTCCAGACCGCGGCCTCGTCGGTCCCGAGGCTGAACCGCGCGGTGGCCGAGGGATATTCGCCCGTGCCGAAGTAGTACCCCCGGAAGGAGGGGTGGCGCTCGGCGTGCCGGTAGACGGCCAGCAGCGTCTCGGCCACGTCCGGCGGGCAGTAATGCTGAATCGCGTGGAGGAGGCTGTCTTCATCCCATTTGCCGTCACCTTGAGAGACCTGTCGCTCGTCGAGGGCTCTCGCCGGCACTGGTCCCAGCGTGCCCACCTCGGCAGGGGCCGTGTCGTAGTCGGCGGCCGGAAGCGGATCACCGAGTGCGTGCTGGATGGCGATCGCGACGGACTCGAGGAAGCTGATGACGTCGTCGGCATCGCCGGACTTGATGGGGAGCTTCTGACCGGGATCGTCCGGATCGTGGTCGGCCGTGTGCGCGATGTTGTTGCGGCGCCGGGCGATGTCCCTGAGCTGACCCCGCACGTCGTCGGCGGTGACGCGACTCGTCGGGTCCTGCTCGGTGAGGATCTCCGCGACCTTCACCCAGAGATTGACGGTGCTGACGTACGCGAAGCCTTCCTTGATCTTGTCGGGGTTCTGGAAGGTCATGAACGCGAAGAACTGTTCCAGGTGCGTACGGAACATCTCGCCCAGTGGGGCGGCACGGTAGTAGACCTGCTCGAACAGCTCAACCGGGATGGAGAGCTTGTTGAACTTGGGAGGCCGGTTCCCATCGGGCTGGAGCGCGAGAGCCACGGCCCGGTCGACGATCTCCCGGGTCACCCAGTGGTCCAGTGCGGCCACCGACTGGGTCCAGGCCGCACGGTAGAGATCGGTGACGTCGAAGGCGCCGACGCCGAGTCGTTCCAGATTCCGACCGCCGTGCACGAGCTGCCGGGCGTATCCGAGGTTCTGCTGGAACTGCTCGAACGCCCCGGGAATCTCGTCCGGGAACTCCTCGGACTCCGGCTCGGGCTCGCCACGGGAGGCCGACGGCGTGAGCACACCGGCCTCTGCGAGCTTCGCGCGGAGCATGTCCGTGGTGACGCGCCGCGCCGGGTTCGCCCGCCCGGTCGCGTCGAAGGTGAGGCCTTCGCTTTCCAGGACCTCACGGGGATCCTCGGCCCGCTCTGGGTCGAGCCAGTGGAAATTGGGGGAGATCGTGCCACCCGCTTGGAGCACGCGATGGACGTTGTCGTCGGCGGACTGGGCCATGAAACCACCGACCGACTGGGCTGACATACCGACCAGGTCGGCGATGTCGCGGTATGTCGTCCAACTGCCCGGCGTCACCCGTGCCAGGGCCGCGAGAACGGTCTTCCATCGCGGATCCGTGTAGGAGCGGACCTGAGCGGGCTGCCGTCGCGCCCGGTACTGCCGGCCCAGCTCCCGGTAGAGCTCGACACCCGGATGGTCCTCCAGCGCCCGCACCCCGGCCGAGGTGATCGCCCAGCCGTTCCTCTTGGTCATCCATCCGATGGAGGCCGCCTCCCCGGTACGGAAGCCCAGTTGGGATTGCCAGCGGACCTGGCCGTGCCCGTTGAGAGCCTGCTGCTCGGGTGCGATCGAGACCTTCTCGGCGACGGCCCTCCGCACCTCGTCGGGCGACATCGGGCGGCCGGCATCCCGGAGGATCTCCATTGCCGCACGAAGGATCGGGGCGATGTGCTCGGCAAAGGACATCGGGGGCTTCCTTTGTGCGATCGGGGGAACCTGTAGATCAAGACTAGGACGGTGGCGTACTGCCCGCCATGCGGATCGAGACGCCGACCGATAACGGTGGCATCACCCGGACAGTCACGCGGGATCCACCAGGCGGTCAAGAAGGCGCCCACGGTGCACGGCCCAGACCACGGACAGGAGGTTGCCGTACGTGCTGGTTCCCGAGCGCACCGACTGCGTTATCGCACGAACGTAGGGTGCGGTTCGGCCCCGGAACAGATGCGCGTGCACGTCTATGGCCGCGTAGAGGGCCAGCGGGTAGTACTCGCGCCAGCCGAAGGGATCGCTGACGGGTGTCCTGTGCACCTGCTCCACAGCTGTTCTGTCGCGCAGGTAACGAGTTATCGCCGCTGGGATGGAACTCATTCCCGCCACGGTGTCCCGGGCACGGAGCTTCGGCGGACGGATGCCGCCGACCGGACCCAGGACCGGCAGATGGCCCACCGGTGCTGAGGACGACCACAGCACTTCTGAGTAGTAGATCCACCGGGTCGTACGCCAGCCGATCATGTCGCCGAAGGTGATCAGGTCGTCCGCCGCCTTCCGCATGGCCACCAGCTGTGTGGTCAGCCCGAATCTCCCTTCACTGTGGGACATCCAGAGCTGGTCAATCCCGCGCAGGTCAGCGGGAGAGATCTTGTCGACATCGTCCATTCGGATCATGTACGACCGGGGCTTCAGCAGATCGCCTCCAGCCGCCGCCACCAGCAGTCTGGCGGACTCCCGATCAGCCTCCTGCCAGCGGCGGGCAGCCAGGAGATCGTCCAGTCGCTCGAAGTCGAGTCCGCTTTCCAGCCTGCCGGGAAGATCGACGGAGTCCAGCGCGAACGGGTTCGCCACGCGAAGCCGGCTGAACTGGGGGACGGTCTGACGGATCCGTGAGATCAGGTTGGACAGGTCGGCGGCGTCGTTGCGGAACCTGAGTTCGGCGGTCTGGCGTCGTGCGAGCGGCTTGAGCGGCTCCGGAAGGTCGGCCTCGGTGAGCCGAGGCGTCTTCTCCAGCATCACGGGGATCACATGTACACCGGCCTCCAGCGACGCCTTCACCTCGCGATGCACCCAGTCGTCGGGGTCGTCGATTCGCCGTCCGCCGGGGCCGTCGCCGCACCATTGCGGGCCTATGAGCACAAGCAGCACGCAGGCCCGGCGCAGGGCGGTCTCCAGCACCTCGTCGAACAGCGAACCCAGTTCGATGGACCTGCTGGATCGGAACACGCGGTCGGCGCCGAAGGCCTGACGCAGCACCAGGTCGACGTGCGCCGCTGTCGGACCGCTGTCCTTGCCGCGGAAGCTGATGAATATCAGATCCCGCTCCACGGAGTCCGTCACTGGCCGTTCCTTTCCGGAATTCCCCGCCGTTCGTGCCACAAGTACGGGATTGTGCCGAAGTCACCGCCCCGAGATAACCGAGATCACCGAAGACCACCGAAGATCACTGAGGTCCGCGTCCGCCCAGGATCAGCCACAACTGAGGCCACAGGTCGGCCACGGAGGGATGGGTGCGCCGACGGCGGATGGCATTGGCGAAACAGCGCAGATCCGCTCTGATCGTCGCGGAGTCGACGGTGCGGATGTCGTCCAGTACATCGGCGATCAGCGAGCAGGCGTCCGCGATGGACCCGTCGTCGGCGAGCGCGAGTGCGCGCCTGACCGTGAAGCGTGCGCGGGACCGGCGCGATGACGGGCCCAGGCCGGGCAGCGCCCGGCCGAGCACCTCCGCGGCCTCACCGGGTCGGCCCAGGTCATGGAGGCACCATCCGGTGACCATCGTGGTCATGATGTCGACGGGGACCGAGGTGCCGAGCGGCCGGGCGACCGCTCCCTCGCCGCCGGGACGCGGAGGGGCCGGGGCGTCCCGGCTCGCGCGCTCCCAGAGCGCGTGAGCACCGTCGATGGCGGACCGGCAGCTGTGGTCGTCGCCCACCAGTGCGTGGCCCTGCGCCTCACGAAGCGCCGCGAGCCAGCGCAACCGGGGTGAGAGCGCGTGCCGGTGTCGGACCCGAGCCGCCAGATGGACCGTCGTGGCGGCCTCACCTCGGTAGAGAGTCATCAGGGCACGCCGTACGTCCGCGTACTCGGCCAGTTCCTGATCCGCTCCGTCAGCGGCGAACTCCACCGCGAGATCCGTCCACCAGGCTCCGGCGGAATCGTCACCGGACTCCTGGGCCATCCAGCCGGTGAATTCGGCCGCCCGCGCCGCGAGCGTGAGCAATCGCTTGCGCGAGCGGCCTCCGGAATGGGGGATCGCCGTCCGAGCGGCATGGACCTGAGCGATCGCGATCGGTAGCACCATGCCGGGAGGACTCGACCGTCCTGCTTGGATCAGCAGGTCGAGCAGCGAGGACAGGGCATCGATGTCACCGGATGCGGCGGTGAACCGCATGCTGACCGGACCGGTCAGATCAGCGGACGCGAACTCTCCCGGTCCGCCGCCCGGCAATCTCAGCAACCACTCGGCGTCGAGCGTCCGGCCGGACGACTCCGCCGCCGCCTTGCCGTCGGGCGGTCGGGCCGCATGGGCGAGTGCCCGTAGAGCGCCGCCGGCCTTGAGAGCACCGTCACAGAGTCGCGCGAGGTCAGGTGTCGGCGGCTTGTTTCCGGTCTCCACCTTGGAGAGATGGCTTTTGCTGTAATTGACCGCCGTCGCCAGTGCGCTCAGCGACAGGCCCGCGGCCATACGTCGCCGGCGCAACTCCTCTCCGAAGGACGAATGCGCCATAGTGCCCTTCCCGCCAATGACACGTCCCCCGTTTCCTGTTGAGGAGAGTAACAGGAAACGGTTGAAGGGGGCATATCACTTCGACACTCTTGTGGTCGTACAGTGATCCGACAAGGCGGGATATCTGTGCCCATTCCCCTCATTATTTACGGCCTCGGCATCGGCCTCGGCACGGTCATCTCCTTCTTCCTGCTCATGAAGCTTCGCCGGAAAAAGTTTCACATTGCTGTGCTCGGGGTCAGGTACACCGGAAAGACCACGCTGATCAACTCGTGGCGCGGCACCTGGGTGGACGACGATCCCGGTCGTACGCAGGCGCCGCGCATCCATCCCAAGACGAAGCTCACCGCGAACGGCATCCGTCTGACCTTTCTGGGCCTGGGTGATCTGAGCGGTGAGGAAAAGGCCTGGCCCCAGTGGGAGAACCGGGTGGCCGAGAGCCGATACGTGCTTTACCTGGTGGACGCGCGCATGCTCGCCGGACTCGGGATGCCGCCGGAGCGGGACTGGCATCGGGTCGACGACGATGCCGGACAGATCGGGAGGTGGCTGAAAGACGGGCAGGTCTACCTCTGCATCGTCGTGGTGACGCATACCGACGAAGACCCTCGATCACCTCAGGTCGACGAGGCCGCGTATCACCAGATCATCGTCGACCAACTCGACCGGATCCTGCTGCGACTCGGCGGTGACGCCATGGTCCGGGTGGTCGTCGGGTCCCTGAAGGACCGGCCGTCAGCGGACCGCGTCACGTCGAAGATCATGGAGCACGTCGTGGCTCACGAAAAGGAACTGCCATGAGAAGAGCCGGCTACGTCGACATCGTCTACGTAGAGTTTCCCGATCGAGAGCCCTTTGCCTGGCGGTACGGGCATGTGCTCGGCGCGGACGAGCGTACGGCGGTCCATCGGGACTTCGTGGACCTGGTCACCAACGCGTCCGAGCAGAACGACACCCGCCTCGGGCGGTACGTCCTGTCCGGTTCGCGGCTGCTGGTGGAGTTTCCGGTCACCGCCAACGGGTCGAGCAGGAAGTCGAAGAGACAGGCGGAGAGGCAGCGGCTCAGGGCCTCCCTCGTGGTCACCGCTCCGGCAAGGGAGCGGACATGGACGCAGGCCGCGGCGATCGAGGCGGCCGGGATCCTGAGCGAAGGCGGGCTGACCGCCGACCCCGCCGACATCGATCGACTGCTCGCAGAGGGGTGGGCGGGCAGGCGCCCTTTCGCCCTGGACCTGCTGTCCCGTCCGAAAGCCCAGGCGGCGCTCCTGGCACTGCTCGCCGCTCTCCTGTACCTGCTGGTCAGAAAGCTGGTGGGCTAGCGATGCCGGACGATGCCCCCAAGCTCGAGAAGAAGATCGTCGTACTCCATCGTGACGACTACAACAGGGCCAGAAGCGTGGTCCCGGAGTTGCTCACCGATCCCTTCACCACGGTGGTTCCCGTACCGCTGCGGCCTCCGCTCAGCGACGACCCGACGCTCCAGTCGATCGAGGACGTGCTCCAGCCGGGAACGCTTCTGATCCGCAACCGCTGGGACGCCGACACGTACGTCGAGGCGGCGCTGGCGTACGAGCGCATATCGGCGGCCAAGTTCAACCTCGTCGCGGAAGTCTGCCAGATGCTCGGTGCGGCCCGGCTCGAGGTCAGGGAGATCCGTGAGGTGACCGAGGACGGGCAGGTCGGCGCGGCGATTCGGTTCCAGGCCGGTGCGGTCACCGGCTCGGTCCACGGCGTCGGCGAGTCGCTGCGGCGCGTCGCCCAGTCGATGCAGGCCCTGTGGGAGTGGCGCGGCGGCGAACCCGCCACGGACGCCGCCGCAGCGCACGCCCGCCGAGAAGGAATTCAGGACGACCCGGCCATCCGCACTCTCATCCGGCAGCGCAGCTTTCCTCAGAACGAACTCGAGGAGCACTCGCTCGAACTCGACATCAGTTCGGAGGCGCTGCGAGAGGTGCACGCCGCTGTGCACGTCGCCTCCGTCCTCCGCAAGCTCGGCCCATCCTTCGACGGCGCGTTCCAGGCCGTCACCAAGGATGCCCGGCGGCTCATCCTGACCATGAGGGTGGTTTTCCCGCCCACCGGCCACCACCCCATCAGGTGATCGGAGGCTGCCATGTCCCGCGCGGACATCGCCCGCGAACTGCTCAACCGCCTGCTGTCCAAAGACTGGTCCATGTCCGACGAGGAGGAGCTCGGCTGGGGATATGCCATGGGCCTGCTCGCGGCGGCGACCTATGCCGACGACCCCGTGGCGGCGGCACTCGCCGCGATCAGGCAGGCCGTACGTGGCGAGTGGCGGGTGCGGATCGCCGCGACACACGACGATCACGAAGTACACGTCACCAACACCCTGATCTGCGAGTCGGACGATCTCACATTGGTGGCCTACCGCGGCACGACCACCTTCGGGGCAGATCTGAGCGAGGACCGCATGGCCGCGACCATCCTGGGCTGGCTGGACAACATCACGAGCGCCTTGGGGCGGACCGACTACCAGGCGGCCTATCACTGGCGCGCGCTCGCCACGCTCGACGACGTCCGCCGGGCCGTGGCCGCCGCACGCGAACGTAAGGCGCGCGTCTTCATGTCCGGCCACAGCGCGGGCGGAGCGATCGCACTGATGGCCGCCCGTGACCTGACTCAGGAGTTCCACCGCGTCCACAGGGTCTTCACCTACGGCTCACCGATGCCCGGAACGGCGGACTTCGAGTTTTCCGTCGCAAATGTGCCGGTGACGCGCTTCGAGCATGGCGACGACCCGGTTCCGTGGTTTCCGGGGCAGTACTCCCACGTCCGCGCTCCCGGCGTGGCCATGGTGGGGGAGCTCGCCGGAGGTCTGTTCCGTGGCACCCCGCTGCCCCTCTCCTGGCGCCCTGTCGGCCGGCTCCGATACCTGCATCCGCCCGGATCGGCCATCGAGCCGTCCGACCGCCGAACACCGGACGGGCACGGTTTGACCACCGGCGAGTCGAAGCACCTCATCGAGAGGCGTCTGAAAACCCGGGGACGCCTCCGCGATTCGGTCAAGGATCACCACATCGCCGCATACCTCGCCGCACTCCGTGCCTTGACGGCGCAGGGCCCGCGACAGCCATGACCCGGACCGGCCTGCGACGATTGGAACCCGATGCAGCCCATCCCACGGCTGACCGCCCGGATCATCCTCGTCGACGCAGAGGATCGCCTGCTCCTCTTACAGGGGTACGGCAGCGGCGAGCGGCAACATCGGCTTGAATGGACCACCCCCGGGGGAAGGGTCGGCGAAGGCGAGTCGCTCACGCAAACGGCCTCGCGGGAGTTGCGCGAGGAGACCGGCCTGCTTGTGCCGCCCGCCGACCTCGGCCCGGTCGTGGCGGTCAGTTCGGGAACCTGGCGGCGGGACGGAACGACGGTCCTGGGGATCGACACGTTCTTCTACGCCCGCTTCTACGCCCGCATGGGAGAGACGACTGTGAAGACCTCGGGCCGGGACGAGTTCGAGCAGTCGCTGATCGTCGCGCATCACTGGTGGAGCATTCCTGAGCTGCGATGCTCCAACGAACGGGTGTTCCCGTCCGGTCTGGCCGGCCTTGTCGCGCAGTTGATCGGTGGGAACATCCCGGCAACGCCTGTCGCCCTCTCCTCACCGTGGTGAGCCCGTCGCGGGGTTGCGCGAATCCCCCCTCTCTCCCGCTCAAAAGGGGGGACGCTCGGCGTGGGGGTGTCAGGATCACCATCGACGCTGAGAACGGCATGAGCAGCGCCGCGCCGGCAGGGCGGCTGTTAGGCGGCCCCGACATCGTGCGACTATCGCCTCAGCACACGTTTGTGGTAGTTCTCGATGTCTCGAACCTCGACGGTGACCTGGGTGGTCAGCCCGGTCCCGGGCCTGATGTGATCGCAGAGCGTCGCGAGGGTCAGATCCCCCAGCCGGGTTTTGACCGCGGGGTCACGGCCGGGCAGGATCGCCAGATCCACGTGGATCATCGCCTCGGTGGCTGCTCCGCTACCGATGACCGCTTCAGCGATGGGATAGAAGCGAGTCTTGAAGTCTGGCAGGGCGCTGCCGATCAGCCCGGCCGCGGCCGAGTGAAGTGCCAGCGCGAACCCGCGCCGATCGAACGCCTCAGCAAGGGCGGCTGAGTACTCGACAGTGATCTGTGGCATGCCACTGATTATCGAGGCCGGCTGAGGCGCGCCATCGCCTACGGTGATCACACTCAGGCCTCTTCCAGAAAGACGTAGGGGTCGGTGCGGTTGTCGTGTTTGTCGAGGATGAGGAAGGCGACGGTGTCGACTTCGGGGAAGCTCATCACCAGTCGCCAACCCTCGGGAAGTTGCACAACGCAGAACCGGGGCCAGTTGCCCGGGCCCGATAGGCGGTAATGCGCGGCGGCACATCCACGCTGCGCGGTGTCGCGGTGGACCTGTACGAACGCTTCGGGCGGCTCGGCCGTACGACCTTCGTTATGCTGCCGTCTCGCTCTGGTTGAACGCGGGGTAGCAGCTCCCGAGGCCGCCGAACGTGCGGGGGCATGGCGTGGATGTGCTGTTCAGGGTCCACATGAAGTGCATCGATGGCGGTGCGGTCATCCCGTCCTCAAAGACCTTCTCCTGATGCGCGGGATCCACGATCACGTTCCCTTCGCCGGGGTTTCCAACCCAATCGTCAGCCACGATCCATGACGGGGTAGCAGAGACCGGGGGTTCGATGTCGCTCGACGTCAATTACGGTATGCATCTGGACGATCACGGAAATTGGCCGAAGACCTGCGGGAGACCGCGCCTTACAGTGAAGATATGGGCATGTTGACTGTTGAACTCGACGTCAAGGCCGAGAAGGCCCTGGGCGAGCTGACTTCCGACGGCCGCTCCGCATCTGAAGCCGTCCGCGAAGCGCTTCTCATCGCCCAGCGTCTCCGTCGTATGGAACAGGCCCAAGTCGCAGCCGAGCGGTTGGCCAACGACCCCGCCGACAGGGCCGAAGCAGAAGCGATCATGAGGGACACGGAGCACCTGCGTGCGTGGTGACGTGTACAGGCTGCGCGCTCCCCGAGACGCGATGGCCCATGAGCAACGAGGTGAGCGTTTCGCGGTGATCCTCCAGTCGGACTTCCTCGCCCACATCTCCACCGTGCGGATAGCCCCGACCTCAGCGAGTACGCCTCCCGCACATGGACCTATGGCGGCGGGTTTCGTCTGGGTTGCGGGCGGGGCAGTCGCCCGATGTAACCGCTGGTCAGACGCCGTTTTGACTGGTTGAGCGGAGAGCGTGGGATTCGAACCCACGAGGACCGTCACCGGCCCTAGAGCGGTTTTCAAGAGCACTACGGTTCCCGCACCCCACCGCCCCTGACCTACGGCTCAGCCCTAAACAGAGATCGGACCAAATAAGATCATCCCGAAAATATCCCGCGGGGTGAGGCCGCCGTGTCGCTCCGAGGAGGCTCGGGGTCTAGATCCCCTCACCCGGACGGGTGATGTCGACGTTCGGGAACAGGTGGTGGAGGACGTCGTCATCGGCGTCCAGGTTGCACTCGACGAAGTGGTGATAGCCCACCTCCGACGCATACTGCCGCCATTCCTCGCGCTCGTGCTCCGAAATCGACCACCACGCGTCGCTGGA
Organism: Sphaerimonospora thailandensis; assembly: GCF_016863115.1. Lineage (GTDB taxonomy): Bacteria > Actinomycetota > Actinomycetes > Streptosporangiales > Streptosporangiaceae > Sphaerimonospora > Sphaerimonospora cavernae. Next base: position 63,729 of record NZ_BOOG01000036.1, read on the forward strand.
CTCCAACGGGCTCTTCTCCTGCTCACTCATGCCCATCATCATGCCTTGGACGGGGGACAAACCCGGACTGGCCCTCGGAGCCCGCGGGAGCCGAGAACGGTGACTGACGCCATACGGCACGCCGCCGTGGTCGTCACGGCCTCGATCCCCGCGCTCGACGGCGAACCAGCGCGCGTGCTGTGCTGGGGATCAGCTCGACTCGGCCAGCGTCCAGCCGTTCTTGCGCTCCAGCCCCGACAGCAGGCCCTCCAGGCATCTGCGGGTACGCAGCCGGACCTCCCGGCGCTCGAACCGGCCCGCGACCAGAGCGAACGCTTCGTCGAGCTCTCCCTGATCGGTTAGCTCCCGTCCACGGTGATCGGTCGGACGTCGTGGCATCCGCCCCAGAGGCGGTGCATCTCGACATTCTGGCCGTGCCTTGAAATGGTCAACGTGTACGACCTGTGGTGAGGCCCTTGGTCAGAGATCGCGTATCAGCAAGCAACTGGGGGTGATCAGCCCGTAGGGGCATACCGCGGCTTAGCGGATCGTTCGGACCAGATCGGCTGCCCGTGCGCTGACCGCCGTCACCGCTTCGACTGGATGGACGCTGGCCTTGAGTGTTCGGAACACCTGCTCTGCCTCTTCGTAGGCCGCTTGCTGCTCAGAGGTTTCCGGTGTCGCCACCACTATCTGCAGGTCGACGTCTTTGGCGATAGAACTAAGTCGACCTTGAGCATCCACGAGTCGGGCCTCGTCGCCACTACGCAACCGTTCTAGGGCGAATCCCCAAGCTTTGACCTGTGTGATCACTCGGTCCAGGTGGGTGACACGGAAGGACCAGCCCTGTGCCAACTGCAATACTTTCCCGTTTGCGCCGGCCCGAACTCGCTGCTGTACGGCCCTCCGTTGGGCTGAAGCCGCCACAAGGCCCGCATATATCCCGTGCCTGACGTGGAGGGTGCTCCACGGGGAAGCACCCTCCATAATCTCCCCGCCCCTACTTCTTCTTCCTTGAGTGCTGAAGCAGGATGTACATCAGGGTCGCTGTGGTTAGGTCTGCCATGATCATTCGAGCATCGTCAGTCTTGACCCCAAGCCGTATCAAAGCCACCGCTAGCAGCGCGAGGACGGCAAGAGGCAGGCCGGGACCATTCTTGATGCGAAGCGATACGCTAACCACGTAGGGCTCCTTCCGTGTCGGAGGTGAGTTCTGCTGCGCCGCCTCGGCTCGGGTTCGAGAGTCCTTCCCGAGGCGGCGCGCGTCAGCCTACTCCTCCACGCCCAAGATCGCGACACGCGTAGCTAAACTTTCAGTATCTCATGTTAGCCAGATCGCTAGCAACAATATTCACTGTCGAAAAATAATACTTCGAGATTCCCCCGTACAGGGGGGTACTGCCCTCCAAGCCGCGCTCGTCTCCGCATGGCTCAGGCTCGTCCGGTGCGTCTCTCGCAGTCTCTACCGTCTCAAGGCCTCCTTCAGGAGGTCGGAGCAGGTGCTGAAGCCTCCGGCCGCGATCTCGAGCTGGCCGGGGTGACCGTGCCACCACCTTGGTCGCCGCCCCGCAAAGGACTTGATCGCTGCTCCTGTGAGCACGATCAACAAGCCCACACAGTCTGATCAATCCGGGATAGCTTCAGTGCGCTGGCCATACCGATACAACGCCCACGTACCGACCAATCAAGGCAGTCAGTCAACTATTCGGAAGTTCATGGCACTGCCGCTACCTGTGCTCGTGGAGGATCTCCATAGCTTCCAGCACGTTGCGGACTACGGCGGCGTTGCGCTTGCACCTCGGGCCAGGTTCCGCGTTGACCCGCACTGTTCGAAGACCGGCGCGTCAGCCGGCTACGTCAGTGACCGGGTTGTCACCGATCACCTATCTGCTCTCGCTGAAAGTTGCGTCGTATCCCTTGGACGCGTTTTCGAACAGCTCGGCATCGGGCTTGCGGATGCCCTCGGCTCCCGACAGGGCGTGGGCGTCGACGGTCTCGGCCAACCCGGTTTGCGGGATCTTCCCGAGCTGGTTGTCTGCTGTATCGTAGGTGACGATCGCTATAGGCCATGCACGCCGCCACCCTGGTCGGTCTACTATTACGCGGCCGCTCCGGGAACGGTCTGATCTGTAATACGGTGGTAAGAGGAGCAGGACCTCAAGTCGCCGGACCCAGAGTCGGAAGCGGCAGCCAACAGAGCACCCGCTTTAGGAGAGCGGTGGTCGTATAGCCCTCCCGCGTGGCGTGAGCTGCGCGAACACCCCATGTGACACGCTTGCGTTTCCAAGATCATCCCGCACCTGTCCCGCACGCGTCCACTCGGGCCACACGCCGCTCGGCGGCAAGCCGGACCCGAAGCGCAAGGCCATCAGGGCTGACCACCGGGCGGCCCGGCGGCATGACCTTCGCTTTTCCAGCAGAGTAGTCACTCTGGCTGAGCCGATGGTTTTACAGCGCGTGACCTTTCCACGGTCTACGGTGCTCTTGACCTGCACCGGAGCCTTGCCGTATGCCCCCTCGCCCTCAAGATCATTTCAGGCAATTGCACAGTGCGGTGATCAAGCTTCTCTAGACCGGAAATCAACGCTATGAGAACCACGTCCAGCGGAACGCCCCTGGGATCCAGGCCCTAGCTAAGGGCCGAAAGCCGCGAGGCAGGTGGGTAACAGCACCGCACCTGGATGGTCTCCGCACCTTCCGGCTGGCAGGACAATGCATCTTCTCCCGGTGCGCTAGAGATCATCGCGCCTACCCACCCGCCCTGCCGTCCGCCCCACGGCTGGAGGATCAGTCCAGGATTTGACCAAATCAGCCAAGACGAAGCGGATCACAGTCATGTATCTGGGGTCTGTAGCGTCCTGCTGCGAAACGATCTACTTCCCAGGCGGCCCTCTATGCAGCTACTCTCGACCCAGGAACTTGAGCAAGTCATCGGGAGAGGCGATGGACCGACAGACGCACCGTAGAGACGACCTCGTGGTCTCCTCCAACTTCATACGCGCAATCCGGGAGTCGGGCTACGTCAGCCTCTCGACCGCCCTCGCCGAACTCATAGACAACTCGCTCCAGGCATCCGCAACGCAGGTCGAGGTCACGATCACGCGTCCCACCGCAGGCAGCCTTCCGGAGATTCGTGTAGAGGACAACGGGGAAGGCATGTCGCGCTCCCAACTGGAGGCGTGCCTCCGCTTCGGTGGCTCGTCACGCTTCGACGAGCGGCAGTCGTTCGGTCGGTTTGGTATGGGCCTGCCTGCTGCATCCCTCAGCCAGGCTCGGCGAGTCGAGGTGACCTCCTGGCAGAACGGACACACGGCAAACCAGGTCTTCTTAGACGTCGACGCCATCGCCGTAGGGACCCCGGTTGATCTTCATGCTCGGCCACAATCTGGCATCACTACAGGGTCGGGCTGCCTGGTGGTCTGGCGAAGCTGCGACCGCATAGAGTACCGGCGTCTCGCGTGGCTCGAACGCGCCTTGCGCCGCGATCTCGGACGCATGTACCGGCGCTTCCTGAGCAACGGCGACCTCACCCTGACCATCAACGGCAGGCAGGTTGATCCGGTTGATCCCCTGCTGCTCATGGCGAAGGTGGAGGGGCACAGCGCACGCCTGGCCTTCGAGCCGCTCCGCTACGAACTCGCAGCGTCGTCGGGCGAGACGGCCTTCGTCACAGTTCGGTTTGCGATGCTGCCGGTTCATAAGTGGCATCATCTGGATAACATGACCAAGCGACGCGTAGGCATCGTGGGCGGAGCAGGTGTCTCCATCCTCCGTGCCAGCCGCGAGATCGCAAGTGGTTGGCACCTCATGGGCGCGAAACGAAAAGAAAACTATGACGACTGGTGGCGCTGCGAGATCGAGTTCGACCCGATCCTCGATGAGCATTTCGGCATTACCATCAACAAGCAGGGCATCCGACCTTCTCAGGTACTCCAGGAGGCCCTCGGGCCGGAATTGGAGTCGATTGCCCGACTGTTGAACTCGCGCGTGCGCCAGGCGTTCGAGGAGGTCAAGTTTCAAGCGGCGACGGAAACGTCCTGTCGGATAGCGGAGGCCGCGGATGTTGACCTGCCCGTCATTCGTACGGCTGGAAAAGGCTCGGGTGCCCTGAGCTACCGAATCGGATCCGAGCAACTTCCGATAGAGACGATGTTCATCTCGGCCCTGAAGCGGCGCACGCTCGACGTAACGCTGAACGTGGACCACCCCGCCTTCGCAGCGTTGTACCGCCCCCTCCAGACGCTGAGTGACGAGGCGGCAGGAGAACTGCGCATTGCACTCGAGCTTTTCCTCCTGTCCTTTGCGCGAACCACAGCGCTCCTGGATCGCGACGGCCATAACTGCGACGCTCTCCTACAACTGTGGAGCAGGACCTACGGACGGATGCTCCAGAAGTCATGAACCAAGACGCGATGCTCGTGCCTCTCAGCCTTCCGGCCGACGCCTCCCGCCAGGAACGGCAAGGGTTCGCCCGACTCTGCACGCTGCTCGCGAGCGCTGCGGAGGGTGCTAAGACTGTAGGCGATCACGACCACTGGGTCCGCACCGCAAAGATCAAAAATCTGTATGACCAGCCTCTGCTCGCTGCAGCTGCTCACGCCGCTATCGATCTCGTAAATCAAGGCTGGACGGTTCGGATCGACAAGTCCAGGGCTATATTTGCTCCTCCGTCGGTACACAGCGACCGCGAGGCCGAGAAGGCCCGGATCCGCCGTCAGGAGCTCCTCCGTCGCGATGAGCAGCTTAGGAAGGGCAGCGTTCGGAAATTTGTCGAGAGCATGGAGCGCACGCACCAGCATGGCGACCGGTTAGTCTCCGTCTTCAACTTGATGCGCGACGGCCGAGAGTTGATAGAAGCACTTCAGCGCGCCGGTGCGTCCGCGGATGTCATCAAGCCCTACGTTCAGATTGTTGACTCCTCCACCTGCGAACTGACCGGTTTCAAGCTCCACGACATCTGGCGCTACTTTCGCCACACGTGGTCCAATGCCTACGCGACCGTGCCCGGCCGCTCGATGCCGATTCTGATCCGGGACGCAGCCACCCAGTTTCACGCCGTGATCGGGCTTGCGGCGATCTCCAGCCCGGTCGTCCAGATCGCTGAGCGCGACCAATGGATAGGCTGGGAGACCGATCAATTCCTCGAGCAGGTGCGCGCTAAGCCCACTGACGATATCGCCTGCTGGCTGGCCCAGCGGATCAATGCTCAGCAGAGCGAGATCTATGTCGACGATCTCCTCCGCGACGGAATTCTCCAACCGACCGACCTGACGACGCCCACTCCGGAGGTGATTGCCCGGCTGCGGGCGGACGCCGAGCGACACCGTCAGAGGCACCACCAGGCCAGCACGATCCGCGAGGTCCGCAACATCAAGCACGGCGCGTGGGTGGATCGCGCTATGACAGACCTGTTTCGGAGCAAGCGTTCGTCGGCGCTCGCTGAGACCCTGGAGATCGCCACCCTGCTCGGCGCATATCTCTCCCCGCCTACGGCCGAAGGACTCACCAAGGCCTTTTCGGATCCTAAGACTCGTACGCAGATGCGTCGCGTGGTGCGTCGCGCACGAGGAGAGCGAGTCGGCACCGTCATTGCCGACCTCACCGTCTGCGGCGCAGTGGCACCCTACAACGCACTTGCGGCGGGAAAACTGGTGGGGGCGCTGGCCGTCTCCCCCCGGGTACTGGCCGCTTACCGTGAGAAGTACGCGCGCCCAAGTGAGATTGCGTCGGCGATGGCCGGTCGTCCAATCCTGCGTGAGACCCGCCTCTCCTTCGTCGGAACCACGTCGCTCTACGGCACCGGTTCAAGCCAGTACAACCGGCTGTTCTGGCCCGCCGAGATCATGGGGGGCAAAAGTAACACTCGTGTGGGCTTCCATGAACTCGGACGGTCGCGCTCGTTCGGAACCTCTCACTTCTCGGAAGAGACCGTCAACGCGCTAGTCCGACTTTCGGCGCTGAGCGGCTCGGTCGTCCGAGTCAACGGCCTGTTCGGCGAGGGTGTCAGCCCTCGGCTGCGCAAGGTGCGGCTAGGGCTCGCCGCACTCGGTTGGCCCGCCGACGAACTACTCAGGCACGGGCGCGAACGCATCCTCTACGGCGTTCCACTGGTCGAAAACCTGCGGGACTACTCACTCGGCATCGACCGTGAACCGAAGTACCTGCTGAATCCCGAATTGCCCGAAGCGGACGCCAAGGTCGCCGATTGGTGGCTCGAGCGCTGGTGCCGGCAGAGGGCGACGCGCCAGGATGTCCTTGAGTCCATGCGTTCCCACCGGTTGGTCCGGCCGGTGCGGCACGGCGCCCGCGTACCGTTGCCTGCCGGAGACGAAATGCTCGAAATGCTCCCTATCGTCACCTAACGCCCCGAGCATCGCCGAACACCACTAACCCTTGCTGTCGGTCAGGACGAATACCTCGGATGCTGCGGTTAGCGTCGCCACGATTGCCTCCACCTCGGGATCGTCGTCGAGTCGCAGATTCAGCACGCGAATGCGACGACTAGGCAGGAGCGCGCGCATGGTCGCCGCTGCTCGCAGCAATATCGTTTTCTGGCCAGTGCGTTCACTGAGCAGCCACCAACTATGCGCGCCGTTCTGGGGACCGACAACACCCTGGTAGTCGAACCAGGTTCCACGAGAAAGCGTGTGGGCTTCCGGCGCCTGCTCCCAGTAGGCGTTGCAGAGGTGCCGTACCTGGCAGAGTGCACACTTCTGCTTGCTCGGGAGGGCCCTCGGCACGGACGCGACCAACTCGGTCTCCGCAGCGGCGATCCGCTGCCTCACGTTTTCCTCCAGATCCCGCAGTTGGCTGTCTCCCGGCGCAGGTATCGTGATCTCGCGACTTGAATAGGCGGCGGTCAACTCGGTCGCCGGCCTCCGCTCGTGGTTAGCGATCCGGTCGAGGTCCCACAACAACGCGTAAAGCCGAAGTTGGTCGAGGTGACTCGGATCCTCGGCGCCAGTCTTGTAGTCGGTGATGTCCACACGGTCCTGGGTGACGGTGAGCAGATCGACGCGGCCCATTAGCCGTAGCGTCTCCGCAACCAACGGGATCTCAGGATGCGTACCCAGTACCGCAGGCCTTCGACCCGGTCCCCTCACCGACGTGCGGGAATCGGCCTGAGGACCGGTGGCGTGCGGAGTCGCAGGAAGGGCAGTCCGGCTCAAATACGCCTGCACCTGGGCACGTGCGTGAGGCACGCGGTCCCGGAGTTCGACACTGAGGCGCTTCATTCGATCATCGTCCAGCCGGGGATTTCCCTCCAGCATGGCCAGCAGATTGCGCATCGCCGTCTCCACAACAGCTGTGATGCCGCCGAGGTCGCGGAGGACCTGGACTGCCTCAGCGGTCCGAAGCGACGTGCACCGAGCTGCCACCAGCCTCTTGACAATGGTCTCGAGCACCGCATGTACGACATCTCCGAAGAGCGCCGCGGCGACAGGAAGTCGGGGGTAGCCGCGCTTTCCCCAAAGCTCTGGGTACTCCGCCCGCGACAACATCCATCGTCGCGGACAAGCTTCCATCTCCTGCAACGAGGAGTAGCTCCAATATGCGGGTCGCAGCGGCAAGACCGCCTCGGACGCCTCGACGCCGGTGGCGAACGAAATCCTGTTCTCGCTCACGTCAGCGCCTGTTGAACTAGCTGGCTGGCGAACGGCAGATTGCGAGAGATCACCATGTCGTCGATTAGTCTGACCGGGACGCTACCGAACTCCTTGGCATCGCGTAACTCGTCGGTCGGTGCCACGTCAGGGGTCAAGGGACCATGCACGCCGAAAATCCACTGCCGGTCGTCCCGCGTGGCCAGGATGGGCACGGTGACCGACCCGATCCCCTCGATCTCGATCGCGGCGCCTCGCTCGAAGGTGACGCCGGTGATCCCTCGGCCGATGAGGTCCTCTAAAAGCCTGTCGGCCGACCGCGCAAGCCGCTTCTCGTCCAAGGCCGGTAGGGTCCCGTGGATCAAGTAGCGCAGGAGACTGGCGCCGACGTGGCGGTCGAGGAGGTTGTGCTCGAACCGGTTGCGGAAACTGCGTAGACAGCGGTAGCAGGACTCATCGCAGTTTGCTGGGCAGTCCTCCAGGCGTTCCAGCGTCCGCTCGAAGATCTCCATTCCGTAGTCGTTCACCCGGCGGGTGAACCCTGCGCCGCCAGCGAGCGTGTCGTACACGTAGATTTCGGCCTCGAGGCCCGCGCTACCCAGCGGAGTCAGCGCAGGTCGGTACTCCGCTTGCAGTTCCGTCGCCTCGATGTCGAGCTTCCGGGCCGCGGCAATCGTCAGTGCCTCAGCGACTGTACGGAGCGCGATATGCGTCGAGAGAAACGCCGGCCTCAGCGTGATCGGCGCGGCCACCTTCAGGCGAACCAGGAGCACGTCAGAGATAAAGTCAGTACCCAGTACCAGGCCCCGTGTCGAGGCCGAGCCCGGGCAATCCGACTCCTTCTCGTCGGGGTACGGCTTCTTGTGCGATCCGATCACTACGCCCGACGCAGTGGCGGTCGGTTCGATGAGCCCGCAGCGAGTGCAGTAGGTGTACCCCTCGCTGCGCGGACCGGTATTAGTAACGAGCAGGGTCTCGCGGCGGTACGTCTGCTCCAGGCGATCGGTGACATGCCGCCAGGCAGTTTCCTCGGTTGGACCAGGCGCCATGAGCTTGGCACGCGTGGCGTAACTGCGCGCGGGCGCGTCGTCGGGGCTTGTGCCGGGATCCTTCGTAGCCAGGTGCGCAAACCCCGGCGGACGCATCCAGTTCTTGGCCTTGCCGAACCTGCCCGCAGCGCCACAAGCCGGACAGTCACGCTCCTCCCCGCGCTCGGCCTGGCCATAAGGGAAGTGCTTGGCGTAGTGACAGATCTGGCACTCGAAGTAGAGCAGTTTGTCCCGCCAGGCCTGAAAGCGTTCCTTCTGGACCTGTGCGTAGATAGCCCCTGAGGTCCACTCCTTGTTGTCGATCCACACCACTTTGCCCGGCGCGTACTGGCTGAGCGCCACCGGGAGGCCCTGACTGGGCGCGTAGCGAAACTCGGCTTTGAACGGTGTTGATCGATCGAGATCGAAGACATGGAAGGCAACGACATCCGTGGGAAACGCGTAGCGCGGCAGCACTCCTTTGTACAGCAGTCGATCAAGCAGGTTCCTCTGACTCCGCCCGACGCTCGGCTCCTCGGCACCGTCCTCGGCCGGTCCTTCTGCCTTCACCTCATCGGACTCGGGTGCGGCATCACCCTCGGAGGTAGTCGGCAGGCTACCGTCGAGGTCGAGGTCAAGAGCCTTGTCGATCTCTTGGAGTGTCCTCGTGACGACACCTCCGAGAATGGATTCGCGGTCGGCCTGGCTCAACTCATCGGGAAGCCACGACGCAACCTCTTCACGTAGCGCACTCTCCCTGGCCTTCAGCCACTCTTCCAGGTCGGTCCGATTCAGCGGTGAGGTCGTCCTCACGAATGCCCCGACAGTTCCAAGGACCTCGAAAAGCTGCGGCTGCTCGTCCGGGTCGATCGCCGGCAGCCGATCCTGGTGATAGCGCTGCAGTAGGTAGGCGATGACGTGGCGCCGAGCGATCTCGTCATTGTCCATCGTCAGCACCGGATCTTCGACTTTTCCTCGGATCATGAGCTCCGGCTGACGGAAGTAGTGGTCATCGTGTGTGTCGGCGCTTCCGAAGGCCAGCACAGTGGCGACCGCGTTGCCCCGACGACCCGCTCGACCTGCGCGCTGCTGGTAGTTGGCGCGTGATGGTGGCATGTTGCGAAGAGCGACGCCGGTCAGGCTGCCGATGTCGATGCCCACTTCCATCGTTGTTGTGCAGGACAGAACGTCGATGGCGGCGCGTGGCTGCTCTCCCGGGCGCGGCAAGCCGAGGTCGACATCTTGGAACAGCAATTCGTGCTCTTCTGCCTTGGAGAACACGGCGTCGGACTGGGCGGCATTGAGCTGCGCTGTGTGCTCGGCGGCAATAATGCTGACCGGCGACTCAGTCGGGTCGCTAAGAGCCCGAGCCGCGCTGGCCCGGTAATAGCCCTTGCGGGCCTGGAAAACCGGATCGGTGTCGGGGTTGAGCGTGTGGACCCGATCGGCGCCGCAGTTGGCGCACCGAGTCGTGCCGGGAAACGGTCGCTGCGTAAAGCGGCAGCGCTTGCAATAGCCCCAAAGCTCACCGAGTTCCAGGGCGACATTCGCGGCCAACAACCGAAACTTGCCGGCCACCTGTTCGCAGAAAGTTGTGAGCAACGTCTGCAGCCAGCCATCCCTAAACTTATTCTTAGCCGCTCTCGAATCGAGCCAGCGCTCGATCGATTGGAACTTACCAGTGTGCGGTTTGACACCCCTTTTCGCGTTCCACCATTCACCGTCGGTCATCGACGGGAACCAGATTCCACGGGCAGGGGTGCTCCACTGCGTCAGCCACAACCGCACGAGAGCGAGCTTCGCATCGGCGCTGGTCGCGACACCTTCGATGTCCGGCAGCCTTGCCAGCAACGTATCGGTCTGATCCGCCCGCTCACGGAGGGACGCTAGGCCCAGGGACGACAGCCCGTAGTACTTGTCCGTCAGCGTTGCGTACATGGCCCGCAACAGTGACTGCGGCGGCAGGGCGGTGCTCAGGAGCGGCACCAACGCAGCCGCATTGCCAGTAAACGCGCCCTTGTCGATCGCCTGCGCGACCTGGCCCAAGAAATGGAGCGTCTCCGTGGGTCGCAGTTCCGGGCGCAGTCGCACCGACAGCAGTCGCGCTCCGACCACGACGGCCAGGTACAAACGCTCCAGGCTGAGGGATGGCGCCAGTAACCGTTGATTCTCCAGTTCCTGCCAGCCGCGCAAGATCAGGGGCCGAATAACGTCCCGCATCGAGTAACTCTGCAGGTTGGGGGCCAGCCGGGCAGCGACCTGCCTGGAGTCAGAGAAAGCGAGTACCTTGCGACCGCGCAACGGCGCAAAGTCGGTGTACGGCTGTACGCCTGGTGGCTGGACCTCGATCTGACGTGCCACCAGGGCTTGGAACGGCTGATCACCCTTCGTCTGATGGTCCTGCACGGATGAACGACCAAAGCCCGCGAGTTGCCCGCAGACACCGCAGGGTTTGAACTCTCCGTTCGCCTCGGCCTCGTCCTCCTCGTCGTCGTCACCCTTGACGAACTCTCCTCCCCGAAGCCGAGGAATGAAGACTCCGCGGATGCGGGAGCCCAACTCCTCTGGATTGAGCCGCCCAGTGATCAGATCGAGGTCTGCGGGCTCGACATTGCCCGCGGACGGCTCCTCGAGCAGCAGGTCGAGGGGCTGGAGCTCCGGGATGAAACCCGAGGCGGACTGGAACTCTCCCCCCGGCTCGTGCCACAGGTACGACGGCTCGAGGACGTCATCCGTATAGGCCCGCGCGTAGGCAGAGCCACAGTGCCGACAGGTGTACAACTCGAAGACCCTGGCGCCACAGCTACAGGTTGCCCGTGGTTGGGCGTAGAGCTTGCCTACCGGCCCCGGCAGCGGATGCGCCTCCCGGTCCACCTCCGGGCAGTCGCGGTCGAGGCACGCCCATAGGCCAGGCAGACCGCGAAAGAACGCATGCACGCGACACGGCAGCAAACCTGCAGCATCCTCTGACCGACGCGCCGCGCTGCCGAGCGCTACGAGCGCGGAAACGGCCCTGTTTGCAAGCTCCGTCTCTACCGTCGGGAAGATGAGCTTGCCCAACTCGTTGACCGGGTGTGCCTGCTTCATTGTCTCGTTAACCAGCAGGTTCATCGGACCGAAGGCGCTGAGTGCATCATGCAACAGTTCGCCGACCGAGGCGTCCTTCGTCACACGCACCTTACGGTAGTCCAGGAGCCCCCGAACTCCAGCGATGCGGGCCTCGTCACCCTGGCCTTCGTAGAATGCCTGAATCGGCACGGCAGCGAGAGCCTGCGCGTCCTGGAGGCTGCCTGTGTCAGCCAATTCCCGCAGCGCGAGTTGACCCTCCACGGTCTTGAAAGCGGCCTCGGACTTCCCGCTCAACTGCGCCGCGAACTCACGTGCATACTCGGCGCTCGTGAAGCTAGCACTGGTGCAGATCACCTGAAGCCGATCCGGGGGGATCCCAAGCCGTGCGCGAAGGCGGCGCAGCAGGAGTGCAACCTCCGCGCCGGCCGCGCCCCTATAGAGGTGGGCCTCATCAATGATCAAGAGGAACTGCTCGTCGGGGTTGCTCTCCAACCAGGTCCGTGTCGCATCGAACACCGGCCGCTCGAGCGGGCGCATCAACATGTACTCAAGCATCGAGTAGTTCGTAATCAACACGTCTGGAGGTGTTTCCAGCACCTCATGGCGTGTCAGCAGTTCGGGGTCGTCGGGCCGAAGAACAGCTCGGACAAACTCGCCAGCCGTGTTCTTCCAGCGGGAACCTTTCTCGCCATACCAGGCCTTCAGGTCCGGCTTGGCCGGCCATTTTCCGCGTGAGCGCAGCTTATCGATGAGAGCTGCCGCTTCGTCGTGCCAGGGCGACGAAGTGTTGGCCTCCTCATCGATTAGCATGATGTAGAAGTCCTCGATCGAGCGCAGCCGCGCCTGGTCCTTCTCGACCCTCCGCACACCCGGGTACAACGTTCGGCTGGTGTAGCGAGCGAAGCGGGCCGGACGGCCAGCCCACGCGCTGAATTGGGCGGTGACGCGTGGGTCGCCTAGCAGGAGTCGAAGACGACCCAACTGGTCATTCACCAGCGCGTTCATCGGATAGAGGATCAAGGATCGGACCGCCGGGGCCGCGAACGACTCGGGCTTGTGCGCAGCCTCTGCAGCAAGCTTCGCTAGCATCGGCAGGAGGAACGACTCCGTCTTTCCAGAGCCAGTGCCAGTAGTGACAGCCAGGCTGAGGCCATCGCGAGCCGTCCACTCGAGCGCCTCGGCTTGGTGGGTATAGGGCGGGTCATACAGCAGCGGCCTCAGCCCACCTACACCTGTCGTCAGGCTGCCGAAGAGCGCGTGGACGGCAGGGTCGATATCTAGATCGGCAAAGCGTCGGTTCGTCTGGTAGCGCGGGGTGCTCTCGATAAAAGGCGCGCGGAACAGCACGCCCTCCTGCTCGAGCAGCACGCGACGCTGCTCGAGCAAGGTGGGATGACCAACATGGTAGGTTGCCTCGATGTAGTCTCGGAGGGCAGCCTGAATCTTGGCGACCGTCTCTGCGATCGTAGGCGCTTCCGCTGTCACGCTATCTCTCCCTCTTCCTTGATCCACAGCATGTCAGCCAAGAACACCAACAACTCGCCGATTACCGACATTGGTACTCGATAGGAGATCAACGCCCCTCTCACCCGTGAGACAGGGATCCCCACGAGTTCGAGGTAGCGCTGCGCCCACCCAGGCACGGGTCCGAACAGGTCTAAAACTGGGCTCCCGTCCGCCTTTGCAGCGGACCGGACGCGCAGCAGTTGTGGCCGGCCCGCGACGGCATCGATGGCCGCCTGCAAGCGCCATGCCTCGTCGCAGCCGGGGGCAGCAGGGTCGTCGACTGGCAGATCCACAAGCGCGCGAGGCACGCCATGCTTGATACGTACGAGGCACCACAGGTCGGCACCGTAGGCCTGCGTTCGACGGGCAACGAAGTCCCCAGAGTCGCTGGCCGCAGGTAGCCGCCAGCGGCCACGGTAATAGCGAACAGATGCCTCCGGGCCAATGATTCTCAAACCGGCGACCTGACCAGACTCCGCTGCCCGGTCCAAGCGCTGACGCATCGCCTCAACAACAGCGGCCGCGTTGTGCGGACGCGGGTGTTCGAGCCAGTTGGCACGGCGGATCTCATGCAAGCCAACTGCGTCCAGTCGGGCAGCCGCCACTTTGGCGTCGAGTTGGAGTGAACGCGTATGGCTCTCGTACTGTATCTTCGCGCCCACCGACTCGTCGACGAGCGACGCGCCGTTGGGGCGTACGCCGAGCAGGAGATACTGCCCGGGCGCCTTCGTCACATACGAGGGCGGCCCTAGGTAGAGCTGCCGTCCTCCACGAACCCCCTGGCGAGGGAGTTCGACCAGGTCACCAATCGACACCAAGAGATCCAACTGCTCCGCAACCAGGTCACGACTAATAGAGGACGACGCGTCGAGTGCGGTGACGGCCTCAAGCACGGCTTCCACGAGTTGACCAGGCGTCGTCGGACACAGGAACGAACCCGCGCGGCGAAGGGAGGCGCAGAGCGCCTCCGTCGAGAACAGGTCAGTTGCCGTCTCATCCAGCCCTAGTGCGTGGACTGTACGTTCGGCGGCCTCTCGGCCATTGAGTGGGGTTATGATCATCGATGGCCTCCGGCAATCGACTCGTCCGATATGTCTCGTAGGTCCTCAGTCCCGAGCACCGCGAATCGAGCCGCGCGAATGAGGACGGGAGAGCGGAGCACGCAGTTCAAGAGTCTGTCTCGTTCGGTTTTGTCCCAACTCGCGAGAGACCCCGGCCTGCTCGCAAGACGCAGCAAAAAGTCGGCTGCGGTATGCGGGTCGTCGATGCCATTGGCTGCCGCGATGGGGGCTATCGCGTTGGCGAATCCCTCGCTCAGCGCGGCTGGCGAGTCCAACCACTGCCATAGATGGCCGGCAATCTGCTGGGCCACAGCACGCTGCGTTGGCGCCTCGCCCACGAGTTCCTGCATCTCGTCCAACACGTCCGGCGCCTTGCAATTGCCGACAGGGACGCGTTTGCGCTCGAGGCGAGCCCATCTGCTTCCGGCGACAAGGGACACAAGGGCCGTTGCGATCGCGTTGAGAGCCTGCTCCTGCTGGCGGCGGGCAAAGGGATCGGCCGGCAGGTTAGCGTCTAGCCATCGACAGTGACCATGGATCAGTCGCTGTACCTCGGACAGTGACAGACTTGCGCACTGGACGACGGGACGGTCATTCGGCCTCTGGCGCAGCCGATTGGGGTCGGGTGGCAGGATGATGGCCGCGGTCGCGTTGCCGGACGTCGCCTGCAGCATGCCGCCACTCGCTGGAATGGCAATCGGACCACGGGAATCACGCTCCTCGCCGGTCAGAGGTGCCTCCACTGGGAACAGTTGGACCTGGGTGCCATCCCTGTCTGTGCGATCGATTAGACGTGCCTCGTGTCCGCCGTCGCGCCGCTTGGTCAGCACCCAGCGGAGCGGGTGGAAGCCCCGTTCGCAGATCAGCGACGCGAAGCCCACCCCACCCCGGGACACCGATACCTCGCAAGACTCGGCCTCGTCGTAGGAGCCGAGCAACTTCCCCTTGCGCAGTTGCTGCTCTGCGAACTTCTTCCATGCGCCGTCACTGAAGGGAAGTGAGATGACCTGACGATGCTGCGCCAGTTCTTTTCCGGCATCGTCACGCAGCACGATCATCAGCTCCGCTGTCAGATCTAGCGGTCCAGCGATCGAAAGGCTGGACAGACCATCCCAAAGCTCGGTCAGTTTCGGGCGAGCCGGCGCGGCAAACAGCCGGATTCCCGACCCCTTCGTCGCTTCTTCAAGGGTCGTGTGCGGGTCACGGATCGTCACCACGAGCGAACCACTGACAAGGGAGGCACCCGTAGCTGGCGTCAGTACCGAAACGTCCACCTCGTGCGTACCCACGGCAAGGTTCTCAAGCGCGAAGATCAGCTCCGACTTACCTGCAGGCCAATCGAGCACAAAGGGCGTGCCATGGTCAACGGTCACGACAATTTTATCTACGGCCCTAGCAGCACGTACCGCCAGCATCGCCGGCTCCCCTGCTAGCCAATCGACAGCCCCCTCTCCGTCCCAGGAGCCCGGAACCAGCCCGGCCGGCCGAATGGAGACATCCGAGACTACCGACAGCCCTGCCGCCACAAGCTGGGCTATGTCCGTTTCACGAAGGATTTGTGGCATCTTCAGATCGAAGGCGTGCACTCCGTCAGCCAGGACCGTCGTTTTAGCAACCCATGGCAGCGCGGGGGGGTCGCTCTCGATCCAGCCGACCAGGCAATACTCGTGGCCGGGCCGCAAGAACTTGCCCTTCACCTCGAGGGCCAGCCCACCGCTTTGCTTCCGGAACACCCACCACGGGCCCTGGCTGATGAAGCAATTCTCGGCGATCAGACTGTTCACAACCGAGGAACCGCGCTCCAGTTGGATAAGGGGTACCTCGGGCCGAGGCCACGCGGACAGGGGCACTTTGTCCAGGTACACCAATTTCCCTCGAGGAAGAGGGCCACGGTGGCCTTCCACACGTGGACGCAGACTCCGGAGTTCCTGATCGACTTGCTTCTGTCGAACCTGCAGCGGCGTGAGATCGGGCAATTCCATGTACGGGCGCCAGCCCCCGTTCTCGCGCCGCAGCAGAAGCTTCGGATCAGTGATGACCGCGAGACGCTTTGCTCGCTCTGTAGCCCTAAGGCCCGAACTGTTCGAACGGAATCCGCTGGAGCGTGCCAAGTCGGCAGAGCGCTTGGCCCGGGTCAGCCAGGTACGTGACTGTCGTTCGCTGGACAGGTCGTCGACCAGACGAACGAGTGCCGAGTGCACCAAGTAGGGGGACTCCTCGCCGTCACCCGAGAGCAGCGCCGCAGCGACCTGGCCGAGGAGGCTCTGGTTAGCGCAGAAGATCTGGAACCGTTCGCTGTATCCGACTGTGCGCGACGCCAGGCATGCACCCAGCGCGCGCGGATCGCTCAACAACTCCGTGGTCAGGACTGCGCGGGACTCAAAGAGAAGCTGGGCCAACTGCCGCTGAAGGTAGGCCGGCATAACGGCATGCGTGATCGGCCACGCAATGATGTTGAAGTTTTCGGCGAAGCTCCCCTTCGGCTCGGCCCCGCCGTACTCTGCCGAGAACTTTTTGAACCACCGCTTGATGCGGTCGCGGTTGCTAGAGACGTTCCAACCCGGGCTGCTCTCCCAGCCCGGTGTCTTCTGAGCAAAGAGGGGCCAGTACTCGCCGCCAGCATAGTTGTAACCAATTTCTGCCGCATAGACGACAAAGGGTAACCACCAGACGCGGCAATGAGCAGGGAGCCCCTGCGCAACAGCCCCACGCACCGCAGCCAGAAGCAACTCGAAGTCAGCGCCGCTGAGGTCATGCTCCAGCGCGAAGACGGGAGCCGCCGGCTGCAGCACCTTGCGACGTTCGTGAAGCACCCGGAAGTGGTTATCGAGATGCCTGTGCAGGTACTCGAGGGTTTCCGCTGAACCGCTACATGCTATCCCCTCCACGCTCGATACCACCTCCCTTGGGCCTCGCCTTGGTCTGAAGACAGTCTGGGACAGGGCACTGACATTTGGGAGGGTCGTCACGCAATCGTCACCCTTGGTTATTTTTTTACAGCTCCGCTGCCGACACCCCACGACAGCCAGGCCCTAGTCCCACTGACTACGGAAGCTCGCTGGACCGGTGCCGCCATTGGGCCCCGACGCCGTCCAGCCAAGTTGAAGATCGAAAAGGGTCAGCAGGCTGAGTTCGACCTCCACGGGAGGAAAACGACGGTTGGAATACTGTGCCTGGGCGATCAGCTCTTCGTCTGGATTCTCCTCCCATATGAGGCACTGGGCGGCTCATCTGTGTCCATTCAGGGATGGAGCAGGGTCAGGCGGTGACTGGCGGGGGG
>NZ_BOOG01000037.1 GCF_016863115.1 Sphaerimonospora thailandensis
GTGCCACCCCGCGACGGTGATCGCCGCCGGAAGGCGACACGCGGCGACCGCCGACAGGCGGGTGTTTATTCCACCGCATAGAAGAAATCCCATCCCGGCGGTGCGGACTACTGCTACGCTCCGCGCTAGAACGATCACGTTTCGTTCCACCCCGCCCCCGTATCCGAGAGCATCCGGAGAGCGAGTTCCATGGTCGGCCTCGTGGACGGCGCGCAGCCGTCCCTCCCCCCCGCCGACGACCCCGTACCGGAGTCGTGGCGGCAACTGCACGATGTCCGGGCACGAGCCGCCGAGCGGGCCCATGTCGCCACCGGCCTGCGGGACGCGGTCCTGCCCGGGCCGACGAGCTCGAACGACCTCCCCTACGCCGGCATCGCGGTCCGCTCCGTCCCGGCCGGCGACGCCACCGGCCTGGGAGGCGACTGGTACGAGGCGGTTCAGCTGCCGGACGGACGGCTGTTCCTGGCCGTCGGCGACGTGTCCGGCCACGGAGAGCCGGCGATCGACACGATGACCCGCCTGCGACGGGCGCTGCTCGGGCTGAGCATGACAGGGGCCTCCCCGGGTCTGCTGCTCGCCCAGCTCAACGCCCTCGTGCTGGACGGGTTCGCGGACACGACCGCAACGGTGGTCTGCGGCCACTTCGATCCGGCCACGCGCCGGCTCTCCTGGGCGCAGGCCGGTCACCCCGCCCCCATCCTGGTAAGGCGCGGCGCCGCCCGCCAGCTCGCCGCCCCCGCCGGGGTCGTGCTGGGGGCGACGGCGAACCCGCCGTACGGCATGGCGGAGGTCGGGCTCGCCCCCGGCGACCTGCTGCTGATGTTCACCGACGGCCTCGTCGAACGGCGCGACCGCGATATCGGCGAGGGGGTGACACTCGCCGTCCGCGCCGCCGAGGAGGTCGCCACCGAGGAGGTGGCCGCCGACGCCGGAACGGATCCCGGCGCGGACTTCGACACGAGGCTCGACCGGTTCGTCGAGGCGGTCGGCGGGCCCGACCCCGAAGACGACGTGTGCCTGCTGGCCATGCGGCTGACCGACCCCGCGTGACACGGCCGGAGCCGGCCGTTCAGAGGGTTCGGGCGCCCGGCCGGGCGACGAGCCAGATCGACACCGCGACGATCCACAGCAGGCGCAGCTGGTTTGTGGCGAGGAAGACGGCCGATGTGTCCGGCATCAGGATGAGCGGGACGACCGCGAAGGCGGCGACGGCTCCGAGACCGAGCACGATTCGGGGCACCTGGACACCCCGGCGGCGGGCGGCGAGCCCTGCCATCGTCGCCGCCCCGATCGCCACGCCGAGCGCCAGTTGTGCCTCGACCAGTGCGACCAGCCAGCCGCGGTCGAGCAGTGCCACGAGTTCGGGTGGCACGGTCATCGCGGGCGCGGTCCGGCGGGTCAGTGGCACCGCCCAGGCGAACGCGTCGCTGACCAGCGCCCCCGCCAGGAAGAGGACCAGGGCGAGGCCGGTGACGGACGGCCAGATGCCGTCCGGGTCCCACATGCCGACGAGCCTTCGGATGCCTCCGAGGAACACCAGGAGGAGGACGTAGGACAGGGCACCGACGGCCAGCGCGGTCAGGGCGGTGGACGCGGTGGCCGGATCGGCGAGCCAGGCGGTGATCGCACCGGGCGCGTCCGAAGCCGTCACGTCCGGCAGGGTCGCGAAGGTGATGAAGTAGCCGAGCACCACTACGCCTACCAGCCCGGCGATGCCTGTGGTCAGCCGGGCGCCGCGGCCGAGGTCTGTTGAAGTCATGGCGGCAGGGTGCGCGCGGATCAGTCCCGATGTCATGAGCCGGGCAGCGGTGGGCGCCGGGAAATCCTCCCGGTCGGGCCGGGAAGTCAGCCCGTGACGAGCACCGGGGCGACCTGGTGAAATTGTGACGTGGCGGGTCGTGTGCGGTGGTGGGTGGCGGTCGTGTTCGTGCTCGGCGGCGCCCTGACGGCCCTCGCCGTCGCCGACTACGCCCACGCCGGATGGACCGGCGGCCGATGGCGGGTGCCGGCCGAGGCCGTGACCGCGATGAGCTGGCTCACCGCCGGCACGGTGACGGCGTACGCACGACCGAGGATGCCGTTCGGGTGGCTGCTCGCGGCGGGCGGACTGTGCCTGGCGGCGAGCGGAGCCTTGACCGCGCATGCGTCGCTCGCGGCGATCGACGGACGCGTCGCGGAGGCGGCCTGGACCGGCTGGGTGGGCGGTTGGGTGTTCTTCCCCCACCTCGGGGCGGCCGCCGCCGTCTATCTGCTCTTCCCTGCCGGTGACCTGCCGTCGCCCCGGTGGCGGGTCGCGCTTCCGCTTGTCGGCGCGGCCAACGTCGCCGCCGTGCTGGTGACCGCGCTGACCCCCGGTCCGCTCGCGGCCGACGGGCCTCTGGCGTCCGTCGCGAACCCGATCGGCGGCGTCGCGTGGGCGCCCTCGGCACTGCCGTTCGCGGTGGCCGCCATCAACGCCACCTTCCTCAGCTCTGTCTTCGCCATGCGATTACGGCTACGCGGCATCGACGCCCGCCTGCGGCCGACCGTGCGCCTGGTGTTCTGGCTCGCCGTCGTGAACACGGGGATCGGCCTGCTGCTGATCGAGCCGCCAGGCCCCTGGATATACGGGATGGCCGTGCCGAGCACGGTGTGCCTGACGGCCGCCGTCAGTTTCGGCATCGTCCGCGGCGCGTTGTGGGACGTCCGCGCCACGGTCGGACGCGCACTCACCTTCCTGGCGCTCACCGGCTGCGTCGTCGCGGTGTTCGTCGGCGCCGTCACCGCATCGACCATCCTTCTCGGCAACGACGTCACCGGCGTGCCGATCGCGGCTCTGATCGTGTGCATCGGGCTGACCCCCGTGCAGCGGCGGCTACGCGACTGGATCGAACGTCTCCTCTACGGTCGGCGAACCGAGCCGTACGCCGTCCTGTCGGCGTTCGGCACCACCTTGGAAGCGGCCGGCGAACCAGGTGAGGGATTGCGGCACCTCACCGAGTTGGCCGCCGCCAGTCTGCGACTGCCCTGGGTGGCCGTCGAACTGCGGGCGGCCGGTACGACCCCCGTCGCATCCGCCGGCCGACCACAGGGCAGCGTGGTTCGTCTGGCCCTGCGCCATCACGGTGAAGATCTCGGCGCCCTCGTCGTCGGGCTGCGTGCCGGGGAGACGGAGTTCGCCCCGGCCGACCGGCGGCTACTCGAGGATCTCGCGCGGCAGGCCGGAGCTGCCGCCTACGCCAGTTCGTTGACCGCCGCGTTGCGGCGGCATCGGGCGGACCTCGTGGCCGTCCGCGAGCAGGAGCGCCGACGGCTACGCCGGGACCTGCACGACGGAGTCGCCTCCACGCTGACGGCACTCGGACTGAAAACCGAGGTAGCGGCCGAGCTGCTGCCGCACCGACCGGAGCGCGGCGCGGTGTTGATCGCCGAGGTACGCGCCGATCTCGCCACGGCGCTGTCGGACATCCGCCGGGTCATCGAGGACCTCGGTCCGGCGGTGGTGACGGATCTGGGACTGCGCGGCGCGCTCGCGACGCTCGCACGGCGCTTCTCGTCGGACAACATGACGGTGACGGCCGACATCGCACCGGGAGCCGACCGTCTCGATCCCTCGGTCGAAGCCGCCGTGTACTGGATCGTCAACGAGGCCCTGCAGAATGTCGCCAAGCACGCGCAGGCATCACGGTGCGAGGTCACGATGACGGTCGCCGGGACCGATGTGGACCTGAGGATCGCCGACGACGGCCGGGGCGTCCCGCCGGACGCGACGGCCGGCGGCGGAATGCCGAACATGCGGTTGCGCGCCGAGGAGGTCGGCGGTTCCTGGTCCGTCGGCGGCCCCGGTGTCGGAACCGAAGTGCGAGCGACTCTGCCCCTGGCCGTGCCCCTGACGGCAACGGAGGAACGTCTCGATGACTGACCCGATCCGCGTCGTCCTCGTCGACGACCACCCGATGCTCATCGACGGCCTCCGCCTGGCCCTCGACGTCGAAGGCATCTCGGTCGTGGGCGTCGCAGGCACGGCCGCCGAGGCCGCGGCCCTGGTCGGCGAGCAGGCACCCGACGTCGTCGTGATGGATGTGCACCTGCCGGACGGTTCCGGCATTCACGCCCTGCCGCGTCTGCTCGCGCTACAGCCCCGCCTGGGGATCCTCATGCTGACCATGGCCGCCGACGACCACCTCATCGGTGCGGCCATGGCCGCCGGGGCGAGCGGCTACCTCCTCAAGGGAGCCTCGCGTGAGGAGATCGTGCGGGCGATCAGGGCGGTTGCCGACGGTCAGGTCATCTTCGGCTCGTCCGTCGGCCGCCGGGCGGTCGCAGGCCTGAGCTTCGCTCCGCCGTTCCCCCAGCTGACCCAGCGGGAACGTGAGGTCCTCGCACTGGTCGCCGCCGGCCACGACAACCCCGCGATCGCCCGTACCCTGCGCATCTCGGCCAAGACGGCCGCCAACCACGTCTCGGCGATCCTGGTCAAGCTCGGCGCGGCCGACCGCACCCAGGCCGCGCTCATCGCTCTCAAGGCCGGGCTGTGAACCCCGCGACACCTGCGATCGGGACACAATGGGCGGGTGCTGATGCTTCTCGACACCCCGTCGCTCTACTTCCGCGCGTTCTACGGCGTGCCCGAGTCGGTGACCGCTCCCGACGGCATGCCGGTCAACGCGGTGCGGGGGCTCATCGACATGATCGCAACGCTCGTCCGGGACCACTCCCCCACGCGGCTCGCGGCGTGCATGGACGCCGACTGGCGGCCCGCGTTCCGGGTGGCCGCGATCCCGTCGTACAAGGCGCACCGGGTGGCGACCGATGACGGGGCGGAGACCGTGCCCGACGCGCTGACCCCGCAGGTTCCCGTGATCGAGCAGGTCCTGGACGCCGTCGGCATCGCCCGGGTCGGCGTTCCCGGCTACGAGGCCGACGACGTGATCGGCACGCTCACGGCCCGGGCGTCGGGCGCGGTGGACATCGTCACCGGTGACCGGGACCTGTTCCAACTCGTCGACGACGCGAAACCCTGCCGGGCCCTTTACACAGTAAGGGGAATTCGCAACCTTCAGGTGGTCGATGAGGCGTTTGTCGGTCAGAAGTACGGAATCCCGGGCCGGGCGTACGCCGACTTCGCCACGCTGCGCGGCGACCCGAGCGACGGCCTGCCCGGCGTGGCCGGAATCGGCGACAAGACGGCGGCCGCCCTGATCACCCGGTTCGGTTCGCTGGCGGCCCTGCTGGCCGCGCTGGACGCGCCCACGACCGCGGGCGCCGCCGACACACTCCCCCGTGGCGCCCGCGGCAAGCTCGCGGCCGCCCGCGACTACCTGGAGGTCGCCCCGGTCGTGGTCAGGGTGGCGCAGGACGTGCCGGTTCCCGAGCTGGACCTGACCCGCCCGGCCAAGCCGCGCGATCCCGAGCGCCTGGTCGCACTGTCGCAGAGGTACGGCCTGGACAGCCCGCTGAACCGCCTGCTCGCCGTGCTCAGCTGAGCCGCGCCGGCCGCGCTCAGCTCACCGAGGAGTAGGCGACGACGCCGCGGCGCATGGCCTCGATCGCCTTGGCCGCGGTGTCGCCCACCTTGGCGCCGCGCGGAGAGGCGTCCTTGAGCTGGCCGAGCAGGTCGAGCAGTTGCTTGACCCAGCGCACGAAGTCGCCCGCGGCCAGGTCGCAGTCGGTGAGCACGGCGTCGAGGCTGTGGCCCTTGGCCCAGCGGAAGGCCGCCCAGGCGAACCCCAGGTCGGGCTCCCGGATGAACGACAGGCCGTGGTCCCGCTCGATCTCCTCCAGCTCACCCCAGAGCCGGACCATCTCGGCGAGCGCGTCGCGGGCCGCCCCGCCGGGGATCTTCGGGCTGCGCGTGTCGTCCGACTGCCGGGACTCGTACACCAGCGACGACACGCACGCGGCCAGCTCGGCCGGGTCGAGCCCCTCCCACACGCCCGCGCGCAGGCACTCGGAGGTGAGCAGGTCCAGCTCGGTGTAGATCTTGGCCAGGCGCCGGCCCTGCTCGGTGACCGTCTCGCCGTCCAGGTAGCCGAGCTGGTCGAGCACCCCGCAGACCCGGTCGAAGGTCCGCGCGATCACGTGGGACCGGCTCTCGACCCGGCGGCGCAGCCCCTCGGTCTCCCGGAGCAGTTTGTGGTAGCGCTCGGCCCACCGGGCGTGATCCTCGCGCTCGTCGCAGCCGTGGCAGGGATGCCGGCGCAGCTCCCGCCGCAGCCGGGCCACCTCCTCGTCCTCCACCGCGTGGTCCCGGGCCCGTTCGGGCTTGCCGAGGTCACGGTCGCCGATCTTGGCGTGCATGGTGGCGACCAGGTCGGCCCGCTCCTTCGGGGAGCGCGCGTTGAAGTTCTTCGGGATCCTGATCTTCTCGATGGGCTCGACCGGCACCGGGAAGTCCGCCGCCGACAGCCGCTTGACCTGCTTGCCGATGGTCAGCACGAGCGGAGACGGTCCCTCGCCGCGCCCGTTCACCCCGCGCCCGCTCACGCCGCGCGGGTTCACCCCGGGGTCGAGCACCACCGCCAGGCCCGCGCGGCGGCCGCCGGGCACACGGATGACGTCCCCCGGTCGCAGCACCTCCAGGGACTGTACGGCCTGCGCCCGGCGGGCCGCGCCACGCTGCCGCGACAGCTCGGCCTCCCGGTCCGACAGCCGCCTGCGCATCGCCGCGTACTCCTGGAAGTCCCCCAGGTGGCAGGTCATCGCCTCCGCATAGCCCTCGAGCGCCTGCTCGGCCTTGCGGAGCTGCCGGGCCAGCCCGACGACCGCCCGGTCGGCCTGGAACTGGGCGAAGGAGTCCTCCAGCAGCGTCCTGGCGCGGTCGCGGCCGACCTGGCCGACGAGGTTGACGGCCATGTTGTACGACGGCTGGAAGCTGGAGCGCAGCGGGTAGGTCCGGGTGCCGGCGAGACCGGCGACGCCGAGCGGATCCATGCCCGGCTGCCAGATCACCACGGCGTGGCCCTCGACGTCGATGCCGCGCCGCCCGGCCCGGCCGGTGAGCTGGGTGTACTCCCCCGGGGTGAGATCGGCGTGGGTCTCGCCGTTCCACTTGTCGAGCTTCTCGATCACCACGGACCTGGCCGGCATGTTGATGCCGAGCGCCAGCGTCTCGGTGGCGAACACGGCCTTGACCAGGCCCCTGGTGAACAGCTCCTCCACAACCTCCTTGAAGGCCGGGAGCATGCCCGCGTGATGGGCCGCCAGGCCGCGCTCCAGGCAGTCACGCCACTCCAGATAGCCCAGCACGGCGAGGTCCTCGTCGGGCAGGTGCGCGGTGCGCTCGTCGACGACGTGGCGGATCTCCATCCGCTCCCGATCCGTGGTCAGGCGCAGCCCGGCGTAGTTGCACTGCATCACGGCGGCGTCGCAGCCCGCCCGGGAGAAGATGAAGGTGATCGCGGGCAGCAGCCCCTCCGCGTCGAGCTTCTCGATCACGTCCGCGCGGTTGGAGGTGTTCACCCGCCCCGGCCTCGAATAGCCCCGCCTGCCTCGCGTCTGCGCCAGACGGGCCTCGTCCCGGGTGATCCGCATCAGCGCCGGGTTGACCCGCTGGCTGTCGTCGCCCTCGTAGACGAACAGGTCGTACATCCGCTTGCCGACCAGCATGTGCTGCCACAGCGGCACCGGGCGGTGCTCGTCGACGATCACGGTGGTGTCGCCGCGGACCTCGCCGAGCCACTCGCCGAACTCCTCGGCGTTGCTGACCGTCGCGGACAGGGCGACCACGCGGACCGACTCGGGCAGGTGGATGATCACCTCTTCCCAGACCGCCCCCCGGAACCGGTCGGCGAGGTAGTGCACCTCGTCCATCACGACGTAGGCGAGCCCGGCCAGCGTGGGCGAGCCCGCGTACAGCATGTTGCGCAGCACCTCGGTGGTCATGACCACGATCGGCGCCTCGCCGTTGACGCTGTTGTCCCCGGTCAGCAGGCCCACCCGGGCGGCGCCGTACCGGCGGACCAGGTCGTTGTACTTCTGGTTGGACAGCGCCTTGATGGGGGTGGTGTAGAAGCACTTGCTGCCGCGCTGGACGGCGAGGTGGACGGCGAACTCCCCGACAACGGTCTTGCCCGACCCGGTCGGCGCCGCCACCAGCACGCCGTCGCCCGCCTCGAGCGCCCGGCAGGCGTCGAGCTGGAACTCGTCGAGCTCGAATTCGTACAGGCCACGGAACGAGGTGAGGGCGGGCCCGGATTCGGCCTGCTGTTGACGGAATGCGGCGTAGCGTTCCGCAGGCGTACTCATACCGCCAACCCTACCGATAACCGGATTCCGGGCCGTCCCGTCTGGCGGAAAGCTCCTCGTTCAGATCCTTAGGTCTCGGGGTCGGAGGTCGTGACCGGGCCGTCGAGCTCCTCCTCGATCGCGCGGGCATGTGCCGCCTCGGCGGCGTCGCGTTTCCTGTCGCGGAAGAACATGATCGCCTGCGCGACGTAGAACAGCCCGACCATCGGCAGGGCCAGCATCAGCATGCTGATCGGGTCCTGGCTGGGCGTGGCCACCGCCGAGAAGACGAACAGCAGGAAGACGACCATCCGCTGGTGCTTGGCCACGGTGGCGAAGCGCAGCACACCGACCACGTTCAGGAACACCATCAGCAGCGGCATCAGGAACGACACCCCGAAGATCGCCAGCATGCCGAGCGTGAAGTTCAGGTAGTCGTTGATGGTGAGGAGGTTCAGCGTGTCCTCGGGGGCGAAGCCGAGGAGCAGCCCCAGTCCCTTGTCCATGATGAAGTAGGCCAGCGCAGCCCCGGCGGTGAACAGCGGCACCGCCAGTCCGAGGAACGCCACGGTGTAGCGCCGCTCGTTCCGGTACAGCCCCGGGGTGACGAACGCCCACAGCTGGTACAGCCAGAACCCGGCCGACACCACCAGGCCGAACATCAACGCGACCTTCAGGTTCACGAAGAACGAGTCGAACACCCCGTTGACGAACAGCAGGCACTTGTCCTTGTCCAGCTGGTGGGCCTGGGGGAGCCGGCAGTACGGCTGCTTCAGGAACTTCCAGATGGGTTCGAAGAAGACGAACCCGAGGACGGTGCCCGCCACCACGGCCAGGATGGCCTTGATCAACCGGTTGCGGAGCTCGCGGATGTGCTCCATCAGAGTCATCCGCCCGTCATCCGACGCGGAGGGAGTCGACCGCTTCAGCAGAGCCATCACGCTAGTCCTATGTCAAGAGACGGGTGGGAGGCCGGCGAAAGTCGGTGAGAGACTCAGCCGGGGTTCCGCTCGTTCTGCGCCTGCGCGCTGACCGGAGCCTGCGACTCCTTGAGCCGCCGGTTCTCCTCCTCCAGCGTGCGCAACCGCTCCTCGACGGACGGGCCCGCGGGCGGGAGCTGCGCGGCCGCGGCGGGCTCCGTCTTCGCCCGTACGGCGTCGTCGGCCTCCTCGTCGCTGAGCTTGCTGGTCTCCTTCTTGAACATGCGCAGCGACTGCCCCAGCGCCTTGGCGGTGTCGGGCAGCTTCTTCGCGCCGAACAGGAGGACCAGAACCAGGAGGATCAGAATCCATTCCATCGGACCAAGAGTGGGCATGTCATGTCCTTAAAGCGAGGGCCATGCTGTCTCCCCCGATCGTACGCGCAACCCGGGCGGTTCGTCCCCCTCCCGCGGCAGCATGCGCCTCGCCCGGTCCAACTCCGCGCCGAGGCCACGGGCCGCGGCGGTCATCCGTACGGCCAAGACCGCCAGGATGGCGAGCCCGGCGACCGCCAGACCACTTCCGGCGAAGATCCACATCATGCCCACCATGCTAATTGGATGCTATCGGGACGTGATGGGGGCGGTCAGCCGGCCGACATGTAGTTGGCCAGCGCCTCCTCGGCGGTGGCCGCGACCTGGTCGGCCAGGGACGCGGGAGACACCACGCGCCCGCTCTCGCCGAGCCGCAGCGCGAGCCGTACGACCCAGGACTGGTCGCGGGCGCGGAGCGCCACCCGCAGGCGGCCCTCGCCCAGCTCGGCGACCTCCTCACACGGGTAGTACTCGGCGACCCAGCGGCCGGCCGGACTGAGCTCCAGCTCGACGAGTTCGTCGCGGTCGGAGGGCCGGAAGACGCCCTCGGCGACGTCCATCGGCTCGGCCTCGGCCGGCGGATCAGCCGGCACGTCCAGGACCTCGACGTCGATGATCCGGTCGATGCGGAACATCCGCATCGCCTCGGCCCGGTAGCACCAGCCCTCCAGGTAGTGCCGCCCGTCCACCAGCACCACGCGCAGCGGGTCGACCTCGCGCGGAGTGATCTCGTCGCGCCCCGGCACGTAGTAGCGCAGGGACAGCCGCCGGCCGCGCCGGGCCGCGTCCGTGATCACCGCGTGGGCGTCGGGCGCCGCGCCGAGCTCCACGTGCACCTGGCTGCTGACCGTGGCCGCGCCCTCGCCCGCCGCCTGCTCCAGCTTGGCGATCACCCGGCCCAGCACGTCGCGGCCCTGGAACTCCGGCAGTTCGTCGAGCATGCGCAGCGCCACCAGCAGCGCGCTCGCCTCGTCCACGCCCAGCTTCAGCGGGCGGGCGATCGTGTCGGCGTTGTCGATGAGGATCTCGCCGCCGTCCCACGACACGTCGATCAGGTCACCCGGGGTGTGCCCCGGCAGCCCGCACATCCAGACGAGCTGCAGGTCGTCGATGAGCTGCTTCTCCGACAGGCCGAACAGCCGCGCCACCTCGGGGACCTGCGCCCCCGGATGCGACATCAGGTACGGCACGAGCGCCAGCAGCCGCGGCAGCCGGTCGGAACTCATCGCAGTGATTCCTTCCCCTGTGCCTCCTTCACCTGAGCCCCCTTCGACTGGGTCCCCTTCAGCCGGCGGATCACGGCCTCCCGCGCGTCCGGTGGATCGACGACCTTCGCGTGCGGGCCCAGGCTGGCGATCCAGCCCGCCAGCCGCTCGGGTTCGGCGAACATCACCTCGGCCTCGTCCCACCCGTCGGACCCGGTCCGTACGGCTCGGGCGAGGTGCCGCAGGCCCAGGCAGGTGCCCTGCCGTACCAGGACCAGCGCGACCCGCTCGACCGGCCGCTCCTGGTAGCCGACCATCGCCCGCAGATCCACGCCCTCGGGCACGGTGAACGCTCCGGGGCGGCCGACCGTCGCGACGCGGCCGGCGATCCGGCTCAGCCGGAAGACCCGGGAGGCGTCCCGGTCGCGGTCGTGTCCCACGACGTACCACCTCCCGTAGCGGCTCACCACTCCCCAGGGTTCGACGACCCGGGTGAGCACGGCCTCGCTGCCGGCCGAGCGGTAGTCGAAGGTCACCACCCGCCGGTCGCGCACCGCCTCCCACAGTGTGGGGAAGGCCGGGTCGCGGGTGTGCAGCCGCAGCTCCAGCGGGGTTTCCGCGAGGTCGGTGCGCACTCCCCCGGCCCGGAGCTTGAGCAGCGCCCCGCCGGCCGCGTCGGCGAGGCTGGCCCGCTGCCAGACCTGGGCGGCCAGGCCGAGCACGGCGGCCTCGTCCGGCTCCAGGGTGATCTCGGGCAGCTCGTAGGCCTCACGCGGGATCCGATAGCCGGGATCGTCCTCCCACGGGTCCTTGTGCACCTCGAGCGGGATTCCGATCTCGCGCAGCTCGTTCTTGTCGCGCTCGAACATGCGCTGGAAGGCCTCGTCGTTGTCCGGGTCGTAGCCCGGGACGGCATGCCTGATCTGCTCCGCGCTCAGCGGCCGGTGCGTGGCGAGCAGGCAGATCACCAGGTTGAGCAGCCGCTCGGTCTTCCGCCGTGACATAAGGCCTCCTTTCCCAGGCAGAACGCTACCCTTTCCTGGTGATCCGATGGCGCAAAGGCGAGGTGACGGGGGTCCGGCGCGAGTGGCCGGGGGCGGTGGAGCTGGAGGTCGCCACCGAGGACGGCCGCTGCCGGGCGCTGGCCTATCCCGCGCTGGTGGGCCGGCCCGAGACCGGCGACGTCGTGCTGCTCAACACGACCGCGCTCGCCATGGGCCTCGGCACGGGAGGGTACGCCATGGTGGTCGCGGTGCCCGACCGGTTGCCGGCCGATCCCACCGGTCCCGGCCATCTGGTCAAGGCACGCTACACGCCGCTGCAGGCGACCGTGGCGGGCGCGGACGAACAGGAATCGCCGTACCACGAGGCGCTCCGGGATGCGGACTCGGTCGACGGCATGCCGGTCGTGATCGCCGATCTGCACTCGGCGCTGCCCGCGATCCTGTGCGGCCTCTACTCGCATGCGGGCGATGGCGACCGGCCCCGGGTGGCGTACGTGATGCAGGACGGCGGGGCGCTCCCCGCGTGGTTCTCGATGTCGTGCGCTGAGCTGAGGGCGCGCGAATGGCTGTGCGGGGTGATCACCGTCGGGCAGGCGTTCGGCGGCGACCTGGAGGCGGTCACCCTGCACACCGGGCTGCTCGCCGCCCGCCACGTGCTCCGCGCCGACGTGGCCGTGGTGGCGCAGGGCCCGGGCAACCTCGGCACCGGCACCCGCTGGGGCTTCTCCGGCGTGTGCGCCGGAGAAGCGGTGAACGCCGCCGCCGTGCTGTCCGGACGGCCGGTGGCCGCCCTTCGGATCAGCGAGGGCGACCGGCGCGACCGCCACCTAGGGGTGTCACATCACTCGCTCACCGCCTATGGACGCGTGGCGCTGGCCCCGGCCCGGGTCGTGCTGCCCCAGCTGCCGGGTGAGCTGGGCGATCGGGTGCGCGAGCAGGCCGCGCCGCTGGCCGCGCGCCACGAGCTCGTCACCGTGCCCGTCGACGGGCTGCTCGACGCGCTCAAGGCCGCACCGGTCCGGCTGTCCACGATGGGCCGCGGCCTGGAGGAGGACACCGCCTACTTCCTGGCCTCGGCAGCCGCCGGCCACCACGCCGCCGACCTGCTCGCCCAGTGACAGCTGTCGATCAAGCCCGGGTGGCGTTCAAGCGACATCCGGGGTGGCCGGCTCGTGGAAGTCGTGGAAGGTGAACGCCTCGGGGGTCGGGCCCTGGGATCGGAGCAGGTCGAGGCGGTCCATACCCTCCTCAAGCGACGGCGTGTGCCCCTCGGGAACCCACCACATCACCGTGTACGGCTCGGCCACCCGCTGGAACCACTCCCGCCGGCGGCGGAGCACGGGCAGGTGCGGGCTGCGGTAGACGAAGTTCCACAACGCCTCGCGAGACTCCCACACCGAGAAGTTGACCAGCAGATGGTCGCCGTAGTCGTGCCTGACCGTGTCGGTCGGCTGATCACCGCCTTTGAGCCGCCAGACGAACCCGGGTGCGGCGTCGGCGATCGCGTTGATCGGTTCGAGGGCGGCGACGAAGTCGGCCAACTGGGGGGTGTCGAGGGGAGCGATCAGGTGGGCGACGTTCAACTGGGCCAGATGCATGCCTCAAGTCTAAGTCAATTTTCATTGTTTTTAGAAGACTCCTCTTCAGAAGAGCCTCAGGTGAACACGACGCAGCACTCCCCGGGGCGCGGGTCGAGCATCGCGGTCTCCTCCGCGTCCAGCGCGCTGAGCAGGCCCTGACACAGGGCGAGGTTCATCGAGCAGACGAGCAGCGGGCGGTCCTCGGACAACACATGGAAGGGGCAGTTGCGCAGCCGGATGCGCCCGTCCTCCTCGTACGGCTCGTAGCCGCGCCGCGCCAGGACCGCGGACAGAACCGCCGGCAGATCGGTCTCGGGCGGGGCATCGGCGGCCATGCGCTCCCCTGCCCGCCGGGCGGCCGCCTCGGCCTGTTCCTCGCCGCCCAGCCTCTCGACGACCTCGGCCAGGATCAGGGCCATGGTGCGGTAGTCGCGTGGCGGCAGGCTGACCGTGCGCTCGCCGGGCGCCCTCCGGTAGACCTTCGCCGGGCGGCCGCTGCCCGGCCCGGTGCGGTCGGTGAGCCGCCTGAATCCGGCCTCCAGCAGCCCCGCCTCGACCAGCTTGTCGAGGTGGAACGCGGCGAGTGTGCGCCCTATGCCGGTCGCGGCCGCCGCCTCCTCGCGGCCCACGTCGCGCCCCTGCGCGACGACGAAACGGTACAGCGCACGCCGTACGGGATCACCCAGCGCTGTGACGGAGTCGAGGTCGTCCCCGTCACGCTCATCGATCTCCACAGGCGGAGTCTAGGTCCTGCTGCAGGAGGTCACACGCTGCGAGATCGAGATGAACCGGCCGACACGAACCGGCTCAGTGCGTCCTCTATCACGGTCTCCGCGTTCGGACGAGGCTCCCATCCTCGGGTGTCGGCGCTCTTGCCGGGTTCGAGTGCCTTGTAGACCTCGAAGAAGTGGCCGATCTCGTTCAGCACGTGCGGCTGGACATCGGTGATGTCCCGGATATGGGCGAAGCGGTCATCCGTGGCGGGCACGCACAGGATCTTCGCGTCGGGACCCTTCTCGTCGTGCATCCAGAAGACGCCGACCGGTCGTACGGCGATCACGCAGCCGGGGAAGGTCGGCAGCTCGCCCAGCACCATCGCGTCCAGCGGGTCGTCGTCTTCGGCCAGGGTGCACGGCAGGAAGCCGTAGTCGTAGGGATAGGCGGTGGCGGTGAACAGCAGCCGGTCCAGGCGGATCCGCTGCCGTCCGGGATCCATCTCGTACTTGTTGCGTGATCCCCGCGGCGTCTCCACCACCATGTCGAAGCGCACGACACCCCTCCTTCAACGGAGCAAGGCCATCGTCGCCATCGTATGACCACCGCCGCCGGCACGTCCGGCGGCGGTCTTCCGCGCCTCAGAGGAGTCAGGCCGCGCCGAGGACGTCGACGACGAAGACCAGGGTGTCGGTGCCCTTGATCCCGGCGTCCTTGTTGCCGTCCTTGCCGTACCCGAGGTCCGGCGGGATCGTGAGCAGCACGCGGCTGCCGACCGGGACCCCGGCGAGGCCCTGGGACCATCCCTTCACGACCTGGTCGAGGGAGAACGACGCGGGCTCGCCGCGCTTCCAGCTGGAGTCGAACTCCTTGTCGCTGCCCCAGATCTTGCCGACGTAGTGGGCCATGATCGTCTGACCGGCCTCGACCTTGGGCCCGGTGCCCTCGATCACCGTCTTGACGACGAGCTTGTCGGACGGCTTGGCGTCGGTCTTGGTGGTCAGCGTCGGCGCCTTGTCCCCACCCGGGTTCTCCACCTTGACGCCCTTGACACCGGGGTCGACGGCGTTGCCCTCCACGGACTTCCGCACCGCCGACTCCACGTCGATCACCATCACCTGGTTGGTGGTGTCGAAGTCGACCCCCTGCTGCTTGGCCTCCTCGACCTGCTGGGGCGGCAGGACGTCCTTGGCGATGACCGCCAGCGTCCGGCTGCCCGGCTTCGCGCCGACCAGGGCCTCGTGCAGCGGCTTGGGCAGCTGCTGGCTGACGCTGACGAACTCCGCCCTGCCCTGGTCGTAGGCCGAGCCCGCCGACTTGTTCTCCTTGCCGTCCCAGGTATAGACGGTGACGCTCGCGGCGAGCACGTCCCCGTCCTTGGCCGGCGTGCCCTCACCCTCGATGATCCTGCGGGAGACCGAGGTCAGGGCGGGATTTCCGGCCGGGAAGGTGACGTCGGGCTTCTTGCCGACCTTCCCCTCGACCTTGATGCCGTCGGCGGAGGCCACCGGCCCCGACGGCGCCGCGGCACTGGCGGAGGGGCTCGCACCGGCGGTGGTCCGCTGGGCGGTGCCGCAGGCCGCGGCGAGCATCAAGGGTATGACGGTGGCGGCGGCGATTGCCGTACGGCGGCGCATGTGAGATTCCTCGGGACGACAAGTGGGTCCGGGAAACACTACCCGAACCCACCGTCTGCACGACGTAAAAGATCACATTCCTGCGATCAGCTTCTCCACTCGCTCGTCCACGCTGCGGAACGGATCCTTGCACAGCACCGTGCGCTGGGCCTGGTCGTTCAGCTTCAGGTGGACCCAGTCGACGGTGAAGTCGCGCCGTTTCTCCTGCGCCTTGCGGATGAACTCTCCGCGCAGCTTGGCTCTCGTGGTCTGCGGCGGAACCGACTTCGCCTCGAAGATCTTGACGTCGCTCGCCACCCGCTCGACCGCCCCGCGCTTCTGCAGGAGGTAGAACAGACCTCGCTTGCGGTGCACGTCGTGGTAGGCCAGATCGAGCTGCGCGACGCGGGGGGACGACAGCGGCAGATCGTACTTCTGTCTGTAACGTTCAATCATCTGGTACTTGGTGACCCAGTCGATCTCCCGCGAGACGAGGTCGAGATCGCCCGTCTCCACCGCCCTGAGCGTGCGCTCCCACAACTCCAGGACCCGCTTGCTGATCTCGTCGCCGCCGCGTCGCTCGACGAAGTCGGCGGCCTTGGTGAGGTACTCCTGCTGGATCTCCAGTGACGAGGCCTCCCGTCCGTTGGCCAGGCGGACCCGTCGCCGGCCGGTCATGTCGTGGGAGACCTCCCGGATGGCCCTGATCGGGTTCTCCAGGGACAGGTCACGCATCACGACGCCGGCCTCGATCATGCGCAGCACCAGGTCGGTCGCGCCGACCTTGAGCAGCATGGTGCTCTCGCTCATGTTCGAGTCGCCGACGATCACGTGGAGCCGGCGGAACCGCTCGGCGTCGGCGTGCGGCTCGTCCCTCGTGTTGATGATCGGCCGCGATCGGGTGGTCGCCGAGGAGACCCCCTCCCAGATGTGCTCGGCCCGCTGCGACACGCAGTAGACCGCGCCGCGCGGGGTCTGCAGAACCTTTCCGGCGCCGCAGATGATCTGCCGGGTCACCAGGTACGGGATGAGGACGTCGGCCAGCCGGCCGAACTCCCCGTGTCGTCCGACCAGGTAGTTCTCGTGGCAACCATAGGAGTTGCCCGCCGAGTCGGTGTTGTTCTTGAACAGGTAGATGTCCCCTGCGATGCCCTCCTCGCGGAGCCGCTTCTCCGCGTCCACGAGGAGTCCTTCGAGGATGCGCTCACCCGCCTTGTCGTGGGTGACCAACTCCACGACGTTGTCGCACTCCGGGGTGGCGTACTCCGGATGGCTTCCCACGTCGAGGTAGAGGCGCGCACCATTGCGCAGGAAGACGTTGCTCGATCGGCCCCAGGACACCACTCGCCGGAACAGGTACCGCGCCACCTCGTCCGGTGACAGCCTCCGCTGTCCACGGAACGTGCAGGTGACGCCGTACTCGTTCTCCAGCCCGAAGATGCGTCTGTCCATCACCCAACCCTATTCCCCGTTTCGGGGAATCGAACAGGGATCAGGCCGCGTAGATCTGCACGACCTTGACGATCTGGCGGTTCTTCACCGTGATCAGCGCGTACAAGCCGCCCTTGTCGGTCAGCGAGACCAGCCTGTCCCGCGAGCAGCGCTGGGTGCCCAGGTAGTTTCCGTCGATCGTCTGATCCTTACCGTCGCAGCCGGCGGCGCTCAGGAAGACGACGTCCTTGGCGATCGGCGCGGCGAAGGCCGTCACGTCGCCCTCGGGCGGGCCCTCGAAGTGGCCGGTCGTCGAACCGCCGTACTCCCGCACGAAGCGCACGGGAACGTACTCGGCCACGTTCGCGTCCTGCATGGCCCGCATCTCCCCGCGTACGATGCCGTCCCGGCTCGGACCGATGCCCTTGGTGAAGTCGTGCCCCGGATCGGACTGGATGACCTCGCCGTGGATCGGCGGGGTCTTGGCCGAGATCGGCGGCCGCTCATCGTCCTCCGTCGGTTGGGCGGCCGGTCCGGGACTCGCCGAGCCCTCCGGCGCCGGCGTCCCCTCGGTCGGCGCCTCCGCGGACGGCTCGGCTGACGGCTCGGCGGGCTGCTCCGACGGCGTCGCGGTCACCGTGACCGTCACGGCGGGCGCGGGGGAGCCGTCGGCGCCGGAGCAGGCGGCCAGGGAGAGGAGGGTGACGGCGGCCGCGGCCGGGACCGCCGCCCGCCGGAAGAGGTCAAATGTCGTCATAACCGGATGAGACTAGCGAACTCTCAATCTGGTTGTGACCATGAGTATGACCTCGATCACGACTCCGCACGATCCGACGGCCCCGGACTGCTCCCGGCTACTCCGGCGAGCCGGTGTCGACGTCGCCCTCCGGCGCGGTGGGCGGCGGAGCCTCGCCGCCCGCGGGAGCCGTACCCTCATCCGCGGTTCCCGGGCTCTCGGCGCTCTCGGCGCTCTCGGCGCCCTCGGGGGTCTCGGGCGGCCCTGCGGATGCCTCGGCCTCGGCCAGCAGACGCTCCAGCCGTGCGCCGGTGAGCCGGAGGAACTTGCGATGCTCCCGGCTCCGGTCCAGGACCGCCACCTCCAACTGGGCGGCCGGCGGCCGGTCGCCACCCGGCTCGGTCAGCGCGGCCAGGGCCGCGTCGAGAGCGCGCGGCAGTGGCAGCCCGTCCTGGTAGCGCTCCTTGAGCCGCCCGGCCACCGCGTCGGACTGACCGCCGATGACGGCCATGCCCTGCTCGTCGAAGACCGAGCCGTCGAAGGTGAGCCGGTAGATCTGGTCGTCGGCCGGGGCCTCCCCGACCTCGGCCACGACGATCTCCACCTCAAGCGACTTGATCGACTCAGTGAAGATCATCCCGAGCTGCTGGGCGTAGAGGTTGGCGAGCCCCCTGCCGGTCACGTCGCTGCGGTTGAACGTGTATCCGTTGATGTCGGCGTAGCGGATGCCGGCCAGGCGGAGCGACTCGAACTCGTTGTACCGCCCGACCGCAGCGAAACCGATCCGGTCGTAGATCTCGCTGATCTTGTGGAGGGCCTTGGAGGGGTTGGGCGCCACGAACAGGATGCCGTCCGCGTACTGCATGACGACCACACTGCGGCCACGCGCGATGCCCTTACGCGCATACTCCGCCCTGTCCCGCATGATCTGCTCGGGTGAGGCATATCCAAAGGGCATGGACACCGGGGGTGTTCCTCTCTATCGTCAGCGCAGCGGCGCGGTCGGGCCTTCCGGTTCGGTCATCCGCCCCTCCAGCATCGACTGGACGAGCTCGGCGACCTCCTCGTCCGGCAGGCGGCGGAACCCGTCCTCAGTGATCACGGCGACCACCGGCCAGATCTTCCTCGTGACGTCGGGCCCGCCGGTCGCCGAGTCGTCGTCGGCCGCGTCGTAGAGCGCGTGCAGGCACGCCAGCACCGCGTCCCGAGGGGTGGAGTCGGGCCGGTACAGCTTCTTCAGCGAGCCCCGGGCGAAGATCGAGCCCGAGCCGATCGAGTGGTGATCATGCTGTTCGTACGGCCCGCCGCCCACGTCGTAGCTGAAGATGCGGCCCTTGCCCGCATTCGGGTCGTACGCCGCGAACAGCGGGACGACCGCCAGGCCCTGCATGGCCATGCCCAGATTGCCACGGATCATGGTGGCCAGGCGCTGGGCCTTGCCCTCGGTGGACAGCGACCTGCCCTCCGTCTTCTCGTAGTGCTCCAGCTCGACCCGGAAGAGCCGGGCCACCTCCAGACCCATGCTCGCGGTGCCCGCGATGCCCATACAGGAATAGTCGTCGGTGCGGAAGACCTTCTCGATGTCCCGCTGCGAGATGATGTTTCCGGAGGTCGCGCGCCTGTCACCTGCCATGACGACTCCGCCCGCGCAGGTCACGGCGACGATCGTGGTCGCGTGCGGGATCTGGTCGCCCACCGGGGCCGCCAGTGCCTGCTCCCGGGTGGGCAGCAGATTCGGGGCGTACGCCCCGAGGAACTCGGTGAACGACGCCGACCCCGTGTTAGTGAAGAGGTGGTTCATCCAGGCCTGCTGAGATGCCACGCGACTCCCTCCAAGATTGCGTTGTTACGCCCGACCCTACTCATGTCTCCCCACTCGTTGCACTCTTCCCGATCAGCTCAACGCGAACCGGAGCCCGCGCCGTACGGTTTCCACCAGTTCGGGCCGGGGGACGTCAGATGCCGTGAACAGGTGATGCGGGGGGACGGTAAGGCCGTGGACGCGTTGAGGGTGGGCCTCGTAGGGCTGGGCGTGGTCGCGCAGGTGGTCTACCTGCCGCTGCTGGCCCGGCGGCGGGACATGTTCCGGGTCGCCGCGGTGTGCGATCTGGACCTCGGCCACGCCGAGGAGGTCGGCGGCGAGATCGGCGCCCGGGCGTACGGCGACCCGGTGGAGATGCTGGACGGGGACGGGTTCGACGCGGTGCTCGTGCTCACCCCCGGATGTCACGGCGGCCTCGTGCGGGCGGCGCTGGAGCGCGGCCACTGGGTGCTGTGCGAAAAGCCCCTGGCCTACAGCCACGCCGAGGTGCGCGGCCTGACGGAGCACGGGGCCCGGCTGATGGTCGGCTACATGAAGCAGTACGACCCCGCGGTCCAGCGGCTGCTGGAGTGCCTCCATGAGGCCGGGGGCCCGGAGTGCGTACGCCATCTGGACGTCACCGTGCTGCATCCCTCCGGGGAGTCCCAACGCCTGTTCGCCCGGCCCCGCGCCTCCGGCCATGCCCCCGAGCGGCTCGCGCCGTACCTGGAGGCCGAGGAGCGCTCGATCACCGCGGCGCTGGGCACCGCGCCCGATCGGGTGCGGCGGCTCTACTCGCAGGTCCTGCTGGGGAGCATCAGCCACGAACTGTCACTCATCCGGCTGTTCACCGAGCCGCCCCCTGGGCCGTCCACTGGGCCGCCCGCCGGTTCATCCGCCCGTTCGTCCCCTGGTTCGTCCTCCGGGCCGGACACCGAGGCGGTGCCGACCGTGGATCACGTGGCCGTCTGGCCGCTGGACGCCTTCCCACCGTCGGTCGAGGTGGCCGGGGTCCTGCCCGGGCCACCGGCGGGATCATCGGCAGGGTCGTGCTCCGGGAGGTTCGGCGTGCGCTGGCACTATCTGCCGAGCTATCCGGCCTACCACGAGACGGTTACGCTGCACCACGAGCACGGCTCGCTGGAACTGCACTTCCCCTCCCCGTATCTCCTCAACGCGCCCACCCGGCTCACCGTCCGGTCGCGGGTGGGCACCACCGAACGGACGATGGTCTTCCGGGATGTCGCCGAGGCGTTCGAGCGGCAACTCGTCGCCTTCCACCGGTTCGTCACCCAGGGCGAACCGCCGCTCACCGGGCTGGACGGGGCGCTGCGCGACATCGCCACCGCCCAGTTGATCGCCCGCAGATACGCCGAATCCGTCGGGATCCCCCTGGGAGGCGAGTGCGCCGAGATCTCTCCAGCCGGGATCTTTCCGGGCGGCGAGCGAACAGCGGAACGTAGGTGAACCCGCCGGGGGGCGCGCACGGCCGGAGCCGACGAGGGGGTGCTTTCCGGTGTTTCGGCTGAGGGAGTGATGGCGATCGCACAGCGGGAGAGGGGCGGATGGCTGGAGTCCGCCCGGTGGCCGCGCATCCGGTGGCCACCGAGGCCATCATCCACGGGGGTTTCCTGGCCGATGTGCTCGGCTTCCCCGCCGCCCCGCTGGAGGTCTCAGAGAATTCGGTGCGGTTCGCGCCCGTCCCTTCGAAGTCCCTTCGAAATCGCGCCTGACCGGCTTTCCCGGCTCTGACCCGCTCTCCTACTCCTGGAGCTGCTACTGCCCGCCCTTCTGCACGTAGCTGCGGACGAACTCCTCCGCGTTCTCCTCGAGGACCTCGTCGATCTCGTCGAGGATCGCGTCGACGTCGTCGGTGAGCTTCTCCTGGCGCTCCTGCACATCCGGGGACGCCTGCGCCTCGACCTCCTCGACCTCATGATCCTGACGGCCGGTCTGCTTCTGACCGCCGGTCTCCTTGGTCGCCATCTCTCCCACCTCCGGTGCTCGGGGGCCCCTCTCCCTCCATATCTTCCCCGAACCGGCCGACAATGCGCGCGAAAGGTCCCGCGATCTTTACCACAATCGCCCAGGTAGACCGGATCGTTATCGGGGTCGGGCCCCTTGGCGCCCCCAACGGTCACGCCTGGGGACCGTTCCCGGGGAGAATGTGATCCACGGGATCAGGGGACGACAGGTGGCTGATGGAGACCGGAGAACGGAGACTGCTGGCGGAACGCTACCTGCTGCTTTCCCCACTGCGCCGCGACGGCGCGGGGATCATGTGGCACGCGCACGATCTGCGCCTCAAGCGGGACGTCGCGATCAAGGAGGTGCAGCCACCGTACCGGGCGGATGAGGTCGACCTCCCGGCGGCTCGGCGGCAGGCTCTGCGCGAGGCGCGCTCGGCCGCCCGGCTGAGCCATCCGGCGATCATCACCGTGCACGATCTGCTGGAGGACCGGGGCCGACTCTGGATCGTCACCGAACTGCTGCAGGGCCTCACGCTCGCCGATACGGTACGGCACCTGGGGCGCCTGCCGATGCACTGGGGCGCCTGGGTGGGTTTCCAACTCCTGGCCGGCGTACGGCACGCGCACGCGATGGGCGTGCTGCACGGGGACATCCGGCCGGGAACGGTCCTGCTGACCGAGGACCGCGTGGTCCTCACGGATTTCGGGATCGCGGCCTTCGACCGTGACTCCTCGTCGTCCGTCACGGTCCCGATCGCGCGGACCGGGGTCTACCTCGCGCCCGAGCGGCTGCACGGGGCGCCGGCCTCGGCCGCGGCCGACCTGTGGTCGTTCGGCGCCACGCTGTATTACGGCATCGAGGGCGCGCCCCCCACCCCCGCAGACGAACCCGTCCCGCCGCGGTCGGCCGGGCCGCTCACCGGCCTGCTGACGGCGCTGCTGCGACGTGATCCGCGTCGACGGCCGACGGCCGAGCAGACGGCAGCCGTGCTGATCGAGTTTCTCCGGCGGCGCGGCATCCCGGCCGCGCCGCCGGGCCGACGCGCGCTGAGCGCCGCTCCCCACGGCCCGGCGCCCCACAGCCCAGATCCCCACGGCCCGGCGCCCCACAGCCCAGCTCTCTGAGCCCCGGTCTGGGAACGGGCCCCTGTAACGGGGCCTGGGAACGGGACTCGGTCAGCTCTCCCCGGTGAGCGCGGCGACGAGGTCGGCGGCGGTGCGGCACCGGTCGAGGAGGCCCCCCACGTGCGCCTTGGTCCCGCGCAGCGGCTCCAGGGTCGGCACGCGCTGCAGCGACTCCCGGCCCGGAATGTCGAAGATCACCGAATCCCAGGAGGCGGCCGCCACCGCGTCGCTGTACTGGCGCAGGCACCGGCCGCGGAAGTAGGCGCGGGTGTCGGTGGGCGGCAGCTCGACGGCACGGTCCACCTCCTCCTCGCTCACCAGCCGCTGCATCCGGCCCCGCGCCACGAGGCGGTTGTAGAGGCCGCGGTCGGGGCGGATGTCGGAGTACTGCAGGTCGACGAGTTGGAGGCGCGGGTGGGACCAGGGCAGACCGTCCCGGGTGCGGTAGCCCTCCAGGATCTCCAGCTTGGCCACCCAGTCGAGCTCCCTGGAAAGTTGCATCGGATCCTCGGCGAGCCGGGTGAGCACGGACTCCCAGCGGGCCAGCACGTCCTTGGTCATCTCGTCGACGCCCGTGCCGAACCGGTCCTCGACGTACTTGCGTGCCTGCTCGAGATACTCCATCTGGAGCTGGACGGCCGTCATCTTCCGCCCGTTGCGCAGGGCGATCTCGTACCGGCAGGTCGGGTCGTGCGACACCGCCCGTAGCGCCGCGACCGGCGACTCGGGCGTGAGGTCGACGGTGAGGAAGCCCTCCTCGATCATCGCCAGCACCAGCGCCGTGGTCCCCAGCTTCAGATATGTCGAGATCTCCGACATGTTGGCGTCGCCGATGATCACATGCAGGCGGCGGTACTTCTCGGGGTCGGCGTGCGGTTCGTCCCGGGTATTGATGATCGGCCGCTTGAGCGTGGTCTCCAGGCCGACCTCGACCTCGAAGAAGTCGGCCCGCTGGCTGATCTGGAAGCCGTCGCCGCGCGAGTCCTGGCCGATGCCGACCTTCCCCGCGCCGCAGACCACCTGGCGGGACACGAAGAACGGCGTCAGGTGGCGGACGATGTCGGCGAACGGCGTGGCCCGGCGCATCAGGTAGTTCTCGTGGCAGCCATAGGAGGCGCCCTTGGCGTCGGTGTTGTTCTTGTAGAGCTGAATGGGGGCGTTGCCGGGCATCGCCGAGGCGCGGACCGCCGCGTCGTACATGACCCGCTCCCCCGCCTTGTCCCAGATCACCGCCGCGCGCGGATTGGTGCACTCGGGCGTGGAGTACTCCGGATGGGCGTGATCCACGTACAGCCGGGCGCCGTTGGTGAGGATCACGTTGGCCAGGCCGAGGTCCTCGTCGGTGAGCTGGCTCTGGTCGGCCACCTCACGGGCCAGGTCGAAGCCCCGGGCATCGCGGAGCGGATTCTCCTCCTCGAAATCCCACCGCGCGCGGCGCGCACGCGCGGCCGATGCCGCCAGGTAGGCGTTGACGACCTGTGAGGAGGTCACCATCGCGTTCGCCCCGGGCTGCCCGGGCACGGCGATGCCGTACTCGGTCTCGATGCCCATCACCCGCCGTACCGTCATTCGCACCCCGCCCGCTCAAGGCCGTCATCACTTATATCCCCGAGCCTAGGTCATGTTTCACAAACCATGCCCTGCCGGACGCGGGCCGCGTCAACACTCCCTGGCCCTTTCTCTATGCCCTGTTGCCGGACACTTACGGCACAGATGCCCGATGACTTCGCCCGGACCCTCCGGCGGGGCGGACACTGCCGCGCAACGCCTCCAGCGCGGCCCTGAGCAGCCGCTGGCCGGGCTTGTCGACGATTCGGTAAACCAGATAGGCCAGCACCGCCGAGACGCCCATCGTGATGGCGGTGAGCAGCCATGGGTTGAGATCGTCCCGGTAGCTGGGGATGAGGACCGCCGAGACGTTCTGATGCAGCAGGTAAAGCGGGTAGGTGAGCGCCCCCACGGCGATCAGGGGCCGCCAGCGCAGCCACCGCAGCCAGCCGAGCGCGACGCCGGCCATCAGTAGGTAGATCAGCGCTATCGCGACGATCACTCCCTCCGGCGGCGCAGGGAAGTGCTTGAGACCGATCGCGTCCACCCGCGACCCCACACGCTCCTGGGCCGCGTAGAGGGACATCGCGAAGGAGGCGGCCACGAACACCCACGGCGCCCAGGCCCGCGCGCCGAACCGGTAGATCAGGTAGAAGGCCATTCCGCCGATGAAGTAGGAAGCCTGCCGGGGCAGGAAGACGAAGACCAGCACCTCGTTCTGGGTGATCTCGGCTGCCAGGGCCAGCAGGAGCCAGGCCCCCATGAAGACCAGGCACCGCCGTACGGTGATCCCGAACAGCGAGAACACCGCGACGAGGACGTAGAACCGCAGTTCCACCCACAGCGACCAGAAGACACCGCCCGCGTGTCCCACCCCGAACGCGCCCTGCAGCATGGTCAGGTTGAGCAGGTATTCGCCGTCGTCGAGTTTGGGGTCGAAGCCCGCGACGCCGCTGAAGCGGTAGAGAATGAAGATCACCAAGACGGCGAACCAGTACGCCGGGTACAGCCGGGCCACCCGGGAGATCGCGAACCGGCCGACCGTGCGGCCCCACACGCTCATCAGGATGACGAACCCGCTGATGAGGAAGAACAGCTCCACACCGAGGATGCCGAGCGTCGTCAGACGGCTCACCTCGGGAAACACCGTGGTCGGGAACTGGTTCCACAGGGAGCGGCTGGCCGCCATGAAGTGGAACGACATCACGGCGAACGCCGCGACGAATCTGAGGGCGTCGAGTTCGATGAGGCGGGGGCCCTTGAACACCTGGGCGCCGCCGCCCCCGGTGGCCGTGTCTCCGGTGTCCCTGTCCGCGGCAGCCCGGCCCCCCGCGGCCTTGTCCCCGGCAACGCCTAGGTAGATCACTCCCCTTTGACGTGATCACCTCCGGACTGGTTCCCCGATTTACGAATCTCGTCCATTCGGAGACGCGGCCGATATACCGCCGAGACATCGCGTTCGAGGAGATTCGACAAGAAGGCGGGGGCGCGATCCGGCCGGATCGCGCCCCCGCCTCCCATCACGTCGCGGACAGGCACCGGGTGGTTACAGGTACTGGCCCGTGTTGGCGACCGTGTCGATCGACCGGCCGGCCTCGGTGCCCTGCTTGCCCTGGACGAGCGTGCGGATGTAGACGATCCGCTCGCCCTTCTTGC
Source organism: Sphaerimonospora thailandensis (assembly GCF_016863115.1). Classification (GTDB taxonomy): domain Bacteria; phylum Actinomycetota; class Actinomycetes; order Streptosporangiales; family Streptosporangiaceae; genus Sphaerimonospora; species Sphaerimonospora cavernae. The sequence goes on from NZ_BOOG01000037.1 coordinate 25,886, forward strand.
CGGAGATGCGGGCCCAGTCGTCGGGGTTGGTGGTGTTGGGCAGGTCCTCGTTCTCGGAGAACTCATCGACGCACGCGGCCAGCAGGTGCGAGATCCGCAGGCCCTTCTGCCCGGTGTCGAGGAACTCCTTGATCGCCATCTTCTTACCGCGGTCCACGATGTTCTGGATCATGGCCCCGGAGTTGAAGTCCTTGAAGTACAGGACCTCCTTGTCGCCGTTGGCGTAGGTCACCTCCAGGAAGCGGTTCTCCTCGCTCTCGGCGTACATCCGCTCGACGACCCGCTGGATCATCTCCAGGATCGTGCTCGCGCGGCTGCCGTCATGCTCGGCCAAGTCGTCCCCGTGCAGCGGCAGTTCGCTGACCAGGTACTTCGAGAAGATGTCCTTGGCCGCCTCGGCGTCCGGCCGCTCGATCTTGATCTTCACGTCCAGGCGGCCGGGCCGCAGGATCGCAGGGTCGATCATGTCCTCGCGGTTGGACGCGCCTATGACGATGACGTTCTCCAGGCCCTCGACGCCGTCGATCTCCGACAGCAGCTGAGGGACGATGGTGTTCTCCACGTCGGAGGAGACGCCGGATCCCCGGGTCCGGAAGATCGAGTCCATCTCGTCGAAGAACACGATCACCGGGGTGCCCTCGGACGCCTTCTCCCGGGCCCGCTGGAAGACCAGGCGGATGTGCCGCTCGGTCTCACCGACGTACTTGTTCAGCAGTTCGGGGCCCTTGATGTTGAGGAAGAAGCTCTTGCCGGACTGGCCGGTCTTCTCCGCGACCTGCTTGGCCAGGGAGTTGGCCACCGCCTTGGCGATGAGCGTCTTGCCGCAACCGGGCGGGCCGTACAGCAGCACACCCTTCGGCGGGCGGAGCTGGTGCTCCCGGAACAGGTCGGCGTGCAGGTAGGGCAGCTCGATGGCGTCCCTGATCTGCTCGATCTGCCGGCTGAGACCGCCGATCTCCTCGTAGGAGATGTCCGGGACCTCCTCCAGCACGAGCTCCTCGACCTCGGCCTTCGGAATCCGCTCGTACACGTAGTTCGACCGGGGTTCGAGCAGGAGGGAGTCGCCGGCGCGCAGCGGCTGGTCCAGCAGCGAGTGCGCGAGCTTGACCACCCGCTCCTCGTCGGCGTGCGAGATGACGAGGGCGCGGTCGCCGTCCTCAAGGAGCTCCTTGAGCATGACGATCTCGCCGACATCCTCGTAGCCGAGGGCCTCCACGACGTTGAGCGCCTCGTTCAGCATGACCTCCTGGCCACGCCTGAGCGACTCGACGTCCACGGCCGGGCTCACGTTCACCCGGAGCTTGCGGCCGCCGGTGAACACCTCCACCGTGTCGTCTTCCCTGGCCTCGAGGAACACCCCGAAGCCGGACGGCGGCTGTGCCAGCCGGTCGACCTCCTCCTTGAGGGCGACTATCTGGTCCCTGGCCTCCTTGAGGGTGGAAACCAGCCGCTCGTTCTGGCTGGTGAGGGCGGCCACCTGGGCCTGCGTCTCATGGAGACGCTCTTCGATGATCCTGGCCTGCCGGGGAGACTCGGCCAGCTTCCGCCTCAGCGCGGTGATCTCCTCCTGCAGGAAGGAGACCTGTGTTGTGAGATCCGCGACCTCCCGTTCGCGCTGCGCGGCTCGAGCCTCGGCGTCGTCGCGAGCTGCCACGCCCCGTCACCTCCTTCCCCGTCGAGAACGACTACTCAAGACCCTACCTATCTTGGCGCTGTACGTAACCTGGCCGGGCAGTGTTCGTGTAGTTACGTTGGGTGTTCGGCGTTTGATACCTAATGGACCGTTTAATCGGCTCAGCATTAGGAACACACCCTTATGGTCCCATGTCACGCGGTTTTGCCGGTTTGTGGCTGAATCGTCACACTAGTTCGGCCCCTTCTCCGTACGCCCCCTTTGCCGGGCGCCTCCTCCTCGGCGGCGGGGTGACCCCCTCCGCCATGCGACGGGCCGTGACGAGAAAGCCGGTGTGGCCGACCATCCGATGATCGGGCCGTACGGCGAGGCCCTCGACATGCCAGTCGCGAACCAAGGTCTCCCACGCGTGGGGCTCGGTGAAACTCCCGTGCTCGCGGAGGGTTTCCACCGTTCTGGACATCTGGGTGGTTGTCGCGACATAACAGCAAATAACGCCACCCGGAGTGAGCGCCTTGGCGGCGGCGTCGACGCACTCCCACGGCGCGAGCATGTCGAGGATCACCCGGTCGACGTCCGTCTCGTCGAGCGACGCCACGAAGTCGCCGACCACCAGCCGCCACTGGTCCACCGGGCCGCCGAAGAACTTCCCCACGTTCTTCGTGGCCACCTCGGCGAAGTCCGCCCGCCGCTCATAGGATGTGACCGACCCCTCAGGCCCGACCGCGCGCAGCAGGAAGCACGTGAGCGCGCCCGACCCCACCCCGGCCTCCACCACCCGGGCGCCGGGGAAGACGTCCGCCATCGCGACGATCTGCGCCGCGTCCTTTGGATAGATCACCGCAGCGCCGCGCGGCATCGACAGGACGTAGTCCGGCAGCAGGTGCCGGAACGCCAGGTAGGCCGTGCCGCCCGAGGAGCGCACGACCGAGCCCTCCGGCTGGCCGATCAGGTCGTCGTGCGGGATCGACCCCTTGTGCGTGTGGAAGACCCCGCCATCTTTCAGCGTCACCGTGTGCCGCTTGTTCTTCGGGTCGGTGAGCTGAACCTGATCTCCGGCCTGGAACGGCCCGTGCCTGCGAAAACCCATGCCGAAAACACTAATGCCCCTCCCACCGCGGTTTGCCCGGACGGGAAATCCATCGCAGGGCGGCGGCGCTACCGGTAACAATCGAGCATGTTTCCCCAAGAGGTCATCCCCGCCGGACCGGTCGTCCTGCGACTCCCCGTCGAGGCGGACGCCGACGCCATCGCCCGGGCCTGTGCCGATCCGGCGTCGGCCCGGTTCATCCCGGTCCTTCCTTCGCCGTACACCCGGGACGACGCACTGGCGTGGATCACTGTGACCACACCGGACACCTGGAAGGCCGGCGGGGCCTACTTCGTGATCGCCGACCGAGCGGCCGGGGAGGTCCTGGGCGCCATCGGCCTGAAGCCGCCGGATCGGTTCGGCAGCGCCGATGTGGGCTACTGGCTCGCGCCGTGGGCGCGCGGCCGGGGCATCGCGACGGCCGCGCTGCGCGCGCTCGCCGACTGGGCGTTCGCCCACGGACTGCCGCGCCTGACGCTGCTGGCCGACGTCGAGAACATCCCCAGCCAGCAGGTCGCCTGCCGCGGCGGGTTCGCGCGTGAGGGCGTGCTGCGCGGAGCGGGGGGCAACCGGGACGGATCGCGTGCCGACATGGCGGCGTTCGCCCGGCTGGCCACGGACTCCGGCGACCCGATCAAGCCCCTCCTGCCGTTCCTCCCCGGCGGCTTCCCGCACGGCTCACTCGGCGACGGCGTCGTACGGCTCACGCCGCTGACGGCGGCCGACGCCGACGACTGGCACGCGCTGACGAACATGCCGGACATCATCCGCTACCGCGTGCCCCCGGAAGCGACCGTGCGGGCGGAGGCCGAGGAACGCTGCCGGTACGCTGGCCACCGGTGGCTGGCCGGGCAGCGGGCCGACATGGCGATCAGAGACGCCGCGACCGGTGCGTTCGCGGGGGACGTCCAACTCGCCAACATCATCCCGCCGCTGGGCCAGGCCATGGTCGGCTACAGCCTGCACCCGGACTTCCGCGGACGAGGCCTGGTCACCCGGGCCGTGAACCTGCTCGTGGAGTGGGCCTTCGCCGACACCGCCCTCGGCAGGATCGTCGCGGGCACCGACCCGGGCAACACGGCCTCGCACCGCGTGCTCGAACGGGCCGGTTTCACCCGCGAACACCTCGCGAAGGGCCTGCTGCCCGGCCCGGACGGCACCCGCCTCGACGACCTCCAGTGGGCGCGCCTGCGCCCATGAGGGTCAACGGGACCCGTAAGGGTCATCCGCCGCGGCGGGCCTCGTAGCGCATGGTCCGGGAGACGCCGACCCGTACGGTCGTGCCGGGCAGGATCGGGACCGGCTCGTTCGGCGGGATGTCGTAGAAGTTCGGGTCACCCGGCGGCTGGATCTGCGTCCCGTTGACCGAGCCGAGGTCGATGAGGTTGACGTCCCAGCCGATCAGGGACACCCGCAGGTGCCGCCGCGACACCGAGCCGTCAGGGCTGGTGACCCGGGCCGGCCTGGCCTCACCCGACTGGACCTCGGAAGCGCGCTCGGGGTCACGGCCCAGCACGTAGTCGCCGTCCAGCGACAGCGCCACCCCGTCGTCGAGCACGAGCGCGCCCAACTGCGGGCGGGGCCCCTTGTAGGGCACGACGGCCCGCTGGTCGATCCCGACGCCGCAGACCGCGCAGTACGGCGCGCGCGGATCGTTGAAGTGGTCGTTCATGCAGTCGACGCCGTAGACCATGAACAGCCCCCCGGAGTCGGAGGGAGCCTCGAGCCGCGTGATCTCTCCCGGCTCCTCGTCCGCGGCGGCCAGGTCCGGCGGCATGTTTTCCGGCAGTGCCTGCTCCTCGGACGGCGCGCGGTCTCCCGGCCCCGCGCCGGGCCCTGAAATCGGGCCCGGAATCGGCTCGGAGATCGGTCCGGGTACGGGTCCCGGGATCGGCTCAGAGATCGGCCCGAAGAACGGTCCCCCATTCGGACCGGATATGTGGCCTTGATCGGGCATGGGGGGCATGGGCTCGGCCAGGGGCTGGGAGGCCTGCGGCGGAGGCGCCGGAAGCGGAGGCGGCAGGGGCGGGGACGACAGCAGCGGCGGGGGCGGCGCGGGCGGCGCTATCGGCCCGGGGGCGACGGGCGCCGGAACCACCGGCTCCTGTGCGGCGATCGGCTCGGGCGGGCCGGGCAGGGAGGGCCGCACCGGCTGGGGCTGGTGCTGCGGCACGGCGGACGGCTGCGGAGGGAACGCGCGCTCGCCGCCCTGGGTGAGGTCGCATTCGAGGCCTGCTCCGGTGACCACGCCGCCGTCGAGTCGCGCGTACGGGGCCGCCGGTCCGGCTCCCGGAAGCCGCAACTCGATCTTGGCGACCGGGCCGGCCACCAGCCGGTCGGTCCAGGTGAGCGCGTCCCGCCCGGCCAGGTGGACGTCGCCGTCCGGGCCGCCCGAGACGGTCGCGAGCGCGGCGCCACTCACCAGCACGGCCGCGCCGCCGTCGACCGGGCCGGCCACCGCGCAGGCCACCGGCTCACTCATGACCTGGCCGCCCATGGCCCGGGCGAGGACATGGGCGACCCTGCGGGCCAGGGCGCGGCCGTCCCCGCCGGCCACGGCCGTCTCGTGCAGCGCGCCCAGCAACTCCTCGACCGGCTGGCCGGTCGCGCACACCAGCAGTAAGCCGTTCAGATGAGCGACCACGCCCTCCCCCGGCAGCGGGCGGACCACCCCCACGCCCTGTTCCGTCACAGAACTCTCCCTCCCGGAAACGCCACCGGATGAACGGCGCCGCGGCCGATACCGTTCGCCCCCCAGAACGTAGCAAAAGTGACAGCCAATGGTCTCCTGGGACCGACCCCAACCGGAGCGTTCAGACCCCGCTGAACACGCGGTTGACGTCGGCGGTGGCCAGCACGCCGTAGATTTCGCCGCCCCGCTCGACCAGCAGGTACTCCCCCGCCGGGGCATCGCGCATGGCGTCGAGCAGCGACTCCCCCTCCAGATCGGCACCGAGCACGAGCGACGGCTCCAGGCTGCGCGTCACGGAGCCGACGTCGACCCACGGCCTGCGATGCTCGGGGGTGGCGTTGACGGCGGCCTCGTTGACGATCCCGGCCGGCCGGCCGTCGTGGTCGACCAGGACCATCGCGCCCGCGCCCGCCTCGGCGGCGCGGCGCAGCGCCTCGGCCAGCGGCGTGCCCGCGGTGACCGGGATCGCCCGCCGGGCCAGCAGCCGGGCCCGCAACCGCGGCAGCCGGGCCCTGACCCGGGCGACTCGCAGAGATTGGGACGCCCCGACCCAGATGAACGAGGCGAGCACGACCGACCACAGCATCTGGCCGAGCCTCGGCTCCTGACCGGCCATCAGGTTCAGCAGCAGCGGCACCGCGACCACCGCGACGGCCACGCCGCGGCCCACCCAGGCGGCGGCGAGCGTGCCGGTCCCGGACCGGTTGGTGACCTTCCAGACCGCGGCGCGCAGCATCCTGCCGCCGTCGAGCGGCAGCCCCGGCAGCAGGTTGAAGATGCCGACGATCAGGTTCGACACCCACAACTGCCAGACCAGCACGGTGACGATGCCGGTGGGCGGCACGAGGAACTCATACGCCAGGAAGCCGATCCCGGCCAGCCCCAGTGACAGGAGCGGACCGGCGAAGGCGACGTTGAACTCGCGGCCCGCCGTCTCCGGCTCGCGCTCGATCTCCGAGACGCCGCCCAGCATGTACAGCGTGATGCGGCGCACCGGCAGCCCGTAGTGTTTGGCGACGACGCAGTGGGCCAGTTCGTGCAGCAGGACCGAGAGGTACAGCAGGACGGCGAAGACCAGCGCCACCGCGTACGTCGCCATCTCGTCGTAGCCGGGCAGGCTGTCGGCGACCTGCGGCTGGAAAGTGATCGTGATGAACGCCGCCACGATGAGCCATGTCGGTGAGACGTACACCGGAATACCGAACGGGCGCCCCATCCGCAGCCCGGGGGACGACCCGTTGACAGGTGTGCTCATGCTCGCCGCCCTCCATCCCTTGACCCCGATGCTACGCGCCGCGAGGTGAGATCAGCCTAAGAGCTTTCCGGAAGGCCGCCGACAGTCTAGGGGCCCCCCTCCAGCCGGTCACTGGGGTGAACCTCTCTGGTCACCCTGGGCAGGATCTCCGGCAGATACACCTTCTGGATGGCGTCCAGCTCGCCGTGGGCCTCCCAGTGTTCACGGCTCTCCCAGCGCTCCACCAAGGTGAACTCAGCCGGGTCAGCCGTGGAGTGCAGAGCCTCCCAGCTCACGCAGCCCGGTTCAGCCAGACAGAGTGGACGCATCCTGACCAGGGCGTCGACGACCGCCGGTATGTCCGCCGCTTCCTTCACCGTGAGCAATACGATCAGGTCGAACATGTCATCTCTCCGCATCGATGGCGGCCCGGGTGATCTGGGGCAGCCAAGTGCTGATCCGGGTGAACTCGAAGCCGGCGGCCATCGCCGACGTCACCGACAGTCCGAAGTCCGCCGGGCAGGAGAACGCGGACAGGTCGGGGTCGCCCGGAGCGTCCCCGACCTCCTCGATCACGACTTTGCCGCCGATGACCTCGGACATCATCGCGGTCATGTCGTAGAGGCTCGCCGGGTCCGGTGAGGCGCCGTTGACCGCCCCGGTCAACGGCGCCTCACCCAGCCATGAGAGGAAGGCCGCCGCGTCGGAGGCACTGACGAAGGACGTCCGGCCCGGGGTGGGGAACGACGCCATGCGCCTTCCATCCCGAATACGATCGAAATGAAACCGGAAGCGCCCGGTGAACTCGTCCTCGAAGGCGAGCACGTGCGCGAGGCGGGCGAAGGCGACCGGGAAGGTCGCGTTCCGCGACAGGTACGCCTCCGCCTGACGCTTGCCCTCTCCGTAGTTGGTACCGGCGAAGTCCGGGTCCGACCACGGCAACTCGACGTCGTAGTCGTAGGACGACGGGTCGAGCTCCGCCTCCTCGGCGAAGGCGCTCATCGGCGGTGCCGACATCCTCCAGCGGAAGGTGTCCTTGTTGTACACCTCTAGGCTGGAGGTCATCACCAGCTTGCCCGCACGCCCGTCGAATGCGCGGACGGCGGCCAGCGCGGCGGCCGGCGAGTAGCACATCTGGTGGTAGACCACGTCGAACGCGCTGCCGGTGACCGCGGCCGTCAGGCGGTCGGCGTCGTTGGCGTCGGCCCTGAGCCGGGTCACGGTGTCGCCGAAGTCGTCAGGGGCCAGACCTCGGGTGATGATCGTGACCTCATGTCCCTGAGCGAGCAGATCACGCACCAGAGTCTTGCCGAAGAACCGTGTGCCACCGACCACGGCGATCGTCGCCATCGCGGGCTCTCTCCCTTTCTCCAGAGATTTCAAACGGAAGCGGACCAGGTACCGGCGAACCGCTTCCCACCTGGCCCGTCGCCGATTCCGCCCAAGCCTCCCTAGCTCTCCACGGGTTCGGCCCGCGGTTCCGCCACCACCCCGGTGACTCGCTTTCCCGCCGTCTCCCTGTTGGCGTTGACCATGGAGAAGAGAGCGCACAGCAGGGCGACAGCGCCCGCGATGTACCAGTTCAAGCCAGGAATCCCGGCCTTGATCGCCAAGTCGAACAACAGGCCGGCGGTCAGGCTGCCGACCATGTTGCCGAAGCTCCGGAAGAAGTGCATGGCGCCCATGGCCTTCGCCAGTCGATCCTTGGGCATCTTCTTGGACACCCACAGGTCGAACGACGGGGTGAACAGGATGTCGCCGAACACCACGATGACACAGCCGATCACCACCCACGTGGCGGAACGGCCCGCGCCGAAGAGCATGTGGGCGGCGAACACCGAGCCGAATCCGACTGCCATCACGTGTCCGGGTTCGAAGCGTTTGATCATGAACTTGAACGTGGGGAACTGCAGGACGAGCAGCGCGACCCCCGTGATCCAGAACGGCACCGACGGGAACCACTCCGGAACGAACTCGGACATGTGCAGCGGCATACCGACGAAGAACGTCACCGCGAGCACCCAGAACACGCTCGACAGCAGGAAGTACTGCGCGCCGCCGCCGACTCGCAGGCCCTTGAGCACCGCGGCGCTGAACAGCGGCGTGGCTTCCTCGGGCCGGTCCTCGAGATCCACGGGGATCATGGAGAACGCCGCCAGGCAGTAGACCAGGAACAGCGCGAAGACCACCGTGAACAGCACCCGCAGGTCGACTCCGGCGAACACGCCGCCGAGCATCGCCCCGCCGAGCAGACCCAGCTGGCAGGCCATCTGGAACGAGGCGAACGCCTTGGGCCGGTACTCCTCCGAGAACTTGCCGATGATGTTCTTCAGGCCGGGGAACGACATGCCCGAGCCGAACCCGACGAAGAACGCCAGGACGCTGAAGAGGGGAATTCCAGAGACGAAACCCATCAGGCCGATGGCAAAGGCCTCGATCAGCACGCCGACGATGACGCCGTTGCGGTTGCCGAGCCGGGCGGTTACGCCTTCGTAGAAGAACGTCGACAGCAACCTGCCCACATAGGTCAGGAAGATCACGAACCCCGCCCAGAAACCGCTGTGGGCGGCGGCGAGCGTCGGCACCAGAATGGGGAGGTAGATGTAGTTCCCCACGTGCGCCAGGGAGATCCCGGCGTTGATGCCGATCAGCGTTCTCTTCTCCGTGGCTCTCACAGCGTCACCTTGCCCGTCGTATCGGACGTGCGGAAAGCGCGGATCTCCCGCTCGATCGCCCCGCGGTCCACGGTCGCACCGTCGATCACGGTCGTTTCGGGCAGCGCCGACAGCGCCGTACCGGGATTGGTCCGGAACAGGTTGAAGGTCGCGGGTTCGCCGACCGCGATCGGCGGCCCACCCGCCGGCCGTCCGGACAGTTCCTCGAAGAACCGCCGGCCCTCCACGGTCGCCGTCCTGCGCAGCGCGTCACCCAGTCCCGGCGCCCCGGCGCCGTCACTCAGAAGGAGATCGAGCTCTCCGAGAAGACTGTAGCCGTGGAACGCGCCGGTGTTGCCCGAGTCGGTCCCCACCAGCAGCACACCACCCTCCAGCGCGGCGAGCGCGTTGGAGCGCATCACCTCCAGCGCCACGGTACGCGTCTCCTGGCAGCCCAACTCGATGCCGTACGGCTCCGTGCGCTTGGCCACGAAGTCCAGATTCGCGGGATCCTGGGTCTCCACGAAGCCGGCCCTGCTGTAGTCGGCGAGGAAATCCCGCGGATACATGATCATCGGCCGCAGGCCGCTGAGCGTGGAGATGAACCTCGCGCCGTCCAGCGCCGCCCAGTCGTCTTCGGAGAGCACGTGGTCCCGTACCGAATGGGCGAACAGCCGGAACCCGCATTCGTACGCCTGCAGCACCTCCTCCCGGGTGTTGCAGTCGATGACCGCCGGAATGCCCCTGGCCGCGGTCGTCCGCGCCGCGTGGGCGAGGATCCGTTCGGTGAGCCTGGAGAACCGCACGGCGGCTCCCGGCTGCTCCGTGCCGTCCGTGAACATGACCTTGAGGAACTTCGCGCCCCTGGCCGAGTTCGCCGCCAGCACATGCTCGACGTCGCCCTCGACGCCGAGCATGTGGACGGGCGCGGGGAACTCGACGCCGTGGCCGGTGCGGCCGACGTTGTCGCGCATGGACGTCGCCGCATAGCCGCAGTGCACCAGGTTCGGGTACGGCACCGCGCTCTCCGCGCGGCCCTGCTCCCACAACGCCTCGACCAGTGGGAAGCCGAACATATCCACGACGTGTGTGACGCCGTGGTACAGGTACTGCAACGCCGTTACGCGCGGATCGTCGAGCGAGTCGTCGAAGTTCGCGGGGAGTGCCAGATGGGCGTGGGTCTCCACGTAGCCGGGCCACAGCTCCGGCGTGCCTGCCGCACGGGCGCCGGAGACCGGCTCCACACGGGCGATCACCCCGTCCTCGACGGCGACGTCGAAAACGTTCTCGGGGTCGATGACGGGGATGGCGACCCGGCTGAAGGTCCTGTTCCGGTCGATCACTCTGGTCATCGGGCGACGTCCACCGCTACTTCGAGAGTGATCAGGTCGAGCGCCCGCTCGGCGCGCTCCGCCGCCTCGTCCCGGTTGGCGCCGGTGAAGATGAGGTGTCCCAGCCAGTCGAAGTTGCTGGTCGCGAGGCGGGTGATCGAGGCGCCGCGCTTGCGGTAGCCCTGCGCCTCGTGGAATCCGGGGAGGCCGTCGAGCCTACTGAAGTCCAGGTTGGTCACCGTGCCGGCCACGGGGGAGCCGAACCACCTGCCGGTCGCGATGACCTCCCCCGGGACCGGCAGCCTCGGCGTCTCCCCGAGCGCCTGCCGGATGACTTCCAGGTACGGGTCCACCCCACCGCTGGTGATCTTCATCAAGCTGGGCACGATACCACCGGTGAGCCTGCCGTTCACCTCGCACAATACCGGGCCGTCCGGTCCGAGGATGTACTCGACGTGTACGAAGCCGAAGTCGATGCCCAGTTCCTTGAGCACCACGCTGTTCAGCGCGTACAGCTCGTCGCGCAGCGGGTGGTCGTCGAAGAAGGTGAGGCCCATCTCCAGGAAATACGGGAACCCGCTCATCACCCGGTCGGTGATGCCGAGGTTGACGACGTCACCACCCTGGAGCACGCACGCCTCCACCGAGACGATCTCGCCGGGCACGAACTCCTCGATCAGGACGTCCGGGATGCGTACGACACCGCGGCCGTAGTCGGTGACCCCGGACAGCGTCTCGAGATACCCGGCGAGGTCGGTCTCGTCCTTGAGATGCAGCACGTGCAGACTCGCGGTGCCGTCGGAAGGCTTGACCACACAGGGGAAGCCGATCTCCCGGATCGCGGCCTCGACATCGGCCTCGCTCTTGACGTGAACGAACTCGGGCTGCCTGACCCCGCTGCCCTGGAGGGTGAGCCTGGTGCGGTGCTTGTGCCGGGCGTTGAGCGCCCCCTCCACGCTCATGCCGGGCAGTCCCAGCACCCGCGCGACGTGAGCGGCGTGCACGGTGTGGTACTCGCTGTAGGTCATGACGCCGTGCACCGGGCGCTCAGCATGCACGTTCCGGACGATCTCCTCGAGCGCGTCGAGGGAGAAGGCCGTGTCGCTCTTGAGAACGTGGCAGCGCTCGTGCGCGAAGGCATCCTTGGCCAGCGGCGACACGGTGAGGTAGAAGTCCGGGTCGGCGGTGACCAGTGTGACCTCGTGCCCCAGATCGAGGGCGTTGGCGATACCCGCGATCCCGTTGGGATTGCATTCGACCATGAATACGTGCATCTGAACTAGCTCCTTAGATTTCTCTGTGCCGTCGGACGGTGCCGGTCACCCTCCGAGCTCGGCTCGGTCGACAGCGGACCGCACCGCATCGAGGTCGAGCCCGAGCTGGGCCATCACTTCGTTGTGGTCACCGCCCTGGACGGGCCAGCCGTGTCCCGCGTTGACCCCCACCACGATGCGCCCCGGCAGCAGCAGGGCAAGTGCCTCGGCCACGCCCCCCTCCGCCCGGTGCTCCTCGACGACGACGAACCTGGAGTGCCGCTCGGCCAGCTCCACCGCTGCCGCCGCCAGGTGCGCGTGGTCCAGGTAGCACAGGTGCGCGTGCCCGAGGCCGGGGCGTTCCAGGCGGGCCTCCAGAGCCATCCGCGTGCCCTCCTCTCCTACCGAGACCAGGCACACCGCGCCGGAATCAGCCGTGCTCTCCCAATTGACCGCGGGCGGAGACTCGCCCTCCCACGGAAGGCTCTCGTACGCGGCGTTGCGACCGGTGCGAATGTAGTGCGGCCGCCCGGAGATCGCGGCGGCGCCGACCACGGCCCGCATCTCAGCCTCGCCGTACGGAGCCGCGATCACCACGCCGGGGATGCTCCGCAGCACGGCGAGATCTTCCAGGCAGTGGTGAGTGGTGCCGAACCAGGCTCCGGACACGCCCGCATAGGGCGCGACCACGGTCACGCCGGCCGAGAGGTAGCCGAGGGTCAGCTTCAGGCTCTCGGCAGCGCGTAGTGCCGCGAACGGCGCGAACGTACTCAGGAACGGCTTGTAGCCGCCTGCGGCGAGGCCGGCCGCCATGTCGACCATGGCCGCCTCGGCGATTCCGAAGTTGAAGAACCGGCTCGGGTGGGCGAGGGCGAACGGATGGTTCTTACCGCCCAGATCCGCCTCGATGCAGAGGATCCGTTCGTCGTCATAGGCCAGGCGGGTCAGCGCGTCCCGGTAGGCGTCACGGCCGGAGAGGGTCATCTGATCGTTCGCTTCCACTTCTCGGCGCGGTCCTCGCCGATCGTCACGTAGTGCGCCCCCGCCCTGCCCTGTACGGCGGGCACGCCCATGCCCTTGACCGTCGCGGCGATCACCGCCAGCGGCCGGTCGGCGCCTTCCCTGTCGTCGGCGAACACCGCCGAGAGCTCGGCGAGGTCGTGTCCGTCCACTTCGAGGACGTCGCAGCCGAAGGCGGTGAACCGCTCGGCCAGTTTGGGCAGCGGGGAGATGTCGGCGACCAGGCCGTCGTTCTGGCCGCCGTTGCGGTCGACGACGATGACGAGGTTGCCGAGCCGGCGGGCCACGGCGACCTGGACCGTCTCCCAGACCAGGCCCTCCTGCAACTCGCCGTCGCCCGCGATCGCGACGCCCAGCCCGTGGCGGCCGCCGAGCTTGAGCGCCATCGCCCATCCGGCGGCGTACGGCACGCCGTGGCCGAGGCTGCCCGTCGGGAACGCGATCCCGGGCACCTTCGGTCCGGGGTGGCCCGTGTAGGGGCTGCCCGGCAGTCCGTAGACCGGAGCCGGGTTCTCCTCGATGACCCCGCTCACGTGCAGCGCCGCGTACAGCCCCGCGGCCGCGTGTCCCTTGCTCAGCACCACCCGGGTGCCTTCGTCGCGGTTCGCCCGCTCCAGCGCCGCGATCAGGATGTCCATCACCGATAGGCTGCCGCCGAGGTGACAGCCACGCGGGCTCGCTGCCATGTCGACCACGAGCTCACGTGCACGCCGCGCGCGTTCGGCGAGCACCCGCGTCGCGTCCAGTACCGTCGTCACGACTTTCCCCCAGTGATCACAAACCAGTTGGCGACGGCCTCGGCGAGCACGCCGACCGCCTGGCGGTACTCCGCGACGCCGATCCGCTCGACGTCGGTGTGATCGAGTGAGGAGTCTCCCGGGCCATAGGCGACCATCGGCACGCCCGTCCACGTGGTGGCCAGCGTGTTCATGTCCGACGTGCCCTTCTTCACCACGAACCGCGGGCGGATCCCGGCTTTGCCGAACGACCGGGTGAACGCCTTGGCCAGCGAGGTGGTGCGGCTGCCGGAGAAACCCGGCGTCGCCCGCTGTACCTCGATCGACGCATCCGCGCCGGCGTGCGCGAGCGCCGCCTCCTCGATCGACGCGAGGTCTGCGTCCGGCGGGACCCGGAAGTTGAGCACGGCCACCGCCCTGTTCGACCGGCTGCCCGGCTCGGTCCACATGTCGATGACCGCGCTCAGCGCCTCCGGCGCCTGCTTGAGCACGGATTCACGGATGGCCTGGGTCACCTCGATCAGCCGGTCGGGCCCGGAGACCGCGTCCATCCCCGCTGAGTGCCCACTCGAGACCGTCGCGGTGATCTTCAGCTTGAACAGGCCGAAGTACCCCAAGGTCAGCGTGGCCGAACCGCTGGGTTCACCTATCACCACCGCGTCGGCCGGGTAGTTGTCGCGGACATGGAAGGCGCCCTTGCTGGACGAGATCTCCTCCTCCACCGCCCCCACCACACGCAACTGACCGTCCGGTGGCACCTCCGCGACGCTCAGCACCTCCAGGAAGCCGGCCAGGCAGCCCTTGGCGTCGACTGATCCCCGGCCGAAGAGGTGCTCGCCGGCCTCCCAGCGCACCGGCCAGCGGAACGGGACGGTGTCCAGGTGGCCCAGCATCATCAGCCGCCGGGGTCCGCCGCCCTTCACCGCGACCAGGTTTCCCGCCTCATCGATCCACGCCTCGATGCCCCGTTCCGCACACCATCGGACGAGGTACCGGGCGAGCTCGTACTCGTCCCGTGAGACGGAGGGGATCGTGACCGTACGGCTGAGCAGGGCCAGATCCTCGGCGGGAGGAGGCTCCGGCCAGAACCGCGTCCATCCGCCGTCGTCGGCCATCGTATGCGGACCGGTGATCGCCACGTCCGCGCTGCCCGCCAGTGCGATCTCCGCGGCCCGGACCTTCTGCCGCATCCGGCCACCGGCGAACTGCCCGCCCTCCCCCGGGTGGAGATGACGCAGTGTGGACGACGGATCGGCCGGGTCACGCAGCAGCCCGGGTGTTCCGGTGACCAGGCGCAGATGATCGGCGTCCAAGGCGTTGGCCAGGACAGCGGCCAGCACGTCGGCGTCGACGTTCAGCGGCGCCTCGCCGTCCGCCCCGGCGACCGGTGGTGACAGGCACACCACGTCGTAGGCGTCCAGCAGCGCGGTGAGCCGTCCAGTGTCCACCGCGTCCGGCACACCGGCGCGATGGTCGCGCACCACGCTGATCCGGCCCTCGTCGGACACCACCCGGATCGGTTTGTTCGGCGTGCCGGAGACCAGTGCGGCGCGGCCGGCGACGGAGGCGAACACCGCCAGCCTGTGGGCGCCGAGGCCCGCCTCCACCACCGGCAGGGCCACCTGCTCGTACGCGGCCACCACGAATGGCATCTCCTCAGCCGGGCAGTAGCGGAACTCGTCCCCGCCGGCCATCCGGCGGATCGGCACGGCCCGGTTCAGTGATTCGTAGTGGCGCTCGATGAACACCGCGCCGCCGGCGACCAACAGCACCCGTGCGCCGCGCGCGCTCAGCTCCGCGATCTCACGGAAGATCGTTTCGTGGTCGAGTGTCGCGCTGCCCGCCTTGACCACGTAGAGCGGCCTCATGGCGCCGACGCTGTCAACGGGAGGCCGAGGGCCTCGTCGAAACCGTACGCCAGGTTCATCACCTGAACCGCCTGGCCCGCCGCGCCCTTGATGAGGTTGTCCAGCGCGGCGACGGCCACGACCCGCTCACCGCGCACGCTCACCGCGATCTCGGCCACGTTCGAGCCCACGACCGCCTTGAGCATCGGGAAGTCCTGAGGGTGCCTCGGCGTGGTGCGCACCCGCACGAAGCGCTTTCCCACGTACGCCTTGCCGAAGGCTCGTTTGACGTCCAGCGTCGACACACCGGGCAGCAGCGTCGCGTACGCGGTCACCATGATCCCGCGGGGCACGTCCAGGCTGAAGGTGGAGAAGTGCAACTCCGGTGCGCTGCCGGTGACCTCCGCCACGGCCTGCCGGATCTCCGGAGTGTGGCGGTGGCCGTGGAGCTTGTGCACCCGGAAGTTGCCCGCTCGTTCCGCGTGGTGCTCGCCAGCGGTGCGGCCGGCGCCGGTCGACCCGGTCTTGGCGTCCACGACCACCTGCGGACGCACCAGCGGTGCGGCGAACAGCGGGTACAGCGCGTAGATCGTGGTGACTGCCATGCAGCCGGGCAGGTTGATCAGACGTCCCTCCGGCACAGATGCCGCCAGTTCCGGCACGAAGTAGTCGAACTTCGCCGGATTCTCCGCCGATCTCGGGTAGTGCTCACGCAACTCGGCCTCGTCCCGCAGGCGGTAGTCGCCTGCCAGGTTGAACACCCGCTTGGCCTGTTCGGTCACCTGAGGCAGCACCCCGGGCAGCGCCCCCGTCGGCAGGCAGGCAAAGGCCACGTCCACGGGGCCGACATCGGACAGTTCGGCCAGCGGCCGGAACTTCAGCCCGGTCACGCCCGGATGGTTGCGCAACCACGGATGGACCGCACCGACGATGGAGCCGGCGTTACGCTCCGCCGACAGGAAGGTAAGCTCGACCATCGGGTGATCGAGCAGCAGCCGGATCAGCTCGCCGCCGGAGTAGCCGCTGGCCCCGATCACGGCGACCTTGATCTTCTCACCGGCTCCGGTGTTCCGCGTCTCAGCCAAGGCGCGCCGCCTTCTCCCACGGACGGCGGTAACCACCGTCGGCGACGAGCTTGCGGATCACGTCCGGTCGCCGGGCCACCTTGCGGAACGCGTCCGCGTAGCGGAGCACGCGCTCGTACTCCACAGGCGACCGCAGCTCGCGGCAGAGCGTCAGCGTGCTCTCCAGCATCCGCAGTGTCACCGGGAAGTCATCCGGGGTGTGGTCACGTACGGCGTCGGGGTTGAGGGTGAACGGGTAGGAGCCACCGAACCCCGCCCGCTTCCGGAACGGCAGATGGCACGGGATGGGGGTGTTCTGCCACTCGCGCGCCGGTACGCCTTCGGCGACCAGCAGCTCGTGCACCGCCTCCTTGACCGCGTATACGGGCAGGTCCTCCAGCCCCACGGCCTCAGGCACCAGAGTGATCCGGTACATGTTGTACGCGTGTACGTATCCCGCTGGCACGTACGGCGGGCGGAACAGGCCGGTCTCCGCGAGCGCATCGCCCAGGAGTTCGGCGTTGCGGGCGCGGATCTGGTCGTAGTAGGGCAGCCGTGCCAGCTGGCTAGCGCCGAACGCGGCGGCGATCCACGACATGCCGTAGTCGATGCCGTGCCGCTCCAGGTAGTCCCTCGCCCGCCGGTAGGCCGCTTCGGTGGCGAAGAACGCGATGCCCCCCTCACCGCCGAGTGGGAAGTTCTTGTCGGCCATCAGGCTCTGGCCGGCCGCGTCGCCCAGCGACCCCGCGACGGCGCCGTCGATCCTGGCCGAGTGGGCGTGCGAGGCGTCCTCGACCAGGCGCACGCCGCACCTGTCGGCCAGCGCACGCAGGGCGGGAACATCGGCGGGCAATCCATGCACGTGCACCGGCATGATCGCTTTAGTGCGCGGGGTGACGGCCGCCTCGGTGGCGCCTGGGTCCATGCAGTACGTCTTCGGATCGATGTCCACGAACACCGGCACCGCGTGCGCGGCCACCACGGCCTGGGCGGTGGCGATAAACGTGAAGGCGGGCACGATGACCTCGTCGCCGGGCTCGACGCCCGCCCCGGCCAATGCCATGTGCAGGCTCGCCGTTCCGCTGGCCGTGGGCAGGGCGAACTCAGCGCCGACGTAGGCCCGGTAGGCCTCGGCGAAGTCGGCGACGACCTTCTCCGGAGCCACGCGTTGCGAGAGCAACATCGTGAACACGTCTTCCTTCGTGATCACCGGAAACACCGTGCGCCCCAGCCCCTTGGGGATCATCGGTCGACCGCCCAGGACGGCCAGCTCGCCGGCCGCCTCCTCCTCGCGGGGAAGGGGAAGCGGCGACGACGGGAAGTCCGTGATCATGATGCGGCTCCTGCGGGCTGGGCGGCTTTGGTCAGGGCCATCCGCACGCACGCGGCGACCAGTGGGCTGAGTCGGTAGTTGAACTGGACACCCGGCACGAGATCGGGATCGGCCTCCTCCTGGGTCCACATCGTTCTCAGGTCGAAGGCACCGAAGATCTTCAGACGCTCGCCCCTGGCCCAAGCCTTGGGGTCGTCGGTGAGAACTGCGGCGGCCGGGCCGAACCCGAGGCCCGTCAGGTTCACCACCAGCGCGGGCGCACCGGTGGCGGCCAGCTCCCTCAGCCTGCCGGCGTTGCCGCCGTCGACGCCGATCGAGTCGAAGGTCGCCGGGCTCCCGTCCCGTACGGAGACTCCGAGCCACGCGAGGAAGGCGGCGGTCCTGTCATCGAGGCCCGGCTGGGTGATCTCCGCACCGTGACCGATGCCCTGAGCGACCAGTGCGGTGTGAACCGCGGCCGTGTAGCTGTTGACCAACACGGCATTGGATCGTCCGGTGAGCTTTTTGAGCGCACGTTCGAGACCGGGCAGTTCCCGGTCGTTCTTCTCGATGCTCATCACCACGCCCGAGGTGAGGACGCGGGTGAGCACCGTGGCCGTGTCGTACGGCTCCATAGAACATCCCCTAAATGAGCTGATCCGCTTCAGGCGGCTGAAGGTTGCGACCTCTCCCTGGCCCTCTCCGCGAGGTATTCGGCCAGGTGCCGTGCGACGTCCACCCCGTGGACCGCGGAAGATCTGGCGAACTCCGGGTTGGCGTTCACCTCGAGAACCTTCAGTTCCCCGGTCGTCCGGTCGGCCACCAGGTCCACGCCGTAGAAACCGTCTCCGAGCACGTCGACGACCTGGGCGCAAAGCTTCTCGATCTCGTTGGTGATCTCGGTACGGCGGACCTCCGCCCCCAGATGGGTGTTGGTGCGCCATTCCTTGGAGATCCGCTGTATGGCCACGATCGGGGTTCGCCCGACCACGATCACCCGCAGGTCGTGTCCCGGCTTCTCGACGTACTCCTGCACGAGCACCGGAAAGAGCTTGCCTGCCGCGTCAGCGGATTCGCGTCCACCGATCCACGCATCCAGGCAATCGAGGTCGAGCAGCCGGGTGACCCCGCGCCCCCATGAGCCGCTGACCGGCTTGACCACGGCCGGCCACCCGAGCGTGTCGACCGCGTCGCGCACCTGCTCGAAGCTGAAGGCGTGGTATGACGCCGGATGCGGCACACCGCTGCGGGCGAACACCAGCGCCTGCAGGCCCTTGTCGTTGCAGACCTCGATGGCGGAGGAGGTGTTGACCGTGCGCACCCCCGTGCATTCAAGCCTGCGTGCCGCGTCGACCGCGTCGCGGTGGGAGAGATTGCGGATGACGGCGAGCGCCGGAGGATCCGTTCGCAGCGCCACCACCTCGGCCAGGTCGCCCATGACCGCGACCTCCACGCGGAGGTCCTGATCACGAAGTGCCCCCAGCAGCAGCTTCTCGTCCGGACGAAGCATCGTTAGGGACAAGACGACATCTGGCACGCGGTTCACTCGCCCCAGTCCTCTTCCACCTCGGGGGCGAGACCGACGCTGACGCTGGTGCCGTTGATCTCGGTGACCTCGTGCTCCTGGCCGCAGCCAGCACACTCGATGATCTCACCTTTCTCCCAGTCAGCGGACACCTCGAACGCCGTGTCGCAAACCAGGCACTGTGGAGCGGAAACACTCACAGTCATCTCACGTCCTCCTGTTCTAAATATCCAGGCGAGCTCACACGCACATGAGAGGCAGGTGAGAGCCCGCGCACGCGAAAAGGCCGACGGCCTCGCGTACCACCGAAGAAGACCATTACCGGACGAAGGACGAGCCTTTCGGGCATGTACCGGCTGTGGCCGCCGAACACCATACGACGCCCATCAGCCGTCGGCGATCGGCCACCGCACAGGACCAGCCAATGCCCAACCCTCCCCAATGAGCGGCCGAAAACGGCGGCATGTCGGAAGCGCACACCTGCGACTGACCGAAACAGACATACTGCTCCGGGCCGGATTGGTGCAAGCTGCGACTGCAGTCCCAATCATGGCCAATCACACCTGGGAAGTCTTTGGTGTTCCCTGCACAGCTGTTGACGATGTCTGCATTCCCGGACGCCGCCGGGTCAGCTGACGGTATTCACTGGGCGACAGTTCGTACACGGTCCGGAACGCGCGGCTGAAATGCGCGCTGTCGATGAATCCCCAGCGAGCCGCGATCGCCCGGACCGGTACCGATCCGAGATGGGGGTTGGCCAGATCACGCCGGCAGCGCTCGAGCCTGAGCTGTCGTATCCAGCTGGCGATCGGCAGGCTCTGCTCTTCGAACAGCTGGTAGAGGTAACGCGGCGAGATCTTGTGAGCAGTGGCGATGGTGGCGGGTGAGAGTTCCGGATCGCCGAGACGTTCCAGGACGAACCGGTGGATCTGCGCCTGCAGGACCCGTCGGCGGCTTTCAGGAGGCAGCGAGGAGGCGGCCTCGAGTTGGTTGGCGCAGAGGGCCGCGACCAAGTCCAGCGTAATGGTGGTCAGCCGGTTCACGTCGGCCTCCGTGTACGTGGTGGCCTGGCGGACCAGCTCGCCGAGGTGGCGGCTCACCAGTTCCGTAAGCCCGTGCCCGCCCGGCAGGCGCACGGCGACGAGCCGGCCGAGGCCGTCGGCGGACAACGGCAGCAGGGTCTTGGGGATCTGCACGATCACGCACTGGGGCGGATTGTCGCCGTCGGTGTCGGCCCAGCCCTGGAAAGGGGATGAGGTCTCGTAGAACATGAAATCGCCGGGGCCGCAGGCGGCCTCCCGGCCGGACTGGGCGATTCCCCTCCTCCCGCTGACGGTGAGTGACAGGCAGTACATTTCAGGGTCGAACCGCCAGATCAGCTTCCTGCTCCGGTGCACATGCAGCGGAGAGTATGTCTGCGAACACACCCGTATCGCGCCGAAGTCCAGTGCGTACGCCGTCGCCTGGAAGTTCTCCTTGTGGTCGCTGCGAACCACGGCGGGTGTGAGCATCTTGCGGGACATCTCATGCCACGCGGCAAATCGGTCCGCTACTGGGAAATCGTCGGTGCGAAACTCGAACGTTATCACTGAGATCCCTCCGGCAACTCACGGCAGGTCACACCGAATGATATCAACCGCCATTTTCACAACTCTGTGTACATCCCCGCCAAGGCGAGATCAGCCCAGCGGGTCAGGCATCTCTCTCCGCCGGCTCACGTTCTCACTGGTGGCGGATCCGCGTCCGCGCCGCGACGTGCCGCCTCTGCCCTGAGACTGAGGGGCGTTCTGTCGGCCCGGTGCCCTACAGTTCGGGACATGACCCTCGCCGAAGAGCGCTCGATCGTCGGCGCGCTGTCCCCCTCCCGTGCCGGCGACTTCATGACCTGCCCCCTGCTCTACCGGTTCAGAGTGATCGACCAGCTTCCCGAGCGGCCCTCCGCCGCGGCGGTACGGGGCACGCTCGTCCACGCGGTGCTGGAGCGGTTGTACGACCTGCCGGCGCAGGGCCGTACGGTCGCGGCGGCACTCGACCTGCTGGAGCCGCAGTGGAACCGGCTTCTGGAGGAGGAGCCGGAGTACGGCGGGCTCTTCTCGGCCGACGAGGAGCGGGACGCGTGGCTGGCGCAGGCGCGTGGCATGGTCGAGCGCTACTTCACGCTGGAGGACCCGCAGCGGCTGGAGCCCGCGCAGCGGGAGATGTACGTGGAGGCGGTGCTCGACAGCGGCCTGCTGTTGCGCGGTTACATCGACCGTCTCGACGTGGCGCCCACCGGCGAGACGCGGATCGTGGACTACAAGACCGGCGCCGCTCCTGGGCGCGACTTCGAGGCGAAGGCGCTGTTCCAGATGAAGTTCTACGCGCTGGCGCTGTGGCGCAGCGGCGGCGCCGTGCCGCGGATGCTCCAGCTCATGTACCTGGGCAACGGCGAGATCCTACGCTACGTGCCGGACGAGGCCGACCTGCGGGCCACCGAGCGCAAGGTGCAGGCGCTGTGGACGGCGATCGAGCGTGCGGTCCGCACCCGCGAGTGGCGGTCCCGGCGCTCCCGGCTGTGCGACTGGTGCGACCACCAGACGCTGTGCCCGGAGTTCGGCGGCACGCCGCCGCCGGTCCCGGACCGGGAGCCGCGTCTGTCGGCGCGGGTGAGCAGGCGGGCCGCCACCGACGAGATGTGACCCAACCGTGACCGGCAGGTCCTCAGGTGTGCCTCATCCGTTGGGAGGAGCCCGATATCCCTCCCGAGCAGGGTGGACTGCCAGATCGACGGCCTAGATTTGGAACGTGCGCACCACCCCCGCCGGTCTCCGGTCCTGGTTCAGGTCTCATCCCCTGTTCGGCGACTCGCTCCTCGCGGTGGTGCTGACGACCTGTTCACTCGCCATGATCGTGCTGATGGGCCCGGAGGGGGTTGCGCGGTTACAGGCGGCCCTGCACGTGGAGATCCGCCCGCCGGACGCGCTGAACCTGATCCTGGCGGCGCTGTGCACACTGCCCGTGGCGCTGCGGCGGCGCTGGCCGTTCATGCTGCTGGCGCTGACCACGGTCCCGGAGTGGGCGCTCGACTCGCTCAGTTACCACACCGGGCTCAGCGAGATCGCCGGCCTGATCCTGCTCTACACGGTGGCCGCGCACCGGGGGCTGGCGCTGAGCCTGGCCGGCCTCGCCGTCACCATGGTCGGTTACGCCGTCGGGACCGGCCTTTCACCTCTCCCGCTGGCGTGGCCCGACCACGCGGTGATCATTGTGATCATCATGCTCTGCTGGGTGAGCGGCCGGGCCATCCGGCTGCGCCGCGCCTACCTCGCCGAGCTGGTGCAACGGGCGGACCGGCTCGAGCGTGCCCGCGAGGCCGACACCCGGGCGGCGCGGGCCGAGGAGCGCTCCCGGATCGCCCGCGAGCTGCACGACGTCGTGGCGCACCATGTCAGCGTGATGACCGTCCAGGCCGCGGCCGCGCGCAAGATGCTCGACAGTGATCCCGGCGTCACACGCGACGCGCTGACCGCGATCGAGGAGATGGGCCGTACGGCGATGGCCGAGATGCGCAACATCGTGGGCGTGCTGCGTACGGACGGCCCGGCCGAGCGCGGTCCCCAGCCGGGCATGGCAGATCTGCAGACGCTGGTCGAGCAGATGCGGGAGGCCGGCCTGCGCATCCGGTTGCGCGTGGAGGGCGACCGGTGTGCGCTGCCGCCGGGCATCGACCTGGCCGCCTACCGCCTGGTGCAGGAGGCCCTCACCAACAGCCTGCGTCACGCCGGGCCGGCGGCCGGCGCCTGGGTGACCGTACGGTACGAGCCGGACCGGCTGACGGTCCACGTCGAAGACGACGGGCGCGGCGCGGCGGCCGATCCCGCCCGCCCCGACGGGAAAGGGCACGGGCTGGTGGGCATCAGGGAGCGCGTCGCGCTCTATGGTGGTGTCCTGCGGATCGGCCCCCGGAGCGGGGGTGGATTCGAGGTCCGCGCTCAGTTCCCCCTCACACACAGCCCCCGCACACACAGCCCCCGCACACACAGCCCCCTCGGGGGCGGCCCCCTCAAGGAAACAGCATGACGATCAGGGTGTTACTGGTTGACGACCAGCCGCTGCTGCGTACGGGCTTCCGGTTCATCCTCGAGGCAGAGCCCGACATCACCGTCGTCGGCGAGGCCGGCGACGGTGCGACCGCGATGGACCAGTCCAGGGCCCTGCTGCCCGACGTCGTGCTGATGGACGTGCGCATGCCGGGGACCGACGGCATCGAGGCGACCCGGCGCATCGTCAAGGAGGCGGCGCCGAGCGCGCACGTGCCGAAGGTGCTCGTGCTGACCACGTTCGACCTGGATGAGTACATCGTGGAGGCGCTGCGCGCCGGCGCGAGCGGGTTCCTGCTGAAGGACGTGCCGCCGGACGACCTGGTGCAGGCCATCCGGGTGGTGGCCGCCGGCGACGCGATCGTGGCGCCGAGCGTGACGCGGCGGCTGCTGGACAAGTTCGCGGCCCGGCTGCCCTCGGCGCACCAGCAGGCGACCCCGGCGCGGCTCGACCGGCTGACCGAGCGCGAGCTGGAGGTGCTCCGCCTGATCGCCAAGGGCATGTCGAACGCCGAGATCGCCGCGGGGCTGGTGGTCAGCGAGACGACCGTCAAGACCCATGTCGGCAACGTGCTCACGAAGCTGGGGCTGCGCGACCGGGTCCAGGCGGTCGTCCTCGCCTACGAGACCGGGCTGGCCGTTCCCGGTTCCTTCTCCTGACCGTCCGCCGGCGCCGACGGCGCGTTCCCCGAGGGATTTCCGGCGAAGTTCTCGGGGAAGTGGCAGGCGACCTGGTGACCGGGGGCGAGCGCGGTCAGCGGCGGCTCGACCGTCCGGCAGATCTCCTGTGCCTTCCAGCACCGGGTGTGGAACCGGCACGCCGGCGGCGGGTTGAGCGGTGAGGGAACGTCACCCTGCAGGCGGATGCGCTCCCGATCGGTGCGGCGCTTGGGATCGGGGATCGGGACCGCCGACAGCAGCGCGTTGGTGTACGGGTGCATCGGCGTCTCGTACAGGTCCTTGCGGTCGGCCATCTCGACGATCTTGCCGAGGTACATCACCGCGACGCGGTCGCTGATGTGACGGACCACCGACAGGTCGTGCGCGATCACCACATAGGTGAGATCGAGCTCGTTCTGCAGGTCCTCCAGCAGGTTGACCACCTGGGCCTGGATCGACACGTCGAGCGCGGAGACCGGCTCGTCCGCGATGATCAACTTCGGTTTGAGCGCGAGCGTCCTGGCGATGCCGATCCGCTGCCGCTGGCCGCCGGAGAACTCGTGCGGATAGCGGTTGTAGTGCTCGGGGTTGAGGCCGACCAGTTCCAGGATCTCCTGCACGGCCTTCTTGACGCCGTGTTCGGTCTTGATCCCCTGAATCCGGAACGGCGCGCCGACGATGGCGCCGACGGTGTGCCGGGGGTTCAGCGAGCTGTAGGGATCCTGGAAGATCATCTGTATGTCGCGGCGGAGCGGGCGCATGCGGCCCTGCGACATGTGCGTGACGTCCTCGCCCTCGAACGCGATCTTTCCGCCGGTCGGCTCGATCAGCCGGGTGATCAGGCGGCCGGTGGTGGTCTTGCCGCACCCGGACTCCCCCACCAGGCCCAGCGTCTCTCCCTTGACCACGTCGAAGCTGACGCCGTCCACGGCCCGGACCGCGCCGACCTGCCGCTTGAGCAGGCCGGCGGTCACCGGGAAGTGCTTCTCCAGCCCCCGGACGGACAACAGCGGCTCCGTCAGCAGCGGCTCAGTCGTCACGACGCCTCCAGGTTCGGCTTGATCTCGTTCTCCCAGATGCCGCGCCTCTGGTCGCTCGGCAGGTGGCAGCGCACCCGGTGGCCGCCGTGGGTCTCCAGCAGTTCGGGTACCTCGGTCTGTGAGCGGCCCGCCGTACGGTCGGCGTAGGGACAGCGCGGATGGAAGGCGCATCCGGGCGGCACGTTGATCAGAGACGGCGGCGACCCCTGGATCGGGAGCAGCCGCTCGGTCGGCTCCCGGTCCAGGCGCGGCATCGAACCCAGCAGTCCCCAGGAGTAGGGGTGCTCGGGCCGCTCGAAGATGTCCTCGGCCGAGCCGTACTCGATGCACTTTCCGCCGTACATCACGAGGATGTCGTCGGACAGCTCGGCCACGACGCCGAGGTCGTGCGTGATGATGATCAGCGCCGCGTTGAAGTCGCGCTGCAGGTCGCGCATGAGATCGAGGATCTGCGCCTGCACGGTCACGTCGAGCGCGGTGGTCGGCTCGTCGGCGATCAGCAGCTCGGGGTCGCAGCACAGCGCCATCGCGATCATCGCCCGCTGCCGCATGCCGCCGGAGAACTCGTGCGGGTAGGAGTCGACCCGCCGGTCGGGCTGCGGGATTCCCACCCGGGCGAGCATGTCGATCGCGTGCTTGCGTGCGACCTTCTTGCTGACGTCGTGGTGGATCCGGTACGCCTCGATGATCTGGTTGCCGACCGTGTAGTACGGATGCATCGCGGACAGCGGATCCTGGAAGATCATCGCCATCTTCTTGCCGCGCAGCTTGCGCACGTGCTCGACGCCGGCGCCGACGAGCTCCTCGCCGTCCAGCCAGATCTCGCCGGAGATCCGCGCCCGGGTGCCCTTGTGCAGGCCCAGGATGCCCAGGCTGGTGACGCTCTTGCCCGACCCGGACTCGCCGACGATGCCGAGCGTCTTGCCGCGCTCCAGCGTGAAGGACAGTCCGTCGACCGACTTGACCAGTCCGTCGTCGGTGGGGAAGTGGATCCGCAGGTCTTTCAGTTCGAGGAAACTCATCTCAGCCTCACCCTCGGGTCCACCACCGCGTACAGAAGGTCGACGAGCAGGTTGGCCATGACGACGAAGAAGGCCACCAACATGGTCACACCCATGATCTTGGGAAGGTCGTTCGCGGAGATCGCCTGCACCGCGTACTTGCCGAGGCCGGGTAGCGAGAACGTGGTCTCGGTCAGGATGGCGCCGCCCAGCAGCAGGCCGACGTCCATGCCGAAGATCGTGATAATCGGGGTGAGCGCCCCGCGCAGACCGTGCTTGACGATCACCGTGGGCTCCCGCAGCCCCTTCGCCCGGGCGGTGCGGATGTAGTCTTCGCCCATGGTCTCCAGCATCCCGGCGCGGGTCAGCCGCGCGTACACGGCGGCGTAGAGGAAGGCCAGCGTGATCCACGGCAGGATCAGGTTGTACGCCCACCGCACCGGGTCATCCACGAAGGACGTGTAGCTGCGGCCGGGGGCGGTGATACCCAACTTGTAGCTGAAGAACACCAGGGACATCATGCCGGTGAAGAAGATCGGCAGAGAGACGCCCGCGAGCGCGACGCCCATCGCGGCCCGGTCGAAGAAGCTGCCCCGGCGCAGCGCGGACAGCACTCCGGTTGACACACCGGCCACAAGCCAGATCACGGACGCGCCGATGGCCAGCGACACCGTGACCGGCAGCCGATCCAGCAACTCCGGCCACACCGGTGTCTTGGTGATGAAGGAGTAGCCGAAGCAGGGGGCGGGGCAGTGCTCGATCGAGGCTCCGGTGTCGAAGTCCGAACCGGCGACGATCCCCTTGACCCACCTGCCGTATTGGACGGTGAGGGGGTCGTTGAAGCCCAGTTTGTCCGCGAGTGCCACTACGGTCTCCGCGGTGGCGCCCTTGCTCCCGACGTAGCGGTTGGCGAAGTCGGTGGCGGTGACCCCGGCGAGCCGCGGCACCACAAAGAAGATCGAGAATGTGACGATGCTCACCACAACCAGCATGAGCACCGCGGCGATGAGCCGCCGGATGATGTAAGTGACCACTGTTCCCCCGGCTCCAGGGGTCGGCCGGACCGTCCGGCCGACCCCCTTGCGCCTAGCCTGTCGGCTTCTCGACTCGGTTACTCGACGCCCAAGTTCAGGTAGTCGTACATGTCGTAGGCGCCGGTGACGAACACGTTGGTCAGACCCTTGCCCCGGAGGGTCAGGCCCTTCGCCCACACCGCGGGCAGCACGTAGGCGCCCTCCATGACCTTACGGTCGACCTCGCCCCAGATCGCGTCACGCGTGGCGGCGTCCTGCTCGAGGTTCGCCTTGTCGATCAAGGCGTCGATCTCGGGGCTTTTCACGCCGAGGTTGTAGTTGCCGGCCTCCCGGATGACCCGGCTGTCCACGATCTGTGAGAAGAAGCCGAAGCCGTCGTTCCAGTCGGCCGCCCACCCGTTGGTCGCGATACCGATGTTGTTCTTCTTCGTGTACGCCGGCTTGCCCGCGTAGCTGGGGAAGTACTCGCTGGTGGGGAAACCCTTCAGGGTCAGCTTGATGCCCGCCTTGGCGAGCGCCTGCTGCATCGACTCGGCGGCAGCCTGCTCCTTCGGCCGGTCGGAGCGGAAGGTCATGGTCGTCTCGAAGCCGTCCGGCTTCCCGCAGGCCGCCAAGGCCTCCTTGGCCTTCGCCACGTCACCGGTGCCGGTCGGGTAGAGGTCGAGCTTCTGCCAGCCACCGATCGACGGCGGCATGAGACCTGAGGCGATCTCTCCGGCGAGCTGGCCGCCGTAGGCGTTCTGCAGGCCCACCCGGTCCGCGGCGTAGATGACCGCCTTGCGGCACTCGACGTTGTCGAACGGCGGGGTGTCGCTGAGGAGCGAGATGTACCAGGTGCGGGCCGCGGTCGGGTTGTCCGCCCGGGCCTTGAGCTCGGGGTCGTTCTGGACGGTCGCCGTCGCCGCGGCCTGGA
Organism: Sphaerimonospora thailandensis; assembly: GCF_016863115.1. GTDB lineage: Bacteria > Actinomycetota > Actinomycetes > Streptosporangiales > Streptosporangiaceae > Sphaerimonospora > Sphaerimonospora cavernae. The sequence goes on from NZ_BOOG01000037.1 coordinate 54,005, forward strand.
CACCGGTACCCGCGAGGTCGATGTGCAGGTCCCCCGACATGATCCGGTTGTCCAGGTCATTCGCCTCGACGCCGAGCTGGAGCTCGTACCGGTCCGGCAGCGCCTTGCGAATCGGGTCGGTCGCCGGGTCCCAGTTGGGGTTGCGCACCAGGGTGTACTGCTTGCCCTCCTCGACCTTCTCGAACATGTAGGGGCCGGAGGCGATCGGGTGCTGGCGGTACTTGATGCCGCTGTCCTTGTCCTTTGGCACCGGCACCGTCGCGGGCGTCGCGGCGAAGTTGTCGAAGCCCGCGTAGGGCTTCTTCAGGTGGAAGACGATCGTCTGGTCGTCCGGCGTCTCGATCGCGGAGTCGGTGTTGACGTCCGGAGTCTTGTAGACGCTCTTGAAGTCCTTCGGCAGGTCCAGATAGTCGCCGAAGTAGGTCGGGCCGTTGACGAACGTGTCCTTGTCGAGTTGGCGCAGCACGGCGTACTTCACGTCCTTGGACGTGATGATGGTGCCGTCCTCGAACTTGACGCCCGGCCGGATCTTGTAGGTCCAGGTCTTGCCGCCGTCGGACGCCTCGCCCAGGCTCTCCGCCAGGTCGGGTACGAGCTTGCGGCCCTCCGCCCCGGGCGCGGGGTTGTAGGTCACCAGCGGCCGGCCGTAGATGCGCGAGAAGTTCCAGGACAGGGCGTAGTAGGTGTCACCCGGGTCGATGGAGTCCCACGCCTCGGTGATCGCCATCTTCAGCGTGCCCCCCTTCTTGTCAGAGGGGTTCACCACCTTCTCCAGCGCCGCGTTGAACCCGGCCGCATCGCCCTGGCCGGCCGCGCCGCCGGAGTCCGCGCTCTGTCCGCCGCCGCCACCGCCGCCGCACGCGGACAGCCCGAGGCAAAGCGCGACGCCGGTGGCCACGAGGGCCGGCGTGGCGTATCTCTTTCTCATTGCTTGACACCCCTTGTAGGTAGGAGTTGGGGAGGATAGGTGATCTACTCGGGAGATCAGCGGGATGACCTGGGGTCGAGCGCGTCGCGCAGCCCGTCACCGAAGAGGTTGAAGGCCAGCACGGTGATGAAGATCGCCATGCCCGGGAAGAACATGAAGTGCGGCACGGTGTAGTACTTCACAGCAGCGGCGAGCATTCCACCCCAGGTCGCCGTCGGCGGCTGAATTCCCACTCCGAGGAAGGACAGCGCCGCCTCGAAAAGCACGTTGCTCGGGATCAGCAGCGTCGCGTAGATGAGGATCGGCGCGATGAGGTTCGGCAGGATCTCGCGGAACAGGATGTAGGGGCCACGTGCACCGATGCTGCGCGCCGCGTCCACGAACTCCCGCTCGCGCAGCGAGAGCGTCTGCCCCCGGATGATCCGCCCGATGTAGGGCCAGTTGAAGAAACCGATGATGAAGACCAGCAGCAGGATCCGGAGTGTGTCGCCCTTGATCGCGAGCTGGGTTTCGAACTGGCCGAGGACGCCGACCAGTGAGAGCGCGAAGACCAGCAGCGGGAAGGCGAGGAAGACGTCCATGAGCCGGCTGATCAGGGCGTCGACCCAGCCACCGAAGTAGCCGGCGACGACTCCCATGATCGAGCCGATGACGACCGACAGCAGCGTGGCCAGGAAGGCGACGAGCAGCGAGATCCGCGCCCCGTACACGACGCGACTGAACAGGTCCCGGCCGTTGACCGGCTCAACACCGAACAGGAAGTCGGCGCTGATGCCGGTGCCGCCCTTGGGCTGCATCGTCAGCGTGTCGATCATCTCCTGGTGGAACTCGTTGGGCGGGTGGCCGAACCAGCCGACGACGACGGGTGCGAAGACCGCGGCGAGGATCAGGAAGACAACGACGCCGGCGCCGCCCATCGCGACCTTGTCGCGTTTGAGGCGCGTCCACGCGATCTGGCCGAGCGAACGGCCCTGGATGGCTTTGGCGCCCGCGCCCTGGGAGACGGCTTCCGGTGCGGCGTGCTGCTCGTCACCGGAGACGTCGAGCGGTGCGGTCATGTGCTGTCAGCCCCCTGGATCCCAGACGACGTTGTCCAAGAAGGTCCACTGGGTATGCGGACCCCCGGAGGCAGAATCTATGGCCTGAGCTGGGATGACCAGTCCCCAGGGACGCGCTGTGGCTCAACTGTGATTGACGCGAAACTCATTCGTGTTGATCTTGAGTGAACTATCTGGGCTTGATCTCGGTTGTGTCCCAGAACCGTGACATTGCACAAGATCTGTAACACGGCCCCAGAATGCGGTCAGCTGATGCCACGCCGCTTGAGGATCTCCTCGATGTCAGAGAAGTCGTCAGAGGGCGGCGCCGACTTGGCGGCCCCAGACTTGGCGGGCTCGGACTGGCCCGTCCCGGACTTGCCCGAGCCGATGCTCCCGGCGGTCGCGGGTCCGGCGGTCGCGGGCCGCTCCACCTGACGCGGCTCGGTCTTCCCCGGCGTGCCCGCGCCGCGGGCCCGGGACAGGGCGCGGCCGCGCATGGCGCCGGAGACGACGAAGAGCACAGCGGACAGCCCGGCCAGGACGACCCCTGCCCAGACCACAGGCGAGAGCACCAATCCGGTGACGAAACGGACGGCGGCGGAGCCGATGTCCCACAGCGTGCGGTGCGCACCGGTCAGATACGCGGCCAGCGGCAGCAACGACCACGCGGTGGCGCGCAGGCCTGCGGTCGCTCCCCTGCGGCGGAAGGCCAGGAAGCTGAGGACGATCCCGACGGCTGTGAGTCCGGCGCAAAGCGGCAGCCACGCGATCTGATCATATGTCATGACGAACCCCTCGTCTCGTACGGCGTTCTTCCATCCTGGCACGCCATACGGCCCTCCGCCGGGGCCTGTCCGGACGGTGAGCTGAGGGATGAACGGGCCCGGGCGGGCGATCAGACGACGAGCGAGCGGAGCAGTTCCACGTCCACGTGCCGCAGCGACGGCATGACGACCCGTCCGGCCGCCTGGGCGATCGGCAGGACGCTCGGTACGGCGACCACCGGGCAGCCGGCCGCCCTCGCCGAGGCGACCCCGTTCGGCGAGTCCTCGAGCACGACGCAGCGCGCGGGGTCGGCCGACAGCAGGCGGGTCGCCGTGAGGTACGGCTCCGGGTGGGGCTTGGTGCGGGTGACGTCGTCGGCCGTCACGATCACCTCGAAGTGCTCGCGGCCGACGAACTTGAGCACCGCGTCGGCGATCGCCCGCAGGGACGAGGTGACAAGCCCGGTGCGGATCCCGTGGTCGGCCAGCTCACGCAGCAGTTCGACCGCCCCCGGCATGGGCGCCACGCCCGCCGCCAGGCGCCGCTCCATGCCGTCCATCAGCCACGATCCGACGACGATCGGGGCCACGTCGGCCCCGGTCAGCTCCAGCATGTAGGCGATGCTCCGCTCCCACGAGCCGCCGACGAGCCGCTCCTGGTGCTCCGGCCCCCACGACCCGCCGAGACGGGTGACCACCTCGCACTCGACCTCGAACCACACCCGCTCGGTGTCGACGAGCAGACCGTCCATGTCGAACAGCACCGCGTCCACGTCGCCCCTTTCCCCCGACTCCCCTAGATCTTGCCCAGCTAGACGTTGAAGTACTTCGCCTCCGGGTGATGGGCGACCAGCGCCGAGGTGGCCTGCTCGGGGTGGAGCTGGAACCCCTCCGACAGCTCGACGCCGATCCGCGCCGGCTCGAGCAGCCCCATGAGCTGGACCTGATCCTCGAGGTTGGGACACGCGGGGTAACCGAAGGAGTAGCGGCAGCCGGTGATGTCGACCTTGAGCATGTCGGCCAGCGACTCCTCACCCCCGATGCCCAGCTCCGAGCGCACCCGGGCGTGCCAGTACTCCGCCAGCGCCTCGGTGAGCTGGACGGACAGCCCGTGAAGCTCCAGGTAGTCCCGGTAGGCGTCCTTCGCGAACAGTTCGGCCGTGGCCTGGCTGATCCGGTGGCCCATCGTGACGACCTGGAAGGCGACCACGTCGACCTCGCCGGACTCGCGGCGGCGGAAGAAGTCGGCCAGGCACAGGTGCCGGTCGCGGCGCTGGCGCGGGAACGTGAAGCGGGTGCGTTCTTCGCCGGCCTCGTCGAGGATGATCAGGCTGTCGCCCTCGCTCACGCAGGGGAAGTAGCCGTAGACGACGGCCGCCTCCAGCAGGTTCTCGGTCTGCAGCCGGTCCAGCCACATGCGCAGCCGCGGCCGGCCCTCGGTCTCGATGAGCTCCTCGTACGACGGCCCGTCGCCGCCCCTGGCCGCCTTCAGCCCCCACTGGCCCATGAACGTGGCCCGCTCGTCGAGGAACGCGGCGTAGTCGGCGAGCGGAATGCCCTTGATCACCCGGTCGCCGAAGAAGGGCGGCACGGGCACCGGGTTGTCGCCGGCCACGTCCGACCGGTCCGGCAGGTCCTCGACGGCCGTACGCTTCAGCACCGCGCCCGTCTTGACCCGGCGCTCCCGTCGCGGGGGCAGCGCGGCCCCTTCCTCGCCGCGCTTGACCGCCATGAACGCGTCCATCAGCCGCAGGCCCTCGAACGCGTCTTTGGCGTAGCGCACCTCGCCCTGGAAGAGGTCGGCCAGGTCCTGCTCGACGTACGCCCTCGTGAGCGCCGCGCCGCCGAGCAGCACCGGGAATCTGCCGGCGATCCCCCGGGAGTTCATCTCCTCGAGGTTCTCCTTCATGACGACCGTCGACTTCACCAGCAGCCCGGACATGCCGACCACGTCGGCCTGCTTCTCCTCGGCCGTCTCCAGGATCGCCGACACCGGCTGCTTGATGCCGAGGTTCACCACCTCGTAGCCGTTGTTGGACAGGATGATGTCGACCAGGTTCTTGCCGATGTCGTGGACATCGCCCTTGACCGTGGCCAGCACGATCCGGCCCTTCGTGGCGCCCTCGACCCGGTCCATGTGCGGTTCCAGGTACGCCACGGCGGTCTTCATGACCTCGGCCGACTGCAGCACGAACGGGAGCTGCATCTGGCCGGAGCCGAACAGTTCGCCCACGGTCTTCATGCCGTCGAGCAGCACGTCGTTGATGATCTCCAGGGCGGGCCGCTGGGCGAGCGCGTCGCCGAGGTCGGCCTCCAGGCCCTTGCGCTCCCCGTCGATGATCCGCCGCTTGAGCCGCTCCCACAGCGGCAGCGCGGCCAGCTCCGCCGCCTTGCCGGCCTTCATCGCCGCCGCGTCGACGCCCTCGAACAGCTCCATGAACCGCTGCAGCGGGTCGTAGCCGTCCCGGCGCCGGTCGTAGACCAGGTCGAGCGCGACCTGGCGCTGCTCGTCGGGGATCCGGGCCATTGGCAGGATCTTGGACGCGTGCACGATGGCCGAGTCGAGCCCGGCGTTGACGCACTCGTTCAGGAAGGCCGAGTTGAGCACCATGCGCGCGGCCGGGTTGAGGCCGAACGAGATGTTGGACAGGCCGAGCGTGGTCTGCACGCCCGGATAGCGGCGCTTGAGCTCGCGGATCGCCTCGATCGTCTCCAGGCCGTCGCGGCGGGTCTCCTCCTGGCCGGTGGCGATCGGGAAGGTCAGGCAGTCGACGACGATGTCCTCGACCCGCATGCCCCAGTTGCCGACGAGGTCGTCGACCAGGCGGGAGGCGATCCCGACCTTCCACTCGGCGGTGCGGGCCTGGCCCTCCTCGTCGATGGTCAGCGCGACCACGGCGGCGCCGTGCTCCCGGACCAGTCGCATGATCTTCGTGAAGCGCGAGTCGGGCCCGTCGCCGTCCTCGTAGTTCACCGAGTTGACGACCGCCCGCCCGCCGAGCATCTCCAGCCCGGCCTCCAGCACGGCCGGCTCGGTCGAGTCGATCACGATCGGCAGCGTCGAGGCGGTGGCGAAGCGGAACGCCAGCTCCTTCATGTCGGCGACGCCGTCCCTGCCGACGTAGTCGACGCACAGGTCCAGCATGTGCGCGCCGTCGCGGGCCTGCGCCCGGGCGATCTCGACGCACTCCTCGTAGTCGCCGGCCAGCATCGCCTCGCGGAACGCCTTGGAGCCGTTGGCGTTGGTCCGCTCGCCGATCGCCAGATAAGACGTGTCCTGCCGGAACGGCACGCTCTGGTAGAGGGAGGCCGCCCCCGCCTCGGGACGCGGCCGCCGTACGGTCCGGGACCGGCCGTTCACGCGCTCGACGACCTGGCGCATGTGCTCGGGGGTGGTGCCGCAGCAGCCGCCCACCAGCGCGAGCCCGTAGTCGCGCAGGAACGCGTCGTGCGCGTCGGCGAGCTCGCCGGGCGTGAGCGGGTAGTGGGCGCCGTCGGCCGTGAGCTGCGGCAGCCCGGCGTTCGGCATGCAGGACAGCGGCAGGCGCGAGTGCTTGGCGAGGTGGCGCAGGTGCTCGCTCATCTCGGTCGGCCCGGTGGCGCAGTTGAGGCCGATCAGGTCGGCGCCCAGCGGCTCGATCGAGGTCAGCGCCGCGCCGATCTCCGAGCCCAGCAGCATCGCGCCGTTGGTCTCGATGGTCACCTGCGCGATGATCGGCACGTCGCGCCCGGCGGCCTCGATCGCCCGCTTCGCGCCGACGATCGCGGCCTTGACCTGCAGCAGATCCTGGCAGGTCTCGATGATCAATGCGTCGGCCCCGCCCGCGATCAGCCCGGCCGCGTTGTCACGGTAGGCGTCGCGCAGGGTCGCGTACGGCAGATGCCCCAGGGTGGGGAGCTTGGTGCCTGGTCCCATCGAGCCGAGCACGAACCGGGGGTGATCGGCGGTGGACCAGGAGTCGGCCCGCTCCCGGGCGAGCCGTGCGCCGGCCTCGGAGTACTCATGGATCCGGTCGGCGATGCCGTACTCGCCGAGGGCCGCGCGGTTGGAGTTGAAGGTGTTGGTCTCGACGCAGTCGACGCCGGCCGCGAGGTAGGCGTCGTGGACGGCCCGCACGATGTCGGGACGGCTGACGTTGAGCACGTCGTTGCAGCCCTCGTGGCCCTGGAAGTCGTCGAGCGTCGGGTCGTAGGACTGCAGCATCGTCCCCATTGCCCCGTCTGCGACCAGAACTCGCTGGGACAGCACTTCTCGGAAGGACGGTCTGCTGCTGCTCATGGGGAAAGACTATCGGCACGCCCGTCAAAGCCGCCGAACGTGCCTCCCCGCTCCCCCCAGCGAATAGTCTTGGACTTGACCATACGTCCCGTGGGCCAGTGAGGGAGGCGGCGTGATCGAGCTCGAAGGGCTCCCAGAGCTCGTCGACCCGGTGCTGATCGCCGCGTTCGAAGGGTGGAACGACGCCGGCGAGGCGTCGAGCGGCGTGCTCGCTCACCTCGAGGCGGAGTGGAAGGCGACACCGCTCGTCGAGCTGGATCCGGAGGACTACTACGACTTCCAGATGACCCGTCCCATCGTGGAGATGGGCGACGGTCTCACCCGGTCCATCACCTGGCCGACGACGCGGCTGCTGCTGGCCCGGCCGCCGGGTGCCGAGCGTGACGTGGTGCTGCTGCGCGGCATCGAGCCCAACATGCGCTGGCGGTCGTTCTGTGCGGAGATCGTCGGCCTGTGCCAGGACCTGGGAGTGGAGTTCGCCATCCTGCTCGGCGCGCTGCTCAACGACTCCCCGCACACCCGGCCGGTGCCCATCGTGGGCTCGGTGAGCGACCCGGGCATGGCCCGCTCGCTCAACCTCGAACCGACCAAATACGAAGGCCCCACGGGCATCGTGGGCGTGCTGCAGCACACGCTCGGCCATGCCGGGCTGCGTACGGTCTCCCTGTGGGCCTCGGTCCCCCACTACGTCGCCCAGCCGCCGAACCCGAAGGCCACGCTGGCGCTGCTGCGCCGCATCGAGGACGTCCTCGACATCCCCGTGCCGTACGGCGACCTGGCCGAGGAGGCTCGAGCCTGGGAGCACGGCGTCGATGAGCTCGCATCGCAGGACAGCGAGGTCGCCGACTACGTCAGGGAGCTGGAGGAGCGCAAGGACGCGGCCGAGCTCCCCGAGGCGAGCGGGGACGCCATCGCGGCCGAGTTCGAGCGTTACCTGCGCCGCCGCGACCGCGGCACCGACCGCTGAGCCGGCGTTTACGAAAGGTTGGCCTCCCGCCGAAGCGGGCATCGTCTTCTCTGTGATCGTTTTCTCTGTGATCGTCGTCGCCGCGGGGAGCGTGCATGGCCGTCCGGCAGATCCTGATGTTCGCCGATCCGGCGCTGCGTGCCCCGGCCGAACCCGTCACCGCCTTCGACCGGTCGCTGCGTGATCTCGTCAAGTCGCTCACCGCGACGCTGCGGGCCGGTCCCGGCCGGGCCGGGCTCGCCGCGCCGCAGATCGGGGTCCCGCTCCGGGTGATCGCCTACGCCGTCGAGGGCAGGTCGGGGCACGTGGTGAACCCGCGCCTGGAGCTTTCGGCGCGGACCGTGGTGGCCGACGAGGCGTGCCTTTCCGCGCCCGGCGTCTGGTGGCCCAGGGAGCGGTCGTTCTCCGCTGTCGCCCGTGGCAGGGACATGTACGGCAGGCCGGTGACGCTGCGGGCGATCGGCACCCTGGCCCGGGTCCTCCAGCACGAGGTCGATCACCTGGACGGTGTGCTCTTCATCGATGATCTGCCCGCCGAGGAGCAGCAGCGCTTCCACTCCGCAATTTCTGAGTGATTTATCCCGACATAGTTGCATTTCTCGTACGCCGCTTTCGCGTTTCCGAGCAATCCGGGCATTTCGCTAGACATTTCGGTCGACATGTGACCGGTTCGCGACCTGCAGGAATAGCCGGGGCGGGCGCGGGGGACTACCGATGCATCCTCCCGACGGACCTTTCCTGGGAGGGCGCATTTGCCAGCGATCACACGCCGGTCGTTCCTGTCGGCCGGAAGCGGAATCGCCTTGGCGGTCCTGAGCGGCGCGCGGGCCGAGGCCGGCGTGGCGGGGGCGGCGGCGGACGGGCCGTCGCGCCCCCGCATCCACACCAGGGACGAGTGGGACGCCGTCGCGCCGAAGAGCAAGGCCGTCGTGCTCGACACCCCGCCGGACCGGATCGTCATTCACCACACGGCCACGGCCAACACCACCGATCTGAGCCTCGATGCGGCCTACCGGCTCTCCCGCGCGATCCAGCGCTACCACATGCGGCACAACCGCTGGGCGGACATCGGCGAGCAGTTCACGGTCAGCAGGGGCGGCCACATCATGGAGGGCCGCAACCGGACGTTGCCCGCGATCGCCCGGGGCGGCAACGTGATGGGCGCGCAGGCCGCCGGCCACAACCGCCACACGCTCGGGATCGAGACCGAGGGCACCTACACCGCCGAACTGCCCCCGCCCGCCCAGCTCGCCTCGCTGACCACGCTGCTGGCCTGGCTCTGCTCGACCTACCGGCTCGACCCCGAGGTCGCCATCATCGGTCATCGCGATCTCAACAAGACCGCCTGCCCCGGTGACCGCCTCTACGCGTACCTGCCGGAACTGCGGGAGGGGGTGGCCCGCAAGCTGGGCCGCCGCCGCCCGCCGGAGGACGAGCCGCCGGACGGCGAGCCGCCCGATCCGGACGAACCCGACGACGCGCCGGACGACCGGTGAGCGGCTCGCCGTCATCGGTCAGAGGGCACTGATCCGAGGGCACCGGTCAGAGGGCGATGCCGAGGAGCGCGTCGGCGGTGTCACGGACCAGTCGGGGGGCGGTGGCGTCGTCCCCCTCTGCCGCCGCCCACGCGTCGATGAGCTCGAGCGCCCCGGACGCGTCCAGGTCGTCGGCCACCCGCTCACGCACCGCGGCCAGCAGGGCCGCGCCGTCCGGCCCGGCGGACCGGGCCACCGCCGTCCGCCACCGGGCCAGCCTGGCCTCGGCCTCGGCGAGCTGTGCCGGCGTCCACTCCCAGTCGGCTCGGTAGTGGCGGGCCAGCAGCGCGAGCCGGATGGCCATCGGGTCGGCCGTCTCCCGCAACCGGGACACGAACACGAGGTTGCCCCGGGACTTCGACATCTTCTCGCCGTCGAGGCCCACCATGCCGGCATGCACGTACGCCCGTGCGAACGGCCACTCGCCGGTGGCCACATGCCCCTCACAGGCGCCCATCTCATGGTGGGGGAAGATCAGGTCGGAGCCGCCGCCGGCGACGTCGAAGCCGCTGCCGAGGTTGCGCAGCGCGATGGCGGTGCACTCGACATGCCAGCCGGGGCGGCCGCGGCCGAACGGTGCGGGCCAGGAGGGCTCCCCGGGACGCTCACGCCGCCACAGCAGCCAGTCGAGGGGGTGGCGCTTGCCCTCGCGCCCGGGATCCCCGCCCCGCTCGGCGAACAGTTCCAGCATGGTCTCCTCCGGCAGACCCGAGACGGCGCCGAACTTGGGGGCCGCCGCGACCGGGAAGTAGACGTCCCCGTCGACCTCGTAGGCGGCGCCCCGCTCGGCGAGCCGGCCGATCAGGTCCGTGATCTGCTCGATGACCTCGGTGACGCCGACGTACTCGCGGGGCGGCAGGATGCGCAGCGCCTCCATGTCGGACCGGAACAGCTCGATCTCGCCCTCGGCGAGCTCCTGCCAGTCCCGGCCCGTCGCCTCGGCACGTTCCAGCAGGGGGTCGTCCACGTCGGTGGCGTTCTGCGTGTAGTGGACGTCGTGGCCGGCGTCCCGCCAGGCGCGGTTGACCAGATCGAAGGCGAGATAGGTGTTCGCGTGCCCGAGATGGGTCGCGTCGTACGGCGTGATGCCGCAGACGTACATCCGGGCCTCCCCGGCCGGTGCGGTCTCGCGGATCTCACGGGCGGCGGTGTCGTACAGCCGGAGCGGTAGACCTGAACCGGGCAACTTGGGGATATTCGGGACAGACCACGATCGCATGGTCTGAAGCCTATCCGCTTGGTGCGGTTCAGCCGGTCTCGACCTGATGCCAGGAGGACAGGTCATCCGGCAGCGGGCAGAAGTCGTAGCGCATGCCACGCTCGGCCAGGGCGACCAGGGTGACCGACAGGCTCGCGAAGACCCGCCCGTCGGGCAGTGTGTGCCGCACCAGCAGGGCGCGCGGATCGTCGCCGGGCAGCGCGGCCTGGGAGGTCAGGCGCAGCCACTCGCCCCAGAAGCGCGCCGGTGAGCAGTCCTCCCGCCACCGCGGCCGTGCCGCGGCGGCGAACCTGGGCAGGAACCACGAGGCCCGGGGGTTGCCGTCGCCGCGTTCCCAGCCGGAGTTGATCACCATGTGCAGGCCCGGAGGCAGCTTTTCCTCGGTGAGGCCGTCGCCGTCCCAGCTCCACAGGCGCACCCCGTCGAGCCCGCCGATCAGCAGGTGAAACGGGTCATAACGGTCCAGTTCCACCGGCGGGAGCTCGCCTGTCTCGGCGGCCAGCAGCGGGAGCTCGCCGCGGGACCGGCGGGCGGCGGCAGGCGCCGGGACGCCCCGGCCGTTGAGCAGCGCGGCGACCCGTGGCACGGCCGGGTGGGCGGCCAGCCAGGTGCCCCCGGCCTCCAGGTCCCGGCCGCCGATCAGCCCGGGGTGATCGGGCCAGTGCCGCGCGGGGGACATCCAGGGGCGGCTGACGATCTCGTCACGCACGCCGGCGAGGAGCACCGGCGCCGAGGCCTCCGGGTCGACGCTCACGATGACCGTACACACTGCGTGTTCCCTCCATAACGGTAGAGACTTCTGCAGAGTGCACAATCCCTACGATTTATGCAAGAGCCCTCGCAGCCTAGTGCCCCAGCCGGCGCAGCGAGATCCCGCCCCGGGCGATCGGTGCAAGGTTGATCGTCTGCCCCAAGGAACTAGACGGGGGGCCAGGGGATGGCCGGCCAGTCCTCCGAGGGGTGGGGGTGGACGCCGGTCTCGATGAGGCGCCTGACCCGGTCCCGGGTGGCCGCGACCTCGGCCGGGATGAGCAGTTCCCGCAGCCTGCGGCCGAGCCGGCCCTTGTCGATCTCACGCTCCAGCCGCACCAGCGCCGACACCGCCTCACGCGGCAGTGGCCGGCCCCGCCACTGCCACAGCACCGTGCGCAACTTGTCGGCCACGGCGAAGCAGACCCCGTGATCGACCCCGTACACGTGCCCGTCGGGCAGCGGCAGCAGATGGCCGCCCTTGCGGTCGGCGTTGTTGACCACGGCGTCGAACACCGCCATGCGGCGCAGCGCGGGATTGCGGCTGCGCATCAGGGCCACCAGGTCGGCCTCGGGATCGGTGTCGATCCACAGCTGCACCATGCCGGGCCCGAAGGGGCCGTCGCGGTAGACCGTCGGGGGCACGATCCGCCAGCCCGTCGCCGCGGCGACCTCGTAGGCGGCGACCTCCCGGGCGGCGAGGGTGCCGTCCGGGAAGTCCCACAGCGGTCGCTCCCCCCGCACCGGCTTGTACACGCAGGCCGCGGTGTGCTCGCCGTTCCTGATCGTGCAGTAGAGCGTCATGTTGGTGGCCTCGACCAGCCGTCCGGCCACCTCCATCACGCCGTCCCTCAGCAGCCGCCGCGCGGTGGCGTCGTCGAGCGCCGGTCCGTCCATCTCTGTGAAACCCATATTTTTGAAACTCGGCTCGCCTCCGGCGGTCATACGGTCCCCTGCCCGGTCAGTCCTCCCGGGTGGTGGCCGTTGAGCCGGACGCAGATGTGGCCTCCCGGATCGAGCGGTCTGCCGCACAGCGGGCAGGGCGGGCGGCCGGCCGCGACGATCTCCAGGGCGCGCCGGCTGAACGCGCGGGCGGCGGCGGCGCTGATGCGCACCCGCAGGACGGCGGGCTCGGGCCGGTCACCGAGAAGAAAGGCGACGTCCTCCTCCTCGTCCTCCGCGCCCTCCTCGTCGTCCTCGTCCTCGTCGGTCGCCTCCTGCGCCTCGATGATCACCTGGGAGGTCTCCGGATCCCAGGCGAGCGCCATCGTCCCCACCCGGAACTCCTCATCCACCGGCAGGTCGAGGGGGCCTTCGTCGGTCAGCTCCGCCGGCGCCACCGCCGGGACGGGCGCGCGGCCGCCGGTACGGCGCAGCACCTCGTCGAGCAACTCGTCCAGACGGTCGGCGAGCACGGCGACCTGGAACTTCTCGAGTGCGACCGTCGTGATCCTGCCCTGGCCCCGGGCCTGCAGGAAGAAGGCTCGCGCGCCCGGTTGCCCAACGGCACCGGCCACGAACCTGTCAGGCGGATCGTAGTCGAAGACCGGCATAGCCTGACCTTACGTGGTTCCGGGTCCACCGCCGACGGCGGCGTCGCTTCCGGTGAGGTTTTCTCCCCCGCCCGCATCCTCCGGAACCTCACTCCGGGGCATCAGATTGGCGACCTCTCCCCCGACGTCGTTGGCCCTGAGCAGGAACGGCCGCAGCCGGGTGTACCTGATCACGGTCACGGAGGCCGGGTCGACGGTGATCCGCTGGAACTGGTCCAGGTGCACCCCGAGCGCGTCCGCCACGATCGCCTTGATCACGTCGCCGTGGCTGCACACGAGGTAGGTCGCCTTCTCCCCCAGCCGCTCGTTCCATTCGCGTACCGCGCGCACGGCCCGGCTCTGCACGTCGGCCATCGCCTCGCCGCCGGGGAACACCGCGGCGCTCGGGTGTGCCTGCACGACCTGCCACAGCGGCTCCTTGGCGAGCTCCTCGAGCGGTCTGCCGGTCCACTCGCCGTACCCGCACTCCCCGAACCGCTCGTCGGTCTCCACCGACACGGCCCGGCCGTGCGCGACGGCCGCCGCCGTCTCCCGGCACCGCTCCAGCGGGCTGGAGACGATCGCGTCGAGTTCGAGGGGTTCGAGCCGCCGCGCCACGGCCCCGGCCTGCTCGCGGCCGCGCTCGTCGAGATGCACGCCCGGGGTCCGCCCGGCGAGCACGGGCCCGGTCAGCTCGGTGAGGCCGTGCCGCAGGAGAAGAAGGGTCGTCATGACGAGATCACCCCGAGGGTGAGCAGGGTGAGCAGGAACGCGCCGGCGAAGACTCGGTAGACCACGAACAGGATCGTCGAATGCTTCGCGACGTAACGCAACAGCCAGGCGATCGAGGCGTACCCGACGATGAACGAGACCGCGGTGGCGATCACCGTCGGCGTCACCGGCACACCGCCGCCGTCGCCCACGTGCCGCAGCTCGAACAGGCCGGACAGGACCACGGCGGGGACCGACAGCAGGAACGAGTAGCGGGCGGCCGCCTCGCGCGTGTAGCCGAGGAACATCGCGCCGGTCATCGTCGAGCCCGAGCGCGAGGCCCCGGGGATCAGCGGCGCCATCTGCCACAGGCCGACGATCAGGCCGTCCCGCATGGTTAGGTGAGCGACCTCCTTCTTCTTCCGGCCCCACTGGTCGGCCAGCAGCAGGAGCAAGCCGAACACGATCAGGAACGTCGCGTTCAGCCAGAGGTTGCGCGCCGGGCCCTCGATCGCGTCCTTGAAGAGCAGGCCGGCGACGCCGATCGGGATCGTGCCGAGGCCGATGTACCAGCCCATGCGCGCGTCGAGGTCGCCGCGCAGCTCCGGCGTCCACAGGCTGCGCAGCCAGGTCCAGAAGATCCTGACGATGTCGCGCCAGAAGAAGATGACGACCGCCAGCATCGTGCCGAGCTGGATCACCGCGGTGAACGCCGCGCCGGGGTCGGCCCAGCCGGCCAGTTTCGGCACGATCAGCAGGTGCGCGGAGCTCGAGATGGGCAGGAACTCCGTCAGCCCCTGCACGACGCCGAGCACGATGGCTTGCAGTACGTCCATGGTGCCGACAGCCTATCGGCTAGTCTTGCCAGGCAATGGACCAGCGATTAGTCGGGCGCAGCGGTCTTTCGGTGTCCAGGATCGGGCTCGGCACGATGACCTGGGCCCGGGACACCTCGGCCGAGGAGGCGACCGCTCAGCTCACCGCGTTCGCCGACGCCGGGGGCACGCTGATCGACACCGCCGACGTGTACGGCGAGGGCGACGCGGAGCGTCTGATCGGCACGCTCATCCGCGACGTGGTGCCCCGCTCCGAACTGGTGATCGCCACCAAGGCGGTGCTCACCCCGGAGGGCGGCCGCGACGCCTCACGCCGCCACCTCATCCGAGCCCTCGACGCCTCGCTGGCCCGGCTCGGGATCGACGAGGTGGACCTGTGGCAGCTCCACGCCTTCGACCACGCCATCCCCCTGGAGGAGACCCTCGCCGCCGTCGACTTCGCGGTCTCCACCGGACGTACGGCATATGCCGGGGTGTGCAACTACGCGGGGTGGCAGCTCGCCGCGGCGGCCGTGTGGCAGCGGTGCGGTGAGGCCCGGGCTCCGATCGTGTCGGCCCAGGCCGAATACTCCCTGCTCGCCCGCGACGCGGAGCTGGAACTGCTGCCGGCCGCCGCGCACGTGGGAGTCGGCGTCCTCGCCTGGTCACCGCTCGGGCGGGGCGTGCTGACCGGGAAGTACCGTACCGGCGTCCCCGCCGACTCCCGGGCGGCCACGCCGCATTTCGCCGACTTCGTCCGGCCCTATCTGGATGAGCGGTGCCGGCGGATCGTGGAGTCCGTGACGACCGCCGCCGACGGCCTCGGCGTGTCGCCGCTCACGGTGGCGCTCTCCTGGATCCGCGACCGGCCGGGCGTGTCGTCGGCGATCGTCGGCGCGCGGACCCACGCGCAGCTCCTCGGCGTGCTGCAGGCCGAGAAGCTGACTCTCCCCTGGGAGATCCGCGAGGCCCTCGACGACGTCTCCGACTCCTGACGGCGGAACGAGAAACCCATTCACGTATCACACATCGATACCGAACCGCAATGTTCTACTGCATAACCCCGGCAGTGTGGCGAAGAGTACAGAGGCGGCAAGAAACGCTTCGGAACCGGATATCGGGGGAGACCGGCGTTCGGGGCACTGACAAGGGGTTCGGGGGGCTGGGGCGAGACGTGAGGGTTTAGGGAGAGGGATTCAATGGGGATCGGACGCAAGGCCTCCGCGATCTCCGGGGGGGCGCTCGCGCTCGCCCTGGGCGGAGGACTGCCCGTTCTGAACGCGACACCGGCGTACGCGCTGGACTGCACCGGCGGCGGCCTCATATCGGGCGTCACCAACACCCTGTGCTCGGTGGTGGGTGGCGTGACCGGCACCGTGACCGGCACCGTGGACCAGGTGACCGACACGGTCGACCACGCGACCGGCGGCGCGACGGCTCCGCTCAGCCAGACCGTGAACGGCACCCTCGGCGCGGTGGACGGCGCGGCCGGCACGACGCTCGACAACGTCGGCCACACCGTGGACGGCACCGTCGACTCCCTGGGCGGCACCCTGGGCGGAACGGCGGGCGGCACCCTGGGCAAGACCGGACAGGCCGTCGGCGAGACGGTCGGCAGAACCACGCGGACGGTCGGCGAGACGGTCGGCAGAACCACGCGGGGGGTCGGCGAAACGGTGAGCGAGGTGGTCCCGAGCGTCGCCCCCACCGCCAGGCACCTCACCGAGGGGCTGACCGGCGCCGTACGGGACACCTGCCTGCCGCTGGTGAGCGGAACCCGATGCGCCGACTCCCGGGAGGGGACGGCGCAGCCTGGCGGGCACGTCGACGGGACGCCGCCGCGGGCGTCCCGGGAGGGGACCCTCCCGGTCGAACCGTACCGCCCGCGGTTCGTCCCCACGGGGCATCGGACCGCGGCCGAGGGCAAGCGGGTGAGCCCCGACACCGACGGCGTCATCCCGCTGCTGTGGCCGGGGCAGCGGATCCCGGGCATCATGCTCCGCGACCGCGGCGAGACGGTGCGCCCGGGCAGGTCGCACGACCCGGTCGGGACGGCTCTGACGGCGGCGCTGCTGCTGTCGGCGCTGCTCGCCACGCGCGTGGTCTCGGCCCGGCGGGCCCGCGCGGAGCAGCGGGAGTCGATCCCGTTCGAAGGCGGAATCCAGCTGCCGAGCCGGTCGGGACGGCACCGGCTCGCCTGAAGCCGCCGGCGCGGGCGGGACGCTCAGCCGCCCATGGCGTGCACACCGCCGTCGACGTGGACGATCTCACCGGTGGTCGCGGGGAACCAGTCCGACAGCAGCGCGACGCACGCCCTGGCGGCCGGGGCCGTGTCGCTCAGGTCCCAGCCGAGCGGCGCCCTGGCCGGCCAGCTCTCCTCGAACTCCTGGAACCCCGGGATGCTCTTGGCGGCCATCGTGCGCAGCGGGCCGGCCGCGACGAGGTTGACCCGGATGCCGTGCTTGCCCAGGTCCCTGGCGAGGTAGCGGGAGCAGGACTCCAGCCCCGCCTTGGCCACGCCCATCCAGTCGTAGACCGGCCAGGCCTTGGTCGCGTCGAAGTCCAGGCCCACGATCGCGCCGCCCTCCTTCATGAGCGGCAGGCACGCGACGGCCAGCGACTTGAACGAGAAGGTGGACACCTGCACCGCCGTGGCGACGTCCTCCCAGGCGGTGTTGAGGAAGTTGCCGCCCAGGCAGGTCTGCGGCGCGAAACCGATGGAGTGGACGACGCCGTCGAGGCCGTCGAGGTGCTCGCCGACCCGGTCGGCCAGCGTGTCGAGGTGCTCGCCGTTCTGGACGTCGAGCTCGACGACCGGGGGCGGCTCGGGCAGCCGCTTGGCGATGCGCTCGACCAGGCTCAGACGACCGAAGCCGGTCAGCACGACCTGGGCGCCCTCCTCCTGGGCCAGTTTCGCCACGTTGTAGGCGATGGAGGAGTCGGTGAGGACACCGGTGACCAGCAGTCGCTTGCCTTCGAGCAAACCCATGTACAGCTCCAGTCTCTCGTGGTGCCTCAGTGTCTCAGTGCCCCATGCCGACGCCGCCGTCGACGGGGATGACGGCGCCCGTGATGTAGGACGCGTCGTCGCTCGCCAGGAACCGTACGACCCGCGCGATCTCGTCCGGCGTCGCCTGCCGCCCGAGCGGGATGTTCTTGCGGATCCGCTCCTGCTGCGCCTCGTCCAGCACCGCGGTCATGTCGGTGTCCACGAACCCAGGCGCGACCACGTTCACCGTGATGTTGCGCGAGGCGAGCTCACGCGCCAGGGACCGGCCGAAGCCGATCAGGCCGGCCTTGGACGCGGCGTAGTTGGTCTGGCCGGCCGAGCCGGACAGCGCCACCACCGAGGAGATCAGGATGATGCGGCCGCGCTTGAGCCGGAGCATGGGACGCACGGCACGCTTCGCCACGCGGTAGGCCCCGGTCAGGTTGGTGTCGATGACGTCGGTGAACGTCTCCTCCTTCATCATCGGCAGCAGGGTGTCCCTGGTGACCCCCGCGTTGGCGATGACGACCTCGACCGGGCCGTGCTCGGCCTCGGCCTTCTCGAAGGCGGCGTCGACGTCGGCGGTGCTCGTCACGTCGCAGCGGACGCCGAACAGCCCCTCGGGCGGCTCTCCTGAGCGGTAGGTGACGGCGACCGCGTCTCCGGCGGCGGCGAGTTCGCGGGCGATCGCGAGGCCGATGCCGCGATTCCCACCAGTGACGAGAACAGAGCGAACCATGCAAGCGACCGTATCGGCTACCGAGGGGTAGGCCACTTGTCCGCAGGACACAAGATCACGGGGTTAGGATCGTGGACATGCGCCAGATCGATGCCGACTTCCTCGCCCTGCCGCTCAGGCGTCTGGCGGACGCCGCCCTGCAGCGTGCCCGCGATCTCGGAGCAGAGCACGCGTCGTTCCGCCTGGAGCGGGTGCGCGCCGAGAACCTGCGGCTGTTCGACGCCCGGCTCGAAGGCGCGATGGACGCCGACGACCTCGGCTTCGCCGTACGGGTGGTCAAGGACGGCACGTGGGGGTTCGCCTCGGGCATCGAGCTGACCCCCGAGGCCGCCGCGCGGGCGGCCGAGGAGGCCGTACGGGTGGCGGCGGTCAGCGCGCCCATCAACAGGGAGCCCGTCGAGCTCGCGCCCGAGCCGGTTCACGCCGACGTGACCTGGGTGTCGTCCTACGAGGTCGACCCGTTCGAGGTGCCGCTTCCGGAGAAGGCGGCGCTGCTCGGCGACTGGTCGGCGGGCATGCTCGGCGGGGTGGACCACGTCTCGGCCTCGCTGATGCAGGTCAAGGAGCAGAAGTTCTACGCCGACACGGCCGGCACGGTCACCACCCAGCAGCGGGTCAGGATCCACCCGGTGCTGACCGCGATGAAGGCCGACGGCCGGCGTTTCGACGACATGCGCACGCTCGCGCCGCCCGCGGGGCGGGGGTACGAGTACCTGACCGGGGTCGGCTGGGATTTCCCCGCCGAGATCGCCGAACTCCCCGAGCTGCTCGCGGAGAAGCTGAAGGCGCCCTCGGTCGAGGCGGGCGCGTACGACCTGGTGATCCATCCGTCCAACCTGTGGCTGACCATCCACGAGTCGATCGGGCACGCGACCGAGCTGGACCGGGCGCTCGGCTACGAGGCGGCCTACGCCGGCATGTCGTTCGCCACATTCGACAAGCTGGGCAACCTGCACTACGGGTCCCCGGTGATGAACGTCGTCGGCGACCGCACCGTCGAGCACGGCCTGGCCACGGTCGGGTGGGACGACGAGGGCGTGGCGGGCCAGTCGTTCGACATCGTCAGCGAGGGCACGCTCGTGGGTTACCAGCTCGACCGGCGGATGGCGCTGCTCAAGGGCCTGGGCCGGTCCAACGGCTGCGCGTTCGCCGACTCTCCCGGCCACGTGCCGATCCAGCGGATGGCCAACGTCTCGCTGCGGCCCGCCGAGGGCGGCCCCTCCACCGAGGAGCTGATCTCCCGGGTCGAGCGCGGTGTCTACATCGTCGGCGACAAGAGCTGGTCGATCGACATGCAGCGGTACAACTTCCAGTTCACCGGCCAGCGGTTTTACAAGATCGAGAACGGCCGTCTCGCCGGACAGCTCCGCGACGTGGCCTACCAGGCGACGACGACGGACTTCTGGCGGTCGATGGAGGCCGCCGGCGGGCCGGAGACCTACGTGCTGGGTGGCGCGTTCAACTGCGGCAAGGGACAGCCCGGCCAGATCGCGCCGGTGAGCCACGGCGCCCCCTCGGCCCTGTTCCGCGGCGTACGGATCCTCAACACCGTCCAGGAGGGTGGCAAGTGAGCGACGTGGTGGCGACCACACCGCAGGAGACGGTGGAGCGCGCGCTCGCGCTGAGCGGCGCCGACGACCGCATGGTGATCGCGGATGAGGGATCGACGGCCAACCTGCGCTTCGCCGGCAACACGCTGACGACCAACGGCGTCGCCCGCTCGTCGCGGCTCACCGTGATCTCGATCGTCGGGCAGGGCGTGGGCGTGGTGTCCCGCTCCGCCGTACGACCCGACCAGCTCGCCGACGTGGTGGCGGCGGCGGACCGGGCCGCCCGCGAGGCGCAGCCGTCCGAGGACGCGCGGCCGCTCGTCCCGGGTACGGCGTCCGCCGACTGGGACCGGGCGGTCGAGCCGACGAACATCGAGGTGTTCCGCGACTTCGCGCCCGCGCTCGGCGAGGCGTTCGCCGCGGCCGAGGCGTCCGGCCGGAGGCTGTACGGCTTCGCCGAGCACACGCTGACGTCGACGTTCATGGGATCGTCGTCCGGCCTGCGGCTGCGGCACGACCAGCCCACAGGCCGCCTGGAGCTGAACGCGAAGTCGCGCGACATGGCCCGGTCCGCCTGGACCGGTGTCGCCACCAGGGACTTCCGCGACGTGGACGTGGCCGCGCTCGACACCACGCTGGCCCAGCGGCTGGAGTGGGCCAAGCGCCGGGTCAGCCTGGACGCGGGGCGTTACGAGACCATCCTGCCGCCGACCGCGGTCTCCGACCTGATGATCTACCTGTACTGGTCGGCCGGGGCCCGTGACGCGGCCGACGGGCGGACGGTGTTCTCCAGGCCGGGTGGCGGCACGCGAGTCGGCGACCGGCTGTCGGACCTGCCGCTGCGGCTCTACAGCGACCCGGCGCATCCCGGCATCGAGTGCGCGCCGTTCGTGGTCGCGCACACCTCCAGCCGTGAGGAGTCGGTGTTCGACAACGGCCTGACGCTCGGCTCGACGGACTGGATCTCCGGCGGCACGCTGTCGGGTCTCGTGCAGACCCGGCACTCGGCCGAGCTGACCGAGCTGGCCGCCACCCCGCGCGTGGACAACCTCATCATGACGGGGCCGGAGGGCGGCCGCTCGCTGGACGAGATGATCGCCGACACCCGGCGCGGTCTGCTGCTCACCTGCCTGTGGTACATCCGCGAGGTCGATCCGCAGACGCTGCTGCTGACCGGCCTGACCCGGGACGGCGTCTATCTCGTCGAGGAGGGCGAGGTCGTCGGTGAGGTCAACAACTTCCGGTTCAACGAGTCGCCGGTCGACCTGCTCGGCCGACTGACCGAGGTGGGCGCGAGCGGGCAGACACTGCCGCGGGAGTGGAGCGACTACTTCACCCGTGCCGTCATGCCCCCGGTGCGCGTGCCCGACTTCAACATGTCGACGGTGAGCCAGGCCAACTGACCCACCATCGCCCCCACCCCCGCGATCTTGCGAATATTCGCATACACGGCCCTTGACCAGGCATTTAACGTCCCGTGATCTCGCACTCTTGACTGCAAGATCACGGGCCGGGGTCTGGAGGCCTGAATCGCGGGTTCTCCTCCGAGTGGGCCGGGTCAGCCCGCGTCTTCGAGGCGGAAGCCCAGTTTCATGCCGACCTGGAAGTGGGCCACCTCACCGTCCACGATGTGCCCGCGGACCTCCGTCACCTCGAACCAGTCCAGATGCCGCAGGGTCTCGGCGGCCCGCCGGATTCCGTTGCGGATGGCCTGATCGACGCTCTCCCCCGAGGTCCCGACTATCTCGGTCACCCGATAGGTACGATCCGACATCTTCGTCCTCCTACGTCGTGTTTCCTGGCCGCCGTACGGGTGCCGCCACCTCCGGTGATCGTATCGCCGTGCGCCCGTCGTCCCCGGCAGGTGGGCGGGTTACCGTGGAGGACGTGAATTCCTGGCGTGGATCGCGACGGAATCAGGGCGTCGTTCATCAGGTTACGGACGCCCAACCGTCGCTCACCGATGACATCAGGCGCCGCGAGCGCAGTTATTTGATCAAGATGGGCATCCGGCTGGTCTGCCTCATCCTCGCAGTGGCCGTACCGGCCCCCTGGCCCGTCAAGCTCCTGCTCGTCGCCGGCGCTGTTCTTTTGCCATACCTTGCCGTGATCGGGGCCAATCAGCGAGGCAAGGACGTCCCACCTGCACTGGACATGACCTCACCTAACCAAAACGAGATACCACGCCATCGACGCGAGATCGGGTCGTGACAAACTCTTGACGCAACCCAAGGGTTAGAGGTGTACAGTTTATCCAAGCGCTCCGGTCCCCCGTCGGGGCGCTGGTACCGGCGTTCCGGGCCCCCGTCGGAACGCCGATGATGCGACGCCGGGTGGTTTGCCCCCGTAACCACCCGGCGTCGCCCTTTTTATCTGTCTATCCCCACAGGGGGCCGTTCTTCGGGTTTTCTGGCACTAATTTTCGAAAAGTTTTTGTAATGTCAAGAATCTTCGAGCGTTTCTGCCGTGGCCTTCTCCCAGTCGCGCGCCATCCGTGACAGCCGCTCCAACGCGTCCGCCGGGGCCGTACCGGCGCCCTGGGCCAGCCCGAGCAGGTAGGCCGTCAGCGGAGCCGCCGGCCGGGCGACGCCGTGGGCGACGTCCTTGGTCAGGTCGAGCACCGCGGCCCGGTCCACCCGGTCCGGGTCGACGCCCAACTCCCGGCACGCCAGTGCGGTCCACTCCTCCAGCACGTTCACGCCTGATCCTCGCTTCCTTCTCGTCTCTCTCGCTCCCGGGCCGTCCCGAGATCGTCCGCCGTCCTGAGATCGTCCGCCGTCCTGAGATCATCCATCGTGTCGCAATCGAACCACGGCGCACGGCCGCCGCGCCCGGCGGGCAGCCGGACCGGCACCGGCTCCAACGGGCCGAGCAGGCCGCGCAGTGAGCCGCCCGCGTATCCGCGCAGCGCGTCGCTCAGTGCCTCGGTGCGCCATGCCCCGGTCAGCCACTGCTCCGCGCCGTCGTCGTCGACCAGTACGGCTCCGGCCGTCCCGGCCGTCTCGGCAGCCCGAAGCAGCGCCGTCACGTGGGCAGAGGCGAGGAACGGCAGGTCGGCGGCGAGCAGGACCACCCACTCGGCCGTGACCTCGGCGAGGCCGGCACGCAACGCCGGAACCGGGCCGGAGCCGGGCGGGTCCTCCCGGGTGAAGACCGCCCGGGCCGGAGACGGCCTGGCAGGGCCGACCACCACCAGCGTGCGGGCGTCGGCGGCCGCCGCGGCCACCCGTTCGATGAGAGGCACGCCGCCGACGACGGCGCCCGGCTTGTCCAGGCCGCCCAGCCGGCTGGCCCGTCCCCCGGCCAGGATCACCGCGTCGTAGCCGATGGGCCGGATATCGTCGTGGTTCATGCCCGGACCGGCGGTCAGCCGCCGATGGCCGACATGGGACGGGCCGGCTGGAGGAAGCCCGGGTCGTCGATGCCGTGCCCGGCCTTCTTGCGGGCGACCGCCGCGATCCAGCGTGCGGCCAGGTCGTCGTCGGACGCCCCCGAGCGCATCGCCGTACGGAGATCGGACTCCTCCCGGGCGAACAGGCAGTTTCGGATCTGACCGTCGGCGGTGAGGCGGACGCGGTCGCAGGTGCCGCAGAACGGGCGGGTGACCGATCCGATCACGCCGACCCGGGCGGGACCGCCGTCCACGAGGAACAACTCGGCCGGGGCGCTGCCCCGGGCCGCCGGGTCGTCCTCGGTGAGGTCGAAGGAGTCCTTGAGCAGGCCGATGATCTCATCGGCGGTCACCATGTTCTCGCGCCGCCAGCCGTGCTGGGCGTCGAGCGGCATCTGCTCGATGAAGCGCAGTTCGTATCCCCGGTCCAGGCAGTAGCGCAGCAGCGGGACCGCCTCGGATTCGTTGATCCCCCGCATCAGCACCGCGTTCACCTTGACCGGGGTGAGCCCGGCCTCGTCGGCCGCCGCCAGCCCGGCGAGCACATCCTGGAGCCGGTCGCGGTGCGCGAGCCGTACGAAGACCTCGCGGTCGAGCGTGTCCAGCGAGACGTTGACGCGGTCGAGGCCCGCCCCGGCGAGGACCCCGGCCAGCCGGGCGAGGCCGATGCCGTTGGTGGTCAGCGAGATCTGGGGACGCGGTCGCAGCTCGGCGGTCGCGGCGACGATTTCGGGCAGCTCCCGACGCAGCAGCGGCTCACCGCCGGTGAAACGCACCTCGGTGATGCCGAGCCGCTCGACGCCGAGACGTACCAGGCGGATGATCTCCTCGGCGGTCAGCAGGTCCGGCTTGGGCAGCCAGTCAAGACCCTCGGGGGGCATGCAGTACGTGCAGCGCAGGTTGCACCGGTCGGTCAGCGAGACCCGCAGATCGGTCGCGACCCGGCCGAAGGAGTCGACCAGCAAGATGACCTCCCTTGTGCGAGAACCTTCAGCCTACGGCCTGCCGCCGTCGATGCGGCATTCACATATCCCGCCAACCACGCCGGCGCCATCGAGATTCCCCATGATCGTCACCGGTGAGGCCGGTCGGGCGCTCGAGACGACCGGAAGGAATAATCAGTGGGAAACCACGGGGAATGTCGGCAAAGTGGATCTCGATCAGAAAGGGATCATCATGCCGAACGAGGTAGCGCACAACCTCCTGTCGTGGGCGAGTGAGATCGACGCGGGCACGATCGAGCAGGCCGCCAGAACCGCCCGCCTGCCGTTCGTGTCGGGGCACGTCGCGCTCATGCCGGACGCGCACATCGGCATCGGCGCGACCGTCGGATCGGTCATCCCCACCGAGGGCGCCATCATCCCGGCCGCCGTCGGCGTCGACATCGGCTGCGGCATGATCGCGACCGAGACGACGCTCACCGCCGCCGACCTGCCCGACACGCTCGACGCGCTGATGCCACTGGTGGAGCGGCGCATCCCGGCGGGCGTCGGCAAGGGGCACGCCGATCGCGCCGTTGACCGCGCGCTCGGCGAGCTCGGCCTGCCGTACACCGATCTGACTCCGAAGCAGGAGACGAAGGTGGCGACCCAGTTCGGCACGCTCGGGTCCGGCAACCACTTCGTCGAGGTCTGCCTCGACGAGCAGGACCGGGTCTGGACCGTGCTGCACTCCGGCTCGCGCGGCATCGGCAACCAGCTCGCCACCAGGCATATCGTCGGGGCCAAGAAGCTGATGAAGCGGGGTCTCATCGGGCTGGAGGACCCCGACCTGGCCTACTTCTCGCAGGGGACGCCGGAGTTCGACGCCTACATCGAGGACATGCTGTGGTCCCAGCGGTACGCCATGGCTTCCAGGGCGCGGATGGACAGGGTGCTGGTCGAGACTCTGTTCCGAGTCGTCGGCAAGGGCGCCCGGGTACGGACCATCAATTGCCACCACAATTTCACGCAGATGGAGACGCACCACAGCAAGGAGCTGTGGATCACCCGGAAGGGGGCCATCAAGGCCGACCAGGGTGATGAGGGCGTCATTCCCGGGTCGATGGGGACGAGGTCGTACATCGTGCGCGGGCTCGGCAACCCGGCCTCCTACAACTCCTGCTCCCACGGCGCCGGCCGCAGGATGTCGCGGGGGCAGGCCAGGCGGGAGCTGTCGGCCAGGTCGCTGACCGAGGCGATGCGCGGGCGGACCTGGAATGCCGACCGGGCCGCCGCCCTCGTCGACGAGCACCCGGAGGCGTACAAGCCGATCGACCAGGTCATGGCCGACCAGAAGGACCTGGTCGAGATCCAGCACACGCTCCGGCAGGTGTTCAACTACAAGGGTTGATCAGGCCAGAGGCCCGTGAGTTGCAGGGCCTGCGCGGGTGAGGTGGCGTGTCGTACGCCGGGGACGGGCTGACCGTGCTGGTCGAGGAGCCGCCAGCCGCCGAGCTGGACGACTGGGGTGCGACCGCGGCGCATGGCGAGGGCGAGCTCGGACAGCGTGCCCCAGGATCCGCCGATGACGATCACGGCGTCGCCGGAGTTGACGATGATGTTGTTGCGGGCCTCGCCGGCCCCGGTCGGGATCACGATGCTCAGATCGGGGCCTGCGTGCTCCCGGTCGGGCCGGGACAGGATGCCGACGACAGTGCCGCCGGCTGAGCGGGCCCCGGCCGCGACGGCGGCCATCACGCCGGTGTACCCGCCGCAGATCACCACCGCGCCGCGCTCGGCCAGCAACCGGCCGACCTCACGCGCGTTGTGCCCGTCCTCACTCGTGCAGTCACGCGGCCCGCACACCGACACCTGGATCGCCACCCTGCGATCATGCCACCGGACCTGGGTCAGCGCCCAGGAATCTCCAGAGCGGTCGCCGGGTGGACGTCCTCATCGCCCTGCCGCCGATCTCAGGGCGGCTTCGACGCGTTGTCCGCTCTGGGGGCGGAGGGCGGCAAGTGCACCGGCCAGCTTGCGCAGGTCGTGGACGGCATAGTGGTTGACCGCCACGGCGTCCGGCACCACGGTGATCGCGAGCCGCTCAGCGGCTTCCGCGTCACCCGCCAGGGCCTGCGCCCGGGCCAGGCAAGTGCCGAACCAGGCGCGGTCACGCCGGTACGCCTCAGGGAGGGAAGCCAGACCACGATCGAGGAACCGCACCGCCCGGGAGCCGTCACCGATCGCCAATTCGGCCATCCCACGCTGCATGTCGAACCAGCCGTCGCCATAGAAGTACATCCACGGCGGCTCGTCCTCGGGGTGCTCGGCCGCTGCCCGGATCAGCTCCTCCGCCTCTTCGAGTAGCCGGCGGGCTAGACGATTGATTCCAAGGGATCGCCTGCGGAAATAGGGCGAGGGTGC
>NZ_BOOG01000038.1 GCF_016863115.1 Sphaerimonospora thailandensis
CCGATGCTCTCGCCACTACCGTCGTACGACCGAAGTGTCACGTTCGCTATACGGTTCCAGGCTCTTGAGTACGCCCGCCTGGCTGGCCGGATTCCGAGGAGGGGTGCATGCCGGAGTTCGAGTCACCCAAATCCGAAGATTCCCAACAGGGGGAATCTGCGACTCAGCCGGTAGTGCCTAACCTCGCGACAGCATCCACCGCATACAACTTGCCGTCATCGCTACCGACATAGACCACCCCATCGACAACCGTCGGAGACGACCGGGTCGGGAGCGCTAGACCTCCAGACAATCACGCTCTCGGGTACATCTTCCCCGCGCGGTTGGCGACGCGAACTGCCGGGGTAGCGGGCGTTCTCGGCCTTCCGGTGAGTCGTCCGGCCGCTCGTCCGCGCTGAAGGCCTGGCGACAGCCGGTCATGGCCTGTGAGCTCGACTGCGAGCGTCCGAGGTGGACGACGAAAAAGTCCCCAGGCGCCACGTTGCACAGCTGTTCAGGAGCGCCTTGCGAGGCCCGGTATCCACGTGGAACTTCCGAAAAGGATACATATCTACACCTCCAGCCCCCACATCTCTCCGTGATCTTTCAGTTGCTTTCACGCGCCCCGCTCGGTCATCGCAGAGGCTCTCGGTGATCTTGTAACCTCTTGCGAGGTTCCTGGCCGACCTGGGCGAATTTCCTCCGTTATCTTTCATCGCGATACCGTGGTCCGCATTTCCGACATCACGAGTATTTGCGGCAATCAACGTTTACTTCTCATATTTTTCTGCGGATTCATTGCCGAAAAGCATTGCTATTCCCTGGCTGATCGTGAGAGTATTCAGACAGGTTTTCGAAACAGTCGAGATTTGCAGGAAGGGGGGCCGATGCGGCAGGCAACGCCGATGGAGTCGACAAAGCCTGCGGACCTGTTCGATCCGGAGCTGTCGCGTCCTCAGGTCCCGCCGATGCTGGGTCCCGAATGGTGGGCCGAGGTGAAGGCTGAGGCGGCGGCGCGTGCCGCTGCCCGAACCTCTGGCCGTTCGGTTCGCACCCCGCTGCGGCCCGACTGCCCCGCTCCAGCTCCCAGCGTTTCCCTGAACGGCACTCCCGCGGACGGCTCCGCAGCTGGTTCTGCAGCTGGTTCTGCAGCTGGTTCTGTACGCGGGGGCGAGGGCGACTGCGGAGGTGGCCCCGGTGATGGCTTCGCCGGCGGTCCTGTGGCTGATCCTGTGGCTGGCCCCGCAGACGATCGCCCGGATGATCAAGTGGGCGACCGCGTGGACGATGCCGCAAGTGATCGCACGGGTGATCACACGGACGGCTGCGTGGGTGACCGGGCAGACGTCGACGAGAATGCCTCGGCAGACGGCCGTGACAAGGAGGCCTGGAGCGCCGGGGCTGGGGGTGTCGGGGCTGGGGACGGCTCCGCCGGTATGAGTGAGGGCACCTCTTGGCAGTTGGTGACCACCCTGCGGGAGACCGCCCAGGCGTTGGCGCTGGCCCTGACGCCCGATTCGCCAGTGGAGTGCCTGGGCGAGCTGGAGGGGTTGGTGTTCGCGCGGGATAGGCTGGAGGCGGCGATCACGGTACGGGCGCAGCGGGTGCACGCCGCCGGAGTTGTCCGTGAGCGTGGGCATGCGTCGACGAAGACGTGGTTGCGGTCGGTGTGCGGGATGAGCCGGCGTGCCGCCAACCGGACCGTGGCGCTGGGGATCGAGTTGGAGCGGTTGCCGCAGGTGCGGGAGCGGTTCGCCGCGGGGAGTCTGGCGGAGGGGGTGGTGACGGCGATCTGCGCCGTCACCGCCGGGTTGAGTGACGAGGACGCCGCCAAAGCCGAGCAGATTCTGCTGGAGCTGGCCGAGGCGGCCGGTCCGGATGAGATCGCAAAGGCGGGGCGGTACCTACGGGCCGTTCTGGACCCCGATGGGGAGATCAAGGACGCGAACGCCGACTACGACTCCCGCTTCCTGCTGATCCGGGAGACCGGCACGGGCGGGCTGGAGGGGGAGTTCCGTCTGCCGAGGGAGGCCGCGCCCGCCTGCGAACGCTTCTCGACGCGTACGCCAAGCCCAAGGCCAAGGGTGATGACCGGCCGCTTCGGGTCCGCAACGCCGACGCGCTGATCGCGCTGCTGCAGCAGCAGATCACAGCGGAGTTGCTGGTGTTGGTGAACGCCGAATCCCTCCCCGACGACGCCGCGCCCAACGATGCCGCCCCCACCGACGACCCTGTCCACGCCTCCGACAACGCCTCCGACAACGGCTTCGACAACGCCCCGGGGACTGGGGCGTGTGGTGGGGACGGCCTCGCCACCGGTGACCATGCTGCTGAGGCTGACACCGGCGGCACTCCCGACGACGCTGCTGTAAGCGGGGACCACCCGACGGTGGGAACTCGTGAGGGTGATGGCACTCCCAGCGTCCCGATTCTTGGCGACCCGACCCTCGGCGACTTCGCGGGGAGGCCGGTGAAGGTGACGGCCCCGGCATGGATGATTCAGCCACCGGTGACTCCGGCCATACTGGCGGCGCCTCTAGGGACAGCACTGCGAGCGGAATCTGGAACGCTGGCGCTCCAGAGGGATGCGCGGAGCAGGACGGGGACGGTGCGGACAGCGACACTACCGATCCCGTAGACGCCGCAGTGGTGGCAGGCCGGGCTGAGGAGGCTTCCACGCCCGCACGCGCTGAAGAGGAGCACGAGCACGGTGGCGGCGGCGAGATAGATGATCACGAGACAGGAGATCATAAGGCCGGTCATGACGGCACCGACGACATCCCGCCAAGGGACGACGGCGGAGGTGTCCTACCCGGCCCGGACTGCGGCGGGCCCGGCAACCAGGGTGGTGGCCAGGAAAGGAACGGTAACCGTGGCAACGGGAACCCGGGCGGGATCGGTGACCGGGACGGCGTGACGGACTGGCGGTGGCAGGCCGCGCTGCGGACCCTGCCCGGGCTGCTGCTGTCCACCGGACACCTGCTGCCGATCACTGACATCCAGCGCCTGGCCCGCACCTCCACCCTCATGCGGCTGGTCATGAACGCCGAGGGCCAGGTCCTGGACATGGGCCGCAAAGTCCGGCTGGCCACCCCCGCCCAGCGCCGCGCCATCGCCGCCCGCTACGACACCTGCTGGGTCGACGGCTGCCCCCTCCCGGCGAGCATGTGCCAGATCGACCATCTGGACAACTGGAGCGAGGGCGGCCTGACCGACCTGGCCAAACTCGGCCCCGCCTGCCAATGGCACAACAGGGACCGCTACCTGCACCCCGACCGCTACAAACGCCGCCAGATCGGGCCCGACCGATGGGCCTTCACCTACATAGGCCCCTACAGCAGCACGCCTAGACGTACATGACTTCCGACCGCGCGTACAGGTTTCACAGGCGGGGGCGGGCGCCGAGGTTGGAGATGCATTTGGCGGCCAGGGCGTTGCCCGCCGCCAGGGCCTCGGCCGGTGGCTTGCCCGCCAGCCAGGACGGCAGGAAGCCGGCGGTGAAGGCGTCTCCGGCGCCGGTGCCGTCCACCACACGGTCGACGGTCTCCGCGGCCGCTCGGACGGGCTCGGCGCGGCTGTTGGTGTACCAGAGCGCGCCCTCGGCGTTGAGCTTGATCACGACCTGGGGGAACCAGGCGGTGAGGACCTTCGCCGCGGCGGTCGGATCGTCCCGGCCGGTCAGCACCTTGGCCTGGTCGATGTTGGCGAACAGCAGCTTGGCGCCGTGCGTCCACTCCAGGAACGGCTCGGCGCCGGTCCGCTCGACCGGGGCGGCCGAGGCGCAGTCCACCGAGATCGACATGCCGGCCCGCCGGGCCAGGTCGAGCGCGGCCAGCCCGGCGTCGCGCGAGCCGTCGTTGAGCAGGGTGTAGCCGGACACGTGCAGGTGGCCGCCGCCGGCGAAGAGGTCGCGGGGCAGATCCTCGGGGGACAGCGCCGCGTTGGCGCCCGGGTCCGACAGCATCGTCCGCTGGCCCTTGTGGGTGACCATGACCACGCAGGTGCCGGTGGGCCGCTCCGGATCCATCACGAGGCGGGCGTCGACCCCGTAGCCCATGAGTTCCATGTCGCGGTTCCGGCCGGTGATGTCGGCGCCGCGTCGCCCGACGAAGGCGACCTCGGACCCCTCGACCGCCAGCCAGGAGGCGACGTTCGCCCCGGAACCGCCACCGTGCATGGTCACGACGGCCGGGGTGTCGCTCGCCCTGGCGAGCGGGAACTTGGCGCGGGCGAGCGCGTCAGTCATGAGATCGCCCACCACGACGACCCGCGTCATGATGTCACCACCTTGCCAACATGCGATGAGGCCGACCCAAAGAAACCTAACAGCTCCCTGCCTTGTCATGGGAGGTGGATCAGACAGCCGGGCAGAGTCGATGCACAAGCGTTGCCCAATTCGCCCCAGCATGGGCGGTAGATCCCGTACCGTAGCCGCCTACGCTCCCCGAAGCCGAGGTGGTCCCCGCTCGCGCGAGATCTCCTGGCGGTAAGGAACATCTCAACCCATACCAGGCCAGGCGCCGCTAACCTCGGGACCGTGCGACATCAGTACCCCGCCCACTGGGAGGCGGACGTCGTGCTGTCCGACGGCGGCACGGCACACCTGCGCCCGATCAGACCGGACGACGCCGGCCTGCTGCGCTCCTTCTACTCACGCCTGTCCGCTGAGTCGATCTACTTCCGCTACTTCGGCCCCCGCCCTCACCTCACCGACCGGGACGTCACCTGGTTCACCAACGTCGACTACGACAACCGGGTGGCGCTGATCGCGACGATCGGCGCGGAGATGGTGGCGGTCGTGCGGTACGACCGGATGGAGCCGAAGGACCACGCGGAGGTCGCGTTCCTGGTCGAGGACGCCCATCAGGGCAGGGGCGTGGCCGCGGTGCTGATGGAGCACCTGCGGGCGGCGGCGCGCGAGCGCGGGATTCGGACGTTCATCGCCGACGTGCTGCCCGGCAACCTCCGCATGCTCCGGCTGTTCCGCCAGGCCGGATACACGGCGCAGAGCCAGTTCGAGGACGGCGTGGTCCGGATGACCCTCGACCTGACCAGCACCGAGACCGCCCTGGAGGTGCGGCTCGCCCGCGAGCACCGCGCCGAGGCCCGCTCGATCGCCCGCCTGCTGACGCCCGAGTCGGTCGCGGTCATCGGGGCGAGCCGGGAGCCGGGCGGGATCGGGCAGACCGTGCTGCGCAACCTGCTCGCCGCCGACTTCACCGGGCCGGTCTATCCCGTCCACCGGCAGGTGCGGGCCGTCGCGGGAGTCCGGGCCTACCGGAGCGTCTCCGCGATCGACGGGGAGGTGGACCTGGCGGTGCTGGCCGTCCCCGCCGAGGGCGTGCTCGAACTCGTCGAGGAGTGCGCGGAGAAGGGTGTCAAGGGCCTGGTCGTGGTCTCCTCCGGGTTCGGTGAGACCGGCCTCGAGGGCCGTGGCCGCCAGGAGGAACTCGTCCGGATCGCCCGGGCGTACGGCATGCGCGTGGTGGGCCCCAACTGTCTGGGCGTCGCCAACACCGACCCTGCCGTACGGCTCAACGCCACCCTCGCCGCGACCCTGCCCGGGCGGGGGCGGGTCGGCTTCTTCAGCCAGTCGGGCGCGCTCGGCACCGCGCTGCTGCAGCGTGTCGCCCAGCGGGGCATGGGCATCTCGACGTTCGTCTCGGCCGGCAACCGGGCCGACGTGTCCGGCAACGACCTCCTCCAGTACTGGGAGGAGGATCAGGCGACCGACGTCATCCTGCTCTACCTGGAATCCATCGGAAACCCGCGCAAGTTCACCCGGCTGGCCCGCCGGATCTCGCGGCGCAAGCCGATCGTCGTCGTCAAGAGCCGCGGAGCACCCGACGGCCACGCCGCCCCCGTGCTCGGCCTGCCCGAGACCGCGCAGCGCTCGCTCTTCGAGCAGGCGGGGGTCATCCGGGTCGACGACCTCACCCAGCTCTTCGACGTGGCCCAGCTCCTCGCCCACCAGCCGCTGCCGTCGGGGCCCACGGTGGGCGTCGTGAGCAACTCCGACGCGCTCGCGCTGCTGGCGGTGGACGCCTGCGCCGGCGCGGGGCTGGAGCCGCGTTCGCCGGTGAACCTGGGCGCCCGGGCGGGGGCGGCCGAGTTCGCCGCGGCGCTGGCGGACACGCTCCCCGAAGTGGACGCGGCCGTCGTCGTCTACATGCCGCCGATCCCGGGCGACGCCCAGCGGGTGGCGGCCGAGCTGGTGCGGGTGGCGCGCGACTGCGGCAAGCCCGTGCTGGCCACCTTCCAGGGGGAGATGGGCATGCCGCCGGAGCTCCGCGTCGACGGTGACGCCTCGCCGGGGCGCGGCTCCATCCCGTCCTACCCCGCGCCCGAGGAGGCGGTCCGGGCGCTCGCTCACGTCGTCCGCTACGCCTGCCGGGGCCGGGAGCCGGCGGGCGTCATCCCCTCGCCCCCGGGAGTGGACGTCGCCGGAGCCCGCCGGTTCGTGGCCGACGCCCTCCGGAAGAACGGGCACGACGAGCACGACGAGCGGGACCTGGAGATCGACGCCACCGAGTTGCTCGCGTGCTACGGGATCGAGGTGTGGCCGGCGCAGCCGGTGGCCTCGGCCGATGAGGCGGTGGCCGCGGCGAACGGCCTCGGGTCGCCCGTGGTGCTCAAGTCCGCCGACCCCGCGGACTCCAGCCGGGCCGGCACGGTGCGCATGGGGCTCACCGAACCGGTCGCGATCCGGCAGGCGTACGCCGACCTGGCCGCTCTCCTCGGGCCGGGCGCGCGGCTCGCCGTCCAGCGCATGGCCCCGCAACCGGCGGTGCCGACCATCGTCGGCGTCGTGCAGGACCGGCACTTCGGCGGCGTCGTGTCGTTCGGGCTCGGCGAGGTCGCGGCCCGCCTCCTCGGAGACCAGGCATATCGGCTCGCCCCGCTCACCGCCGAGGACGCGTCGACCCTCGTGCGGTCGGTACGCGCGGCGCCGCTGCTGCTCGGGCGGTACGGCTACCAGCCGGTGGCGGTCGAGGCGCTGGAGGATCTTCTCGTCCGGGTCGGGCTGCTGGCGGACGCGCTGCCCGAGGTGGCCAGGATGGAACTGGACCCGGTGCTGGTCGGCGCGTCCGGCGTGGTGGTGCTGGGCGCACGCGTGGTCCTGCGGCCCGTCACCGGGCCGCGTCCGGACGTCGGGCCCCGCCGCCTGCGCTGACCGCACGCCGGGACGAGCCGGTCGGGATGGGTGGTCTGCCGCCGATGTGGAAAACCATCCGGTCCGGATGTGAAACAGGTGTCCCTTACAGGGCAGGATGGACCCATGAGGGAAACCCGAGTCTCGGCCGCGGGCATGCGCGAGGCCATCGACCGCAGCGGCTACTACCCGGACCTGGTCGCCGACGCCGTCGACACCGCGCTCGGCAGTGAGCAGGTCATGGCGTACGTCGTGCATCACGAGGCCACGTTCGACCCCGCGATGGAGGTGCGCAGGCACGTCACGGTGCTGGTGCTGTCGCCCACCCGGCTGATCGTCTGTCACACCGACGAGCACCCGCCCGCCGAGGGCATGCCGGCTTCGCACGCCTCCACCACGACCGAGGCCGTACGGCTGAACCGCATCCAGTCGATCGCCGTCACGCGGGTGGTTCCCGACCCGGCGGCGTACGTGCCCGGGGTTCCTCCGGTCGAGGCGACTCTCACGATCGGCTGGGGTGCGATCTCCCATGTCGACCTCGAACCCGCCACGTGCGGCGACGAGAACTGCGAAGCCGATCACGGCTACACCGGCGCGATCACCGCAGACGATCTGTCCCTCCGGGTGAGCGAGGCGGCCGACGGGCCCGAGGCGGTCGGTCACGTCCTGACCTTCGCCAAGGCGCTGTCCGAGGCGACCGCCCGCGCCGCGTCCTGAAATCCCAGCCGGAGGCGATGTGATCGACCCCGACCCCGCCGGGCCGGCCGTGCCGGAGAGCATGCCGGAAGCGCCGGCCGAAACCCTGCTCGACGCCGTGCCGTTCGTGCCCGCGTACGGCGAGGCGTCGCTGGCGGATCTCCCGGGATCGCTGCTCGCCTCGCTCGGCGTGCCGACGGGCAACACGCTCGGCCTCGACCCGGCGCGGCGGGTGTGTCTCTTCCTCGTCGACGGCCTGGGCGCGGATCTGCTGGCCGCCCATCCGGACGTGGCGCCGTTTCTGTCCGCGCATTCGCGGCGGACGCTCACCGCGGGCTTCCCGTCCTCGACGCCGACGAGCCTGGCCACGCTCGGCACCGGAGCGCCTCCCGGGGAGCACGGCATGGTGGGCATCCAGATGGCCGTGCCAGGTGAGGGCAGGCTGTTCAACTGCCTGCGCTGGACCGCGCCCGGACTGGCCATCGACCCCGACGTGTGGCAGCCGGCCGAGACCGTCTACGAACGGATGGCGGCTCTCGGCGTCGACCCCGTCTACGTGGCGCCGGCCTTGTTCGACGGCAGCGGGCTCACCCGTGCGGTCTACCGGGGCATGCGCTACTGGTCGGCGGAGACGGCGGACGAGCGGATCGAGGCGGCACGGCACGCGCTTCGGGAAAGCTCGTACGTCACCGTGTATTACGGCGATGTCGACCACATGGGCCACCTGAAGGGCTGGGGCAGTCCCGAGTGGCTGGACCGGCTCGCGGTAGTCGACCGGATGGCCGAGGCCATCGCCGAGGCGCTGCCGCCGGGGTCGGCGCTCTACGTGACCGCGGACCACGGCATGATCAACGCCGGGGACAAGGTCGACTTCGACCGCAGACCCGACCTCCGGGAAGGCGTGGTCATGCTCGGCGGCGACGGCCGGGCCCGGCATCTCTACACCGCGCCGGGTGCGGCGGACGCCGTACTCGAGACCTGGCGTGAGGAGTTGCGCGGCCGGGCCTGGGTGGTCACCCGGGAGGAGGCGGTCGACGAGGGCTGGTTCGGCCGCGCCGTCCGTCGTGAATGGCTCGGGCGGATCGGCGACGTGCTGGCCGTGCCGTACGGCGACTGCGTGATCGTCGCCTCCGAGGCGGAGCCGTTGGAGGCCTCCCTGATCGGCTGCCACGGCTCGCTCACCCCGGCGGAACAGAACGTGCCCTTGCTGGAGATCCGCCCGTGACGGGCGCGGCCGGCATGACGACTTCACGGAGGTGTCGATGAGCCCGCATTCTTCGAGCCCGCTGATCCGGCCGGAGGAACTGGCCGCGATCGACGGCGACGTCACCATCCTCGACGTGCGATGGCGCCTCGCCGGCCCTCCGGGCATCGAGTCCTACCGGGAGGGGCACATCCCGGGCGCCGTCTTCTGCGATCTCAACGCCGATCTCGCCGCCCCGCCGGGACCGGACGGGCGGCATCCGCTGCCGCCGGCCGCCGCGTTCGAGTCCGCGATGCGCCGTCTCGGCGTGTCGGACGCCCGTCCGGTGGTCGTCTACGACGACGCGGACTCGACCTCGGCGGCCAGGGCCTGGTGGACGCTGCGCTACTTCGGCCACCGCGACGTGCGGGTGCTCGACGGCGGGATGCGCGCCTGGACCCGGGCCGGCCTCCCCGCGGCGAGGGACGACACACAGGCCGGGGAGCCGGGCGACTTCACGGCCGAGCCCGGCGGCATGCCGATGCTGGACGCCGACCGGGCGGCCGAACTGGCCGGCCGCGGAGTGCTCCTCGACGCCCGGGCCCCGGAGCGATATCGCGGCGAGGTCGAGCCCGTCGACCCGGTCGCCGGTCACATTCCGGGGGCCGTCAACGCCCCCACCACACAGAACGTCGAGCCCGACGGCCGGTTCCACAGCAGGGAGTTCCTACGGGAGCGGTTCGACGCGCTGGGCGCGGTCGAGGGCGTCCCGGTCGGCGCCTACTGCGGTTCCGGGGTGACCGCCGCCCACGAGGTGCTCGCCCTGGAGATCGCCGGGCTGCCCGCCGCGCTCTACGTCGGCTCGTGGTCCAACTGGGTGGCCGGCCCGGACCGGCCGGTCGCCACCGGATAGAGGACTGTCACCCGTACGGGTCGCCGAAGCAGACGAAGCCGCTGACGGTGGTCTTGGCGGCCGCGGCGGCGAGGGCCTCGGCGGGGGAGCGGCCCTCGGCCAGCACGGCGTGGAAGACCGTCATGAGCGCCAGGGCCTCGTCGTCCCGCACCGGCACCACACCGGCGATCACGCAGGCGGCCCCCCGGTCGAGGAAGGTCCCGGCCAGGCCGAGCGCGGCGCCGTCCACGGGGGCGTGGGCCATTCCGGCGTCGCACGCGGACAGCACGACGAGCCGTGGCATCCGTCCGGCTCGCAGCAGGTCGTAGGCCATGAGCGGTCCGTCTTCCAGCGTGAGGCGGGACAGCATCGGGCTACGGGGGGAGGACATCCCGTGCGCCGCGATGTGCAGCACGTCGGCGCGCTCCAGCGTGGCGAGCACCTCTCGCCGGGTCGCCTCGATCCGCTCGGCCCGGGCGTGGGTCGTGACGACCATGTCCGCCTCGGCGCGGGCGTGCCGCAGCCCCGGCCCGGCGACCGCGACGACCACCGGCCGGTCCGCCTTCCCCGGGCCTGGCGGACCTGCTGGCGGACCTGCTGGCGGACGTTCCGGCGGCCGCTTCGACGAAGCCCAGGCGGTGGCGTCGGGGGCGACGGACACCGGTCGGCCGGCCAATGCGGGCAACAGCGGCCAGGGAAGCGTGCACAGCGCGCCCGTGGGCACGATCACCACCGGGCCGTCTGCGAGGCGGCCCGAGCCGTCGGGCCGCCCCAGATCGAACGAACCGAGACCGAACGGACCGAGCAGCTGTTCGCCGAGCGCGGCGAGCTCGGCGTCCATCATCTCCGGGGCGGCGCCCGCGCCGCGGTCGACGAGATCTCGCAGGTTCCGCCGGCGCAGGCCGTACCGTATGCGCACCGTCGCCTCGGCCGCCGCCCGGTAGGAGCCGAGCGGCCGGAGCAGGCACCGCACGCCGCCGGTCGATGCGCCGCCGGTGCTTGCCGGGGCGACGAGGACGCCCCACAGCTCGTCCCCGCTGCGCACCAGCTCGATCAGCGTGCCCGGCCCGTTTCCCGGGATGCCTCCCGCCGGGTTCCGGGAGTCGCGGGGGTCGAAGGGGTCGAAGGGGGTGGGGTCGGCGCGGACGGGGGCCGCTCTGCCTCGCGCCAGTGCCCGGTAGCGCTCGGCCCAGTCCAGGACCATCCAGCCGTCCCCGGTTTCCAGCGCGAGCTCCAGGCCGAACGCGGCGAGGTCCTCGGCCGGGCGGACGGTGTGCGCCCTGAGCTCCGCGTCGCGCTCCGCCCGCGTGGCGGCGAGCGTTTCCACACCCTCACGGGCCGATTCGAGGGCGCCGGACAGGTCCCCGTCCAGCCGCCGGATCATCGCCAGGGCGTGCTGCCTGACCAGCGGCCGGGCGAGGGGCTCGGCCAGGACTTCCAGCTGTGCCCGTGCGACGGTGCGATGCCCGGCCAGCAGGGCGGCGCGGGCGGTCGTGAGCCGCAGCTCGGCCGCGGCTCCCGGTCGGCCGTGCCCGTCCAGGTCTGCCGCACAGGACAGCAGGTGGGGCAGCAGAGCCGCCACTTCGGCGGCGGTCGGTGTCGGTGAGGTCTTGGCGAGCCGGGCACGCAGCACCACCTCGGTGGCCAGCGGAGCCGAGGCCGCCCTGCCCTGCTCCAGCAGCTCCGTCAGCGCGGTCTGCGCCGTCGCCGCGGCCTGCCCGGCGTCGCCGGCGAGCAGTTGGGCCTGGGCGAGCAGCAGCCGCGCGTCGGGGATCGCCGCGTGGGCTCCGCCGGCCGTCAGATCGGGCAGGGCCTGTTCCAGCATCGCCCGGGCCTCTCCCGGCAGGCGGGCGGCCACCAGCGCCTCGGCGAAGTCCGCCCGCATCGCGGCCAGCCGCTCCGGATAACCGGCCATGCCCGCCTCCGCCACCTCATAGCTCGCGAAGGCGGTCGCGATGTCGCCGCGCCGGGCCGCCACGAACGGCAGGTTGCCCTCCGCGAGCATGGCGACGTGATCGAGACCGGCCGCCCGGGCCAGCCTCGCGCACTCCGACAGGTCCGCCTCGGCCGCGCCGTACTCTTCCAGGTAGGTCCGGGCGACCCCGCGGTTGAGCAGGCCGCCGGCCTGGAACCAGGGGTCGTCGCCGAGGCGGTCGACGGCCCGGTCGCAGTGGCGTACCGCGTCCCGATGCCGGCCGAGCACGTTCAGCGCGACCGAGCGCTGCACGTCCAGCCGGGCCAGATCGGTGCCGGTGAGATGTCGTTCGGCCAGTTCGGCGAGGCGCAGGGCGCCTTCGGGATCGCCGAGCTGTGTCCGGACGGCGACCAGGGACATCCTCGCCTGCGCCACCCGTGGCGGAAACCGGGATCCGGCCTCGACGGCCTCACGCAGCCTTTCATCGGCCAGGTGCAGGTCGCCGAGTTCGCGTGCGGCCAGGGCGGACGCACGCAGTGCGACGGAAAGCGCCTCGCCGTACGGCTCGCCCTCCCGGCCGGCGGCTTCCATCCCGGCTCTGGCCTCGGCCAGTACAGCCCGGGCCCGGGTGAGCGCCAGGCGGGGATCGGCCCCCGACAGCCGCACGGCCGCCTCGGCCCGGGTGACGAGGACGGCGGGCGGTCGCGGGGTCGGCGTCGAAGGCGGCGTCGAAGGCGGCGTCGAAGGTGGGGTCGAGGGCGAGGTCAAGGGCGTACGTGCAGCCAGCGGGTGAACACGGGCGGGTGGCCGGGCCGATGGCAGACCACGCTGATCCATCCGAGGGGCAGTCCGGTGACGACGAAGCGTCCGTCCTCGGCAGGCACGCGACCGGCGGTGATGCGCGGCGTCCGCACCTCGACCAGCGATTCGACGCCGGGGGCGGGAGAGACCTGGCCGGCCACGTCCACCCGGCCGGCCATGACGACGGGCTCGACGTCGATCGTGAGGCCCGCGGCCGCGTAGCGGTGCGCCGCGGGCTCGCCGTGCTCCTCGTATGCCGTCGACCGGACGCCCGCTCCGGTGGCCTTCTCCATCGCGGTCGTCTCCATCGCGGTCGTCTCCATTGGGGCGGCGGCGATGCCGCCGGGCAGGCGGAGCGCGAACGCGGCCCTCGCGTCGGCGGAGACGCGCCCGGGCACGGGGTCGGCCCCGGCCGCGATCCGCAGCGCGGCCAGCAGGTATTCGTCAGCGGGGGCTGTCATGGACGTTTTCCTCCAGCAGGGCTCTGAGCCGGGACACGCAGCGGGCGCGGGTGGGGCCGATGCTGCCCACGGGCAGGTCCAGGCGCAGGGCGATCTGGGTATATCGGGCGTCCGGATGGAGCGCGTAGAGGCGCAGCAGCGACCGGCACGGCTCACCGAGGAGGTCGAGCCGTCCCCACACGTGTCGGCCGTAGTCGGCGTCGACCACCGCGGCGGCCGGGTCCGGCGCGCCGAGGTCCGGGATGTCGTCGGGGACGTCGGAAACCGCGGATCCCGATCCTGTCCGGGACCGGCTCAGCCGGGCCGCCTCGTTCTTCGTCGTGGTGATGAGCCAGGATCCGATCCGATCGGGGTCCCGGATGGCGTCGAGACTTTCGACCAGGCGCAGCCAGGCGCCCTGGACGGCGTCGGCCGCGTCGGCCGGGCCCAGCCCGAACGCCCGGGCGACCGCCCACATCCGGCCGTCGAACCGCGCGACGAGGTCGTCCCATGCGGCCTGGTCGAGAGGCGTCGGCCGCTCGAGACGGGTGGGGCCCAACGGCGGCCCGGGTGAGGTGTCATCCAACATGTCGATTACCGAGAGTTCCTATGCAATCACTTTACGTGATCGACACTCTATCGATCTCACGCGATGGACACCCCGAGATCGGGGATTCGCCGGCCGTCGGAGAGCAGGTGCCGTACGGCCTGCGTGGGCGGCAGTTCGCGGCACAGCCGGGCGAGGGCTCCCACCACCGTGGCGCAGGCGAAAGAGCTGCCGCTCCACGTGGCGTAACCGTGGAACTCCCCGAACTCGACGAAGCTGCTCGCCAGGCCGACCCCCTGGGCGCAGGCGTCGACCCATGGGCCGTATGCCGAAAAGGACGCCCTGACGTTCCCGTCCAGCGCGCCCACGGCGACGATGCCGGGAAGGGCCGCCGGCCAGAACGGGCGGGAGCGCCCGGTGTTGCCGGCGCAGGCCACCACGGCGGGAAAGCCGGCCAGCGCCTCGGCCAGCCCCAGCGGCGGCCGGTCGTCGAAGGTGTAACCCCCGAAGGACAGGTTGAGGATGTCGACGCGTTCGGCGCAGAGCCGGGTGAGCGCGCGCAGCAGCGCCGCCTCGTCGGCGACGCCGTCGCTGTCCAGGAGTCGCACGGCACGCAGCCGCACCCCGGGGTCGCGCCGCAGGATCAGCCCGCAGACGAACGTGCCGTGCCCCGCCTGGGTGTCGAGGCCGCCGTCGCCGTCCGCGTCGGGGGTGTCGGCAGCGTCGTCCCGATACCAGGGCATCAGCCACGGATGGGGGACGACCCCGGTGTCCAGCACTGCGATCGTCACCCCGGAGGGCGGGCCCGGCTCGTACGGCACTGCCGGAGCGGGTGACGGCGCGCCCTGCGGGCCGCCGAAGTACAGCGGCTGCCCGGCGAGCACATGGTTGGGCGAGGCCGGGTGGCCGCGGTCGCGCAGCGTGGTGACCAGGTCGAGCACGTCCACGCCGGGCGAGAGCCGGACGTGATGGACCGCGCGTGCGTGCCGGGTGGGGCGGGTGTGCTGGGTCGGAGGGTGCACGGGGGAGGCGGAGAGTGTCCATCGGGCGACCGCGGCCGGGGCGGTGGTGAGCAACTCGGCGGGCCGGATGAGGGCGGGCCTGTCCGGGAGAGGCTCCACCAAGCGTGCGCGCATCACGACACCTTTCCGATCTCCCGTTTACGGACCGTATCTTTCCCGATGCATTACGTTGCCATGCGTCAATCGGTATGACCCTGCTCTGGTGTCGCGTTACGACGGACGGTAGTCTCTCCTACTAGTCACGCAATCGTGATCATCCCTACATGAGGCCGTTGGGGAAGGCGCACCTCATGCGAATTGGGAGGTCCGGTGGCTGCTGCTCGTGGCGTCCTGTACGTCCACTCGGCTCAGCCTGCGCTGTGCCCGCACATCGAGTGGGCCGTCGCAGGCGTTCTTGGCGTGCCCGTCGACCTGACGTGGACCCCTCAGCCCGCCGCGCCCGGGACCCTGCGGGCCCAGGCCGAGTGGGAGGGCCGTCCCGGTACGGCGGCGGCGGTCACGTCTTCTCTCATGGGCTGGCAGCGCATCCGCTTCGAGATCACTGAAGACGCCTCGCCCGGCGTCGACGGGTCCCGACATGCCTACACGCCCACGCTGGGCGCGTTCACCGCCGTCGTGGGCGCGAACGGGGACATCCAAGTCCCCGAGGATCGGCTGCGCAATGTGATGCTGATGGCCGCGCAGGGCCGGGTCGTCCTGGAGGAGGAGCTCGACCGCCTCCTCGGCAAGCAGTGGGACGAGGAACTGGAGTCGTTCCGGTATGCGGGGGAGGGCGCGCCGGTCCGCTGGCTGCACGCCGCCGTCTGAGCTGCCGCCATCTGAGCCGCCGCCATCTGAGCCGCCGCCATCTGAGCCGTGGCCTCCGGGTGCCGGCCCGTCTGTCACCGTGAACGCGAAAAGCGCCGGTCCCGGGGGGCCGGCGCTTCTTCAGCGACTCTTCAGGCGACTCGTCAGAGTGGGATGTTGCCGTGGGCGCCGCGGGCCGGCGTCGCCTGGGCGATGACCCTGGCGATGGCGCCGCGGGTCTTCGCCGGTTCGATCACCTCGTCGACGACCCCGAGGTCGACGGCTCTGTCGAGCCCGCCGGCGACCTTCTCGTGCTCCTCGGCCAGCCGGGCCTCGATCGCGGAGCGTTCCTCCTCGGGGGCGGCCGCCAACTCGCGCCGCTTGAGGATGCGGACGGCCGCGACCGCGCCCATCACGGCCACCACCGTGGTCGGCCAGGCGAACACCCGGGTGGCGCCCAGCGACCGGGAGTTCATCGCGATGTAGGCGCCGCCGTACGCCTTGCGGGTCATCAGCGTCACCCTCGGCACCGAGGCCTCGGCGAACGCGTGCAGCAGCTTCGCGCCGCGCCGTACGATGCCGTCGTGTTCCTGGCCGACCCCGGGAAGGTAGCCGGGGACGTCGACCAGGACCACCAGCGGCACCCCGAAGGCGTCACACATCCGGACGAACCGGGCGGCCTTCTCCGCCGAGGTGGAGTCGAGGCAGCCGCCGAGGCGTAGCGGATTGTTGGCGATGACCCCGACCGTGCGGCCGCCGAGCCGGCCCAGCGTGGTGACGATGTTCGGCGCCCACTTGGCATGGAGCTCCACACCGGGCTCGTCCAGCAGGCCGTTCACCAGTGGGTGCACGTCGTAGGCGCGGCGCGGGTTGTCGGGGAGCAGGCTGCCGAAGTCGACCTCGTCGATGTCGCCGCGCATCCGGCCCTGGTGGCCGAGCAGGACGGCGAGCTGACGGGCCCTGAGCAGGGCCTCGCCCTCGTTCTTGGTGGCGATGTGGACGACGCCACTGCGCTTGCTGTGCGGCTCGGGCCCGCCGAGCGAGGCCATGTCGGTCTCCTCGCCGGTCACGCTGCGCACGACGTCGGGCCCGGTGACGAAGATGCGGCCGTTGTCGGCGAGGATCACGATGTCGGTCAGGGCCGGGCCGTACGCGCCGCCGCCGGCCACCGGGCCGACCACGACGGAGATCTGCGGCACCACGCCGGAGGCCTTGGTCATGGCGGCGAACACCCGGCCCACCGCGTGCAGGGACTCCACGCCCTCGGCCAGGCGGGCGCCGCCCGAGTGCCAGACGCCGATGACGGGGACCCGCTCGCGGACGGCGACGTCGTAGGCGTGCACGATGTGCTCGCAGCCCTCGCCGCCCATCGCGCCGCCCTGGACGCGGGCGTCGCTGCAGAACGCCACGACCGGCACGCCCTCGACGCGGCCGGTCACGGCCAGCACGCCGCTCTTGTCCTCAGGGGTGATC
Organism: Sphaerimonospora thailandensis; assembly: GCF_016863115.1. Taxonomy (GTDB): domain Bacteria; phylum Actinomycetota; class Actinomycetes; order Streptosporangiales; family Streptosporangiaceae; genus Sphaerimonospora; species Sphaerimonospora cavernae. The sequence continues at coordinate 16,888 of NZ_BOOG01000038.1, forward strand.
AGTCGGATCGAGCCCTCGTCGAGGAGATGCCCCAGGCGTACCCGGGGGTCCCTGGGATCGACGGCCTCCGCATCGGAGGCGTCGTTCACCACCCGGTTGTCAAGCACGGTCATGTGAGACTCCTGTCACACAGTGGTGAAGGCCACGGCGACGTTGTGTCCGCCGAACCCGAACGAATTGTTGATCGCGGCGAGCTGGTCGCCGTCGAGCTTCCGGGGTTCGCCGCGCACGAGGTCGACCTCGATGCCGTCAGCGGGATCGTCGAGGTTGGCGATGGCGGGCACGATCCGTTCGTGCAGCGCGAGAATGGTGAAGATCGACTCGATGCCGCCCGCGCCGCCGAGGAGGTGACCGGTCATCGACTTGGTCGCGGTGACGGTCGCGTGACCGCCGATGGCCTCCTTGATCGCGTGCGCCTCGATCTCGTCGCCCACCGGGGTCGAGGTGGCGTGGGCGTTGACGTGCACGACGTCCGCCGGAGCGATCCCGGCGTCCCTGATCGCGCGCGACATGGCCGCCTGGCCGCCCACACCCGTCGGCTCCGGGGCGGAGATGTGGAAGGCGTCACTGGAGTAGCCCACACCCGCCGCCACGGCGTAGATGCGGGCGCCACGCGCCCGGGCGTGCTCCTCCGACTCCAGCACCACGATGCCCGCGCCCTCGCCGAGCACGAAGCCGTCGCGGCCCTTGTCGAACGGGCGGGAGGCACGCTCCGGTTCATCGTTGCGGGTGGACATGGCGCGCATCGAGGCGAACGACGCAAGGTTGAGGCCATGGATCGCCGCCTCGGTGCCGCCCGCGACCACCATGTCGGCCCGGCCGGAGCGGATCATGTCGATGCCGTAGCCGATGGACTCCGCCCCGGTCGCGCAGGCGCTGACCGTGGCGTGCGCCCCGGCCTTGGCGCCAAGATCGATGCTGATCCAGCCGGCGGAGCCGTTCGGCATGAGCATGGGCACGGTGAAGGGTGAGACCCGGTTCCAGCCCCTCGACCGGTAGAGGTCGTAGGCGGACAGGATCGTCCCGATGCCGCCGATGCCGCTCCCGACCACGACGCCGAGACGCTCGCCGTCGATCTCGGGGGCGCCCGCGTCCTGCCAGGCCTGCCTGGCGGCGATCAGGGCGAACTGCTCGGCGCGGTCGAGCCTCCTGGCCTCGGGCCGGGGGAGCACCTCACCGGGGTCGACGGCCGCCACGCCGGCGAACTTCACCGGTACGGTGTCGACCCAGTCCTCGGTGAGCGTCCGGATGCCCGACCGCCCGTCGAGGAGCGCCGACCAGGTGGATGCGACATCTCCACCGAGGGGCGTCGTCGCGCCGAGCCCGGTGACGACGACACGTACCCGGTCCTTACTCACTTGTCCGCACTCCTCTTGGTTGTTCTCAGTGACCCGCAGTGGTCCGGGGAACCCAGGGCCGCTCAGGCCTGGATGAAGTTGATGACGTCCTTCACGGTCTTGAGGTGCTTGAGCTGGTCGTCGGGAATCTCGACGCCGAACTCGTCCTGCGCGGCGACGGCGATCTCGACCATGGAAAGCGAGTCGATGTCAAGGTCGTCCACGAAGCTCTTCTCCGGGGTGACCTCCGCGGCAGGGACGCCGGTGATCTCGTTGACGATCTTGCCGAGGCCGGCGAGGATCTCCTGCTCGGTCATAGCCATGTCGCGACTTCTCCTTGGTTTCTCTGATTTACCAATGCTCCGGATCATTCATCCGGCCTTGTGCGGTAAGCCGTACAAGTGTGGGTAGTGCCCCGTGGATTCCCCGTCATGGCGAAGACCCACGGACGCGTACTAAGGGATCTCGATCACCTGAGAGGCGTAGGTGAGACCGGCGCCGAAGCCGAGCAGCAGCGCGAGGCCACCCGACGGCACCTCACCGCGCTCGATCATCCGCGACAGCGCGAGCGGGATCGACGCGGCCGAGGTGTTGCCGGCGAGGACGATGTCCCGGGCGATGACCGCGTTGACCGCGCCGATCCTGCGGGCGATCGCCTCGATGATCCGCAGGTTCGCCTGATGCGGGACGAAGGCCGCCAGCTCGGCGGGGTCGACACCGGCCCGCTCGCACGCCAGTGCGGCCACCGGGTGAAGTGCGGTGGTGGCCCAGCGGAACACGGACTGGCCCTCCTGGTACAGGAAGGAGTGCCGGTTCTCGATGGCGATCACGTCGGCCTTGTCGCCGGCGCTGCCCCACACGACGGGCCCGATGCCGGGCGTGTCGGACGGGCCGACGACGGCGGCGCCCGCGCCGTCGGCGAAGATGACGGCGGTGGCCCGGTCGTCCCAGTCGATCCACTGGCTGAGCTTCTCGGTGCCGACGACCAGCACGTGCGTCGCCGAACCGGCCCGGATGGCGTCACTGGCCGCGGCCAGCGCGTAGCAGAACCCGGCGCATGCCGCGTTCACGTCGAACGCGCCGGGGGCCTGGATGCCGAGCCGGTGGGCGACCCGGCCCGCCGCGTTGGGGATCGGCGCCTCCATCGTGCACGTGGCCACGATGACCAGGTCGATGTCGGCGCTGGACAGGCCGCTCGCGGCCAGGGCCTTGCCGCCCGCCTGGACGGCGATGTCGATCTCCGACTCGTGCGGCCCCGCGATGCGGCGTTCCTGGATGCCGACGCGGCTTCGGATCCACTCGTCGTTGGTGTCCATCCGCTTGGACAGGTCGTCGTTGGTCACGACCTCGGCGGGCTGGTAGCCGCCGAACGCGAGCACCTTCGCGCCCGGGGAGCCTTGGCTGAGCCTCACTTGAGCACCTCTCGGGCGGTCTCCAGATGGTCCGGGGTCTTCAGGGCCACGGTCTTCACACCGGGCAGGCCACGCCGGGCCAGGCCGGTCAGTGTGCCGCCGGGCAGCAGTTCGACCATCGCGGTCACGCCGCGCTCGGCCATGGTCGCCATGCAGGCGTCCCACCGTACCGGGTTGGCGACCTGACCGACGAGCCGGTCGACGAACTCGGCGCCCGTGGCGACGGCCACGCCGTCCGCGTTGGACAGCACCGTGATCTCCGGGTCGCGGGGTGTGAGGCCGGCGGCCTCGTCCCGCAGGTGGTCGACGGCCGGGGCCATGTGCACGGTGTGGAAGGCCCCCGCGACCGACAGCGGGCGCAGGCGCGCCCCGGGCGGCGGCGCCGCTTTGAAGGCTTCGATCTGCTCCAGTGTGCCGCCCGCCACGATCTGGCCGGCGCCGTTGATGTTCGCGGGGGTGAGCCCCTGCGCGTCGATCGCGGCGAGGACCTCGTCCTCGGTCCCGCCCAGCACCGCGAGCATCCCGGTCTCGGTCACCGAGGCGGCCTTGGCCATCGCCCGGCCGCGCTCCCGCACCAGGCCGAGGGCCTCCTCCGGGGCCAGCACTCCGGCGATCGCCGCCGCGGCCAGCTCTCCCACGCTGTGTCCGGCGACGAGGTCGGGCCGCACGCCCAGCGCCTCGTAGGACGCCAGGGCGGACGCCACCAGCAGGGGCTGCGCGACGGCCGTGTCCCGGATCTCGTCGGCGTCGGCGGTCGTCCCGTACGCGACGAGGTCGAGCTCCACTATGTCGGACCAGGCGGACAGCCGGTCGCGGAATCCGGGGAGTTCGAGCCACGGAGTCAGGAAACCTGGGGTCTGGGCGCCTTGGCCCGGAGCGACGATGACGAGCACGAGTCCACCCTGCCCTGTAGGAGTTCGCCACACTGATGGTGATCCGAACGAACTTTGCCGCCGAGAGTTTGTGCGGTCCCTACAGTTTCGGTGTCGCCGAGGTTACGGCAGCCCGGAAGGGCTCGCGGACACCCACTAGCCGACCGACAGACGGCCGAGGATGAGCCCCACCTGGAGGGTGAACGCCGAGCGTCCCTCGGTGGGCTGGTACCCGGTGAGTTCGGTGATCTTCCGTAGTCGATATCTGACCGTGTTGGGGTGAACGAACAGCAGCCGCGCGGTGGCCTCGAGCGAGGTCCCCTGCTCCAGGTAGGTGGCCAGCGTGTCGAGCAGCGGCGTCCCGGCGAGCGGTTTGTAGACGTTCTCCACGAGCTGGGCCCTGGCGTCATCGTCCCCGTCCAGGGCCCGCTCGGCCAGCAGGTCCTCGGCGAGCACCGGCCGCGGCGCGTCCGGCCAGGCCGAGGCGGCGCGCAGACCCGCGATGGCGGCGCGGGCCGAGCTGGCCGCCGCGTGCAGATCGGAGACCTCGGGGCCGATGACGATCGGTCCGGGTCCGAAGCGCGGCACGACGAGCCGGGCGGCGTCCTTGATGCTGTCGGCTCCTCCCACGATCACGATCAGCCGGTCGCCCTGCACACCGGCGAGCAACTCGTGCCCGACGCGGCGGCCCTTGTCACGTAGCCCGTCGATGATGCTCTGCGGGTCATCGTCGGAGGTGTGGCCCGCGAAGACCACGACGGGCGCGGACGTCCAGCCGAGCGCCGCCGCCCACGAGTGCAGGCCGTCGTCGACCTGGCCGCGGACGAGCGCGTCCACGATGAGCGCCTCCAGCCGGGCGTCCCAGGAGCCCCGCGCCTCGGCCTCTCTGGCGTACACCTGGGCGGCGGCGAACGCCACGTCCCGGGTGTAGCGGAGCATCGCGTTGCGGAGCAGGTCCGCGCCGCCGGGCGCGGCCAGATCGTCCACCTGTGCCTCCACCACCTCGACCACGATGCGGACCAGGTCGACGGTCTGCTGGAGCGACACGCTGCGCTTGAGCTCCCGCGGGGCCGTTCCGAAGAACTCGATGCTCGGCGTCGGCCGCCCCGCGCCGGCGTGCCCGAACCACTCCACGAACGCCGCTATGCCCGCCTGGGCGACCAGGCCGACCCATGACCTGTCCTCCGCGGACAGCGCGCGGTACCAGGCGAGCCGCTCCTCCATGCGGGTCATCGCCGCTGTGCCAAGGCTGCCCATCGCGCGATCCAGCCGCCGCGCCGTGTCCTCCCGGATCTTGTCGCCGATCCGATCTGTGCCCCGCTCACTCACGCCCTCTAGCGTGCCAGGTCATCGTTGTGGTCGCGCTTTCCGCACCGCGCTTTCCGTACCGGGCTTTCCGCACCGCGCTTTCCCGCATGTGCGGCCCCGCGGCCCGGCATGGCTCCGTACGGCGGAGCCGTACGCGGGTCAGATGACCGCGACGGCGGTGATGAGGCCGATCACGAAACGGGTGACCGACAGCAGGATCGCCGCAGGCTGCAGGGCGGGCTCGCGGACGAGCTCCCGGACGGAGAACCCGGTGACCTTGTCGAAGGCGAACATGCAGAGCGTCTGCGCGGCGATGCCGACCAGGCCGAACACCAGCGTGACGAGCAGTCCCTCGCGCAACGCCCCGCCGGAGGACCAGATGGACGCCGCGACGATGAGGCCGACGCCCGCCACGCCCGAGGCGGCGACCACGGTCGCGTTCGGGTTGCGGTCGGTGCGGATCACCTTGCTGAGCCGGCCGGGTGTGGCGAGGTCGACCACGTAGAACCCGGCGACCAGCAGCAGCACCCCCAAGATCGCATAAGCCATGATCGCCAGTGCGCCGTTGCCGAGCACCTCGGCGAGGGTGATGGTGTCAGCGGTGTTCATGCCGGAGTTCATGCCGGTGTTCACAGGGACCTTCAATCGTGGATTCGGTGGGGGACGAAAGAGGAGGTGTCGTCGGTGATGAGGCCGGAGGTCTCGCGGATGCCGAGCCCGGCGGACTCGTCGCCGACCATCCAGGCGCCGAGCACCGGATGCCAGCCGTCGAAGTCGGGGAGCGGGGCGAACTCCTGGTGGACATAGCCCTCCGCGCCGTACCCGCCCTCGGTGCTCACCTCGACGCCGGGCGCGACGATGCGCATGGACGCCCCTTCGCGGCCGAGTAGCGGCTTGCTGATGTAGCCGGAACCGTCGGCCAGCTCGCGCGGGCCGTCGAGGTAGGCGGGAAGCAGGTTCGGATGCCCCGGATACAGCTCCCACAGGATCGCCAGCAACGCCTTGTTGGACAGCAGCATCTTCCACAGGGGTTCGATCCAGGCCATCGACACCTGCTGGGCGAGGGCGTGCCGCCCGAACGGCTCGGCGACGATCCACTCCCACGGATACAGCTTGCACAGCGTCCTGACGACCCGCTGCTCCATGTCCACGAAGCGCCGGTTGAGCACGTCCCAGCCGATGTCCTCCATCGCGATGGCGACCGTGGCCAGACCGGACTGCTCCGCGGTCTCCTGCAGGTACCCGATCGTCATCGCCTCCTCGCCCGTCTCGTCGGCGCTGGTCCAGCCGAAGTGGACCGGGCCGGTCGGCAGCGTGAACGACTTCCAGCGGTCGATCAGCCGCTCGTGCAGGGAGTTCCACTGGTCGTCGCCGGGATGGACGTCCTGCAGCCAGAACCACTGCACGACCGAGCTCTCGACCAGGCTCGTCGGGGTGTCGGCGTTGTACTCCAACAGCTTGACCGGGCCGGTCCCGTCGTAGTGCAGATCGAACCTTCCGTACATGTGCGGGTCTCGCCGCCGCCACGACTCGGCGACGGCCGTACGGCAGGCCGGCGAGATGGCGAGGTCGGCGAAGCGGTTCTCGGCGACTATGTGGTCGGCCGCCGCCAGGCACATCCTGTGCAGTTCCTCGACCTGGGCCTCCAGCTCCAGCACCTCGTCCATCGTGAACACGTAGTGGACGCTCTCGTCCCAGTACGGCCTGGCCAGGCCCTCCGGGTGGGCGGAGCGGTGGAAGGCGAGCCCCTGCGACTCCACGATGGCAGACCAGCCTTCGCGAGCCTGAGACGTCTCCCTGCGCATCCGTCAGCCCCCGCCGCCGGAGTGGAAGCCGAACCCGCCGCGCTGGATGACCCGGCCGGACCTGCTCGTGATCCGCGAGTCGGGCGGCCGGGCCGTGGTGCCGCTCCGGACCCGGTCTCCGACGCGGTTCCCGCCGTAATACCAACGGTAGGCGCCGTGTGTCCCGTGGTAGTGGCCGTCGTCATCGCAGTAGTCGTCATCGATGACTGCGTAGGACCCATCCGGCTGGGTGCTGGACATGTCGACGCAGTCGGCGTCGACATCCTCGCTCTCCTGCGCCGCGCAGAACCCGACTACCAGGACCGAGAGCACCCCCAGAGCGCCCAGCTTGACCACGGTGGACGACTTCGGGCCCTGCCTCGGCGGTGGCGGTGGCGGTGGCGGCGGTGGCGGCGGGGTACGCTCCGGGTCGGCCATCGGGCTCCTGATGTCAGAATTCGGGCAAGGGCACAGCCGACAGTCCGATCGACTATGTCCGGCTAAAGGTTACCTATGCGGTGATGACGGTGTGACGGGCGAGATAGGGGATGCAGGGATTTCATTCCTGGATCTTCGGCGTAGTTTCGAATCATGGAACGCCGTGACGCGCTGGTGGAGGAGATCCGGAACGGCGGACGCCTGTCCGCCCGGCAGTTGGCGTCCCGGCTCGGGGTCAGCAAGAGCACCATCCTGCGCGACGTGGCGAAGCTCCGGGAATCGGGCGTGCCCATCCGGCTTGGCCGGGCCGGGTATGCGCTGGACGGACCCGAGGCGGTGCGGCGGGAGATCGACCGCGCGCTGCTCGACCGGCGGGTACTGCGGATCGAGTACCGGGGCTCCGATGGCGCCTCGACCTCCAGGGAGGTCGAGCCGAGCATCTGCCTGGGGGGCCGGGGCGGTCGCTGGTACCTGGTCGCCTGGTGCCGGCTGCGTGACGACGTACGCGTCTTCCGGCTCGATCGGATCGTGTCGGCCGCCATCACCGACGAGCGCCACCCGGAGCCGGAACAGGGCCCCCTGGAGATGCTCGCCGGGATCGCGGAAGGCTGACGGTCAGGCCGGGCCGGTGTCGACGGGGCGGTGTCACGCACCAGGCGGGCGCTGCTCCAGTCGGCGGCGCAGTTCGGCGATCTCCTGTTCGAGCGCCGCCACCGACGGGGGCTGAGCCCCTGCCTGCGGATTGACGGGCTGCGGATTGACGGGCTGCGGATTGACGGGCTGCGGATAGCCGGCCTGCGAGTTGAGCGGCTGGGGATTGAGAGGCTGCGGGTAGCCGGGCTGGGGCATCGCGGGAGAAGCCTGCGGGTTCCCCGGCTGCGGGTAGTTGGGCTGGAAACCGGGCTCCACGTGCTGGGGCTGCTGCGGTTGCTGCTGCGATCCCTGGGCGTTCTGCTGCTGCCACGCCTGGTTCCCCTGCTGCCAGTCCTGGGCGGGAGCGTTCGTCTGCTGCCACGCCTGGTTCGTCTGCTGCCAGCCCTGAGCGGTCGCCTGCGATGGTGTCTGGACGGCTGCCGCCTGCGGCCCGGCCTTGCGGCGACGCAGCATCAGCACCGCCACCACGACGCCCGCGACCACGACGAGACCGCCCGCGCCGATCGCGATCCATACCCAAAGCGGCTGCGGGGTCTCGTCCTTGCCCGACGAGATGGCCTGCTGGGAGTCGGTGATGTACTTCGCGACGTACGGATGGTTCGGGTGTAGCGCCTGGACCTCCCGGAACTTGGGCAGCGCGTTCTTGTAGTGCCGCAGGAAGAAGTCGTTCAGCGCCTCGTCGTACTTGGTGGTGGTCAGCGACTGCGCCGGCTTGATGTTCTTCTCGTTCAGCTTCTCCATGATGATCGAGACCGGCAGCACGAAGCTCTCGCTCTCCGACGCCTCACCGCCCTCGCTGACGGTCCCGGCGATCAGCATGCCGATCACCTTGCCGTCCTTGCTGAACACCGGCCCGCCCGAGTTGCCGTGGTACGACGGCGCCTGCGTCTGGATGTACGGCACGCCCTCCTGCGTGGTCCGCTTCGCGTTGTACGGCCCCTCGGTCAGCGCGGGTTCGAGCTTGGACTCGAGGCTGAAGAACGGGGTGTTCGTCACCAGGCCGGGGAACCCGCTGATGTAGAGCGTGCTGCCGGTCTGGACGTCGGAGTCGTCGCCGAGCGGGACCGTCGGAAGGTTCTGCTGGCCGTTGACCTTGAGCAGTGCGAAGTCCTTGCCCGGGTAGTTCTCGCCCACCGACACCAGCTCGGCCGGGACCGGCTTGGCCGTCTTGTCCACGCCGCCGCCCGGCAGGCTCTGCACCACCGAAAGGCTCTTGTTCAGGCCTCGGATCTGCAGATGGCCGCTGTTGAAGTTCACGTACACCTGCTGGGCGAGCTGGATCAGCTCGGCGTCCGCCTCGATGCCGCGCAGCCCCTTGATGATCTCTTTGGCGTCCTGCTTGTTGAGCTTTGCCAGGGCCTGCTGGGCGAACACTTCGGTGAGCTCCCGGTCGCTCATCTGGACGCAGTGCGCACCGGTGACCATGTAGCCGTCCGGGGTCACCCACCAGCCGGTGCACAGTCCGCCGACCTCGGCCTTGACCTTGCGTTCCGGGCCGGTCGGCTTGAGGTAGCGGTCGACGTCGGCGGCCATCCGCTGGAACAGGTACTTGGCGATGCTCCGCTCGTCGGAGGAGATCTTGCCGTCGAGCACGGCCGCGGTCGCCTGCTGGACGAGTTCGTTGAACGGCCCCTCCTTGATCGTGCCGGTCGGGACGACGACCTGGCCCGAGTAGGTCAGGCTGGTGAGCTGCACGGCCGGATGGGTGCGCGCGGCCAGGCGGGTTCCGACGGAGACGTCGTCGCCGGGTTCGGCCGACGCGGGGGAGGCGGGAGACGCGGCGAGTGCCGCCAGGGCGACCGCGGCGGCGGTCAGCGTCCCACGTATGCGATATTTCCTAAATCTTCCATTCACGTACGCAATAGTGCACTTGTAGTCTTGTCTGTTACTTGGGACTGACTTGAATCGTTCCATGCCGCCTGACCAGGCGGTACGCCATGCCGTACGGGCCATATGCGTGGAAGGGGCGGCGCCGGATCCCGGCACCGCCCCTTCCGATCGGGTCGATCAGACGCCCATCGACTGGGTGTCGTTGGTCTCGGGCGTGGCCCGCCCGGCGACCTCGGTCACGCCGTTCTTCAGGTGGTAGCGGGAGACGGCCTCGTGAAGCACCTCGGACCTGAGCTCGCCCCGCTTCACAAGCTGGGTGAGCACCGCCAGGGTGATCGAGGCCGCGTCCACGTGGAAGTGGCGGCGCAGCGCCGAGCGGGTGTCGGACAGGCCGAACCCGTCGGTGCCCAGCGAGGTCCAGTCACCCGGCACCCATTGGGCGATCTGGTCCGGCACGGCCCGCATGAAGTCGCTGACGCCGACGAACGGTCCGTGGGCCCCGGACAGCTTCGCCGCGACGTACGGCAGGCGCGGCTCGGCGTCGGGGTTGAGCAGGTTGTGCTCCTCGGCGGCGAGCGCGTCCCTGCGCAGCTCCGACCAGGAGGTGGCCGACCAGACGGCGGCCGACACCCCCCAGTCCTCGGCGAGCAGCCGCTGCGCCTCCAGCGCCCACAGGCCTGCCACACCGGAGGCCAGGATGTTCGCCTTCGGCCCGCCGCCGGCGGTGTCGGCGGCGGGGGCGTAGAGGTACAGGCCCTTGAGGATGCCCTCGACGTCGACGCCCTCGGGTTCGGCCGGCTGCTGGTAGGGCTCGTTGTAGACGGTCAGGTAGTAGAAGACGTTCTCCGAGTCCTCCCCGTACATTCGGCGCAGGCCGTCCTTGACGATGTGCGCGATCTCGAACGCCCAGGTCGGGTCGTAGACCACGCAGGCCGGGTTGGCCGAGGCGAGCAGCGGGCTCTGGCCGTCCTCGTGCTGCAGGCCCTCGCCGTTCAGCGTGGTGCGACCGGCGGTGGCGCCGAGCAGGAAGCCGCGGCCCATCTGGTCGCCGAGCTGCCACATCTGGTCGCCGGTCCGCTGGAACCCGAACATCGAGTAGAAGATGTAGACCGGGATCATGTGCTCGCCGTGCGTGGCGTACGCGGAGCCGACGGCGGTGACCGAGGCCACCGAACCCGCCTCGGTGATGCCCTCGTGCAGGATCTGCCCCTCGGCCGACTCCTTGTAGGACAGCAGCAGCTCGCGGTCGACCGCCTCGTAGGTCTGCCCGTGCGGAGAGTAGATCTTGGCGGTCGGGAACATCGCGTCCACGCCGAACGTGCGGGCCTCGTCCGGGATGACCGGCACGAACCGGGCACCGATCTCCGGGTCCCGCGCGAGGTCCTTGAGTAGGCGGACGAACGCCATCGTGGTCGCCACGTTCTGCTTGCCGGAGCCCTTGCGCAGCCCGGCGTAGACCGGGTCGCCGGGGAGCTTGAGCGGCTTGGCGCGCACCACCCGTCTGGGGAGGTAGCCACCGAGCGCCGCCCGGCGCTCCTTCATGTAGGCGACCTCCTCGTTGTCCTCGCCGGGGTGGAAGTACGGCGGGAGATCGGCCTCGAGGTCCTTGTCCGGAATCGGGAGATAGAGCCGGTCGCGGAACTCCTTGAGCTCGGCCTTGCTCAGCTTCTTCATCTGATGGGTGGCGTTCCGGGCCTCGAAGTCCTTGCCCAGCGTCCAGCCCTTGATCGTCTGAGCGAGGATGACGGTCGGCTGGCCGACGTGCTCGCGGGCCGCCTTGAACGCGGCGTAGACCTTCCGGTAGTCGTGGCCGCCGCGCGACAGTCTGCGGATCTCGTCGTCCGACAGGTGCTCGACCATCTTACGCAGCCGGGGGTCGCCGCCGAAGAAGTGCTCGCGGATGTAGGCGCCGGACTCCACCGAGTAGGTCTGGAACTGCCCGTCGGGGGTGGTGTTCATCTGGTTGACCAGCACGCTGTCCACGTCGGCGGCGAGCAACGGGTCCCAGTCGCGGCCCCAGACGACCTTGATGACGTTCCAGCCGGCTCCGCGGAAGAACGACTCCAGTTCCTGAATGATCTTGCCGTTGCCGCGTACCGGCCCATCGAGCCGCTGCAGGTTGCAGTTGATCACGAAGGTGAGGTTGTCGAGCTCCTCGCGGGCGGCCACGCCGATCGCGCCGAGCGACTCGGGCTCGTCCATTTCGCCGTCGCCCAGGAAGCACCACACGTGGCTTCGGCTGGTGTCCTTGATCTTGCGGCTGAGCAGGTAGCGGTTGAACCGCGCCTGATAGATCGCGGAGATCGGGCCGAGACCCATGGAGACCGTCGGGAACTCCCAGAAGTCCGGCATGAGGCGCGGGTGGGGATAGGAGGGCAGGCCCTTGAACCCGTGCGACAGTTCCTGGCGGAACGCGTCGAGGTCGACGGTGGACAGCCGGCCCTCGAGGAACGCGCGGGCGTAGATGCCGGGGGACGCGTGGCCCTGGATGAAGACCTGGTCGCCCGATTCCCCGTGGTCCTTGCCGCGGAAGAAGTGGTTGAAGCCGACCTCGTAGAGCGACGCGGCGGAGGCGTAGGTGGCGATGTGGCCGCCGACGTTGGTCCGCGCGTTGGCCCGGTGCACCATGACCGCCGCGTTCCACCGGATGTAGGCCCGGATGCGGCGTTCGACGTACTCGTCCCCGGGGAACCAGGGCTCGTGCTCGGGCGGGATCGTGTTGATGTAGTCGGTGCTGCGCAGGCCCGGAACTCCGACCTGTCGTTCCCGGGCGCGTTCGAGCAGTCTGAGCATCAGATAGCGGGCGCGGGTGCGCCCCTCGGTCTTGATGACGTTGTCGAGCGATTCGAGCCATTCCTGGGTCTCGCTCGGATCGACATCAGGCAACTGGCTGGGTAGGCCGTCACTGATGATCGAAAAACGCTGGCGTCCGGAAGCCACTGGGTCTCGCCTTCCGAGATTGGACATGGTCACGTCGGTCTGATGGGTCTTGCCTGTGGGCTGCGTCCTGCCGGAACGCGGTGTCTGGTCGGGTGTCCTGTCGGGTGTTCTGGTCGTCTTCCATCCTGTCTCTTCGCACCGGAAAGTGCATCTCTACTCCTCGGTAACCAGCGGGTCTCCGCTGGCAGCGGATTTTCTCCGGAGTAGACCTCCAATCATAGGACGACTGGGATCTCCATGTTCATACCAGGGGGTGCGGCAGTCGGCCCCGCCCGTTTGGCCTGGTGAGGCATGCCCTCCCCGACCGCCTCGGTAACCACCCGCGCACCGGTGATCCCGCGGTGATCCGCCGGTAACGTTTTGGTATGAGTTGTCCCTTCCTCTGCCGGGAGAGGGGTTTCTCCTCCCCTCATCGGGCGATAGCCGTACCAGGCTCTGAGAGGAGGGATCGAGATGCACGCTGCGGTAGGCGACCGGCTCGTGGTGCACGGGACCGTCGTGGGGGAGCACGACAAACAGGGCGAGATCATCGAGGTGCGCGGACCCGGCGGTGAGCCGCCGTTCATGGTCCGCTTCGAGGATGGACACCAGGCGCTGGTGTACCCGGGCCCCGACGCGGTCGTCATCCCCGCTCGCGGAGGCTCGTAGTATCGCGCTGTGAAATCGAGGGAGATCGAGGTGCGCACCGGCTCACGCGAGCGGGTGCACGACCTGACCCAGGAGTGCGCCGATTTCGTGCGGGAGTGCGGGGGAGACGGCCTGCTGCACGTGTTCGTGCCGCACGCCACGGCGGGCATCGCGCTGATCGAGCTCGGCTCCGGCAGCGACGACGACCTGCTCGCGGCCCTGGGGGAACTGCTCCCGGCGGACGACCGGTGGCGGCACGCGCACGGGTCGCGCGGCCATGGCAGAGCACACGTCATGCCCGCGCTGATCCCCCCGTACGCCACGGTGCCGGTGCTCGACGGAAGGCTCGCGCTGGGGACGTGGCAGTCGGTCGCGTTGGTCGATCTGAACGTCGACAACCCGGACAGGCGCGTGCGTTTGTCATTTTTGTCCGATTAGCAGATAACGGTGCGGGTCCCTGGTCGTGGCGACCGTTGACGACGGTGGGTCGCAGCGTGTGGACTGTGCCGAAACATGGCTCTCCGGAGCTAGACAACCGCGAATATTGGCGGGGTCACCCGAGCAGGAGGGATGAACGTGAGCGCGACCGCGGGCCAGGCGCAAGGTGAGCGCGGCCTGGCCGAACGACTCGGCCTCAAGGCTGGTCAGGTGGTGCAGGAAGTCGGCTGGGACGAGGACTGCGACGAGGCGCTGCGCGAGTCCATCGAAGAGCTGACCGGCAACGAGCTGGTGGATGAGGACTACGACGAGGTGGTCGACGTGGTCCTGCTGTGGTGGCGCGACGGGGACGGGGACCTGTTCGACGCGCTCAGCGACGCGATGACCGCGCTCGCCGATGGAGGCCAGATCTGGCTGCTGACGCCCAAGGCGGGGCGTGACGGCCATGTCGAGCCCAGTGACATCGGAGAGGACGCGACCACCGCGGGGCTGTCTCAGACGAGCAGCATCAGCGCCGCCAGGGACTGGTCGGGGACGCGGCTCGTCGCGCCCAAGGCCCGTCGCTGAACATCCGGGGCCGCTGGGCGCTGTCCAGGTCTGATCTGCTGATCCGTTCCCCTGCCGTACGGCTCGGCCGTGCCGTACGGCAGGATGGTGCGCGGACCCGAACCGGGAAGGACTTGACTGCTCATGGCGGTGGAGGCGGTGGAGGCGATGGAAGCGGCGCGGATCGGCCGGCCGGCTCCCGGCTTCGAGCTCAAGGACCAGCACGGCACTCCGGTCAGGCTCGCCGATCACCGGGGGAGGAAGGTCGTGCTCGTCTTCTATCCCCTGGCGTTCAGCCGTGTCTGCCACGGCGAGCTGAGCGCCATCCGTGACGAGTTCGTCCCTTCGGCGCCCGAGGACGTCCAGGTGCTGGCGGTCTCGGTCGACTCGATGTTCGGCCAGCGCGCCTGGTCCGATCAGGAGGGCTTCACGTTCCCGATGCTGGCGGACTTCTGGCCGCACGGCGAGGTCGCCCGGGCGTACGGTGTGTTCGACGAGGAGAAGGGCGTCGCCCTCCGGGGCACGTTCATCATCGACGGCGAGGGCGTCGTACGGTGGAAGGTCGTCAACGAGATCGGGTCGGCGCGGGACGTCGACGAATACCGCAAGGCGTTGGCGCAGCTCTGATGTTTCCGCCCACTGGCTGGGCGCTGACATATCCCTACCTGTCCATCCCGATCTGCCTTCAGGGGAGGGGAGATGCCCTGCTACCGATGCGGGGCCCGGCAGACCGACCCCGTCCGCGGCGCCAGCCCGTGGAAGCGTGGGGTGCGCCACGAGGCGCAGGTCCTGGTCTGCCCGGACTGCCAACGCGCGCACGACCTCGATCTGGACACCTGCGCATCCTGCGGCTCCGTGGCGCTGATCTGCCGCCTCGGCGAGGTCGAGTGCCGCTCCTGCGGAGCCGTACGGCTCGCCCGGTCCAATGACCCGCTGGTCCCGGCGGGCCGGCCCGATCCGGCCGGCCGGCCGGGCTCTTCCGGCCAGACGAGCTCGCCCGGCCTGGCGGCCGAGGTGGAGGCCGCGCTCAACCGTGTCCTGGGCCGCTCGTGAGCGCGCGTCGTCCTGGGCCGCTCGTGAGTGCGCGTCGTCCTGGGCCGCTCGCGAGCGCGCATCCGCGGTACGTGGTCGCGCTCGACGTGGGCGGGACGTCGATGAAGGGCGGCCTGGTCACCCGGGGCGGTGAGGTGACCGCTCTGGAAGGTCGCCCCACCGGCCGCGAGAGCGGCCCCGAGACTGTGGTGGCGGCCATTCGCGCCTACGTCGACGAACTGGTGGATCTCGGCTCCTCCCGGTACGGCGCGCCGCCCGACGGGATCGGCCTCGCCGTGCCGGGCATCGTGACCACCTCCACGGCCGTCTACTCGGCGAACATCGGCTGGTACGACGTGCCCGTCTCCGCGTTCGTCCCGCCGGGGATCCCGGCCAGGCTCGGGCACGACGTGCGGACCGGCGGCCTGGCGGAGAGCGTGCTCGGCGCCGGGCGCGGCGTGGCGGACTTCCTGTTCCTGGCCATCGGCACCGGCATCGCCGGCGCGGTCGTGATCGGCGGCGAGCCGTACGGCGGCGCCGAGGGCTCCGGCGGCGAGATCGGCCACGCGCCCGTGTGGCCCGCCGGGGAGAAGTGCGCCTGCGGCCAGATCGGCTGCCTGGAGACCTACGCCTCGGCCTCCGCCCTGGTGCGGCGGTACGAGGCCAGGTCGCCGAGCCGTACGGCGGCCACCGCCAAGGACGTCGTGTCGCTCGCCGTCGCCGGAGAGGCGGTGGCCGGGGAGGTGTTCGACGAGGCGGTCGAGGCCCTGGCGATCTCGCTGGCGTCGTACGTGATGCTGCTCGACCCGGCGGCGATCGTGATCGGCGGCGGCCTCGCCGAGGCGGGCCAGACGCTGTTCCTGCCCTTGGAGGAGCGGCTGTCGGCCAGGCTGACCTTCCGCGAGCGGCCCCCGCTGCTCCCGGCGGCTCTCGGCATGCGAGCCGGTATGCTCGGCGCCGCCCTGCTGGGGTGGCAGGCCGCCGGCGTGCCCGACGTGGGGCGCGACTGGTCGCTCGATGTGCTGAGAAGGGGCGCTGTGCCGTAAGGTGTAGTCCCGTCCGGGCGGTTAGCTCAGCGGTAGAGCACTCGCCTTACAAGCGAGGGGTCACTGGTTCGAACCCAGTACCGCCCACCAGCCAAAACGCCCCGTCTCCAAGATCATGGAAACGGGGGGCGCGATCAACTCAGCGACCTGGCCGTCTCACGGCGTGGCGCCGCTTGACCTTGACACAGTGACAAGGTCTTCACTGGGGCCAAGGAGGTGGTCCGGATGACCATGCCGAAACAGGACCTGGACACGATTCGGGCTTTCCAGGGGTTGGAGGACGGCCGCTCGCCAGTGCGGCTGCAGGCCGCGCTGGCGGTCGGCACGACCCCTGATCCGCGGTTCATCGACAAGCTCATCGAACGATGCGCGGTCGAGCCCGATTTTTACGTACGCGACATGCTTACGTGGGCACTCACCCGCCACTCGGCATCGATGACGGTCCCGAAGCTCATCGATGAACTTCGCTCGGCACGTGTGCAGGCACGAAGTCAGGCGTTGCACACGCTTGTCCAAGATCGGAGACCGGCAAGCATGGCCGGCGATCACGCGGGCGCTTCTGACCGACGCCGACGACGAGGTGGCGCGGAGCGCCTGGCGAGCAGCGGTCATACTTGTGCCCGAAGGTGAAGAGCCCGAGTTGGCCGGAGTGCTGGCGACACAGCTCGGGCGCGGCGAGCGTGAGACGCGGTTGAGTCTCAGCCGGGCGTTGATCGCGCTCGGTGAGGTGATCATGCCGACCCTGCGCGCCGCGATGACGGACCTCGACCCTCGCGTGCGTCAGCACGCGATCGCCACGGAACGGCTGTCGCGCGACCCGGATGCCGGATTCGAGTTCGCGATCGAGGAGGCGAAGCGCATCGTAGCCCTCGGCACGACCGGACAGGAGGGGTGACAGGCGGTGTTGATCGGTGATGTGGCACGGCGGTCCGGGGTCAGCGCCCGCATGCTCAGGCATTACGATTCGCTCGGCCTGCTGCGGCCGACAGGTCGTACCGAGGCCGGCTATCGGGAATACTCCAGCGAGGACATCCGGCGAATCTTCCATATCGAGAGCCTGCGGTCCTTGGGGTTGTCGCTGCACGAAGTCGGCCGCGCGCTCGATGATCCCGGTTTCACGCCCTCGGAGCTCGTCGACGACCTCATCCGCCAGACGCGAGAACGCATTGCCGGTGAGACGGAGCTGCTCACCCGACTCCGTCGGATCGCGGCCGCGGAACCCGCCGACTGGGAGGACGTCCTCCGGATCGTGGCACTCCTCCAGGCCTTGGGGTCGGAGAGCGCTGGGAAGCGCCAGCGCGCGGCGTTGTCCTCAGTCGAAGAGGTTCCGGTGCAAGTGGAGGCTCTGGTCGAGGCGGCGCTGAGCGAGACGGACCCGAATGTCGCCGGAGCACTTCGATGGGCTCTGGCGCAATCGGGCGAGGGCGGATCGGCACTGCTGGCGGAGGGCCTCGGCTCGCCGGCAGCCGAGGTGCGGAAACGTGCCGTCCAGTCCATCGCCGAGCTTCCGAACGGTGAGGCGACCGCGCTGCTGCGGGACGCCCTCACGAACTCCGACCTGGTGGTCCGCAGGTATGCGGCTCTGGCGCTCGGGGCGCGTGGAGTGGCCGACGCGGTCCCGACGCTCATCGACATGATCGTCCAGGGGGTGGACGACGCCGATGCGGCCGACGCGCTGAGCGTGCTGGCGGGTGATTCCGTGTTGGCGGATCAGATCGCCGGCAGGCTCGTTGGCTGTCTCGCCCGTGGCACCATCGAATCGTCTGCACGCCGGCGGCTGACGCAGGCGCTCGCGGACATCCCGGGGATCACGGCGTCACGTGCCCTCGCAGATCTGTCACATGACGAGGACCGTGCCGTCGCACTCACCGCGGCATACATCCTCAAGCTACGCGACACGCGATAACGAGAGGTCACCGGTACGAACCCAGTACCGCCCACCGGCCAGAACGCCCCGTACCCGCTCAAGGAAACGGGGCGACTGCGACTCACTTACCGCCGCGCGACGGTGGCGAATACGCCCCGTGCGTCCGTTCCGTCCGGCCAGGTCCAGCCGGCGACGAGGCGTCCGGATGACCCCTCCACGGCCTCGGCCGGCCGCAGGACACGGTTGACCTGTACGTCGAGCCCGTCGGCAGGGCCGATTCCGTGCACGGTGACGGTCGGGTCCGGGGTGTCGCTCGTGCTCTGGTGCTGCGGCACGGCCTCGCCGCGCAGGAGTGCGCGCAACTGTGCCGTCACCACCGGGTCGTGGACACCGTCATAGATCCACCGGGGGCCGAGGACCCCATGCTCAGAGGTGCCGATCAGCGCCTCGCCGGGGACGCCCTCGAGAGCCGCACCGCGGTAGCTCATCGGCGCCAGGTACGCCACCGGCTCCTGCGCGGTGGTGTCCACCACGACCATGAACTCGATCCCGACCTCGCCCTCCGGATCGTCCAGCCGGAACCCGCCGGCCTTGACCAATTCGGGCGTTCCCGCCTCGCCCACGTACCAGCTCTGCTTCGGCAGCCACTCGGTGAGCAGCTCCAGCTTCGTGGGCGTCAGGGTGGTGCGGTGGATGTAGGCCATGTGAACTCCCTTACAGGCGGGACTGGGTCGGTCTCCTGAGGAGCTTGAACCAACAGGGGCCGGCGATGCTTCCCAGGACGCCTGCGCGCCGTTCCCGCATGCGCGCCGTTCCCACATGCGCTGCCCGTTTCAGGCGCGGCATCGGTCGCTCCGGCTCCTGACGGCGGAAACCTCGATGTCATCGCGTACGCCGGAGGCTCCGGAGCGGGTGCCGCGTCGGATCGGACTGGCGTTCGGCATCGAGCGCCTGTCATGATCTCTCATCATGGGTGTGGCCGCGGCTCATCCGTACGGGTCCGCGGAAGGGGGGGACCGGTCCGACGGATCGGCCCTGCCGGAAATCGGAAGGACGTACGGAGGCGGCGTACCGTACGGCGGGGCCGACAGGTGCGAGAGGAGAGCGGCACGTGACGGCTTTCGTTCGGGAAACTGAGCGCGACCCGGAACGCGGGGAGTCGACCGGGCCGGACCAGGAGGCCACCGGGGAGGCCGCAAGGGAGGCCGTCGAGCGCGGGGATATGAGTCCTCCGCCCGGCGAGACCACCGCTGAACCGGTGGGACGGGGCGCCGCCACCCGGGACGCGCTGCTGCTGTGGGTCGGCACCAGGGCCGGCATGCTCCTCGTGGCGATCTACGGAGTCCTGATCGTCTCCGGCCAGAACCAGGCACCGCTGCTGGAGCGCTGGAAATCCTGGGACGCCGACCTGTTCCGGAAGATCGCCGAGTTCGGGTACGACGGCGACCCGAGCCTGGATCCCGATCCCGGGCTGCCCGCCTTCTTCCCCGGCCTGCCGCTGGCACTGCGCCTGGTCCATTCGGTCGTCGGCGACTGGACCCTGGCCGGACTGATCATCTCGTTCGTCGCCGGCGCGGTGGCCGTGGTGGCGCTGGCCCGGCTCGCCGACCTGGAAGGACCCGTCGGCTCGGGCCGCTGGGCCGTACTGGCCCTGCTGTTATGCCCCCCGGCGGTCTTCCTCTTCGCCGGCTACTCTGAGGCGCTCTTCCTCGCCTTCGCGCTGCCCGCCTGGCTGGCCGCCCGGCGCCGTGCCTGGCCGCTGGCCTGCGCCCTGGCCGCGGGGGCCTCCTGTGTACGGATCACCGGCCTGTTCCTGGCCATCGCTCTGATCATCGAGTTCGTCGTGAGCCGGATCCGCAGGGACGGCTGGGCGGGCTGGCGGCGGGGGGCGTGGTTGGTGCTGCCGTTCGCGTCGATCTTCGCGTACGCCGCCTACCAGCACTCCCGTACCGGCAACTGGCTGGCCTGGAACCACGCTCAGGAGGTCGGTTGGGGGCGGAGACTGGTCTGGCCCTGGGAGGCGTTCGGCGCCACATGGGACATGACCGCCGACGCCAGCGGGTACGGGCCGATGTTCCGCCTCGAGATCGCGGCGGCGATCGTGGGGGTGCTGCTGCTCGTCTGGCTGCTGGTCGCCCGACGCTGGGCCGAGTTCGTCTACGTCGGGCTGCAACTGGGCACCCTGCTCACGTCGACGTTCTATATGTCGGTCCCCCGGGCGGTGCTGCTGTGGTGGCCGCTGTGGGTGCTCATCGGCAGGACGGGCGCCCGCCATCGGTGGGTGATAATCCTCTACGCCACGGTGATCGGGCCGCTCACGGTGCCGATGCTGATGTCCTTCCTCAACAGCTCCTGGACCGGCTGAGCCATCAACGCGAATCCGTGAAAGCCACGGACCGGGCGGCAAGGCTATCCGCGGTAGAGGCCGGCTTTGTAGCTGTTGATTTTGGGGAGACGCCGGGCCGACTCCTCCGGGTCGTCGAGCTCCCATTTCTCGTCGTCGGGCTCAGGAGACGCCTGTGGCGCATGGCCGCGACACCGGAGGGCTTCGAACAGCTCGTCGGAGTCCCGGCCGGTCGCTTTCTCCCACGCCTCGTCGCCGACGTAGTCGAGGCACTCGAATTCCGGCCACTCGTCGTCGGTCCACATCGGCACCCTCATGGCCTCGGCGTCCGACAGCCGGACCCAATCCCGCCGCCTCACAAGCAGGCGTTGAACCACCGGCAGGTCGACGAGGTCGTCGGGCGCATGCGCCACCCGTTCGAAGGCCTCGCGCCCAAGGCCGACCAGCCACATCTGGAAATACCAGAAGCCATCGTCGGAGCCGTACCCGAACGAGGCCCGCATGGCGCCCCACATCAACCAGGTGTCGACCTTCTTCCGCGCCAGCCGCAGCCATTCGGCGAAATCGACGATATCTTCGGCGGAACGCCGTGCCAATTGATTCCGCAGCCATTCCAGGCGAGCGTCCTTCCCGTCGGTTTCACGGGCGGATCGCTCGATCAAGAACCAGAACTCGTCTACGTCCATGAAGCGTGATCATGGCAGGTCGGCTGCGGAACGCCAAGAGTCCGACGGCCGGTTGCCGGATCAGGACTGAACGTCGCGCAGGCCGGCGAACAGGTCGTCCTCCTGGTCGGGGGCGGTCACGCGGGAGATCCGGCGGACGAAGAACTCGGTCGCGAAGGCCTGGTGCTGCGCGTCGGCGGGCATCCGCAGCAGGAAGATGTTCTCGCCCTGGCTCTCGTGGGCCCGCAGCGCCTTGATCTTGTGTTCGACGTACGGCGAGACGTCGACGGCGGTGGTGATCAGCTCGTCCGGGGTGCCGAAGTCGTCAGGCAGCTCCACGTCCTCCGGCGCCATGCCGCTCGACCGCATGAACTCGAACATCTGCCGGATCCGCTCCCGCGGCACGGCCGTGTAGTACAGCTTGTCCGGGATCCCGGTCGTCTCGGTCGCCGCCATCGCGATGCGGTGGGCCTGGATGTGGTCGGGGTGGCCGTAGCCGCCGATCTCGTCGTACGTCACGACCACCTGCGGCCGGTAGCGCTCCATGAGCTCGGCCAGCCGGGCGGCGGCACGCTCGACCGGGATGTTGGCGAACGCGTCGGGGTGACCATTGCCCGTCCAGCCGTCCATGCCGGAGTCACGGTAGCCGAGCAGCTCCAGGTGATCGATGCCGAGATGGGCGACGGACTCCCGGAGCTCGGCCAGCCGGCGCTCGGCGACGGCCGCGTCGTCATGGCCGGGCTCGCCCGGCTTGACCCCGCCGGGCCCGTCCCCCTGCTCGCCGTTGGTGCACGTCACCAGGACCGTACGGATGCCCTCCGCGGCATGCCTGGCCAGGATGCCGCCGGTGCCGATCACCTCGTCGTCCGGGTGGGCGTGCACGGCCATGACGGTGAGCTCTCGGTCCATTCGATCCCCCGTACTCTGGTTTACGAATACTTTTCGAACGACCCTATATCGCCTCTTGATCCCCTGAGCGGAACGAGCGCGGACTTGTCGCTGCGCGACATCGCACTGGAAGCCGTCGGCGGCGGCCTGCTCACTCCGTTGCTGCGCTCGCTCGTGCCGGGTGGACGGCTCGTGGCCCACAGCTCCGGCAGTGGCCAAGGCACACCAGGTCATCGAGGCGCGCGCCAACCAGGCAAGGGGATCCCCATCCCTTGACGTATGGACCCGACCCGCTGCGGTTCAGGCGTCGGCGAACAGCCGGTCGGCATCCTCCAGCGGAGCGACATGCATCACTGCGCGGTCGGTCTCCCAACCGGGCGTCGCGTCCCCGATCGCGTGGATGGCGGTCCGTAGCGCGCACAGCGCCTTCACCATCGCCTCTGCGGGGTCCTCGGCTTCCACGGTCATCTGGACATCGACGCGCCCGATGGTGAGGGTGGCGGCCAGATCGGGATCTTCGATGTATGTGTCCTGCTCCGCGAGGTCCAGCAGCGAGTTCATGAGCTCGTCGAGCCGAGCCTCAAAACCCGAAAGATCCCCGACGCAAAGCACCTCCTGGATTGTCAGGTACTTCATCCCGCCTCCTCGTCATCCCAACAGGTCGCTCGGGCGCAACTGGCCGAGCAGATTCCTCTTGTAGTTGTTTCCCGATGGTGTCAGGTGCACGGTCTTCCGGTGGATCCCACAGGGGCACTTCATCATGAAATACTTCTTCCCCTTGTCCACTACCCATCCCTGGCGTTCGGCCTGAGCAAGCACCTCTTCGAGTTCTTTGACCTGGTGTCGCGGTCTGACCACTTGGCTACCCGTCGTTGGCTGGAGTGTACGTTGCGGCCCTGCCCCCGCCCAGGCCGTCCACGGCAACTCTGTCACATTGGGTGCTTTAGGTCTCACTCTTTGCAACTGGGCTGTGGAAAACTCCTTGGGCTGGCCGGGGACCTGGGGCGGATACGACGGTCGGGCAGGATGGATGGGTGATTGGGGTGGTGGATGAGGGGGCCGGAAGCGTGATCGATGCACCGGCCGGCTCGCCGGGGATGTTCACCGGTCCTCGGTTCCGCGTGCTGGTCGATCTCGTCGCGGACGGCGACGTGGTGATCCTCAGCGGGGCCGGGCTGTCGACCGAGTCCGGCATTCCGGACTATCGAGGGGAGACCGGCCGCAAACGGCGGGCCGAGCCGATGACGTACCAGACGTTCGTCGGCAGTGCGGCGGCGCGGAGACGCTACTGGGCACGCAGCCACCTGGGCTGGCGGGAGATCGATCGTGCCCGTCCCAACGCCGGGCACCGCGCCGTCGCGGAGCTGGAGGCCGGTGGGCTGGTCGCCGGGATCATCACCCAGAACGTCGACGGGTTGCATCAGGCGGCCGGGGCCCGGCAGGTGATCGAACTGCACGGCGCCCTCGACCGCGTTCGCTGCCTTTCCTGCGGCGAACGCACCTCCCGGCAGTGGCTCGACCAGCGGCTGCGCGCCGCCAACCCGCGCTGGCATGCTCGGATCGACGTGATCAATCCCGACGGCGACGCCGTGCTCGCCGACGACCAGGTCGAGGGTTTCAACATCGTGAACTGTGACGCCGACGGCTGCGGCGGCGTGCTCAAGCCCGATGTGGTGTTCTTCGGGGAGAACGTGCCGCGACCTCGGGTCGAGGAGTGCTACGAACTGGTGGAGCGCGCCGGGATGCTGCTGGTCCTCGGGTCTTCGCTGACGGTGATGTCCGGTTACCGGTTCGTACGGCATGCCGCCGAGCGCGGCATCCCCGTCGCGATCATCAACCGGGGTCCGACCCGGGGCGACGCCCAGGCCCTCCTGACCTTCGACGGGCCTCTCGGCTCGACCCTCACCAGGCTTGTCTCGCGGCTGGAGCCGCCTCGTCGCAGACCATCGGACTCTTCCGCCAGCACGTGAGGCGAATGCTCGCGGGTCACTCGCCGCCACGCGGGTCGTGCCGGTGGCCGGCGAGGAGGGCGTGGTGGTCGACGCCGTCGTGCGGGAGGGGATCGGCGTGCACGATCGCGGCGGTCAGCCGGGGGATGGTGTGGATCAGGCGGTGCTCGGCCTCGACGGCGACCCGGTGCGCCTCCACCACGGTGCAGGCCGGGTCGACGATCACCTCGCATTCGGCCCGCAGGTGATGGCCGATCCAGCGCAGCCGCACCTGCCCGAGGTCGAGCACTCCGGGCGTCCCGCGCAGCGTCGCCTCGGCTCGGTCCACGATGGCGGGGTCCACCGCGTCCATCAACCTGCGGTACACCTCGCGGGTGGCCTGGCGGAGCACGGCGAGGATGGCGACGGTGATGAGCAGGCCGACGACCGGGTCGGCCCGATCCCAGCCCAGTGCGGTCCCGCCCGCGCCCGCCAGCACGGCCAGCGAGGTGAACCCGTCGGTCCGCGCGTGCAGCCCGTCGGCGACCAGCGCGGCCGACCCGATCTGCCTGCCGACGCGGATGCGGTAGCGGGCCACCAGTTCGTTGCCGGCGAACCCCACCAGCGCCGCGCCCGCGACCGCCCCCAGTTCGCTCACCTCCCGCGGGTCGAGCAGCCGGTCGAACGCCGCCGTGGCCGCGAACACCGCGGAGACCGCGATCATCAGCACGATCACGACTCCGGCCAGATCCTCGGCCCGCCCGAACCCGTAGGTGTAGCGCCGGGTCGGCGGGCGCCGGCCGAGCAGGAACGCGATGCCCAGCGGGACCGCGGTCAGCGCGTCGGCGGCGTTGTGCAGCGTGTCGCCCAGCAGCGCCACCGATCCCGAGACCGCCACCACCACAGCCTGGATCACCGTGGTCGCGCCCAGCCCGGCGAAGGAGATCCACAGCGCCCGCATCCCCCGGACCGAGGTCTCCATGGCCGCGTCGACCTTGTCCGCCGTCTCATGGGAGTGCGGCCGCAGCGCATGACGGATTCGGCCGCCCAGAGGCCTCCACCCGGGACCGTGCCCATGCCCCCCGTGGGTATGCCCCCCGTTAGCGTGGCCGTGTTCGTGGTCGTGTTCGTGCGGGTGGTCGGGACCGTCGCCCTGGTCGGTGTGCGGGCGGCCAGGACCGGACTCTTCCTCGCTCATGGAATCACCATGCCCGAGGAAACGCGCCGCAGCACCTCGACAACAACGCAGCGGTCGTCGTTGCGACATTCCCGCGAAAGGCAAGGGATCGGGTCGGGGACGGAAGTCCCAGCGCTTCTCAGGCGGCTCCGGCGAGCGCACGCAGCAGGGCCGCGCTCCGCCTCTCGAAATGCCGCAGGCCGAGGCGGCGGTGCAGGTCACGCCCGGCGGCGGCGTGTTCGAGGGCCCCGGCGCCGTCGCCCACGCGGTGCAGGAGCATGGCGACGACGTCGTGCAGTGCGCCCCAGGCGACGCCGCCGGTGCCGAGTGTCACCAGTTGGCCGGCGATCGGCCGCAGTTCCGCGAGCAGGCCGTGCGGGTCGGGCCGGCCGAGCCGGGCCGCGACCAGGCCCCACTGCCAGGTGACGAACTGCCAGGTCCAGTCCCGCTTGAAGCGGACGCCCCAGCAGTCCATCAGGCGGTGCGCCAGGGCCTCCTCCCCGGCGTCCACGGCGGCGAGTACGGCCGTGGGCCGTACCAGCAGGTGGGATTCGTCGGCCGCCACCTCGACCAGCTCGGGTAGCAGTTCGCCGTGCCGGCCCCGGCCGCGATCGCAGAAGAACTCCGTGACCAGTCTGAGCGCGTCCGGTCCCCACAGGCTGGTGCGGCGGTGGCTGCCTGCGGCGAGAGCGGCCAGCCGTTCGGCCTCCGCCCAGTCGCCATCGAGCATCGCCCGCCCGGCGGCCGCGAACGTCACCTGCGTCTCGACTTCCGGCATGCGGACCTCGCGGGTCAGCCGCAGGCAGCGGGCGAGCTCGTCGTCGTATTCGGTCAGCCGCCCCGACCTGAGCAGCCCGGGCATCCGGTGCATTCGCGCGATGACCTCGGTGGCCCGTGGCAGGCCGGGGATGGTGAGGATCTCCTCGGCCGCCCGATAGCGCTCCTGCTCATGCTCCGGGGTCCAGGCGGCCATGACCAGGTTGTTCAGCGTGCGGGCCAGCAGCCGCGGGTCGCCCGTGCTCCGGGCCAGCTCGACCGCCTCAAGCGCGTACAGCCGCCCCTCGGGCCGGCGTTCCCCGTAGTACAGCTCGACACCGAGCGTGCCGAGCAGTTCGGCGCGCCTGACGTCCTCCCGCCGGTCAAGCCGGTGGAGCTGGTCCTCCAGCACCCCCACCATCCGCTCGTCGACCACGCCGTAGGGGCGCCACTGCCACAGAGCGACGCCGCCGAAGACCGCCGCGGCCTCGATCACCGCGTCGTCGTCTCCCAGAGCGGCCGCGAGCGTCACGGCCTCGTCGAGCGCGGCCCGCGCCCCGTCCACGTCGCCGGTCAACCGCCGTGCCCGGCCCAGCTCTATCAGCAGCGCGCATCTTTCGGAGGCCTGGCCAGACGTCCGCTCGGCCGCCGAAGCGTCAAGCGCCCGCTCCCAGTAGCCGACCGCCTCGTCGTAGGCGAGCCGGGCGGCGGCCTGCCGGGCCGCCTGGGCGGCGTACGACATCGCCTTGCCCGCGTAACCGACCCGGGCGGCCAGCCCGAAATGATGGGCCAGCGCCGGCAGCCGTGACACGACGTCGCCCCTGGCCAGCGCCTCGACGGCCGCACCGACACGGCCGTGCAACTGTGCGCGCTGCCTGCGGTTGAGCCCCAAGTACAGCGCCTCCTGCACGAGCGCGTGCGAGAAGCGGTAGTCCCATCCGCCGTCCACCTCTGTCAGCAGCCCTGTCGCCACCGCCGGTTCGAGCAGCATCATCAGGCGTGCGCCGCTGATCCCCGTCGCGGTCTCCAACAGGTCGGCGTCCACGTCCCGGCCGATCACCGCGGCGGCCCGAAGAACGGTCTGGGAGTCCTCGGGCAGCCGCGACACCCGCTGCTTGATGACGTCGCGCACGCCGTCCGGCACCGCGAGCGAGGCCACGTCGGCCGCCGTCACCGGACCGAGCGCGTGCACGCTGGACAGCAGCCGGAGCAACTCGCCCAGGAAGAACGGGTTGCCGCCGGTCCGGTCGTGCAGCGCGCGGGCGAGTTCGGCGTCGCAGGCGGCGGCTGATGAGCCGGGGCCGTCGGCCGGAGCGCCCT
Organism: Sphaerimonospora thailandensis; assembly: GCF_016863115.1. Lineage (GTDB taxonomy): Bacteria > Actinomycetota > Actinomycetes > Streptosporangiales > Streptosporangiaceae > Sphaerimonospora > Sphaerimonospora cavernae. The sequence goes on from NZ_BOOG01000038.1 coordinate 44,097, forward strand.
GATGGGCGATGCGGTGGTCCGTGAGGTAGTCGGCGATCTCGCCGGGGCTGAGGGGCGCGATGCTCATCCGCTCGGTGCCGCGTTGCCGGGTGAGATCGCCGAGCGCTTCGGCGAGGGCCTCCGCACACCCTTCCGGGCGCGCCTCCGTGAGCGGCTCCGTGAGCGCCCGCCCGTCTGTCGCCGCGGGGCCGGGCCGTACGGCGGTCTCGATCGGCATAGTGGTCTCGATCGGCATGGTGGTCTCGAGTGGCGCGGGTGTTTCGAGCGGTACGGGAGCCTCGGGCCGTACGGTGGCGAGCACGAGCAGCGGCACACGGTGCAGGTCCGCGCCGATGAACGCGAGCAGGCGCAGGGACGCCGCGTCGGCCCAGTGGAGGTCGTCCATGACGATGAGCACCGGCGACACGGCCGCCTGCCGTCCCAGCGCCCGCGCCACCGCGTCGTACAGCAGGAAGCGAGCGGTGTCCGGGTCGCTCTGGTCTCCCAACTGAACCTGGTCTCCGGAGTGACCCTGCTCGTCCGGGTGGCCCGAGTGGCCGCCGGCCAGGCGGCCGGCGATGTCGGGAAGCTCACCCGGCAGCGCCTGGAGTGCCTGTACCCAGGGCCAGAACGCGGGAGCGCCGCTCCCTTCCGAGCAGCGGCTCCACGCGACCGCGACGCCGCGCTCGGCCGCCATGGTCGCCGCGGCCTCGGCCAGGCGGGTCTTGCCGATGCCGGATTCGCCGCTCACCAGGAACACTCCACCGGCGCCGCGGGCCAGGTCGTCGAGCCGCTCCCGGATCCGTCGCAGATGCGGCTCGCGCCCGACGAGCCGGGACAGCCCCGCGCAGGGCGGCCGGACGGGTTCCGCGATCGCGTCCGTACTTCCCGAGGTGCTCGCGTTCACGCGGCTCACCGTGTTCACAGGAACCGTGTTCACAGGAACCGTGTTCACAGGGGCCGCGTTCACAGAGACCACGGAACCCGTGATCCCCGGGCCGGCGGCGGGCCACCGGCCCGCGAGCGAGTCGTCCTGGCGGAGGATGGCCTGCTCCAGCCGGCGCAGCTCCGGGCTGGGATCGATGCCCAACTCCTGGCCGAGGAGGGACCGGCAGCGCTGATATGCGGCCAGGGCCTCAGCCTGTCTGCGATCGCGGTAGAGGGCCCGCATGAGCAGCGCCCACAACCCCTCGCGGTAGGGGTCCTGCTCCAGCAGGCGTTCGACCTCGACGGTCGCCTCGGCATGCCGCCCCAGGGCCAGCCAGGCCTCGGCCCGTACGGCGAGGGCCGACGCGCGGAGGTCGGTCAGCCGGGAGACGGTGGGCCGGGCGAAGGGCTCGTCCGGGAAGTCGGCGAGCGGTGTTCCCCGCCAGGCCGCGAGCGCGGGGTCGAGGATCCGCTCGACGTCCTCGGGTCTGCCCTCGGCGAGGGCGGCACGCGCGGCCTCGGCGGCCCGGATGAACCGGTTGGCGTCGACCTGGTCGGGGGTGATGTCGAGCAGGTAGCCGGGTTCGCGGGTGCGCAGGACCCGGGCGGGGGCGCGCGGGCTGCGCCGGGGTTCGAGGACCTTGCGCAGGTGCGAGACGTAGGCCTGAAGCGTTCCTGTGGCGCTTGAGGGCGGTTCGTCGGCCCAGAGTTGGTCGATCAGCTGGTCGAGCGGGACGATGTGCGGCGCGTTCAGCACCAGCAGGGCCAGCACCGCCCGCTGCTTGCGCGATCCGACGTCCAGGATGCTCCCTCTGGCGTCCACGACCTCCAGGGAGCCCAGCACCCGGAAGTCGAGACCGGAGACGCCTCCGCCGTTCGATCCGCTTCGCGTGGCCGTGTCGCCCGTCGTGGTCTGCCTGGCGCCCGCCCGCATTCACAACTCCCGAACGAGCCATACGGCCGCTTCTGGCCGGATTTGCGGGCCATCATAGTGGTACGTTCCGGCCGGTCCGCTTTCCTCGGCGAAAACCGGCGTGTTCCAGCAGCCCGCATATCCAGTCGCCGTCCACCTTGAAAGCCTCTTGGGGTCGGCTTGCGTCCGTTTTGTATCCCGATTCAACTCCGCTTCGCTTCGCGCCCGGCCGCCTTTCGTTGAACGCCGAGTCCCCTGTTCCCCGTCATCTCGCGGTACGGGGAGACCCTCAGGCGAGCACTCGGTCGAGCCAGGAGTTCCAGGCGTGCTCGGCCGTCCGCTCGTCCACGTCGTTGGAGAAGACGTGGTGCCCGAGCACCAGCACGTTGCGCCGCGACGGGCCGGAGTGAATGAACCGATACAGGCCATCGCCGGTGCGAACGCCCAGGAAGGACGGGAGGCCGGCGTAGTCCACGACGCCCTCGATCGGGGGAAGCCCGTCGAGGGCCAGCCGTACCGGCGCGCCCTCGGTGACCGGGCCGGAGAGCCCGATCGCCGCGGTCAGCGCCGTCCACACCCGGTCCGGGTCGCCGGTGTTCGGGCGGGCGGCCGAGATGACGGCCCTCGCGGTCCGGCCGGGGAAGTGCGCGAGGTACTGGGCCAGCTTGTGGAGGTACATGTCCCAGCCCGCCCGCATGGCCTCGTATTCGGTCTCCCAGTCGTCGCCCAGGAAGCCGTTCTGCACGAGGCGCAGGACGGTGCTGCCGCCGTCGCGGCCCTCGATGAGGTACTCGAAGGCCATGAAAATGCCGTCCGGGTTCTCGTCGCTCCGGTACCCGAAGCGCTTGCCCGGCTCCCAAGCGGTCACCGTGGACTCGTTGACGCCGCCCATCATGGTGAACCGGCTTCTGCCGCCCTCGTGCGGCTCGATCTCGGTACGTCCCATGAACCAGGAGTCGATCCCCGGGCCGGTGGCGATGGCCTCCCACACCTGTTCGGGGGTGGCGTCCAGCTCGATCTCCTTGGCCAGCTCGAACTCGTGTGGCATGGTCAGGTCTCCTGAGTCGGGGGAGCGGTCTGTTTCACGGCGGGGTGCACGGCCACGACGACACGGTGCTCGCGTCCGCCCTCGGCCGTCTCGTCGTGGTACTTGCTCACCAGGGCGGTGACCGCCTCGGCGAGTTCGCCGGCGAAGGCGGCCCGGTCGGCGGCGGAGGCGAAGCGCACCCGCCCGTCGATCGCGAACGTGGCCACCCTCTGGCGGGCCTTGGCCGCTCCGGTGATCAGTGAGCCCACGTCCCGCACCAACTGGGCGGCCAGGGCCAGCAGCCAGCGGGCTGACAGGTGGTCCGGTGAGCGTGCGGGGTCCGGCGCCACCGAGGCGAGCGCCACCGGAGAGATCACGAACGATGACGCCACCGCTCGCATCACCCTCTCGGTGACGTTGCCCTTCCTGCGCTCCTCGACCAGTTCCACCAGGCCGTGGCGTTCCAGCGCTTTGAGGTGGTAGTTCACCTTCTGCCGAGGCAGGCCGACCCGGGCGGCCAACATGGTCGCCGATGCGGGCTCGGCCAGCTCGGCCAGCAGCCGTGCCCGTACCGGATCAAGTGAGACCTCGGCAGCGGCCGGGTCCTCGATCACCGCCACGTCCATCATGTCGCCAAAGATGCCACCGAAAACAAAAATCGTCAAGACAGTGAGAGTGGTCGGCCGCGAAGCGCAAAGTTGATCTTAGAGGAGCATTACGTGAGCAACGTTGTGCGGTGAACGTGTCACGCTGTGTAATCACAGAGGGCGATGAGCCAGACCTACCTGGTTCGAAGGAGTGACTATGACGTTCACAGCGATGCAACCCTCGTACATGACCGCCGCTCTGGGTTACGCGACCCAGCAGCCGGTCTCGCCGCTGCAGCTCGGTCAGCAGCAGGCACTCTCGATCAGCGAGTCGACCCGGCAGGAGGAGCAGATCCACCCGCAGGAGCACCTGGTGAGCCCGCAGACCTTCTGGGCCAGGATCGCCCGGATCGGCATCCGGCGCGGCGCTCCGGTCGCCAGGCAGGTTCTGGAGACGGTCCTGTACCAGCAGGTCACCCAGCAGCAGATTGCCGCGCCGCAGCTCTCGCAGCTCGGCATGGCGATGCCGCACCTCGCCGGCCAGCAGGTATCGGTGCTCAACGGGGCGATCCAGCAGGAGGAGCAGGTCCACCCGCAGGAGCACCTGGTGAGCCCGCAGACCTTCTGGACCAAGGTCGCCCGCATGGCCGTCCGGCACGGGGTTGAGGTTGCCCGTCAGATCCTGGACGTCCTGCAGACCCAGCACCAGGTCGAGCAGCAGATCCAGGAGCAGGCGATCCAGCAGCAGCTCGCCCAGCAGTACGTTGCGACCGCCCAGTACGGCCAGACCCAGTACGGCCAGACCCAGTACGGCCAGACCCCGTACGCCCAGGCGCTCGGTCTGCGGATCGTTCCGCAGATCACGCCCACCCCGCTGAGCGCGCTGAGCGCGCTGAGCACGCTCGGCGCGGTGCACCAGGCGCAGTACGGCCAGCAGGTGTCCCCGCAGTACGTCAGCCAGCAGCACCAGCAGGCCGCACACCAGGTGCCGGTCGCAGCCGGTGTCGGATTCTGAGCGGAGGCACATGGTGGATTCGATGGGCGGAGGAGCTACCTGGCCCGGCGCCGTCTCGGGCGGAGCCGGCATGGCGCCCAATCCGGCCATGAACCAGGCCATACATCCGGTGGTTAACCCGGCGATGGCCATGACGACCGGTCCGGCGATGGGCATGGTGGTCGGCGGTGTCACGGGGACGGCGATGGGGCCGATCCCGGGCCATCCGCCGGCGCTCGTCCCAGCGCAGGTACAGTGCGCGGTGACCCTGCAGCGGCTTTACGCCTGGCTGCAGATGTCGCTCCCGCAGGCACCCCAGGTCGCGGGAATCATCCCGCTGCTGGTGCAGGCGGTGCAGCTGTACCGGGCCGGACAGTTCGAGGCGTGCCTGGCGCAGCTCCAGGCGGTCCTCGGCTTCGTCAACAGCGGCCAGCCCACGGTTCCACTCCTGTGACGGAGTCCGTATGAACGGCCCGGACCGGTCGACCGACCGGTCCGGGCCCCTGGGAGTGTTGAAAAAGTGTCGTCCGTCGCGAACTGGGCCGCGCGCAGCAGGACATGACTTTTGAGACACGACTTAGTTCCCGTCGAGCCCATAGGTGCGGCGAGACCAGCCTGAGCTGGGGAGAGTCGAGACGTTGTGACCAGTAACGACAAGCCCAAGGACGGAAGCGAGTCGCGCTCACCGGCGTCGAGCAGGGGGAGGCAGCCGACGCGGCAGGTGCCGCATGTGGTGGAGCCGCGTCCCATGCGCTACATGGTGGCCGCGCTGCGGCAGCCGTACCTGTCGGCGATGGGGGTGAGCGCGACGCCCCTCGACGCCGACAGCCTGTGCGCGCTGCTCGAGAACGACCCCGACGTGACCGTGCGTCGCCGGCTGCCGGGTCACCCCGGATCGCCGGGGCGCACCGAGCCGCCGGGGCACCGGCAGGGGCCGGTCTCCGTGGGAACCGCCCCTCAGGAGATGGTTCCTCAGGGGATGGTTCCTCAGGGGATGGTGACGGCCGCGCCGTTCCCAGAGATCCTGATCGTGGAGATGACCGCCGAGCACGCCCTCGAACTGCACATGAAGTATCCGCAGGTGCTCATCGAGCGTGACCGGCTCTTGACCTACACCGAGGTGCCCGGGCCGCCTCGCAGGCGCCGTACGGCTGCCGCGGTGGTGCCGTCGGGCGTCGAGAGCACCTTCACGTTCCTGGTCCGCGACGTCGGGTGCAAGCCGGTGCCGGGAGCCACCGTCTTCGTCACCGGGTACGGCTGGCCGGCGCAGGCCGTGACGGGCGCGGACGGCAGGGCATCGGTGACGCTCGCCGGCGAGACGCCCGAATCCGTCGTCAGCGTGGTGGTCAAGCCTCGCTCCGGCCACTGGAGCTTCCACCTCGACCGTCCGTCCCTGTCCACAAGCAGGGAGAACCTGATCGAACTGGTGAGGCTGTCGGAGACCTTCGAGGACTTCCCGGGGCGCCGGCTCTACGGCTGGGGGCAGCAGGCGATGAATCTCGACCGGCTGCCGCCGACGTTCCGCGGGGCCGGCGTGAAGGTCGCGATCATCGACTCCGGCGCGGCCATCGACCATCCCGACCTGCTCAATCGCATCAGCGGAGGTGTCGACCTCACCGAGCGCAAGCCGGACGGCTGGGCGGTGGACACCGCCTACCACGGATCCCACTGCGCGGCGATCATCGCGGGGGCGGACGACGGCCAGGGCGTCGTCGGCTTCGCCGTCGAGGCCGAGGTGCACGCCTGCAAGATCTTCCCCGGGGGACGGTTCAGTGAGCTCATCGAGGCACTCGACTACTGCATCGAGCAGCGGATCGACGTGGTGAACCTGAGCCTCGGCAGCAGGCAGCCGTCCCAGCTCGTGGCCGCCAAGATCGCGCAGGCCCGCGAGGCCGGCGTGGCGTGCGTGGTCGCGGCGGGCAACGACGGAGGACCCGTCGGCTTCCCCGGCAACTTGCCCACCGTGCTGACCGTCGCCGCGATCGGGCGGGCCGGCACCTTCCCCTCGGGCACCGCTCACGCCGCCGAGATCACTGATCCGTGCACGGCGGAGGGATATTTCTCGCCGAGATTCACCTGTCACGGGCCGGAGGTCGACGTCTGCGCGCCGGGCGTGGCCGTGCTGTCGGCCGTCCCGTCGGGCGACTACGCCGCCTGGGACGGGACCTCGATGGCCGTGCCGCACGTCACCGGCCTGGCGGCTCTCGTGCTGGCCCATCATCCGGACCTCTGCGACGGGTACGGCACGCGTGACGCCCGGCGGGTCGAGCGCCTCTTCCAGATCATCAAGTCGAGTTGCCTGCCTCTCGACCTCGGCGACCCGGGTCGTACCGGAGCGGGCCTGCCCAACGCGCTGCTCGCCCTGGGCCCGGCCCTCGCGCTCATAGCACCGGAATTCACCGATATCCCGGCCGCCGACATCCGTGTGCTGCTCGACCGGCTCACCACCGAGATGGCCTGGGCCGGCCTGCTCATGCCGGGTCCGGTGGATCCGGACGCCGTCGGCACGGCGCCAGGGGGTCCCATGCCAGGGGTCCCGATGCCAGGGGGCGTGGAGGTCGGCGGTGTGGGACCGGCGATGCCGGGTGGACTGGAATTCGCCGACGGCGCGGCCGTCGCCGCCGGGATCGCCGGCGGACCGGCCGCCGCCGAAACGGGGCTGACCGGTCAGCCCGGCACGGTCGCTCAGCCCGGCGGTGTCACGCAGGGTGATGTGGTTGCGGGCGGGGTGGCTCAGCCCGGCGGACGTGGTCGCGGGATGACGGGCAAGGGCCGCGCGGTCAAGGCGCGGGGGGCGGGCGCCGGGGACGCCGGGGGCGATCCCGTGCACACCAACGGGACCACCCCGGGGCAGGGCGCGCTCAACCGTCCGATGGCCGCCGGAGCGCCGCCCGCCGGTCCGGTGGTGCCGCCTGCCTTCGTGGTGGGAGCGCCGGAAGGCTTCGCTCCGGCGAACGGCGGCGGGAGCGTGGTGCTGCCCGCGTTCTCCTGGCTGACCGAGGAGATGCGGGCCGCCGGGCTGCTCCCCGGACAGGTGACCCGTCTGTTCGGCTGAAGCGAAGATCTGTATGAGCGAAGTCCGGGTGGCATGAGGGGGCTGCCGGCGTACCCGCCGATGACGGGGCAGGCTGCCGGGCGGCTCCCCGAGCCGGGTGAGAACTACGCCTTCGAGATGAAGTGGGACGGCGTGCGGGCGCTCGCCTACATCGAGGGCGGCCGGCTCCGGCTGATCTCCCGGAACGCCAGGGACATCACGGTGGCGTACCCGGAGACGTACGGGCTCGCCGAGGCGGTGGGCGGACACGATCTGGTCCTGGACGGGGAGATCGTCGCGTTCGACCGGCATGGCAGGCCGTCGTTCGAGGCGTTGCAACCGAGGATGCACCAGCGGCAGGCCGCCAAGATCGCTCGATTGGCGGTCGCCGTGCCGGTGGCGTACCTGCTGTTCGACGTGCTGCACGTCGATGCCGAGCCTGCGATCTCCATGCCGTACACAACCCGCCGGGAGTTGCTCGAAGAGCTGGTCACGCCCGGTGACCACTGGGACGTGCCGCCGTGCTTCCGCGACGACGGCGCGCATGTGCTCGCCGAGTCGCGCAGGCTGGGCCTGGAAGGGGTGATGGCCAAACGGCTGGCCTCGCCGTACCGGCCGGGAAGACGGTCGCCTGACTGGGTGAAGGTGAAGAACTTCCGCACCCAGGACGTCGTCGTGTGCGGCTGGCGGTCCGGCGCCGGTCGCCGCGCCGGCATGATCGGGTCACTGCTGCTCGGCGTTCACGACGAGGGCCGCCGCCTCCGCTACGCGGGGAGCGTGGGCACCGGATTCACCGAGGCCACCTTGCGCGAGCTCGCCGTACGGCTGGCGCGACTGAAGCGGGAGACCTCGCCTTTCGACGAGGAACCGCCACGCGAGGACACGCGGGGTGCTTACTGGGTGCATCCCGTGCTGGTCGGCGAGGTGCGGTTCGGCGAGTGGACGGGCGAAGGCCGGCTGCGCCATCCCTCCTGGCGAGGCATGCGGGAGGACAAGAACCCGGAGGACGTCGTGAGAGAGGACTGACACTACTCCGCGGCACATGACGCCGCACGTCCGCCGCGTCCTCCGGTGATCTGTCCGCCCCGCGCCTCGAGCCCGAGCCGTCAGTGCGTCTCGTAGGCCGGCCCCGCGAGCCGTGCGACGTCGTCCGCGCCGTCCCCGAGCAGTTTCGCGGCCAGGTCCGACAGTGCGCGTCCCGCCGCCAGCTCGTCACCGATGTCTGGAACGGGCCGGTCTACCGGGTTGCGTCGGGCGTGCGCGACGCTTTCGTGCCTTCTGCCGGCGTTGGTGTACAGCACGGCGGTCGCGGTGGTGAGGTCGTCACTGTCGTCTTCGTCGACGAAGATCTCGACGTTCCATCTCTTGGATTCCATGAGGTCCACCTCCTCTGTCAAGCATCTCTCCGCCGTTCCCCGCTCCTAACGGGGCCCGTCCGCACAGACCGGCCCCGGATCGCGGAGATCTTCCTTTGCGGGATGTGGGTTACGCGGTCCGTTGTCTTCCGGGCTCCTCGCCCCTCCACGCACACTCCTGCCCGGCAGGCGGCGCGGAGGCCGGAGGTCCCCTTCGGTCGGGCCGTTCGGCCGCTGGCCGCGCCGCGGTCAAGGCGATGTGATGGAGTTGTCGGAACTACCCGGGAGGATTGCGAACATGTCCGGTTCGATCGTGGTGGCCGTCGACGGCTCCGAGCAGGCACTGGCGGCGGTGGACTGGGCGGTGGACGACGCCCTGCGGCGCGACGCCGCGCTGAAGATCGTGCATGTTCGCGAGCCGTGGGCCAACGAGTATCCCTTCCACGCGGTGGAAGGCTTCAGCGAATCGGTGTCGGACTACTGCGAGGGCGTGCTCGCCCACGCCCGGGAGCGAGCGGCCGAGCGCGCCGGAGGACGGGCGCCCGGTCTCACCGTGACCACCGATCTCGCCACGGGCACCGTGGTCGAGCGGCTGACGGATGAGTCGGAGCGGGCCGACCTCCTCGTGATCGGCAGCAGGGGGATGGGGGGATTCGCCGGGCTCGTGCTCGGGTCCGTCGGACTGGGCCTCGCCGCCCGGGCGGCCGCCCCGCTCGTCGTGGTGAGGGACGTCCGGCACGAGCCGTACGACGAGGTCGTGGTGGGCTTCGACGGTTCCCCGCACAGTGAGTCGGCGGTCGCGTTCGCGTTCGAGGAGGCCCGGCTGCGCGGGGCTCGAGTGCGTGCCGTGAACGCCTGGCAGCCGCCCATGCTCAGTCCGCTGGCCGGCGGGTACGGCGCGGTGATGGGTGAGATCTTCGACGCGGAGGCGGAGTCGTTCCGCCGTCGGCTGGCGCCGTGGCGTCAGGAGTACCCCGATGTCCCCCTGGTGGAGTCCGCCGTGTGCGGGCACCCCATCTCGGCTCTCTCCGAGGCATCCCGGACCGCGGACCTGGTGGTCGTCGGCACCCGCGGAGTCGGCGAGGTCAAGGGAGCGCTGCTCGGTTCGGTGAGCCACGGCATCCTCCATCGGGCACACTGCCCGATCGCCGTCGTCCGCGCCGAGAAACCCGGGAAGGCGTCCGACTAGGCCCCACCCGTGATCTTGCAGATACGCGCAGGCGAGCCGTCTGACCTGCTCCTGCGTCATCGCGGGGCTTGATCACGGGACGGGGGTCGGCCGCTGTCACATCCCGGTCCGGGCGGGCTGCCGGATTTCCGCGCCCTCTTCGTGGAACTCGGGAGTCTCGTGACCCATCTCCTCGCTCAGTTCCTCCATGCGCAGGGCGATGCCGAGCGCGAAGCATGTCGGGGCCCACTCGCCGATGAACAGCCCCCAGCGGTCAGCCCGGTCCATTCCTGCGCGCTCGTACTGCTTAGAGACGAACCACGAGGCGATCGAAGCACCGATCGACAGGAGGCCGGCCCCGTACATCATGTTGGAGCGCAGCCCCATCTGGTGGAGCATCCTGATCATCCGGTCCCCCTTTGTAGGTGTTCATCCGTTTTATTGCTACCCGTCACCAAATGCCGCAATCACCTGGTGGCCTCACACCCGCCACCCCCGGTGTGCGGAAAAACGGATGGCAGGGCCACGGGGGTGGTTGCCTATCCTTGAGCATGGAATGAACACGATCGCCGACCTTCAGGGCCGCCTTCCCGACCTCATGCTGCGCGATCAGCGCAGGCTGCGCCGCCGCCTCGACGGCCTGCGCAAGGTCCGCGACGGCGCGGCACGCCGGGCCGTGGCCGGCGAGATCGCCGGAGACATCGAGGCCGCCGAGCAGCGCGTCTCCGTACGGCGCGCAGCCGTACCGAAGATCAGTTATCCGGCGGAGCTGCCGGTAAGCCGGCGCAGGGACGACCTGCTCGAGGCCATCCGCGATCACCAGGTCGTGATCGTGGCGGGCGAGACCGGCTCGGGGAAGACGACCCAGCTGCCGAAGATCTGCCTGGAGCTCGGCCGGGGCGTCCACGGGGCGATCGGGCACACCCAGCCCCGGCGGATCGCCGCGCGGACCGTGGCCGAGCGCATCGCCGAGGAGCTGTCCATCCCGCCGGGCGAGGCGGTCGGCTACAAGGTGCGGTTCACCGACCACTCCAGTGACGGCACGCTCGTCAAGCTGATGACCGACGGCATCCTGCTCGCCGAGATGCAGACCGACCCGCTTCTCCTGCAGTACGACACGCTGATCATCGACGAGGCCCACGAGCGCAGCCTCAACATCGACTTCATCCTCGGATACGTCAAGCAACTGCTGCCGAAGCGGCCCGACCTCAAGGTGATCATCACCTCGGCCACGATCGACCCCGAGCGGTTCGCCCGGCATTTCTCCGAACCGGGGCGGGAAAGCGCGCCGATCGTCGAGGTGTCCGGCCGCACCTATCCCGTCGAGGTCCGGTATCGCCCGGTCGGCGAGGACGACGACCAGACCCAGGCGATCGTCGACGCGGTCGACGAGCTGTGCGGCGCGGGCGCGGGCGACATCCTGGTCTTCCTGAGCGGGGAGCGGGAGATCCGCGACACGGCGGACGCGCTGAAGGGCCGCCCGGAGGAGGTCCTGCCGCTGTACGCGCGGCTGTCGGCGGCCGAGCAGCACCGGGTCTTCCAGTCCCACCGGGGACGCCGGATCGTGCTGGCCACCAACGTCGCCGAGACCTCGCTGACCGTCCCGGGCATCAAGTACGTCATCGACCCCGGCACGGCTCGCATCTCCCGCTACAGCAACCGTCTGAAGGTGCAGCGACTGCCGATCGAGCCGATCTCGCAGGCCTCGGCCAACCAGCGCAAGGGCCGCTGCGGCCGTACGTCCGACGGCATCTGCATCCGGCTCTACTCCGAGGAGGACTTCGCCTCCCGGCCGGAGTTCACCGACCCGGAGATCCTCCGTACCAACCTGGCCAGCGTCATCCTGCAGATGGCCTCCCTGGGCCTGGGAGACATCGCGGCGTTCCCGTTCGTCGAGCCGCCGGACAGCCGGCAGATCAAGGACGGGGTCAACCTGCTGCACGAACTCGGCGCACTGGCTCCGGACGCCGCCGCCGGGCCGTCCCAGGCCCCGCAGAAAGGCCGGCAGAAGGGTCCCGGCCCGCAGCTCACCCCGGTCGGGCGGAAGCTCGCCCAGCTCCCGGTGGACCCCCGGCTGGGGCGGATGGTGCTGGAGGCCCATCAGGGCGGCTGCGCCCGGGAGGTCATGGTCGTCGCGGCGGCTCTGTCGATCCAGGATCCGCGCGAGCGGCCGGCGGACAAACAGCAGGCGGCCGACGAGAAACACCGGCGATTCGCCGACAAGGAATCGGACTTCCTCACCTATCTCAACCTGTGGCGATATCTTCAGGAGCGGCAGCGGGAGCTTTCGTCGAGCGCGTTCCGGCGGCTGTGCAAGTCGGAGTACCTCAATTACCTGCGGGTCCGGGAATGGCAGGACATCGACAGCCAGCTGCGGCAGGTGGCCAAGACGCTCGGCATCGTGCCGAACAGCGTCGACGCCGACCCCCAGCGGATCCACCAGTCGCTGCTCGCCGGCCTGCTGTCGCACGTCGGGGTCAAGGACGTCGTAGAAAAGCGCAGGCAGGACGGCCGCAGGCCGATCACCGAGTACATCGGCGCCAGGGGGGCACGCTTCGCGATCTTTCCGGGATCGGCGCTCGCCAAGGCGCAGCCGGCCTGGGTGATGTCGGCCGAGCTCGTCGAGACGTCCCGGCTGTGGGCGCGGGTCAACGCCAAGATCGAGCCGCAGTGGATCGAGCCGCTCGCCCAGCACCTGGTCAAACGCACCTACAGTGAGCCGCACTGGGAGAAGGACCAGGCCGCCGTCATCGCGCTCGAGAAGGTCACGTTGTACGGCGTGCCGATCGTGACCGAGCGCAAGGTCAACTATGGCCGGATCGATCCCGAGCTGTGCCGCGAGCTGTTCATCCGCAACGCCCTCGTCGAAGGCGACTGGCGGACCCACCACAGGTTCTTCCACGACAACCGCAAGCTGCTGCAGGAGGTCGAACGGCTGGAGGAGAAGGCCCGCCGGCGCGACATCCTGGTGGACGACGAGACGCTGTTCGACTTCTACGACCAGCGAATCCCCGGCGACGTCGTCTCCGGGCGGCACTTCGACAGCTGGTGGAAGAAGACCGCCCGCGAGACCCCCGACCTGCTGACCTTCTCACCGGAGATGCTCGTCAACGAGGGCGCCGGGGTCAGCGCCGGCGACTACCCGGACGCGTGGCGGCAGAACGGCCAGCGGATGCGCCTCACCTACCGGTTCGATCCGGGGTCGGCGCCCGCCGGGGGCAGGGTCGAGGACAAGCCCGCTGAGGAGGCGACCGCCGACGGCGTGACCGTGCACGTCCCGCTCGCCGTGCTCAACCAGGTCGAACCGGTCGGCTTCGACTGGCAGATCCCCGGCCTGCGTGAGGAGCTCGTCACCGCGCTCATCAGGTCGCTGCCCAAGCACCTGCGGCGCAACTTCGTGCCCGCGCCCAACTACGCCAGGGCCGTACTGGAGCAAGTACGGCCCGGCAGCGAGCCGATCCTCGACGCGCTGGAACGGGAACTGCACCGGATGACCGGGGTGGACGTCCCCCGGGCGGCGTGGGCGCCGGACCAGGTGCCCGAGCATCTGCGGATCAGCTACCGGGTGGTCGACGACCGCAAGCGCACGATCGCCGAGGGCAAGGACCTGGAGGAGCTGAAACGCCGCCTCGCGCCCCGCCTGCGCGCCACGCTGTCCCGCGCCGCCGACGACCTGGAGCGCACCGGGCTGCGCGACTGGGACATCGGCACGCTGCCCAAGCTCTTCGAGCAGGGCCGGATGCGGGCCTACCCGGCGCTGGTCGACCAGACCGGCAGCGTCGCGGTCCGCATGTTCGAGACCGAGGCCGAGCAGCGCCGGGCCATGTGGGCCGGGACCCGCAGGCTGCTGCTGCTCAACGTGGTGAACCCGGCGAAGGCGATCCTGCGCGGGCTGAGCACGCCGGCCAAGCTCGCGCTCAGCCGCAGCCCGCACGGCGGCGCGGCCGCGCTGTTCGACGACTGTACGGCGTGCGCGGCCGACAATCTGATCGCCGAGGCCGGGGGACCGGCGTGGGACGAGGCGGGATTCCGCCGCCTGCACGACCACGTGCGCGCGTCGCTGTTCGACACCACCGAGGAGGCCGTCGCCCGGGTCGAGCGGATCCTCACGGTCTGGCATGCCGTGCAGAGCTCTCTCGCCGGGCCGGCCGACATCGTGGACGACCTCAGGGAGCAGTTGGACGGGCTCGTCCACCCGGGGTTCGTCACGGAGACCGGTTACGGCCGCCTGCCGGACGTGCACCGCTATCTGCGTGCCGTACAACGCCGCCTGGAGAAGCTGCCGGACGACCCGCACCGCGACCGGGAGTGGATGCACCGCGTCCACGACGTCGAGGACGACTACCGCGACCTGCTCGACAGCCTCAAGCCCGAAGAGCGCGAGGCGCCCGCCGTACGGGACATCCGGTGGATGATCGAGGAACTGCGGGTGAGCTTCTTCGCCCAGCAGCTCGGCACCCCGGCGCCGGTGTCGGAGAAGCGTATCCGCAAGGCGATCGAGCGGATCTGAGTAGGTTGTGAAGCAGATGGGGGAGACGATGGTGATCCGCGCGCTCGTGTTCGACGTGGGGGAGACGCTGATCGACGAGACGCGGATCTGGTCGCGCTGGGCCGACCGGCTCGGCGTGCCGCGCCTGACCTTCATGGGCGTGCTCGGCGGCATGGCCGCGCTCGATCGGGGACACCAGGAGGCTTTCCAGGTGATCCGGCCGGGGCTCGATCTGGAGGCCGAGATCGCGGCGTGGCGGCGCGACGACCCGGGCGGCCTGCGGGAGAACTTCGACGCCGGCGACCTCTACCCCGACGTGCGGCCCGCGCTGGCGGCGCTGCGCGAGGCCGGCTACCAGGTGATCGTCGCGGGCAACCAGCCGCCGCAGGCCTATGACGCGCTCGCCGCGATGGACCTGCCGGTCGACGCGATCCACACGTCGGCGGCCTGGGGAGTGGAGAAGCCGGAGCCGGGCTTCTTCGCCAAGGTCGCGGCCGTCGCCGGCCGGGCCCCGCGGGAGATCCTCTATGTGGGCGACCGGCTCGACAACGACGTGCGGCCGGCCAGGCAGGCCGGGATGCGTACGGCTCTGCTGCGCCGCGGCCCCTGGGGATATCTGCACGCCGCGAGCCCCGGGGCCGCCGAGGCCGACCTGGTCGCCGACACCCTCACCGACCTGCCCCGCCTCGTCTCCCGGCTCACCTGACCGGCGGCCGCTTTCAGTCGCGGAGGCGGGCGCGCAGGGTCTGGGTGTCGTCGTCGGTCCAGCCGTTGGCGGTGAGCCAGCCGAGCGGGCCGCCGAACCGGCCGTCGAGCCCGGCCAGGAAGCGCGCCATGTATTCGGCCCGGGGGTGATGCGCGTCCGCCGGTTGCTTGTCCAGGTCGGCCCGGTAGGTCTCACTGGCCCGCAGTCGCGTGAGCACCGCCTCCAGTCGCATGCCGGTGGCGACATAGTCGGCGACGATGGCCTCGGGGGTGGCCCCGGCCACCGCGAGCGCCAGCGCGCTCACCACGCCGGTGCGGTCCTTGCCGGCCGCGCAGTGGACCACGGCGGCGCCGTCGTCCGCGGCGAGCACGCGCAGCGCTGCCAGGATCGAGTCGGGCCGGTCACGCAGATAGCCGGTGTAGAAGCGGGTGACCTGCGGTTCCGCGCTCTCGTCCTCGGCGCCTTCGTCCTCGGCGTGCTCGACCCGCCGGGGCAGCGTCCGCTCGTCGACCGTGTCGGCTCCGGCGTCGGTGAACCGCCCGCCCTCGGGGAACAGGCTGAGGTGATGGATCCCGACCTCCGCCACCCGGGTCAGCGGGCCGGGACCCTCCAGCCGCACCTCGGCCACGGACCGCAGGTCCACGACATTCCTCAGTTTGAGGTCTCCGACCAGACGGTCGATGTCGCCGTCGGTCAGCCCCTGCAGGTTGTCTGACCGGAAAATCCGGCCGGACCGGGTGACGCCGCCGTCGGTGGTCGGCAGCCCGCCCAGGTCCCGTACGTTGACCGCACCGTTCAGTTCTATCCAGCGCTCATGCTCGTTCATCGCTTCCGAGACTAGACCCAGGAGCCGGTACGGCCCAGCTTGCCCAAGTGGATGGCGCTTTCACGTATGCCACGGGTAAAACTCTCGTAATGTAGGGCCACATCATTCGCGATCACATCAGGAGGATGTCGATGCCCCGGCCGGCTCACCGGTTGATGCTCGCGGCTGTCGCCCTCACCGCGGCCACCGCGGCGACGACCGTGGTGGTGGTGCTCCCAGCGGCTCCGGCGAAAGCGGAGACACTGCAGGCCGACCGTCAGCCCGACCGTCAGCCCGACCGGAGCGGGGGCCGGAAAGGCGCGCAGCCCGCCTCCCATCGCCTGGTCGGCACCTGGTCGGCGTCGACCACCCGGCTCGCCGCCGCCCTTGGCGACCAGACGGTCCGGATGGTGGTGCGGACCAGCGTCGGCGGCACGGGGATGCGCATCCGCCTGTCCAACCTGTTCGGCTCGGCGCCCGTGACGTTCCGCGGCGTCCACGTCGGCATCCAGGCGTACGGCGCGGAGATCCTCATGGGCACCAACCGTCCGGTGACCTTCGGCGGGCGCGAATCGGTCACGATCGGCTCCGGGCGCGCCGTCTGGAGCGACCCGATTCCCGGGAAGATCTCCGGCGGATCCGACGTCGTCGTCAGCTTCCACGTCCCGGGCAACGTCCAGGGTGTGACCGGGCACGAGCGCGCCTACGCGACCACGTACCTGTCGGAACCGGGAGACTTCGCCGCAGACGAGGCCGCCGACGGCTTCACCTACACCAGCACCCAGTGGTACTTCCTGGACCGCATCGCGGTGGGCGCGCCGAAGACGACACGCTCGGTCGTCGCGTTCGGCGACTCGCTGACCGACGGCGCGGGGCAGAGCACGGACGCCAACCGGCGCTGGACCGACTACCTCTACCACCGGCTCGTCCGGCTGCCGGCGAACCGGCGGATGGGCGTGCTCAACGCCGGCATCGCCGGCAACCGGCTGCTCCACCACGACGCCGGACCGCGCGGCGTGGGCCGTTTCAGACGCGACGTGCTGACCCAGCCCGGGGTGGGCACGGTCATCGTCTACGAGGGCATCAACGACATCTCCCGGGGCTACTACACCTCGGCCGCGCCGCTGATCGACGGGTACAAACGGCTGATCAAGATGGCTCACGCCCGGAAAGTGCGGATCCTCGGTGGGACGCTCACCCCGTTCTTCGGCTTCGGCACGTGGACGGAGGAGCGGGAGGAGATCAGGCAGCAGGTCAACAAGTGGATCCGCACCAGCGGGGCCTTCGACGGCGTCATCGACTTCGACAAGGCCGTCCGCGATCCGGAGTTCCCCGAGCAGCTCGCCCCGGCGTACGACATCGGTGATCACCTGCACATGAGCGACGCCGGGCGGCGCAGGCTCGCCTACACGGTCGACCTCCGTCGTCTCTGAGCCGTATCCGCCGACGCCTTCGGACCGCTATCGTGCGGTCCCATGGTCGCCCCCCTGGACCCCGATGACCCGCGTGCACTGGGTGAGTTCACACTGAGTGGACGGCTCGGCGAGGGCGGCCAGGGGGTGGTGTTCCTGGGCCGGACGCCGGGCGGGGAACCGGTCGCGGTGAAGGTGCTCAAGTCGGGGTTCGACTCGGCGGTGAAGGAGCGGCTGGTCCGCGAACTGGACGCGATGCGCGGCGTCGCGCCGTTCTGCACCGCCCGAGTGCTGACCGCGGTGGTCGACGGGCGGATGCCGTACGTCGTGAGCGAGTTCATCGACGGGCCGTCCCTGCAGCAGCGGGTCGGCTCCGGCGGCCCGCTGCGCGGCGGTGAACTGGAACGGCTCGCGGTCGGTACGGCCACCGCCCTGGCGGCCATCCACGCCGCCGGGATCGTGCACCGGGACTTCAAACCCGGCAACGTGATCCTCGGGCCGGACGGGCCCCGGGTGGTGGACTTCGGCATCGCCAGGCACGGCGCGAGCGACACGATCACCGCCGGCCCCGTCGGCACCCCCGCCTATCTGGCACCCGAGCAGATCGCCGGACATCCGGCCACCCCCGCAGCCGACGTGTTCGCCTGGGGGGCCACGATCGTCTTCGCCGCCACGGGCCGTGCGGCCTTCGGCGCCGACAGCGTGCCCGCCGTCATGCACCGGATCCTGACCGCCGAGCCCGACGCATCGGCGCTGCCCGCGTCGTTGCGCGGGGTGGTCGAACGCTGCCTCGCCAAGGATCCGGCGCGCCGGCCGGCCTCCCGTGACCTGCTGCTGGAGCTCGTCGGGTCCGCCCCCGACCCGCTGCGGGCGGGCGCCGCGGCCGCCACCAGACCGGAGGGGGTACGGCAGGGCGAGCCGACCGCCATCCTCACCGCGGCCGGGGCGACCCTGCCGGGCTCGGCGGAGGCCACCGAGGCAGGCGGCGAACGGCGGAGTTCACGCACCGGGATCGTCATCGGAGCCGTGGCGGCCGTGGCCGCACTGTCGGTCACGGCAGTGCTGCTGGCGCCGCGCCTGCTGTCCGATGACAAAGGGTCCACCTCTTCGCCGTCCGCGGGCGCCACGACGACAGTGTCTCCGACCACCACCTCACCGGTGCTCCCCACCGATGCCACACTCGAAAACGCCGTCACGGACGACGACGGCACAGCCCAGGACGACGGCACAGCCCAGGACGATCCCGTCACGACTGACGACGAGGCGGGAGACCCGACCGCCACGCCGAAGGCCACCGCCGTGCCGACGACCAGGCCCGGGGGGACGGTGCCCACGGCGTTCGCCGGCACCTGGGGCGGCCACATCGAACCGACCGAGTTCGTTGCGGGCTACGACGAGACCGACGTCCAGATCACGCTGGAGCCGGGCAAGGACACCGGAAGCTGGAAGGACATAACCAGCTCGTGCCAGGCAGACCTGAGGCTGACGCGCAGCTCCGAGACCGCGCTGGTCTTCCGGATCGACAAGTGCGCGGCCGGCGAGATCGCCCTCGTCCGTACCGACGACGGCCTCTCCTACCGCTGGGACAGCGCAAAGGGCAAGGTCCTCTTCCAGGGCACGCTCGTCAAGAGCTGAACTGGTACGGAATCGCCCCGCTGCCTGCGTGACGAACTCGGTCCCGGTCGGAACGGTATCCAGTCGAGTGATGGAGGTGGTGATTGGTCAACCGCGGCTACGGACTGGGATAGGGTGCCCCAGTGATGCGTGTCGGTGTGTATGTAGACGGCTACAACCTGTACTACGGGGCACGGTCGTTGTGTGGCCGGGGTACGCTCGGCTGGCGCTGGCTCGACATCGGGGCGCTCGCGCAATCCCTCATGCAAGAGCGACACGACTGGCGTGGCGCTCTGTTGGGGCGGGTGGTCTACTGCACGGCGCGGGTGGACGCGGCCGAGAACCCGTCGAGCTATGCGGATCAGGACGTCTACCTCAAGGCCCTGCTTGCCTCGAAGAGTGTCGACCACATCGAGTACGGGTACTACGTCGCGCGGGTGAAGGCGGCGCCGCTCGCAGTGCGCCAGCCGAACGGTCGGCCGCGACTGGTCGGCCCCGGCTGGCCGGTGATGGTTCAGGACAGCGCTGGCTTGGAGGTCAATGACGCGCGGTTCATGGTCTCCGTCGCGCACCGCGAGGAGAAAGGCAGCGACGTCAATGTCGCGTCCCATCTGCTGCTGGACGTTCTACGTGACAACGTCGACGCGGCGCTGGTGATCTCCAATGACTCCGATCTGCGGTTCCCGATCGAGGAAGCGCGCAAGCTGGTCCCGGTCGGGCTGGTCAATCCCTCCCCCGGACAGACTGCAGGCGCCCTGCGCGGCCTGCCGACAATGGGAGTCGGCCGTCACTTCTGGCGCAAGCTGAGCGAGCGGGACATTCGGCATCACCAGCTCCCGAACCCGGTGGGTGGGTATTCGATGCCACCCGGCTGGTGATGGGGTACACTTCTTCACGTAGACCACCCGGCTCCTCGTGGGCCGGGTCTTCTTTTTTCTCTGGTGAAAACCTCGGAACGTTCTTTACCTGCCCGGTGTGGATCAGGGGGACAGACGCTCACTTTGGCTGGCTCGGCTCCCTCGTCTCGCTGGTCCGCCCGGCCTTAGCTGGCTTTCTCGGCGGGGATGGGGATGACGGTGCCGGTGGCGGCTGAGTGCCTGGCGGCCTCCAGGACGGTGAGGGTCTCGACGACGCTTTCCGGTGAGACGGGCGGCGGGGCGCCGTCCCGCAGGCAGGCCACGACGCCCTCGTAGAACCGGTGGTAGGCGCCCGGCTCGGTGGGGACCGTACGGCCATCGCCGTCGACGCCGAGCGTCCCCCACAGGTCCGGGTGTTCGGCACCCCAGCCGGGCCCCGGACGCTCGCCGGCGCGCAGCCGCTCCTCCTGGGGGTCGAGGCCCCACTTGACGTAGGCCGCCTTCGACCCGAGCACGCGGAACCTGGGGCCGAGTCGACCGGCCATCGCGCTCATCCACAGGTGCGACCGCGTGCCGCAGGCGTGCGTCAACGCGATGAAGGCGTCGTCGTCGGCCAGCACGCCCGCCCGCCGCACGTCGGCCTCGGCGTACACGTGCGAGACCGGGCCGAAGAGCTGGACGGCCTGATCGACGAGATGACTGCCGAGGTCGTAGAGGATCCCGGCGATCTCCTCCGGGCCGCCGGATTCACGCCAGCCGCCCTTGGGCACCGGCCGCCACCGCTCGAACCGGGACTCGAAGCGATGCACCTCGCCGAGCTCGGGCAGCAGGCGGCGGACCGTCAGGAAGTCGCCGTCCCAGCGCCGGTTCTGGTACACGCTGAGCATCAGGCCCCGGTCGCGCGCGAGTCGCAGGAGATCTCGGGCCTCGGCGGCGGTGCCCGCCAGCGGCTTGTCCACCACCACGGGCAGGCCCGCCTTGAGCGCCTCGACGGCCAGCGGCACGTGGGTGCGGTTCGGCGTGGCGATCACCACGAGGTCGCATCGGTCCCACAGCTCGTCGGCCGACCCGACGACATCGGCGCCGGGGTGCTCGCGCCGTACCCGCTCGGCCTTCGCCGGGTCGCGGGTGACCACGGCCGCCAGCCGCAGCCCGGGGACGGCGGCGATCAGCGGCGCGTGGAAGAACGCCCCGCCCGTTCCGTAACCGGCCAGGCCGACGCGGATGTCGGGCGCTCCGGAGGCCATCGTCAGCCGTCCCGCTCGTCGCGTTCGGCGAGAAACGCCTCGAACTGGGCGGCCAGTTCGTCGCCGGTCGGCATCGGCATGTTCTCCGCGAGCAGGTTCTCCCGCTGCGCACCCGACTGAAAGGCGTCGTACTGCTGCTCCAGGCCCTGGATCGCGCCCGACAGTTCCTCCGAGGCGCTGATCTGCTGTGCGATCTCCTCGTCGGTCTTCGCGGCGGCCTCCCGGAGACCTTCCATGGGGAACACCAGGCCGGTGTTGCCGGTGACCGCCTCCAGCGCCGCCACCGCGGCCTGCGGATACTCCGCCTGGGCCAGATAGTGCGGCACGTGCACGGCGAAGCCCAGCGCGTCGTGGCCCTTGGCGCCGAGCCGGAGCTCGATGAGCCCCGCGACGCTCCCGGGCACCTGGACCTTCCCGAACGGGCTGGGCCGGCCGTTGATCAGTTCGGGGCGGCTGGCATGCGCGGTGTGGCCGAGCGGACGGGTGTGCGGGACGCCCATGGGGATGCCGTGCACGCTCACCAGCCTGCCCACGCCCAGCCGGGTGACGAGCGTGGCGACGGCATCGGTGAACAGCTCCCACTCGCGGTCCGGCTCCGGCCCCGACAGGACCAGGAACTGGGTGCCCGTGGTGTCGCGCACGAGGTGGACGGCGAGCTCCGGGGTGTCGTAGTCGGTCCAGCGGTCGGTGTCGAAGGTCATGATGGGTCGCCGGGACCGGTAGTCGAGCAGCCGGTCGACGTCGAACCTGGCGATGACCCGATGCTCCAACTCGGCGAGGAGGTGCCCGATTGCCAACCGGCCCGTGGCGCCGGCGTCCACGAACCCCTCGAAGTGGTATAGCAGCACCGGATCGGTCAGCTCGGGGAGGTTCCCGTCGAGCCGGTAGAGATCCGTGGGGTCGAACACGTCTCCAGCCTTTCTCAAGGTTCCTTTAACTGATGAACCTAGCGCAGCGCAGTGCGGATTCCCGCGCGGACGTATGGCCTGTGGACAACGGAGGGCAGGGCGACCGTGGGGTGTACGCGGAGTCTCTCCCTCATTAGGGACACGAAGTCGGCTGTCCGAAATTTTCCGTAATGCCGGACAGTCTGGTCATCGCTCCGCGCGATGGTCATGCTGGGCTGATGCCGACTTCCAACACCAGGCAGGCCTTCCGTCTCCCCGCGCTCACCTGCCCCTTCCCCAGCGACGTGAACCCCCATGTGGACGAGGTGGATCGGGACACGATGAGTTGGCTGGCGGCCTCTGGGATGATCGCCGACGGCGAACAGCTCGAGCGCTTCCGATCGGCCGGATACGGATGGCTGGGCGCCCGCACCTACCCCTACGCGGCCCGGGAACTCTGCCAGTTGGTCACCGACTGGTGCGTGTGGCTGTTCGCCTTCGACGACGTCTACTGCGAGTCCGATCGGCGGGCGGCGGAGATCGCCCGGGCCCTCCCGCGGCTCTTCGAGGTCATCGACGACCTCACCGGCGAGGAGCCGGTCGACAACGTCTTCGCCCGCGCGCTGCTCGACATCAAGGCCCGGATCACCGCGTACGGCACCGCCGACCAGCTCGACCGCTGGCGCGCGATGACGAAGGACTACCTGTTCGCGCAGGTCTGGGAGGCGGCCAACCGGGAGGACGACGTGGTCCCCACCTTCGGCGACTACGTCTTCATGCGCCGCAGGACCGGGGCCATGCTCACCGTCTTCGCCCTGATCGACGTGACCGCCGGGGTCCGCCTCACCTCCGACGAGTGGCGCCACCCGGCCGTACGCGCCATGACTCAGCACGCCAACGACGTGGTCGTGTGGGACAACGACCTCATCTCGTACGCCAAGGAACGTGATGCGGCCAACGGCCGTAACAATCTGGTCACGGTGCTGGTCGCCCACGGGGGCTGCTCGGTCCAGGAGGCGATGGACCGGATCGGCGTCATGCGCGACCAGGCCATCGCCGAGATGGTGGCCCTGGAGCCGGCCGTGGCGGCGCTGCGTTCACCGGCCGTCTCCGCCTACGTCCGGGGGCTGCGGTACTGGATCAGCGGCAGCGTCGACTACTCGCTCACCAGCTCGCGCTACACCGACGCCCTGACCTGACGGGCGTGGCTCAGCCCGGCGGCGCTCACTCCTGCTCGAAGTCGCCGAAGTCGTCCAGTGCGTACTCGACGAGGTCGCCGAGGCTGAGCCGCGCCCCCGAGGCGTACGCCTCGTCGTAGGCGGCGTCGCCGATCAGTTTCTTGCACTCCTTGACGCACTGCTCGTGCTCGGCCGTGAAGAACGGCGAGCCGAACTGGGGGAGGCCGAACGTGCGCCAGTTGGCCTGGGCGGCGCCGAGCAGCATCGCGGTGCGCTCCGGGGCGCCCATGTCGAGGTTGAGCGTGGCCAGCGTGTCCACGCACAGCACGACGCCGAGCACGTCATGGAAGTGGCGCTTGATCCGCAGCGACTCCTTGCAGCTCACCAGCGACTCGTCGTGGCGGCCGGTGGCACGCTGCGCCAGCGACATGACGTACCAGGCGTAGGAACGCAGCCACAGCTCGCCCCGATCCTGGCAGGTCTTCAGGCAGTCCAGCAGCAGCGTCTCGGCATCGGCGGGCTCGCCCTGGGCCAGCAGCACCATGGACAGCTCGACGATCGCGGGGAGCAGGCCCGGGTTGAGCTCGCGCCCGCCCCGGTGGAACTCGATGGCGACCCCGAGCAGGGCCGTGGCCTTCTGGGTGTCTCCCTGCAGCATGGCCGCCGTGCCCTGCATCTTGGTCGCCAGCAGGACCGCGACCGAGTCGCCCGCCCGCACCGCCTCGGTGCTGCACCGCTCGGCGGCCTCGAGCGCCCCGGCCATGTCGCCCTGCGCGCTGCGGATGTAGGACAGCACCCACAGGGCCTTGCACCGCCGCCTGCTCGGCTCCGGCGCCGCCTCCAGCGTGCGCTCCAGATAGTGCACGCCCTCCCGGGCGAAGCCGCAGGCGACCCAGAGGAACCACAGGGACGACAGCAGTTCGAGGCCGACGCCCTCCTCGCCCCGGACCGACAGGCAGTATTCGAGGGCCACCCGGATGTTGTCGTGCTCCTGCCGCATCCGGGTGAACCAGTGCACCTGCCGGGGCCCCGACCAGGAATGCTCGCCGCGCTCGGCGAGCTGCAGGTAGTAGTCCCGGTGGCGGCGGCGCCGCTCGGGCGTCTCACCGAGCTTGTCCAGCCACTCCCCGCCGTACTGCCGCAGCGTGTCGATCAGCCGGTAACGCTGGCCCGCCGGGGTCGGGAAGCTCAGCAGCACCGACTTGTCGACCAGTTCGCCGATCACGTCGAGGATGCGGTCGGCCGCGAGAGTCTCATCCGAGCAGACGTAGCGGGCCGCCTCCAGCTCGAAGTCCCCGGCGAACACCGACAGGCGGGCCCACAGCAGCCGCTCGGCCGGTTCGCACAGCTCGTGGCTCCACCCGATCGCCGCGCGCAGCGTCTGGTGGCGCGGCAGGGCCGTACGGCTCGCGCCGGCGAGCAGACTGAACCGGTCGGTGAGCAGGGTGAGGATCTGCTCGACCGACAGCGTGCGCAGGCGCACGGCGGCGAGCTCGATCGCGAGCGGGATCCCGTCCAGGCGGCGGCACAGCTCGGAGACGGCCGTGACGTTGCTCTCGTCCACCACGAAGTCGGGCACCACGGCGCCGGCCCGCGCGCCGAACAGCTCGACCGCCTCGTTCGTGTACGGATTCTCCGACGGGTCGTCCCCGGGGACGGTGAGCGGCGGGACCGCGAGCGTGTACTCGCCCGGCGCGTTGAGCGAACGGCGGCTGGTCGCGAGGATCCGCAGGTTCGGCGCCGCGTCGAGGAGCCGGCTGGTGAGCGGCGCGACGGCGTCGACGAGGTGCTCGCAGGTGTCCAGGACGAGCAGGATCTCCCGGTCGGCCAGCCACTCCGCCAGAGTGTCCGACCCCTCCCTCGGGGACTGGTCGGCGATCCCGAGCGCGGCCGTGATCGTGTGCTGGACCATGCCGGAGTCCTGCAGCCGGGCCAGGTCGGCGTACCAGACGCCGTCCCGGAACTGCCTGCGGATCTGATGCGCGATGCGCAGCGCCGTACGCGACTTGCCCACGCCGCCGATGCCGGTGACCGTCACCAGCCGGGACTGCTGCAGCCGTTGCCGCAGCGAAGCGAGGAGCCGCGTACGGCCCACGAAACTGGTGAGCTCTACGGGCAGGTTGCCCTCTTGCCGCCATCCTGCTGGCGTAGCCATGCCGCCTCACGGGTTCGTCGGGGGTCGTCCGGGCGTGATGTCTGCATCCGCATCGTACCTTCGGCCGCCGACACACGCCCGGGTTGTACGGGTGATGTTTCTCCTCCCAGGTGGGGAGACGTTGCGGATACCATGGGGGCGTGACTGTGCAGCATCCGGATGACATGCGTCCGGTGGACCTCTCCGATGAGGGACTGCCGGTGTTGCCCGACCAGACGAGCGACGACACCGACCTCGGCTGGGGTGAATGGCACTCCGACTCCGACGACTCCCATTACCTGGAAGAACGCCCACCCCACTGGGGCTAGAGCCTGCCCGGATTCCGGCTTCGACACCCTCATGAAGGCGATGATCGGTGAGGCGGTCGCCTTGAGCCCTCAGCTCACTGATAGGCAACCGTCGTCATTCAGTTGGACGCACAATAACCGGTTTGTGGTCCCATCACGCGACCCGACATCCCAACTACGCCACGGGTCCATCCGCTACGCGGCTGCTCCGCATCGGCGCCGGCCGCTTGTCTGCATGGACCCCTTGTGCCCCAGGTTTTAGGCAGCACCGTGGTCCCGACACTCATGCACCTCTGCAACTTAGGTTGCCTGGCACTATGCAACCTTGGTAGCCTATACTAGTGATGAGGAAGCGAGATCTTGAGCGGCGGATGCGCAAACTCGCCAAGGAGTACGGGGTGCCCGTTCACTCCACCGAAGGTGGCAGTCACACCAAGTGGCATGCCGGTTCGGAGGCGATGCCTGTGCCTCGGCACTCGGAGGTCAACGAGCGCACGGCGAAAGGAATCTTGGAGAGCTGGGAGAGCATCCTCGTTGAGGTCGCGAAGGAGCAGGAGGAGCAGTGAGCAAGCGCGACACCTACACCATCTCCGTCAGCAGGAGCGATGATTGGTGGGCGTTGACCGTCTCCGGACCCGGCCTTAAGCGCGCCTACCCCACGCAAGTAAAGCGCCTGGAGCAAGCCGAAGAGATGGCTCGTGACCTGGTGGCCACCATGCTGGATGTGGATGTCTCCGAGATCGACGCCGACTTCGACTTGTCTGTGGCCGATGATGAAGTGGCTACGGAACTGGAAGCCACGCTGCTGACCCGCCTCGCGGCGACTCTAGTCAAACAACAGGCCGCCGAAGCAACGCAAGCAATGGTGACTGCCCTGGCGCGGAGAGGTTACGTTCACCGCGACATTGGTTACCTGCTCGGTATGTCACATCAGGCCGTCGGGAAGCTGCTGAACGAGGCGGAGAAGGGGACAGCCGCTTCTGCGGGCGATGCAGGTACACATTCCCTTGAGGATGCGAACGATCGGCTTCTGATGACGCGTGATACGGAAGCGCTATTGAAGTCTTGTCTGCTGAATCTGGCGGAAGGTGATCCGATGCACCTTAGCCTGAACAGGCTAAGGGCGCTGGGAGGGCGGCTAGGCTACCGTAACCGCCGGAGGCTGACAGACGCTTGAAACCATGCGTCCGGGGCTTCGCTGGAGGACGGTTGGCCCACTCATGGTGGCAGCTGCCGTGATCGAGGTGTTGGTCGCGCTGATCGATAGGTAGCGCCCCGGCATAGATGAGGCTGACCTCGATGACTCGTTGTAGTCCTCCTCCTCTTCACCGAGCCGCCACGGCAACATCTCCAGCTCCGGCCTGTCCGTGATCAGCTCGCGCAGCCGGCACTTGATCGACTCCACATACGTGGCACCGCACTCGAACCACTCGCCATCGCTGAGCTGGTAGATGCGTGGTCCGATCGACACGGAGGCCTCGATCCACCGAATGGCCCTGGCTCGGCTGATCAGCTCCTTGCCGTCGCGGTCGGCGCACATCTCGACATGGCCCTCACGCAGCGCCGTCACCGGGTCCAGGCAGTGCTGCACCTTGCATCGCTGCCGCAGGGAGTCGAGATCAAGCTCATCCCTGTCGATCGCGATGCTGCCGATTTTGATGCGGTACGAGCGGGCCTCATGATGCCGATCGGCGGTGCATAGAACTGCTGGGTGTGACGGATGCCAGCGCTTCCTCGACCTCGTCCAGGTGGTCCAGCAGACGTGTTGCCGCGCGGTGGCGCAGCAGCCAGAACCGATCGAGGTCGTCTTGGATCAATCCGGGCTTGAGGTAGTGCTCTTTGACGCCGTAGAGGCTGACCATCAGTTGGATGAGGGCGACACGGGCGCACGAGGTGATGTCGGCGGCGGGTAGGTGTGGGTTTTCCTCCAGGTAGGCGGCCACCAGGGCCATGCCGGAGGCGATCCAGTCCTCCCCGAGCGCGACGGACCGGGGATCGAACGCGATGCGACCCAGTTCGTAGCTGGTCAGGAACGGCTCCGCCGGGCCGAAGTCCACCACCGCGGTGATGGCGTTGCCGTGGAAGAGCAGGTTCTTGGGACTGTAGTCGCCGTGCAGCACCTGGGCATGTAGTGGAGGCAACGCGGTGATCAAGCTGGGCAGACGCAGCAGTTGAGTGCGGCGCTCGGTCAACGTGTCGGCGGCCTGCCGATCGAAGGGTTCTTGCTCCGTTCGATCTTTGATGAGGGCCAGGAGCGTGTCGATTGTCGCGTCGCATTTGTCCAAGTCAGGGTTGAGCCATCGGTCGACCCGAGGAGAGGGGTGGGTGCCGGTCGGGTGGCCGGCGAAGGCGCGGTGGACGCGGCCCAGCATCCGGCCGGTGGCGACCTGCTGCACGGCGTTGAACCCGCTCTCCACGGAGTGGCCCGGCAGCCATTCCCAGACGGACACAGCGGTATCGCCACGGCGGGTGATCAGTTCGCCGGTGACCGAGGGGACGATGGCGGCGACCGGCACACCATGGTCACCGGCCAGCCTGGTCTGCGCGATCGCCTCCTCCTCCGCCGCGAGGTCTGAGCCGCAGGTGTAGTTCTTGACGAACACTCTGCGGCCCTCGGCCGTCGTCGCGCGGTAGTTGATGCTGACCTGTCCGTCCAGCCGGGCCAACCTTGCCCCGATAAGACCGTAGGCGTCGGCCAGGACCTCGGTGACCTGCACGGCGGCCGGGTTCGGCATGTCTCCCTGCTCCTTTTCTGTCACGTCACCGCTGATGAACGGCCAACCACACTGAGGCTTGTCGCACTGAGGCTTGGCCGGATGCCCGAGGTGCCGGGATCGTTGTGGATCGCCGAGACGGCTGTGCCACCATGCGGCCGCGCCTCGGAGCGGGCAAGGCACTCGGTCGGGGTGCGCAGGGCACCGGTCCACTGCCCGCTGTTCTGGGCGGGATGTGGGTGTCGATGGCCAACCGCGCGAAGGCGATGAGATCTCCCGTGGGATGGACCGCGGCCAAGGAGTACTCGGTTCGCGGTTCGTTCCTGGCGGCCTTGGTCATGCTGGCGAGGGTCGCTTCTACCTGGGTCCGGTCGTGGGGCTCGAAGCGGCGCGCCGCGCTGGGAAGATCAGGTGAGGTAGGTGGCAAGGCGCTCGGCGAGTTCCTCGGGCGTTATGATCTTGATGCCAAGAGTGCGGGCCTTGTCGAGCTTGCTGCCGGCGTTCTCGCCTGCGACGACCAGGTGGGTGCGCGCGGAGACGCTGGAGGATGCGCGGCCCCCCGCCTGGGCGATCAGTTCGTTCATCTCGGTACGGGAGTGCTCCGCCAGGGGTCCACTCATCGCCCCGGTCACCACCACCGTCATTCCGGCCAACGGCAGCCTTTCTCCTGCTTCCCCGGACTCCACTCCCCCTTCCGGGACGCCGTCGGAGGCAGCGGATGGGACGAAGCCGGGTTGGGTCATGTTCACCCCCGCGGCCACGAGCTTGTCGATCATCGGGGCGATCTCGGCCAGTTCCGCGACGATGACCGGAGCCTTCTCGCTGCCGATGCCGTCGACCTGCTCCAGCGCTGCGGCGTCGGCATCCCGCACCGCCTGCATCGAGCCGAATTGCTTGGCGATGCGCAGCGACATGGAGCGTCCGGTGCCCAGTATGCCGAGGGCACAGAAGACCCGGTTCAGCGGTTTGCTCTTGGCGGTGTCGATGGCGGTCAGGAGGTTGTCGGCGCTTTTCGCACCCATGCGGTCCAAGGTCAGCAGTTGGTCGCAGGTGAGGGTGAACAGGTCAGCGAAGTCCTCGATCAGGCCCTTGTCGACCAGTTGCACGATGATCTTCTCGCCGAGGCCGTCGACGTCCAGGGCATCGCGGGCGACCGCATAGCGGATGGCTTCGATCTGACCGCAGGCGCGGCCCCGGACGCAGCGCCAGCGTTCCTGCGTGCGGTCGATATCGGCCCCGCAGCGCGGGCAGACCTGGGGGAAGGCGATGGGCTGTTCGTCGCCGGTGCGCAGGGTGGTGACGGCGCCTTCGACGCGGGGGATGACTTCGCCGGCGCGGCAGACGATGACGCGGTCGCCGAGTAGCAGGCCACGGCGGGTGATGTCGGCGGGGTTGTGCAGGGTGGCGTAGGTGATGGTCGTGCCTGCGACGTTGACCGGGTCGAGGACGGCGCGTGGGGCGATGACGCCGGTGCGGCCCACGCCCCATTCAACCGCGCGCAGCACGGTGATCTTCTGGGCGGCGGGGAACTTGAACGCGATGGCCCAGTGCGGGGTGCGTGAACCCGTACCGGCCTGGACCTGGTCGGCGGGCTCGTCGGCCTTGATTACAGCGCCGTCGATCTCGAAATCCAGTTCTGCGCGCAGGGTGCCAATTTCTTGCACCCGGGCCAGGACCTGCTCCAGAGTGGTGTAGGAGCGGGTGGCGACCGGCGTGTCGATGGTGGTACCCAGCCCGAGGTCGGCCAGGCGCGCGATGAGCCGGGTGTGGGGCAGATTCTCCAGGGTGGGGTCACTGGTGTGCTCGGGGCCGGTCAGGGCGGCGTAGGCCAGGAACGTCTGCTCGATGTGGTAGGCGCGGTCCTTGGCCCGCAGCGACCCGGAGGAGGCATTGCGGCGGTTGGCGAACACCGGCGCCTCGTGTGCGGCCCGCAGTTCGTTGGCTGCGACGAACTGGGCCTGCGTCATCAGAACCTCGCCCCGGACCTCGACGGTGATCGGCTCGGTCAGGGTCGTGGGAAGGCCGACGATGTCCCCGATCGCGTGGGACATGTCCTCACCAGTCGTCCCGTCACCCCGGGTGACCAGCTGGACCAGTCGGCCTTTGCAGTAGCGGGCGGCCAGGGCCACACCGTCGAACTTGGGCTCCACCGCCCAGGCGGTCACCGTACGCCCACCCAATCGGCGTTCCAGCGACACGGTCCATGCCTTCAGTTCCGGGTCAGAGAAGACGTTGCCCAGGCTCAGCATCCGTACCGTGTGCTCGACCTCACCGGTGGCCACCCCGGCCGCGACCTGCTGGGAAGGGGAGTCGGCCGCGACCAGGTCGGGGTGCTCGTCCTCCCAGGCGATGATCGCGCGCAGCAGCCGGTCATAGGTCTCATCGTCCATGCTGGGCTCGCCGGACCCGTAGTACGCCTCGGCGGCAGTACGCGCCTGCGCGACCGCCTGCAGATAGGCGTCTTCATCAGCCAGGACAGCGGCTGGCACCGTGGAGTTCTCCTTCATGTGACTCATTGTGACGACTGGCACTGACAGAACGGCGTGGCGCTGAGGATCGTCGACAGGCCCGACATCGGGCCAGGGCCGAGCCATGGCGCGAGGCTCACGCCCATGTGCGGCGTCACGCGCGACAGGCTCGATGGTCTGCTGGAGGCCGTCTGTGCCCGCGCAGGGCTCTCCTCGCGAGACGCCGAGCTGATCAAGTTCACCAACGATGCGGTCTTCCGTCTCCGTCAGGCGCCCGTCGTCGTGCGCATAGCCGGATCCAACGCCGCTCGCACCCGCGTCCCGACAGTGGTTCGGGTCGCCCGCTGGCTGGCCCGGCACGACCTCCCAGCGGTCCGACTCCTATCCGGCATGGAGCAGCCGCTGAGCGTGGATGGTCACGTCATCACGCTGTGGGAGCACCTGCCGGAGGTCGGCGGGCACCTTAACGGAAGGGATCTTGGGATCCTGCTGCGACGCCTGCACGCCCTGACCGATCCGCCGCCGGACCTGCCCCAGTGGCGGCCGATGACGGAAATTCGCCAGCGCCTGAACGAGCCAGAAGAGTTGTCCGCCGACGACCACGCCTTCCTTCAGCACGAATGCGACGAGATCGAAGGACAGCTCGCCGCCCTCAGCTATGTTCTCCAGCCCGGGATCATCCACGGGGATGCGTTCCTCGGAAACGTCATCGCCGGCCCCCTCGGGCCCGCATTGTGCGACTTCGACAGCACGACGATCGGCCCGCGCGAATGGGACCTGACCCCGGTGGCGGTCGGTAGCCTCCGCATGGACTACCCAGTGGACGAACACAGCCCGCTGCGCGAGGAGTACGGTTTCGACGTGACCGGATGGGAAGGCTTCCCGGTCCTGCGGCGGCTTCGTGAGCTCAAACTGGTCACCAGCGTCTTGCCCATTTTTGCGAAGCAATCCGGCGATTCGTCCGCAATGGGAGCACCGCATGCGCAGCTTCAAGGCCGGCGACCTAACCGTCAAATGGCAGACGTACGGCTGAGATCTGTGTGACGGCTACGGCCACCCGTGGGAGAGCCGTGGCGTCGGCTTGATCCGGCGGGGATAGACCATGCCCAGTTGGAGGGCGACCAGCTTCCAGTCGTAGGTCCCTGCTGGACGTACCGATCGATCCTTCTTCGCTGACTGGACAGCAAGATCCGCCGTGAGCACACTGGTAACACAAGGTGTCCAGCGAGGCTCGCGGAGTGAATGTGCCCAGTGAACCCGTTGCCGGTCGATATGAGCTGACCGAGGAGATCAGCAGCGGGGGAATGGGAACGGTCTGGCGGGGCTACGACGCTGTTCTCGATCGTGAGGTCGCCGTCAAGGTGATCCGTACGGACGTGATCAGGTCCGTACGGGATGCCCAAGAGCTTGCGGACCGCTTCCGCCGTGAGCTCGCATCACGGCCCGAATCCGCCACCACGGGGTCCCCCAGGTCTATGACGCGGTGCTCACCGAGCCCTTCGACCAGCTGTACCTGGTCATGGAGCACATCCACGGGACCAGCCTGCGCGCCTATATCCGGCCGGACGTGCACCTGCCGATGCCATGGGCGGCGGCGATGGCCGCCCAGATCGCGACCGTCCTGTCTCACGCTCATGCGGTGCCGGTCGTGCACCGTGATCTCAAGCCCGACAACGTGCTGGTCACCGCCGACGGCACGGTCAAGGTGCTCGACTTCGGCATCGCCGCGATCCTGCGGCCGGACGTTCCCAGCTGACCAGGCACGGGGTCCCGATCGGGACCAGTCAGTACATGTCGCCCGAGCAGACCCGGGCCAGCCAGGTCACGCCGCAGAGTGACCTCTACGCGCTCGGGTGCCTGCTCCACGAGTTGCTCTCGGGCCGGTCGGTGTTCGACGGCCCGACCGAGGAACTCTTCTGGGAGCAGCACCGGCATGCCCGGCCGCAACCGCTCCGCGCACTGCGGCCGGATGTCCCTGAAGATCTGGAAAAGCTCGTTCTGCAGTTACTGGCCAAGAAGCCAGAGCAGCGCCCGGGCGATGCGTACGCGGTATACGAGGGCCTTCTGCCGTTCCTGCCGCCCCCGGGCGCGGCGGCACCCCAGGGTGGGCCGGAACTGGCCGGTTGCCCGGACCCGACCCAGATGTATCGGCGGCCGAACGCGCCCCGCCCGCCCGACGCTCCCGCCGGCACTCCAAGCTCCAGGCCCACCCCAAACCCTGGAGCCACCCTCGACACGCGGCTGAGAGCCGCCATCGCCGAAGTAGAGCGCCAGGTCAACGCCCTCCTCGACGAGGAGCGCTACATCCAGGCAGCCGACGCCCTCGAAGCATTGATCGACTCGGTATCGGCGACGCTCGGTGCAAGGCATCCGCGCGTCCTGGCCCTGCGGAAGAAGCGGGCTGCCGTCCTCTTCATCGGCGGCGACTACCGCCGGTCCCTGCCCGAGTTCGACGATCTCGCGAACGCGTACGAGAGCACCGAAGGACCGGCGGGGAGCAACGTGATCCGCTGCCGCCGTCAGGCGGCCGACTGCCGCGCGGAGCTCGGTCAGGTCACAACCGCGCTCCGCGAGTATCACCACGTGCTCGACGTGATCCGCGCCAAAGAGAGCGACACCTCCGAGACCGCGAGGGAGATCCGTCGGAGCATCGGCGCCCTCCTTGCCGCCGAAGGGGATGACCAACAGGCGAGGGAGGTCCTCACACCACTGTTGGAGGACCTACGCCTCCTCTTCGGCCCCGACCACCCC
The DNA here is from genome assembly GCF_016863115.1 of Sphaerimonospora thailandensis. Taxonomy (GTDB): domain Bacteria; phylum Actinomycetota; class Actinomycetes; order Streptosporangiales; family Streptosporangiaceae; genus Sphaerimonospora; species Sphaerimonospora cavernae. The sequence continues at coordinate 77,651 of NZ_BOOG01000038.1, forward strand.
GAAACTCAGGAAGTCCAGGAGATGCTCCGCCATCTCGACGTGCCAGGCTGACGGGGCAAGCTGTGTCTCGATGAACGGGCGGCTGCGCGCCTGTTCTTCCCCCGCACTGGCCCGCTCCGTCCGAGTACATGCGATGCCCGGTCGCACCGTGACCGTGTCCTGTGCCGGGGTTCACTGCCGCGCGCCTGGCCGGGGTGACTGTTTTCCGGTCACAAGCGGTCTCGCCACAGATCAACTTCACGGCGAGCGGCTTTGCGTGTCGTCCAGTTTCACATACGGATCCGGGCCTGCTCACCATCGCCAACCTGGGCTACGAGAATCTCAGTCCGGCCCTGCGCCACCCGGCCAAGAAGCCCGAGAACGGCGGCCTCGCCGACGACCAGCGAGCTTTCGACCCGGTTGTCCGCGGAATCCACGCGGCGGCGGGTCACCCTCGACCGCTGGCGGATCGGCGTGATCGGCAAGAGCGTCCGCGTGCTGCTCCGTCTCACGCGGCCGCTGCTCCTGCCTGGAGATCACAGATGGTCGTGACCGGTTACGTGGGACCGCCTAACGCTCACGAAACTATTGCGAATAGGGCGTATATGACATCAAGTGGATAGCACACAAATAGTCATCTACTTCTCGTAATTTCTTTTAATTTCCTGGACGGGCCTGTGTTATTTCTGAGTCATCTGTGAAATAATTGCGTCAGGTGTTCGAAAGAATGAGGTGGAGGGGAGGGAATCGATGAAGCCGGCGGCGCGGGAGGCGGCTCGACACGAGAGCGCGGCAGACTTGCTGGGACCGCAGTGGTGGGCGGCGGTCGAGGCGGAGGCGGCGGTGCGGGCCACCGCCTGTTCCTCCGGCCGGTCCGTGGATGTGGACGCTGAGTTGTGGGCCGATTGGCCCGAATGGGTTGCCATCGTTCCCGACGTGTCCCCCAACACCACACTTCCAGATGCCGCACTCCGTGACGCCGGGCTGTCGGAGGCTGGGACCTCGAACGGGATGCGTCCGGGTGCGCGCGATGCCGACATGGGCGCCGACATGGGCGCCGACGTGAGCGGTTCCGTTGCTGCGGGGGCCTCC
>NZ_BOOG01000039.1 GCF_016863115.1 Sphaerimonospora thailandensis
TACCCCTTCCGGGGCAACCCCTCCAACCTACCTGAACTTCGCCGTTCCGTCGAACCGGGCGGAATCTGCCGAAATTCGGTTAAGAAAGAGGGAGACGCGGAGAGCCTAGCAGCCGTTTCCCCCTGAGGGGATCGTGGCGCACCGGGCTACCGCGCTCCAGAAGACTAGCATCCCCGGGCGGGTGCCGTAGCCGACTTTTGTTTCTCCCCCGTGGGGAGGCTCTCCAAACCTAGCTGAGTCGAGAACCTACTCGACCCGCACGAGGCGATCGGCTCCATCAACGCTCGTGGTCGTGAGGTGCGGGGGCGGGCGACTGCTCTGGCCGACATAGGACCGCGCCCGAGACCCCCGCGCCCGAAGAGTCCGGAGGCTCATCGACCCGGCCGCAACTATCACGGTCGGCCGGAGCGGCCGCCCGTTCCCGCGCCGGCCACACCCACCCGACCGCAGCCGTCCACAACGGACCGCCCTGTCCGACAGGTTCACCGTCGCTCAGGTCACCCGCGCTTCCGGACACCTCCGGTGTACCCAGCCCCGATGTTCCCGCTATGAGGGCAGTGCGGCGAGCTGCGCCTCGAGGCGAGAGATGTCCTCCTCCGCCTGAGCTGCACGTTGTCGTACCTTGGCGACGACGTTCTCCGGTGCCTTGGCCATGAACTGCTCGTTGGCCAGTTTGCCGGTGACCTGGGCATGCTCCTTGCGAGCCGCGGCGAGATCTTTCTCCAGTCTCCGCCGCTCGGCGGCAACATCGATGGCACCTGCGGTGTCGATCTCGACCAGGACCGCGCCGACGGTGAGCCGGGCTGTCGCGGTGAAGGCGTCCGAGGGAGTTTCCAGCCGCAGTAGCGAGCGGATGGCCGTCTCGTGCGGGGCTAGCGCCGTACTGGACAGGGACAGCCGCGCGGCCACGCGCTGTCCGGGCTTGAGCCCCTGGTCGGAACGGAACCTGCGCACCTCCGTGACCAGTTCCTGGACCGACGCGATCTCCTGCTCGGCGACCGCGTCGCCGGCCAGCCCGGCAGCGGCGGCAGGCCAGGGCGCGACCACGATCGACTCACCACCGGTCAGAGCCCGCCACAGTTCCTCAGTCACAAACGGGATCAGCGGGTGCAGAAGCCGCAGCAAGGCGTCGAAAACGTGGCCCAGGACGCGCTTGGTGTTCTCGGCGAGCTCGCCCCCGGCGGAGATCTGGACCTTCGCCAGTTCGACGTACCAGTCGCAGACCTCGTCCCAGGCGAAGTGGTAGAGAACGTCAGAGATCTTGGCGAATTCGAAGTCCTCGAAAGCCGTGTCGATCGACGTGATGACAGCCTGCAGGCGGGAGAGGATCCACCGGTCGGCTGCGGTGAGCTGCTGCGAGGGGATGCCGTCCGAGACGGCGCCGTTCATCAGCGCGAACCGCGTCGCATTCCAGATCTTGTTACAGAAGTTACGCGATCCGCCCGCCCAGTCTTCGCTGATCGCCACGTCAGAGCCCGGGTTGGCCCCGCGTAGCAGCGTGAACCGGGTGGCGTCGGCGCCGTAGCGCGCGATCCAGTCGAGCGGGTCGACGACGTTGCCGAACGACTTCGACATCTTCTTGCCGAACTGGTCGCGGACCATGCCATGCAACGCCACGGTGCGGAACGGCGGCTGCCCGTCCATCGCATACAGCCCGAACATCATCATCCGGGCGACCCAGAAGAACAGGATGTCGTATCCGGTGACCAGCACCGTGGTCGGGTAGAAGCGGGCGAGTTCCGGAGTGGCGTCGGGCCAGCCGAGCGTGGAGAACGGCCACAGACCCGAGGAGAACCATGTGTCGAGCACGTCCTGGTCCTGCTCGTACCCAGCCGGCGGCTCCTCGTCCGGGCCCACGCACACCATTTCGCCGTCGGGGCCGTACCACACCGGAATGCGGTGTCCCCACCACAGCTGCCGGGAGATGCACCAGTCGTGCATGTCGTCGACCCAGTCGAAGTAGCGCTTTGCCATCTCCGGCGGGTGGATGCTGGTACGTCCGTCCCGGACGGCGTCGCCCGCCGCCTTGGCCAGCGGCGACACGTTGACGAACCACTGCAGCGACAGCCGCGGCTCCACCACGGTCTTGCATCGGGAGCAGTGACCGACCGAGTGCACGTACGGCCGCTTCTCGGCGACGATCCGGCCCTGCTCGCGCAGCGCGGCGACCACCGCCGGTCGCGCCTCGAACCGGTCGAGCCCCTCGAACGGCCCGTGCGCCGTGATGACCCCCCGCTCATCCATGATCTGGATGGATTCCAGCGCGTGGCGACGCCCGATCTCGAAGTCGTTGGGGTCGTGGGCCGGGGTCACCTTCACCGCGCCGGTGCCGAACGCCGGATCCACATGTTCATCGGCCACGATAGGGATGAGTCGACCGGTCAGCGGCAACTCCACCTGCTTGCCCACCAGATGGGCGTACCGCTCGTCGTTCGGATGGACGGCCACGGCGGAGTCACCCAGCATGGTCTCCGCACGTGTCGTGGCGACCACGATCTCCGTGTCGCCCGAGCCGTACCGGATCGAGACGAGTTCCCCGTCGTCCTCGGTGTGCTCAACCTCAATGTCGGACAGGGCGGTGAGGCAGCGCGGACACCAGTTGATGATCCGCTCAGCGCGGTAGATCAGTCCGTCATCGAAGAGCCGCTTGAAGATCGTTTGAACGGCCCGGGACAGTCCCTCGTCCATGGTGAACCGCTCGCGATTCCAGTCCACGCCGTCGCCGAGCTTCTTCATCTGGCCGAGGATCCGGCCGCCGGACTCCTCCTTCCACTGCCAGACGCGCTCGACGAACGCCTCACGGCCGAGGTCATGGCGGGACAAACCGTCCTTGGCGATCTCGCGCTCGACGACGTTCTGCGTCGCGATACCGGCGTGGTCCATGCCGGGGAGCCACAGGGCCTCGAAGCCCCGCATCCGGGCCCGGCGGGTCAGCGCGTCCTGGATCGAGTGGTCGAGCGCATGCCCGACGTGCAGGGATCCGGTCACGTTCGGCGGAGGAAGCACGATGCTGTACGGCTCACGCCCGCTGCCCGCGTGAGCGGTGAAATACCCCTCGGATACCCAGCGCTCGTAGCTACGGGTCTCGACATCGGCGGGCGCGTACTGGGTAGGCAGCTCAGGCGTTGTCATGATGCCCAATTCTAGGGATGTCAGGCCACCACCCGGGCCAGGCTAGGCGGACTTCTCTCTTGGAGTGCGCTGCTGCTTGGCCTGGAGCTGGTCACGCGGCACCAGGGTCGGGTTCACATGCTCCAGCACGGCTTCGCGGGTGATGACGACCCGGGCCACGTCCTGCCGGGACGGCACCTCGTACATCACGGAGAGGAGGACCTCCTCCATGATGGCGCGCAGTCCGCGGGCTCCGGTGCCGCGCAGGATGGCCTGGTCCGCGATCGCCTCAAGGGCGTCGTCGGTGAACTCCAACTCGACGTTGTCCAGTTCGAACAGGCGGCGGTACTGCTTCACGAGCGCGTTGCGCGGCTCGGTGAGGATCAGGATCAGCGCTTCCCTGTCCAGGTTGTGCACCGACGTGATCACCGGCAGCCGGCCGACGAATTCGGGGATCATGCCGAACTTCAGCAGGTCCTCAGGCATCACCTCCGAGAAGATGTCCGAGGCGTCGATCTCCTCCTTGGACCGGATGATCGCGTTGAAGCCGATGCCCTTCTTGCCGATCCTCGACTCGATGATCTTTTCCAGGCCGGCGAAGGCTCCGCCGCAGATGAACAACACGTTCGTGGTGTCGATCTGGATGAACTCCTGGTGCGGATGCTTGCGGCCGCCCTGGGGCGGAACGCTCGCGGTCGTCCCCTCCAGGATCTTCAGCAGGGCCTGTTGCACGCCCTCGCCGGACACATCCCGGGTGATCGACGGGTTCTCGCTCTTGCGGGCGATCTTGTCGACCTCGTCGATGTAGATGATGCCGGTCTCGGCCTTCTTGACGTCGTAGTCGGCGGCCTGGATCAGCTTGAGGAGGATGTTCTCCACGTCCTCCCCGACGTACCCCGCCTCAGTCAGCGCGGTCGCGTCCGCGATGGCGAACGGCACATTGAGCATCTTGGCGAGGGTCTGCGCGAGCAGGGTCTTGCCGGAGCCGGTCGGGCCGAGCAGCAGGATGTTGGACTTCGCCAACTCCAGGCCGTCGTCACGGCCGCGTTCACCGGACTGGACACGCTTGTAGTGGTTGTACACGGCCACCGACAGCGCCTTCTTCGCCTTGTCCTGGCCGATGACGTACGCGTCGAGGAACTCGAAGATCTCACGCGGCTTGGGAAGGTTGTCCCACTTGAGTTCAGAGGACTCGGAGAGCTCCTCCTCAATGATCTCGTTGCAGAGATCGATGCACTCATCGCAGATGTAGACGCCAGGTCCGGCGATGAGCTTCTTGACCTGCTTCTGGCTCTTGCCGCAGAACGAGCACTTGAGCAGGTCTCCCCCGTCGCCGATGCGTGCCACCCCAGATACTCCTTTGCGTGGGACCGCCCTGCCGCCGCGGTCGCTTCCGTCCGCACTCGGTCTACTCCGGTGCGAAAACGTCATCCCGCTCAGGTTTCGACGTTACCGTCTCCTGGACCCTCAGTGAGCCCCCTGGCGGCGAGTCGCACCGGAACGTGCCCAATTGGGACCCGCTCCGGTGCGGCAACTCCTCAGGAAGCAGCGATCGCCGCCGCGCGCTTCTTCCGCGACGGGATGATGTCGTCAACCAGCCCGTACGCCTTCGCCTCCTCGGCGCTGAGGATCTTGTCGCGCTCGATGTCCCTGCGGACGTCGTCGGGCGCCTTGCCCGAGTGCCGCGCGATGATCTCCTCGAGCAGCGACCTCATACGCAGGATCTCACGAGCCTGGATCTCGATGTCACTCCCCTGGCCACCGCCTTCGGTATAGGGCTGGTGGATCAGGACGCGGGCGTTCGGGAGCGCGAAGCGCTTGCCAGGCGTGCCGCCGGCCAGCAGCACGGCCGCCGCCGAGGCCGCCTGGCCCAGGCAGACCGTCTGGATCTCCGGGCGGACGAACTGCATGGTGTCGTAGATCGCCGTCATGGCCGTGAACGACCCGCCAGGCGAGTTGATGTACATGCTGATGTCGCGGTCCGGGTCCAGCGATTCCAGCGTCAGAAGCTGCGCCATCACGTCGTTCGCCGAGGCGTCGTCGATCTGGACACCGAGGAAGATGATGCGGTCCTCGAACAGCTTGTTGTACGGGTTCATCTCCTTCACGCCGTACGACGTGCGCTCGACGAAGGAGGGAAGGACATAGCGGCCGTTGATATCTCCCGGCCGGATCAGCTCGCTCACTTGGAAAGCTCCAGTCATGAGACGGCGCCCTCGGAGGGCACCTGGCGCGCGCTGCGCACGACATGGTCGATGAAGCCGTAGTCCCTGGCCTCCTCGGCCGTGAACCAGCGGTCGCGGTCGGAGTCACGCTCGATCTGGTCGAGCGACTGCCCCGTGTGGAAGGCGATGCGCTCAGCGAGTGTCTTCTTCACGTACAGCATCTGCTCGGCCTGAATCGCGACGTCCGCCGCGGTTCCGCCGATGCCGCCCGACGGCTGGTGCATCATGATGCGGGCGTGCGGCAGCGCGTACCGCTTCCCGGGCGCGCCCGCGCAGAGCAGGAACTGCCCCATCGAGGCGGCCAGTCCCATCGCGACCGTGCAGACGTCGTTCGGCACATACTCCATCATGTCGTAAATCGCCATGCCGGCCGTCACCGAGCCGCCAGGGGAGTTGATGTACAGCCAGATGTCGCGATCCGGGTCATCGGCGGCGAGGAGCAGGAGTTCGGCACAGAGCCGGTTGGCCACCTCGTCGCCCACCTGGGTGCCGAGCACCACGATGCGCTCACGCAGCAGCCGCTGGTAGAGCTGGTCTTCGAGGCGGGTCGGGCCCTCCTCACGGCCCCGGGCCTCGAAACCGGAGTCTGCGGACGGGAAGAAGGTCGGCGGGCTGGTCACAGCGTCACCTTCCAATGCGTCGTAATCGGTTGGCTTTGCTTGTGACCTTAACGCGCGCCGCCGACAGGTCATGCCTCCTCACCGTGCTGTTCGCTGTCGGCGCAGGTTCACCCTCGCGTCGGCACGGCTCGGTGCTCCCGGCCGCCTTTCCCGTCGCCACGCGGCCACGACACGCCGTACGAAGCCCCAGCTCATCTCGGTACGGCCGAAGAGCCGTGCGACGAGAAATTTACGGGGATTTACCCGGTAATAACCGAGAAACCCCCGGCGCACCGAAGTGCGGCGGGGGTTTTCCCGATCAGCACGGTCGATTGACTTTCCCGAGCCCACGACCATCGAAAAACCGGCGAGAACCGGAAACTCAGCTTTCCGCGGGCTGCTCCGGCTCGCCCTCGGCCTGCTCCGCCCCGACCTGCTCCTGCTCGGGGTTGAGCTCGGCGTAGATGGCCTTGAGGTCGACGGCGTTGCCCGCCTCGTCCTTCACGCTGGCGGCGTCGCCCACGATGGTCTTGGCCTTCTCCCGGACGATCTCCACCATGGCGAGCGGGAGTTGATTGTTGTCGGCGAGGTGCTGGGCCAGCGTGTTCGGGGCGACGCCGACCTGCATGGCCCGGCGCACCACGAAGTCGGTGAGCTCCTGCTCACTGACCCCGATCTCCTCGGCCTTCACAATCTTGTCGAGGACGAAGCCCACCTTCAGCGCCTTAGCCGCGTTCTGCTCGTACTCGGCGAAGCGATCCTCCTCGGTCGTCTGGTGAAGACGGAAGTACGCCTCGCGGCTGAGGCCGCTCTCCGCGATCTCGTGCTCGAGGTTGTGCTTGCGCGCGTCGATCTCGGCGGTGAGCGCGCTCTCCGGGAGCGGAATGTCGATCTTCTCGAGCAGTGCGTCCAGGGCCTTCTCCCGGCTCTCCATGACCTGCTCGATCAGCTTGTTGCGGCGAATCTGGCCGCGCAGCCCGTCCTTGAGCTCGTCAAGCGTGTCGAACTCGCTGGCGAGCTGAGCGAACTCGTCATCCAGTTCGGGCAGCACCTTCTCCTTGACCGACTTGACGTTGATGATCACGTCGGCCTCCTCGCCGGCGTTCTCGCCGCCGACAAGCGTGGTGCGGAAGGTCTTCTCTTCGTCCGCGGCCATGCCCTGGAGCGCGTCATCCAGCCCCTGGAGCACCGAGCCGGCGCCGACCTCGTAGGAGACGTCGGCGGCCTGCTGCTCGTCGAGGTTCCTGCCGTCGATCTCGGCACGCAGGTCCATCACGACGTAATCGCCGTTCTGGGCCTGGCGCTCGACGCCGGTCAGTGTGGCGAAGCGCTGGCGCAGCGCGTTGAGCTGGGTGTCGATGTCCTCGTCGGACACCTCGGACGCGCCGACGACGACCTCGAGACCCGCGTAGTCGGGCACGTCGAAAGCCGGGCGGACGTCCACCTCGGCGGTGAACTCGACCTGCTCACCGTCCTCGAGCTTGGTGACCTCGATCTCCGGCTGGCTGACCGGGAAGACGTCGGTCTCGTCGACGGCCTGGCCGTAGAGCTTGGGCAGAGCGTCGTTCAGGGTCTCCTCAAGAACCACCGCGCGGCCGAAGCGCTGCTCGATGATCCGGGCCGGCACCTTGCCGGGGCGGAACCCGGGCACGCGCACCTGCTGCGCGACCTTCTTGTACGCGGCCTGCAGGCTCGGCTCGAGCTCCTTGAACGGCACCTCGACGGTGAGCTTGACCCGGGTAGGGCTGAGCTCCTCGACAGCGGTCTTCACGGGGTGGTCTCCTTGATCCAGCATCTGGTGATTGCAGGCGCGTAGTGCACGACAACCGCGGCACAGTAAACGCGCGCCGCGCCCACGTGAGAGGCACAGAGACCACCGCCGCCTGGGCGCAACCGCTTAGGCATGCTCGAATGTGGCGGGTGTCCAGCGCCAAGGGCAGTCTAGAACAGACCGACGGCTCGCAGCGACAGCCACGGCCTGTTACAGGTCGGCGATGATTCGCTGGAGCAGGTCAACGGTCTCCGCCGGGGTAGTGCTCACAGCGCACAAACGCTCCATGACCTCGATGTAGCGATCGAGTTCTTCGCGTTTGTCCAGGTAGAGGGCGCTCGCGAGCTGCTCCACGTAAACGATGTCGGGAAGCTCCGGGTCGGCGAACCGCAGGATGCTGAAGGCCCCACCCTCCGCCGCGTGCCCCCCGTAACTGAACGGAATGACCTGGATCGTGACGTTGGGCTGGTTCATCAGATCGATCAGGTGCTGGATCTGGCCGCGCATCACGTCCACGCCACCGATCGGCCGCCGCAGCGCCGCCTCGTCGATCACCGCCCAGAACAACGGGCTGTCCTCGCCGTCAAGAATGCGCTGCCGTTCGAGGCGCAGGTCGACCCGCCTGGCGATCTCCTCGGGCACCGCGCCGACCGCACCCGCCGTGATGACGGCGCGGGCGTACTCCTTGGTCTGCAACAGGCCCGGGACGAACTGCACCTCGTAGGTGCGGATGCGGGTCGCCGCCTCCTCCAACCCGACGTAGGTCTGGAACCAAGCCGGGAGTACGTCACTGAACCGGTGCCACCAGCCGGGTTCGTTGGCCCGCTCGACCAGCCCCATCACCACGGCCCGGGTCTTCTCGTCCTTCACACCGTAAAGGGTGAGCAGGTCGGCGACGTCACGTTCCTTGAAGCTGACCCGGCCCAACTCCATCCGGCTGATCTTGGATTCGGATCCGCGGATGAACCGCCCGGCCTCGTCGCGGCTGACGCCCTTGTCTTCTCTGAGCCTGCGGAGCTGGGCTCCCAGGAGAATGCGGAGAGCCGTCGGGCCCGATCCAGGTTGGATCTGCATCACGACTCCTCCCTCTCGGCTCCGCCCTCTTCATGCCACCCATGCCGCCACGGGTCTCGCACGATCCCAGCCGCTCCAATGGCGCCTATCCCAGCCCACACAGTGTCACCAGTTCCGGCCCGGTTGACAAGGTCTCATCCACGTAACCCCTGCCGCACCCCGAAAGCCGACTCTGTGCATTTGCACACACCGTGTGCACGTGCATTTGGGGCTTGCATGGGGGCGCTGAGTGTTCCATCATGTCTTGGTGCATATTGGGTTACATGTGCACCAAGACATGGAGAACGGGCCAGCGGGAGGTACGGGCAGCATGTCGGAGAAGCCCGGGTCCGCCGGTTCGTTGACCCGTGACGCGGGATTCGGTTGGTTCCTCCGCACCGCCAGCGAGTCCGATACCCGCACGTGTCCTCTGCGGCCCCAGGCCGACTCCGTCGGTCGGGCACGTGAGGTCACCCGCACCACCCTGCGGCAATGGGGCCTTCCCGAACTGAGCGAGGACGCGTCTCTGGTCGTCTCCGAACTGGTGACGAACGCCGTCCGTTACGCTCGGTATCCGGTCGGCGAATGGAGCGATCACCCGATCACACTGGTGCTGCTCCGCATCGCACCACATGTCCTGCTGGCGGTCTCCGACCCCAGCGACCGCATCCCCGCGCCGAAGGAACCCGACTTCATCTCCGAACACGGCCGCGGTCTCTACATCGTCGAGACCTACAGCCAGGCCTGGGGATGGGATCCCCTCGACCACGGCGGCAAGGCCGTGTGGGCACTTCTGCGCAGCTCCGCCTGACACCACTCCAGCCTCGGGCCCTTCACCGATCGCCGACTTCATGACGTTCGAGAACAAGGGGCAGGACATCGCCGCAGCCGACATAAGCCTGGTCCAGGTAAACAATCGGCACCGATCTCGGCGGTTTTCGGGCGATCACGAAGGCCAGGCCTCCCGTGCGGGATGACCTGGCCTTTTGTGTTCGGAGCGGACGACGGGAATCGAACCCGCGTAGCCAGTTTGGAAGACTGGGGCTCTACCATTGAGCTACGTCCGCGCGCGACCGGCTGTCCATCTGGTTTAGACTTCATCCGGTCGTCAGGGCGTAAGCGTACCGGAGTCCCGGAGCGTTCGCGTACCCGGCGAGACGGGGCGTGGCGCAGCTTGGTAGCGCGCTTGCTTTGGGAGCAAGAAGTCGCAGGTTCAAATCCTGTCGCCCCGACTGCTCTGACCAGTCAGAAGGCCGCCGGAGATCGGGAGCGGCCTTCCGCATGACTGATCGGGTGACCATCATCTCCACTGGCCTCAGGTGACAGGCCTCACTCGTCCACGACGTACGGGTGCGTGAGGAACTCGAGGGCGTGACCGTCGGGATCGTCCACGTAGACCCCGCGTCCATGATGCCGGTGGTTGATCTCCTGCGGCTCCTGGTGGTGCGGGCCGCCCCAGTACGGCAGGCCGCGCTCGACGATCCGCCCGTGGATCTGGTCGAACTCCTCCTCCGAGACCAGGAACGCCAGGTGCTGCATGATGATGTGGTCGGAATCGACGATGGAGTCCGCGTAGTCGACGGTCACGCCGTTGGCGAGCGGGACGGTCGCGAACGGTCCGAACTCCTCGGGCTCGGGCGCTCCCAGCAGGGCGGTGAGGAACCGGGCCGAGGCGAACCGGTCGGTGCTGTGCATGATCGTGTGATCCAGTTGTGCGGGCACGGGACCTCCAGGCGGTCGGATCCGGTGTGACCCTTTCCTTCCGAGGCTACAAACCGTGTTCTCGGCCCTGCCAGGCACGGGTTCGCACCGATCTGGCCCGCGTCCTTCCGCGGAGCCGTGCGTACTCGCAGACTGGTGTTCACGCCAGATCGGTCGCCCGGCAGCGCCGGGAGTCATACGGGAGAGGAGTGGATGACGTGGCGAACGAGCCGACAAAGGTGCTACTCGAGGAGTCACAAATCCCACGGAACTGGTACAACATTCTTCCTGACCTTCCGAAGCCTCCCCCACCGCCGCTCCACCCGGCGACCCTGCAGCCCATCGGCCCGGACGATCTGCTGCCGTTGTTCCCCGCGGACCTGATCGCGCAGGAGGTGACCCGGGACCGTCACGTCCCCATCCCGGAGGACGTCCTCGACGTCTACCGCCTCTGGCGTCCCACCCCTCTGATCCGCGCCCGCCGACTCGAAAAGAGCCTGAGCACCCCGGCCAGGATCTACTACAAGTACGAGGGCGGCAGCCCCTCGGGATCCCACAAGCCCAACACCGCGGTCCCGCAGGCCTACTACAACGCGCGACAGGGCGTGCGCAGGCTGACCACGGAGACCGGCGCCGGCCAGTGGGGCTCGGCGCTCGCGTTCGCCTGTGCCCAGTACGGCCTGGCCTGTGAGATCTGGATGGTACGGGCCTCCTATGACCAGAAGCCCTACCGCAGGTCGCTGATGCGGGCATATGGCGGCACCGTTCATCCGAGCCCCTCAGCGGTGACGACGACGGGCAGCAGGATCCTCGCCGAAGACCCCGGCTGTCCCGGCTCTCTCGGCATCGCGATCAGCGAGGCCGTGGAGGTCGCCGGCGGCCACGACGACACCCGGTACGCACTCGGCTCCGTGCTCAACCACGTGCTCATGCATCAGACCGTCATCGGGGAGGAGGCACTGGAGCAACTCGCCATGCTGGGTGAGACACCCGACCTGATCATCGGCTGCGCCGGTGGCGGCTCCAACTTCGCCGGCCTGGTCTTCCCGTTCCTGCGGGAGAAGCTGGCCGGGCGGATGGCCCCCGTGCTGCGCGCGGTCGAACCGGCCGCCTGCCCCTCACTGACGAGGGGCGTCTACGCGTACGACTACGGAGACAGCGCGGGGTTCACTCCGCTGCTGAAGATGCACACGCTCGGGCACACGTTCGTGCCGGACCCGATCCACGCGGGCGGCCTGCGCTATCACGGCATGGCCCCGCTGCTGTCGCACATCTACGAGCTCGGCATGGTGGAGGCGGTGGCCAAGAACCAGTCCGAGTGCTTCAAGGCCGGCCTGCGGTTCGCCCGGACCGAGGGCATCGTGCCCGCCCCCGAGCCCACGCACGCTCTCGCCGAGACGATCGCGGAGGCGCTGCGCTGCGCCGAGACGGGCGAGCCAAAGGTGATCGTGACCGCGGTGTGCGGACACGGCCATTTCGACCTGCCCGCCTACGAGGGCCACCTGGCCGGCCATCTGGAGGACGTGCCGCTCCCCCAGGAACGGATCGACACGGCGCTCGCGCAGCTACCCGCGGCGTGACCATACCGAGATGAACCGATTTGGATCATTCATCGCAAGTAGCTGAAATGCACGGTAGTGATTCATACGATTCTCAGGCATCCCACCGTCCCTCTCCGGAGTAGCCGATTTGGACCGGAACTGCGTCATCAAGGACCCCGTCCCCCGAGACCGGGCGGAGTGGCGCCGCGGCAGCGCCGCGGCCGCGCACGAGCGGCTGGCCTTTCTCAACGAGGCGAGCCATCGGATCGGCACCACCCTGGACCTGGCGGAGACGAGCAGGGAGCTCGCCGACGTGGCGGTCCCGCGCTTCGCCGACACGGCGGCCGTCCTGGTCCAGGATCGGTTGTTGATCGACGGGGAGCTTCCCTCCCGCCAGATCGACGGCAGCTCACTCGTCCGCCGGGTCGCGGTGGCCGTGGCGATGGAGGACCCGCAGCCGTGGCTCAACGCCTTCCCCGTCGGCGAGGTGACGGTCTTCTCCGCGATGCTGCCGCACACGCAGAGCATGGTCAGCGGCAAGCCGCTGATGTACCCCGTCCTCGACAAGGAGAGCGCCCGGGTGATCGGCGCCGGCGTAGACCGTGAGGACGCGATCGTGGAGCTCCTCACCGACTCCTCCTTCCTCACCGTGCCCCTGCGCGCGCGAGGGCGGGTGCTCGGCTGCGCGGTCTTCAGCAGGCGGCCGGGCGGCCGGCCGTTCGAGGAGACGGATGTCGCCGTGGCCGAGGAGCTCGCGGCGCGGACCGCCGTGTGCATCGACAATGCCCGGCTCTACACCCGCGAGCACCGGACCGCCCTGACCCTGCAGAGCAGCCTGCTTCCCGCCGAGCTGCCGCAACCGCTGGGCATGGACATCGCCTCGCGCTATCTGCCGGCCAGTGATCTCATGGGCGTCGGCGGCGACTGGTACGACGTGATCCCCCTGCCGGGATGCCGGTCCGCGCTGGTTGTGGGCGATGTGATGGGCCACGGCACCCGGGCCGCCGCGACCATGGGGCAGCTCCGTACGGCCGCGCGCACGCTGGCGAGCCTGGACCTGCCGCCTGACGAGGTGCTCTTCCGACTCAACCTGATGAGCCAGGACCTCGATCCCACACAGATCGCCACGTGCATCTACGCCGTCTACGACCCGGTGACCCGCGGGTGCGCGCTGTCCAGAGCGGGTCACGTACCGCCCGTGCTGCTGCACCCGGATCGCTCGACCGAGATCATCGATCTGCCCCCGGGGCTCCCGCTCGGCATCGGCACCGACCCGCTCGAGACGCGGGAGCTGACCCTTCCGGCGGGCAGTGTGCTGGCCCTCTACACCGACGGCCTGGTGGAGAGCCGTGAGCGGGACATCGACGCGGGCATCATGACGCTGCGCCGTCTGCTCGCCGGCGCCGTCGACGATCTAGAGGACATGTGCGACGTGACGATCAGCGGCCAGCGGTCCGGCCACGATCGCGACGACATCGCGCTGCTGGTGGCCCGGGTGCGAGACCTCGACCCGGACGAGATCGCCTCCTGCCCGCTGCCCGCCGACCCGAGGTTCGTGGCGCACGCCCGCCGGTTCGTCCGCGACACCCTGGCCGCCTGGGGGCTCGGCGGGATGGCGGACAGCACTCAGTTGATCGTGAGCGAGTTGGTCACCAACGCGCTCAAGCACGGCTGGCCGCCGATCGAGCTGCGGCTGCTCCGCGGCCGGACGCTGGTATGCGAGGTCGTCGACGGCTCGGCGACCACCCCTGCCCCGCGTATGCCCGCGCCCGATGAGGACACCGGCCGGGGCCTCCAGCTCATCAAGCGGTTCGCCTACCGCTGGGGCACCCGGCCGACGCCGTACGGAAAAATCGTCTGGGTGGAGCAGAACCTCCCCTGACGACCCTGAGTCCCCGTGCTCTAGCGGCCGGTCGGGCGCTTACCGTGGTTGGCCTTCTTCTTCTTGCGTGCCTTGGACTTGCGTGCGCGCTTTGCCATGTGCCCACCTTTCTCGTCCGGCTTTTCCTCACTGTCCCCCGCCTGGCGGTGCCGTACAAGGGGGAAGAGCCGATCCATGCATCCTCGTCACCATGAATCAACATTCCTGCTGCTGCTATCTGGCATAGTTTGTTGAAACGCGTTGATAGGAGCGATGGATGCTGGCCCAGCAACGGCGGCAGGCGATCCTGGAGCGAGTCCGGAGGACGGGCGGTGCGCGCGTCGCGGAACTCGTACGCGACCTCGGGGTCTCGGACATGACCATCCGACGCGACCTGGAGGTCCTGGCGAACCGCGGACTGATCGAGAAGGTTCACGGCGGGGCCACCGCCACCGGAGCCGGATCCACCGAGGAGCCCGGTTTCGCCGCCAAGTCGATGCGCCAGCAGACGGAGAAGGACGCGATCGCCCGGCACGCGGCCCGGCTCGTCCAGCCCGGCGGCGCCGTGGCACTGTCGGCCGGCACCACGACATGGGCCCTCGCTCACCATCTGGTCGAGGTGCCCGAGCTGACCGTCATCACGAACTCCGTGCAGGTGGCTGACGTTTTCCACCGGGCGGGACGGAGCGATCAGACCGTGGTGCTGGTCGGCGGCGTACGCACGCCGTCGGACGCGCTCGTCGGGCCGGTGGCGGTCGCCGCCATCCGGTCCCTGAACGTCGACACGCTCATGCTCGGCATCCACGGGATGAGCCCCCGAGCCGGCTTCACGACCCCGAACCTCCTCGAAGCCGAGACAGACCGGGAGTTGGTCGCCGCCGCGCGGCAGCTCGTCGTGCTGGCCGATCACACCAAGTGGGGCATTGTCGGCATCAGCACCATCGCCCGCCTCGATCAGGCTCATGTCGTCGTCAGCGACACGGGACTGCCCGATGAAGCACGGGCCGAGCTGTCCGAGCACATCGGCGAGTTGATCCTCGCCGATCCGGCCAGGGACCGCGAGCCCGGGCGCCGGATACCGGCGCCGTGAACGGCGACACAGGCGACACAGGCGACACAGGCGACACCCGGCATCGCGCGTGACCCGACAGGAGACAGCACGAGCGACGACGTGACCGACGACATGAACGGCAGTGTGAACGACAACGTGAAGCGCACGATCACCCATCTCACCGACGGCCGTGAGCTCATCTACTACGATCGGCGGGACGACGTGGACCACAGCGCCGCCGACGCCCGCGACCTGCCGCCGCGCTCCCCGGCTTCGGAGATGCGCTACGACCCGCTGCTGGACGAGTGGGTGGCGATCGCCGGACACCGCCAGACCCGCACCCATCTCCCCTCCGCGAAAGAGTGTCCCCTCTGCCCCGCCCGGCCTGGATCAGAGATCCCCTCCCCCTACGAGGTGGCGGTCTTCGAGAACCGCTTCCCGTCCTTCAGCTTCAACCCGGGCGACCGGGACCTCGACCGCCACGGGCATGTGGGAGGGCACGGGGATGTGGGCGAGCATGGGGATGTGGGAGGGCTCAGCGAAATACGGCCGGGCATCGGGCGCTGCGAGGTCGTCTGCTTCACCGCCGACCACGACGCTTCCTTCGCCTCCCTCACAGACGATCAGGTCGGACTCGTGATGGAGACGTGGGCCGACCGTACGGCGGAGTTGTCCGCCCTGCCGGGCGTGGAGCAGGTCTTCTGCTTCGAGAACCGGGGTGCCGAGATCGGCATCACGCTGCCGCATCCCCACGGGCAGATCTACGCCTACCCCTACGTGACCCCGCGCACCCGGCGGATGTTGGACACGGCCGCCCGCCACGCCGCCGGAAACCTGTTCGCCGACGTCCTGGCCGCCGAGCGGCGGGGTCCCCGGGTGGTCGCCGCCAACGAGCACTGGAGCGCCTTCGTGCCGGCGGCCGCGCGCTACCCGTTCGAAGTGCACGTTTATCCGCACCGTCGGGTGCCCGACATCCCGGCGCTCGCGGCCGAGGAACGCGCGGCCTTCGGGCCGCTCTACACCGAGGTGCTGCGCCGCCTGGACGGTCTGTTCGGGGTCGCCATGCCGTACGTCGCTGCCTGGCACCAGGCCCCGGTCTCCTACCGGCGCGATCTCGCCTATCTGCACCTGCAGCTGTTCAGCATCCGACGAGCCCCGAACAAGCTCAAATACCTCGCGGGCTCTGAGTCCGCGATGGGCGCCTTCGTCAACGACGTGCTGCCCGAGGAGGCGGCCCAGATGCTGCGCCAAGTCGAGATCACGGTCTGATCTCTGAATGATTGCGACTCGGGGTGGCATCCGGCGTTTCCGTACCACTAGTATCCATCGCATCGTCTGACTCAGCCGATGCGCCTAATCCCGGGTGCCTCACTCGGGAGCCGGGGACCCACGGAACGTGGGGTGAAGGCACGACGTTCGTGTTCAACGCAGTGCCCGGGCGCCTCCAGCCCGAACCCGTCAGCTAACTCGGCAGGCATATGGAGAGGAGTGGGCACTGCCCCGCGTGTTACCTCTGGCAGCCGGTGTGCTCGCGGCCACCGCGCTCGTGTTCGGTACGGCCACGGCGGGCCAGGCCGATCCAAAACCCAGCAGGAGCAGTCTCAAGAAGCAGCTCGCCGGCCTGGAGAAGAAGGTCGACCGGCTGATCGCCGACTACAACGCCAAACGGGTCGAGCTCACGAAGGCACGTACGGCGGAGCAGGCCGCGCGCGACCGGCTCACCCGGGCCGAAGCGGACTACGACGCCATGAAGCGATCTGTCGAAGACTTCGCCTCACGGCAGTACCAGATGAGCGGCCCGATGCCGGTCCCCGACCTGACGACCTCGGCGCTCGTCTACCAGATGCAGCAGGAGCAGTCGCTCAGGCTGAGCCGCTTCGACGAGGCGCGCACGGAACGTCAGCGCGCCGCGGAGGCGGCGAAGGATCTGACCGACCGGCTGAAGTCGCAGGCCTCCGTCGTGGACGATCAGCGCGAGCAGGCCGAGAAGCTGATCGACGAGATCAAGGACAAGCTCGACAAGTTGGTCCCGGTCGCCCCCGGCAAACGGCCGGGCGGATCCTGGGCTCCGGAGCTGCCCACCGGCGCCGACAACATCACTCCTCGCACCCTGCTGATGCGCACGGAGGTGGCCGAGAACTTCGACCTGCGTTTCCCGGTCGGCTGTTACCGCTCGGAGTCGAGCGGTGAGCATCCCCTCGGCCGCGCCTGCGACTTCATGATGAGCTCGGGCGGCTCGATGCCGACGCCGGAGATGAAGGCTCTCGGCGACGCCGTCGCCGCCTGGGCGATCAAGAACGGCTCGAAACTGGGGGTGAAATATGTGATCTGGCGGCAGCAGATCTACAACCTCGGCTGGCCGGGCTGGCGCACGATGGCCGACCGCGGCGGGATCACCGCGAACCACTACGACCACGTGCACATATCGATGTACTAAGACCACGAACTGTGGAAACGTTCTGCGCGAAGGAGGACGTGTGACAGTGGCACGAGTACTGGTGGTCGGTCTCGATCCCGTCAAGATCCAGGGCTGGGACCCGGAGCCGGTCCAGGCGGCGATAGCACGTGGTCAGGCGCGATTCGACGATCATGGTATCGAGGCCGACTGGTGTCTGGTGGCACTCGACGAGAGCCCCGAAGGGATGATCGTGGAGGCGCTGACCCGCGAAGACTACGTCTGCGTGGTGATCGGGGGCGGCATCCGCAAGCACGAGCCGTTGCTCGAATTCTTCGAGAAGGTGGTCAACCTGGTCCGGCAGCACGCGCCCGACGCGGCCATCGCCTTCAACAGCAGCCCCGAGGACTGCGCCGACGCGGCTCTGCGGTGGCTGCACCGGCCCGGCAGGGCAGGCGGCCCTGACAGGGCACTGATCACACCTCAGGGGCCGGCACCCGCGTGGCGAGAGTCTTCGGCGCCACATGGCGGAAGGCTTCGGTGACGATCTGCCTGATCTCGTCCCAGTCCACCGGGACGTCCAGGTAGACGCCGAGCCAGCCCCGGTGTCCCACATAGGGGGGCCGAAAGAACCGGTCGGGCTCTGTCTCGACCAGTTCCTCCTGGACTCCCGGTGGGGCGGCGCACCAGAACGCGAGCCGGTCGTCGTGGTGATGGTCGGCGAACATGACGAAGGTCTTCTTGCCCCGCACGAACCAGGTCGGCTCGCCGTGGCTGAGCCGTTCGGTCGTCTCGGGCAGCGCGAGGCACAGCGCCCGCAGCCTCTCCAGTTCTTCGTCCATCGGCGGTCAGCCGGAGATGCGGACGGGGTTGACCAGATCGGCGTAGATCAGCAGGCCGCCCATGACGACGAGCAGCACGGCCATCACGTACGTCAGCGGCAGCGCCTTGGCGACGTCCACGTACGCGGGCATCGGCCGTCGCCGGATCCGCGCGATGCCGCGCTTGAGACCCTCCCACAGACCGCCCGCGATGTGGCCGCCGTCCAGCGGAAGCAGCGGGATCAGGTTGAACATGCCGACCGCGAGGTTGAGCCCGCCGAGCAGGGTGATGAAGATATTGATCTTGCTCTCGACGGGGATGTCCGAAGCGGCGATCTCACCGCCGATGCGGCCCGCGCCGACGATGCCGATCGGCCCGTTGGGATCGCGCTTCTCCCCGGAGAACGCCGCCTGCCAGACGCCGACCATCTTCTTCGGAATGTTGAGCATCGCGACCGCGGTGCGTTCGGTCATGTCCCACATCTGACCCAGCACGTATCCGGGCCCCTGCCGCTCGACCACCAGCGTGGGCGACACGCCGAGGAAGCCCACGTTCTTCTCCACCTTGCCGGGATCGTCGAGCAACGGCATGTCCTGGGAGATCAGGTCGACGGTGAGGGTCATGCCCCTGCCCGCCCGGTCGATGCCGATGGTCGCGGCGCCGGCGCCGTGCGCCCGGATGAAGCGGGTGGCGTCCTCCCACGACGCGACCGGCTTTCCCGCCACCGAGGTGATCCGGTCGCCGGGCAGCAGTCCCGCCTTGGCCGCGGGTGTCGCCGGGTCGGAGTCCCGGCAGTCCCGCTTGGCTGCCTCCGCTGCGGGAATCACGCACTTGGACACCGAGGACACGGTCGGCTTGGTCACCGTCACGCCGAACCCCATCATCACGATGGCGAACAGCACGAAGGCGAGCACGAAGTTCATCGCCGGGCCGCCGAACATGACGATGACCTTCTGCCACCACGGCTTGCGGTAGAAGACACGGTTCTCGTCGCCCGGAACGATCTCCTCGGAGGCGACGGCTCGGGCGTTCTCGATCAGACCCTGCCATGGGCCGGTCGAGACGCTCCGCAGTTTGTTGGGATCGTCCGACGGCCGGGGCGGCAGCATGCCGACCATGCGGATGTAGCCCCCGAGCGGAATCCACTTGATCCCGTACTCGGTCTCACCTCGCCTTCGGGACCACATGGTGGGCCCGAAACCGACCATGTACTGGGTGACCCGGACGTTGAACAGCTTGGCCGGGACGAGATGGCCGATCTCATGCAGCCCGATGGAGAGCAGCAACCCGACGAAGATGACCACGAATCCGGCTACGGAGAGCCAGTACATCAGCGCGTACCCCCGCGTCGGAGAAGCCGCCTTGCCATGCGTCGCACTCTTCGAGGGTAGCCGACGGAGGCGTAAGGGGAGCGTGTGCCGACGTGTTTGGGGTACCCGTCCCTCGACCTCCGCTTGACCAAATGGAGACACTTCGTTGACACTGCGGAGCCGTTCGATCACCCTTTGATAAACCACCCAGAGGGGAGCGTCTTGATCCGGATCCTGGTTGCCGAGCACCTTCCGTTGGTACGGCGCGGCCTGGTGGCCTCGCTCGACGGCGAGAGCGACCTCGCCGTGGTCGCCGACGTCGGTTCGGCGGAGGACATCGTCCCCGCCGCCCTCGACGTCCGACCCGACGCCGCGGTCATCGACGTCGACCTGCCCGGCGTGGGCGGGCTCGACATCGCCGCCCGGCTCGGCGAGAAGGTTCCCGACTGCCGGGTGCTGATCCTTTCGGCCCAGCCCAACCCCGGCCACGTGAAGCGGGCGTTCGCCGCCGGAGTCCTCGGCTACATGAGCATCGAGATCGGGCCGGACCAACTCGCCGACGGCATCCGCCAGATGATCTCCGGGCGCCGGGTGCTCGACACCGATCTCGCCGTCGCCGCGCTCGAGGCGGCGGAGAATCCGCTGACCCCTCGCGAGCTCGACGTGCTCCGGATCGCCGCCGGAGGCGCTCGGTCCAAGGAAATCGCCGAGCAGCTGTGTCTGTCGGTCGGCACGGTGCGCAACCACCTCTCCCGCATCCTCTACAAGACGGGCGCACGCAACCGGGTGGACGCCGTACGCATCGCCGGCGACGCCGGCTGGCTCTGATTCGTCGCCCTACCAGGACCTCTCGGACGCAGCCACGACCCGCAGGCCGGACGGCCGGCTCCTCTCCCGCCGGGCGGGCGGGGCGCCCCCCAGGAACGGCAACCCCACCGGCTCGTCGTGCAGCGCCGCACCGACCGACAGCAGAACGCCCGCCGTACCCGTGGCGAGGTCCATCGAGAGCCGCAGCAGCCGCTCGCCGGGGAACGCGAGGTGTCCTCGGAAACCGACCGCGTGCCAGGAAAGGGCGGCGAGCTGACGGCCGGTCTCCTCATCCTCACGGCCCCAGCCGCCCGCGCGGTCGCGGCACAGGTACGCGATGATCCCGGCCCGGCCGCCGAACAGCCCGGGCTGGAAGTACAGGTGCGCCCTGGCGGCCCGGTCGAGGCGCGCCCGCGCCGCCGCGAGCTCCGGATCCGGCCGGTAGTGCAGGAACTCCCCCAGCACCCAGGCCACGCCCACGCTGCCCCGGTCGAGATGCGGCGTGGCCCTCCGGTCCCCCTCCCGACCTCCCGCATCGACCCGCAACGACCCGTCGGCCTGAGCCACGCAACGACGCAGATCTCGGCGAAGCGCCAGCTCCGCCTGAGTGAGCCACTGGACGTCCCCCGTCCGCTCGAACATCCGGACGAACAGCAGGGCCGGGCCGGTTGTTCCGTACATCAGTCCCGGGCAGCCGTCGGACGCCTCATCGTTCAACCGGTCGGCCACGATGGCGGCGGTGCGCAGCGCCCCGTCGAGATCGCCGAGATACGCCTGGCTGAGCGCGATGCCGGACAGTCCCCCGTACAGATCGACGCCGAGCGGCCGGCGGCGCCCTGTCCCGGCCATGTCGAGCACCTCCTGTGCCTCCTCGTGCCGGCCCAGGTGGGCCAGCGCGTGGGCGACACCGTGCAGCCCGTCGTAGAACCCCGGCCCGAGCCGAGGTCCGCGCCCACGGACCCGGTCGATCAGCCACTGCTCGTGCTCGGGAAACCGGCCGGCTCCGGTGGCGTGCAGGGCGTAGAGCACCCCGGCCGCGCCATGTGCCAGGCCGAGGCCGCCGCCGTCACCGTCGAACTGTGCGACGTCACCGGGGAACAGCCGGTCATCGCGGCCGGGCGTGGCCGACGCCAGGATGGCCCGCCTCATCGAGTCACGCATCCGCCGCCAGCCTGCTGTGGGCGGCTTCGTCGCAAATCTCGTGCCGCATCCGGCGATCCTCACCGCCGGGCGCAGGAAGCTCTCACGGATGGGGAACAGCTCACCGATCACTTCGGCCAGTTCCGCGGGCTTCCCCCGGTCCAAAGCGAACAGTTCGGTGAGCGGAAGGAAGAGTGCGAGCCGCAGGCAGGCCAGCGCGTACCGGTCGGCGTCGAGGCCGCCTGCTCCCGGCGGCACGATCCCCGACGGCGACGCGAACGCGGGATCGTCCTGTCCGCTCCCGGCCGACTCCGTGATGGGCCGGGCCGCCCCGAAGCCGACCAGCGTGACGCCACCGTCCGGCCGGACGATGACGTCCGCCGGGCTCAGCCCGCCGTGCACCAACTCGTGCGCATGAACCTTCCCGACGACGTCCTCGACCTTCGCGCAAACAGCCGTCGCCCACTCCACGTACTCCGCCAGACGGCCCTCTGCGTCCCTCTCAGAGTCGCTCGTCCCCGCGGCGGTCAGTGGATGGCGCGCGGCGAGAGCCGCGCCCAGCGACTCTCCTGGGACGTGTTCCAGCACGAGGAACCGGCGTCCGCCGGCGGACAGGCGCCCCTTCAGCTCTGGGGCCACGCCCAGCCCGGCGAGCCGTGCGAGCGCCTCGCCCTCGCGCTCCCGCCCGACCTCCTTCAACACCATCCGCTCCCCCGTGTCCGGGTGGACGGCCAGGTAGACGCCTCCGCCGTCACTCTCGCGCAGCACCGCGTCGATTCGGTACGGCAGGCCTTCCGGCGGCCTGCTCCCTGACCGCGGACAAGAGGTCAGGCGGGGAGGACATGGCGTAGGAGAGTCGTAGAAGACGGGATCTGTACGGCAGTAGAGCTCGTATCGGTTCTCCACGTTCTCGCCTCCCGGACGCCTGCGAAAGCCTTACTCCGCGAGGATGTCAAGCAGGCGCGCCCGGGACCAGTGACCATTGGACACGGAAAGAACATGACTCGCTACAGTGAGTGTCCATTGAACTCGTCATGGGTCTCCTCCGGACCGGTAGGGGCTCCGGCATACGGGGAGATTCGCCGGAAGAATTACGGGCGCCAGATCAGCACGAGAGCGCAGTCGTCGTTGTGGCCGGAGGTCATCGACTGCACCAGATGCCGCGCGCGGTCGCGGAACCCCGAGGGCAGCAGCCGCTCGGCCTCGCCCAGCAGCCGGTCCAGCCCGGAGTCGATGTCCCGGCCCGGCTGCTCGATGAGCCCGTCGGTGAACAGCATGAGGGCGTCCCCCTTGCGCAACACCCCGCTGTCGGGCTCGCAGTGCAGGTCGGGGACGACGCCGAGCACGACGCCCTTGGCCGTCGACACCCGCCAGGTGCCCGATCCCGAGTCGAACTTCACCACCGGCGGATGGCCCGCCGAGGTGATCGTGTATCCGCCGGTGGACAGGTCCAGCGTGAGGTGGACGGCGGTGACGAATCCCTCATCCCCGAGCTGGCGGTGCAGGTAGGTGTTGCAGGCGCCCAGGAAGTCGTCGACCGAACCGAGCAGGCCGCCGAAGGCGCCGGAGAGCATGAGCGCACGCGTTCCCGCGTCCACACCCTTGCCGGAGACGTCGACGAGCGCCATCTCGACGCGATCGCCGTCACGGGTGGAGACGATGAAGTCTCCGCCGAAGGACGACCCGCCGGCCTGCTTGAGCACCACCTTGCCGTCCCAGTCCTTGGGCAGCGACGGCAGGTCGCTCTGCCGCTTGAGCCGGTCGCGCAGCTCCAGCAGCATGGCGTCGCCACGCAGCCCCTGCACGCCGAGCTTGCCGCGGGTGCGGGCCATCAGCCAGGCCAGCACGGCCGTGAAACCCATCGTGATCAGCAGGCCCGCGCCCACGTTCCCCGGTCCCCGGACCGACCATACGTAGGCCAGGGAGACGACGACGGAGCACAGCAGGATGGCCAGGCTGCGCAGCCGCAGTTGGAGGCCGCCGATGAGCGTGATCAGGATGAGCAGCGACGGGGAGAACCAGTAGGAGGAGACCTCGGCGTCGAGCACGCCGATGACCAGGGTGATCGCGCTCAGGGCGATGAGTAGGTTCCGGTCCTTGGACGAACTCTTCCTGACAAAACGGACCAACGGCACCAAGAGCGGCACTCGTACGAGAAGTGCGCGAAGCCGCGGAGGGATCAGCGGCGCCGGTCGGGAACTCATGATGGCCTCGACTGTATCCCCCCGGCCCAGGTGAGGGCACCCCTTTGACCAACAGCTTGATCGTTGAGTATGGGATGCCGGGATGGATATTGTGTGGCACTCCGCCGCCGACCACTCCTACTGTGCTCTGGTGACTGTCACCGTTCGTCCCATCGGCGAAGCCGAATGGCCCGATTTCACGGCCCTGCACCTCGAGGCGTTCAACGCCTCCTCCCCTCCCGAGGCCGTCGAGCGCTGGCGGGGGCTCTTCGAGTTCGACCGGTCCCTGGCGGCCTTCGACGGCGACCTGATGGTCGGCGGCGCCGCCGCGCTGTCGTTCACGATGACCGTCCCCGGCGGGCCGGTCCCGGTCGCGGGAGTCACCGCCGTCGAAGTGCTCCCCTCACACCGCCGCCGCGGCGTGCTGTCGGCCCTGATGGCCCGGCAGCTCCACGACATCCACGAACAGGGACGCGAGGCCGTCGCGGCGCTGTACGCGAGCGAGGCCGCCATCTACGGCCGCTTCGGGTACGGCAGGGCCGCCGACAGCCTCTTCTTCCGGATCCCCACGCACCGCTCGGCCTTCGTCCCGGACGCTCCGGTCGACCCCGCGCTGCGACTGCGCGTGGCCCGGCCCGCCGACGCCCTCGACGACCTGCGGCGGGTCTTCGAGACCGTACGGCCGGAGCGGCCCGGGCTGTACGAGCGGTCGGAGGCCCGATGGCGGTACGACGTCATCGCCGACGAGGAGTACGACCGCCGCGGGGCAGGCCCGCTGCGCTGCATGATCGCGGAAGACGCGGCAGGGCCGCGCGGCTACGCCCTCTTCCGCGTCGCGGGAAAGTTCACCGACCATGACGTGCCGGACGGCGAGGTACGGCTCGCCGAGCTGTTCGCCACCGACCCGGCGGCGTACGCGCTGGTCTGGCGGAGCGTGCTCGACCGGGACCTGTGCTCCCGGGTCCACGCCTGGAGCCGGCCGGCGGACGACCCGATCGTTCACCTCCTGGCCGAGCCGCGGCACCTCAACGCGGGATGGCTGGACGATCTGTGGATCCGCCTCGTCGACGTGGACCGGGCGCTCGCGTCCCGCGCCTACGCCGCCCCCGCCGACCTCGTGATCGAGGTCGCCGACGAGCTGTGCCCGTGGAACGCGGGTCGCCGGCGGCTGATCACCGCGAAAGGCTCGTGCGAGCGGACCGGCGATCCCGCCGACCTCACACTGCCGGTCTCCGCGCTGGGCGCCGCCTACCTGGGCGGCCGGCCGCTCACGCCGCTCGCCGCCGCCGGGCTGGTACGGGAACACCGCGAGGGCGCACTGCGTGAACTGTCCACGGCGATGTCGTGGGAGCCCGAACCGTGGGGTGGTCTGGTCTTCTGACGTCGGAATCTTCCGGGTAGGGTTCGGGACATGGCACTGCAGAGCTTGCAGATCACGGCGCTCACCGCGATGCGGGCCCGGGACGTGTCCCGACCGAAACCGGAGGAGCAGAAGGCGGCCGACGACCGCCCCCTGCGGGACGAGACGTCCCGGCGGGACTTCCGCCGGGACGCCAGGAGCACGGCCTATGGAAGGGGCGGGATCTCGCCCGTCGTCTCGTAGCCGGAGAGCTGCCCGATCCTGCGGGCATGCCGCTGCGCACCCGAGAACGGCGTCGTCAGAAAGATCTCCACGAAGCGGACCGCCTCCTCCGGCGTGTGCATGCGCGCGCCGAGACTGATGACATTGGCGTCGTTGTGCTCCCTGGCGAGCTTCGCGGTGTCCTCGTTCCAGGCGAGGGCCGCCCGGATGCCGCGCACCTTGTTCGCGGCGATCTGCTCACCGTTCCCCGAGCCGCCGATCACGACGCCGAGGCTGCCCGGATCGTCGGCGACGCCGCGGGCGGCGCGCAGCACGAACGGCGGGTAGTCGTCCTCCGCGTCGTAGACGGACGGACCGCAGTCCTCCACCTCGTGGCCCTGCTGCTTCAGCCAGTCGGCCAGGTGGTTCTTCAGTTCGTAGCCGGCATGGTCGGCACCGATGTAGACACGCACAGCCCAAGTTTCGCAGTCTCCGCGTGCGCGTGGGACGCCGGGCCCGGACTAGAGTAAGCGGCGAGAACGGCATCCGGTCCTTACGACCGGCGGCGCACCGCCCCAGCCAACGAGCCCGGCCAACGGAACCGGCCAACGTCCGGTGAAGGCTCAGCCGAACAGGAGCATCATGCGCGAGATCCGCAGCGTCGGCGATCCGGTCCTGCGCACCCCGGCCGAGCCGGTCACGGACTTCGACCGGGAGCTTCGGCGCCTCATCGACGAGATGTTCTCGGTGATGTACGCGGCCGAAGGGGTGGGCCTGGCCGGTCCGCAGATCGGCGTGGGCAGGCGGCTGTTCGTCTACGACATCACGAATCGCAAGGGCCACCTGATCAATCCCGAGCTCACGATCGACGATCCGGAGCAGATCGTCGAGGAGGAGGGCTGCCTGTCGGTGCCGAGCAGGCAGACGGGCAAGCCGCTGTACGCGCCGACGGCCCGCGCGGCCGGAGTCACGGTCCGCGGCCTCGACAGGCTCGGCCGTCCCGTCACCGTCAGGGCCAGGGGCATGCTCGCCCGGTGCTTCCAGCACGAGTACGACCATCTCGAGGGGACCCTGTACGTCGACAGGCTCACCAAGGAGGAGCGCAGGAAGATCCTCCTCCAGGCGCCCTGACTCCCCTCACATCTGGATGGCCTTCGCCTCCAGATACTCCTCCAGTCCGAGCTCGCCCAACTCGCGGCCGACCCCGGAGTGCTTGTAGCCCCCGAACGGCGCGAGCGGGTTGAACCTGCCGCCGTTGATCGCGACCTGACCGGTGCGCAGCCTGCGCGCCACGGCGAGCGCCTTCTCCTCGGTTTCCGCCCACACCGCGCCGGACAGTCCGTACGGCGTGCCGTTGGCGATCTCGACGGCCTCGTCCTCGGTGCCGAACGGGATGATCGACAGGACCGGACCGAAGATCTCCTCCTGCTCGATCGACATGCCCGGGGAGACGCCGGCGAACACGGCGGGCTCGACGTAGAAGCCCCGTTCCATCGGACTGTCCGTACCACCCAGCACCAGCCGGGCGCCCTCCTCCTGGCCGAGGTTGAGATAGCGGATCACCCGATCGCGCTGCGCGGCGGAGACCAGCGGTCCCAGACGGGTGCCCTCGGCGAAGGGATCACCCGGGGTGTACTTCCCGGCGAAGCCCACGGCCAGCCGCACCGCCTCGTCGTAGGAGTCCCAGTGCACGAGCATGCGGCTCAGGGCCGAACAGGTCTGGCCGGAGTTGACATAGGCGCCCGCGACGCCCACCTTCACGGCGGTCTCCAGATCGGCGCCGGGCAGGATCACATTGGCCGACTTGCCGCCGAGTTCCAGTGCGACCCGCTTGACCGTGTCGGCGGCCAGGGCGGCGACGCGGCGGCCCGCCCGGGTCGAGCCGGTGAACGACACCATGTCCACGCCGGGGTGGCCGGCGATCGCCTCGCCGACGACCGGCCCGCGCCCGCTGACCATGTTGAACACGCCGGGCGGCAGACCCACCTCGTGCAGGATGTCCGCGAGGGCGTACGCCGCCAGCGGCGCCACCTCACTCGGCTTGAGCACGACGGTGCAGCCCGCGGCGATCGCCGGGGCCACCTTGCAGATGATCTGGTGGAGCGGGTAGTTCCACGGCGTGATCGCGCCCACCACGCCCACGGGCTCGCGGACGATCAGCGAATTGCCCACCCGGCCCGCGTCGAAGGCGTACCGCCCGGCGAGCTCCGCGTACGACTCCAGGACGCCGACCGGCATCAGGGTCTGCACCTTCAGCGCGAGCGCGAGCGGCGCGCCCATGTCGGTGGCGATCGTCGCGGCGATGTCGTCGGCTCGCTCACGCAGCAGGCCCGCCGCCGCCGACAGGAACCGGGCCCGCTCGGCCGGAGCGGCCGACGACCACCACGGGAAGGCCGCACGGGCTGCGGAGACCGCGGCCTCGACGTCGCCGGGTGAGCCCGCCGGCACCCGGTCGACGACCTCCTCGGTGGTGGGATTCACGACGTCGACACTCTCGCCGGAGGCGGACGGCACCCAGGCTCCGTTCAGGTAAAGGTGGCGCACGATCTCATCCTTGCGCGGCTGCCGCCGGAACGCGAGTACGGCGCCGCTCTCCGGCGGTTTCGATCTCATATCACCGAACGAACACCATCAATTTGGACACGGTCGATTTCGAGACCATTCCCCGCGCTGGCCGGAATGTGGTTGCATCGATCACCACCCGGGTTGTCAGCCCCGCTGTCAGCCCGGCCGGTTTCTCCATTACCCGGTAGGAGAGGTCGTGAATGCTGCCTTGTCGGTGCGGCGTGGCAAGATTCTGGCCATCCCTTTCGCGATGTGCGGCTGGGTCGGGGGCGTTGATATGCGATGAGGAGCAGGTGTGGCAGGCAATCTGACTCGTGACGAGGCGCGGGAGCGGGCCCGGCTGTTGAACGTCCAGTCCTATCAGGTCGAACTCGACCTGACCGAGGGCGAGGAGCGGTTCGAGAGCATCACGACGGTCAACTTCACCTCCAGCCGTTCGGGGGCGGAAACTTTCATCGATCTGCACGGGGCTCACGTGCGCAGAGTCGTGCTCAACGGAAAAGATCTCGACGTCCGCGCCTACGACGCCGAGAAGGGCCGCTTCCCGCTGCCGGACCTGGCAGAGGAGAACGAGCTGCGCATCGACGCCGACGCCTCCTACATGCGCACCGGGGAGGGTCTGCACCGGTTCGTCGACCCGGTCGACCAGCAGATCTACCTGCACAGCCAGTTCGAGACGGCGGACGCCCACCGGATGTACGCCTGCTTCGACCAGCCCGACCTCAAGGCGACCTTCGAGCTGACCGTGCTCGCGCCCGCCCACTGGGAGGTGGTCTCCAACGCCGCCCCCGACTCCGTCGAGAAGCTGGAGGAGCACCGGGGCAAGCACGGCACGCTCCAGGCGTCCAAGCGCTGGCACTTCCCGCCCACACCGCGCATCTCGACGTACATCACGGCGCTGGTCGCAGGGGCGTACGCCGTCGTGCGGGACGAACACGACGGGATCCCACTGGGCATCTACGTGCGGCGGTCGCTGGCCGAGCACCTGGACCCGGAGAACATCTTCGAGGTCACCAAGCAGGGCTTCGACTTCTTCCACCGCGTCTTCAGCGTGCGCTACCCCTTCGGGAAGTACGACCAGCTCTTCGTGCCGGAGTTCAACGCCGGCGCCATGGAGAACGCGGGCGCGGTGACATTCCTCGAGGACTACGTCTTCCGGTCGCGCGTCACCGACGCGATGGTGGAGCGCCGCGCCGAGACCATCCTGCACGAGATGGCGCACATGTGGTTCGGCGACCTGGTCACCATGCGGTGGTGGGACGACCTGTGGCTGAACGAGTCGTTCGCCACGTTCATGTCCGTCCTGTGCCAGGCCGAGGCCACTCGCTGGGGCCAGGGCGCGTGGACCACGTTCGCCAACATCGAGAAGGCCTGGGCCTACCGGCAGGACCAGCTCCCCTCGACTCACCCGATCGCCGCCGACATCCCGGACATGCAGGCCGTGGAGGTCAACTTCGACGGGATCACGTACGCCAAGGGCGCCTCGGTGCTCAAGCAGCTCGTCGCCTACGTCGGCCTCGACAACTTCCTCGCCGGGGTCCGCGACTACTTCGGTGAGCACGCCTGGGGCAACACGAGCCTGCAGGACCTGCTCTCCGCACTTGAGCGCACCTCGGGCCGCGACCTGTCGGCGTGGTCGAAGGAGTGGCTGGAGACCTCGGGGGTCAACACGCTGCGCCCGTCGTTCACCCTCGACGGCGAGGGTAGGTTCGCCTCCTTCGACGTGCTGCAGGAGGCGACCTCCGAACACCCCACCCTGCGTTCCCACCGGATCGCGATCGGCCTGTACTCGATGGACGGTGGCGTGCTGACCAGGACCAAGCGGGTGGAGCTCGACGTCGTCGGCGCCCGCACGGCCGTCCCGGAGCTGGTGGGCGAGCCCCGGCCTGACCTGGTGCTGGTCAACGACGACGACCTCACCTACGCCAAGATCCGGCTCGACGATCGGTCGCTGGAGACCCTGGTGGGCGGCGCCATCACCGCGTTCCGGGACTCCCTGCCCCGCGCCCTGTGCTGGTCGGCCGCGTGGGACATGACGCGCGACGCGGAGATGGCCACCCGTGACTACGTGAAGCTGGTGGTCTCAGGGGTCGACTCGGTGCGCGACATCACGGTGGTGCAGGCCGTGCTGCGCCAGGCCCGCCAGGCCGTGCAGCAGTACGCCGACCCGGCGTGGCGGCCGACCGGCATCGCCGAGCTGGCCGCGGCGCTGCGCCGCCTGATCGCGGCGGCCGAGCCCGGCTCCGACCACCAGCTCGCGTACGTCAACGCGTTCACCGCGGTCGCCACCTCCGCCGAGGATCTGGCGTTCGTCAAGGGCATCCTCGAGGGCACCGCCGTACCCGACGGGCTGACCGTCGACGCCGACCTCCGCTGGACGCTCACGCACTCGCTGGTCGTCGGCGGCGTGCTCGACGCCGAGGACATCGACGCGGAGCTGGTGCGTGATGCCACCGCGACGGGCGAGCGCTCGGCCGCGATGTGCCGGGCTGCGCTCCCGACGCCCGAGGCCAAGGAGCAGGCCTGGGCGTCGATCACCGTCGGCACGCTGAGCGGGGCGCTGCTGCGCTCCACGATCCTCGGCTTCATGGACCCGCACCACGTCGACCTGCTGGAGCCGTACGGCGAGAGGTACTTCGACGAGGTCGGGCGCATCTGGAGCACGTGGACGTCCGACATGGCGCAGAACTTCGCGATCGGCTGCTACCCGGCCCTGCTGATCCGGCCCGAGACCGTGACCATGACGCAGGACCGCATCAGCGCGGCGCAGCCGCCGCACGCGCTGCGCCGGCTGCTGCTGGAGGGCGCCGACGGCGTCAGCCGGGCCCTGCGGGCCCAGGCGAGGGACGCCTCGGCCTGACCCGCGCCCGGCGCAGAGTCCCGCACAGGCACAGACGGGCCCCGGCACCCCTGCCGGGGCCCGTTCCGAGGGCGAAAGCGGGGCGCAAGGGGGATGCAAGCGGCCGACGATGGGATGGAGGGGACCGGGCCGCCACGCCGTACACCCGGGTCTACCGTTCCTTCCAGGAGGCCCCCTCCGATGATCCCCGCAGACGACAGCGCCCAGCACCTGACCGACGCGCCGCCACGCCGGGGCGACGTCAAGGTCTTCCCCGCACCCCCACGAAGCTCATCCTCCGGAACCTCGCCTTTCCGGCTGATCGAGGACGGGCCGCGGCCCGCCGATCTGGTCACTCCGGAAGATCTCAAGCGCGTTCTCGGCATAGACGTGGGGCCCCCGGCGGCCTTCGACGCCGACCTTCCGGCGCCCTCCTGGCTGAGCGTGCGGTCCTGCAGCTACCGGTCCGGCGACGGCGTGCGGGTCGACGTACACGCGGCCGCGGGCATGCACTCCCGCTATCTGATGGTGCTCGGCCACATCGTGACCAGGGTCCAGGGGCGGCCGATCCAGGGGATCGGCGGCGGCGCGATGCTCTATCCGGGGCTGGTGGCCGCCCGGTCGGGCCGGGGCACGTTCGTGATCAGCGTCTCCGCTCTCACCGGGCCGCCGCCGTCCGATCCGCTGATCGACCTCGCCCGTACGGCGGCCGCACGGCTCGCCGAGACCCGCTCGACCCGCCCGCGGACCGTGTGAGGTCCCAGGGCGTACGGGCGGGCTCGCCGACGTAGGTCTCCGTGTGACACGGCATACCGAACTCAGGAGTGCCGGCCTTGCCCGCCATGATCCTCCCGATCGCGAGGTTCAGGTCCTTGATCTCGACGGGGACAGTTCCCGGGAACGTACGGCGGCCGCCTGCTCAAGAGCGGTAAGATCATGAATGTCTGCCACGTACCGAACGGTAGGCCTCTCGTACGGAGATATCTAGAGAAGATACCCACAGGAGTGCGCCGTGAACCGGTTCAAGCAGGCCACAAAAGTATGAACCAACCAACACTAGGCAGCCCGTTGACAGCTCGACTACCGTGAGTGATGTGGATACCGGTCCAGCGCCCGAAAACGGTCACGATACGTCACCCATTTGGGTGAGCGACCCCCCGTCGGAGCCGTCCCAGTCGTCGCCGACCGCATCGGGAACCCCAGCGGCACCACCCGCCGCGCAGGCGACGGCCCGGACGGCCGCACCGCCACCGCAGCCGCCGCCCGACGCTCCCCCGAAGGCGCACATCCATGCCCCTACACCGGCCCTGCGGAAGTCGCCGTTCGAGCGGGCGTCGATCGGTTTCCTGATGCGTGACCCGAGATACCGTCACCTGCGTCTGCGCGCGCTGATCGGGTTCGCGGCCGGCATCGTGGCCGGAATCCTCTTCGCGAACTGGCGGATCGGCCTCACCGCCGCGATCCTCGCGGTCATAGTCGACACCGTGTATCGGGCGCGGACCGTCTCGTCGATCCCGGCGTGGCGGCGCACCTCGGCCGCGGAACGCCGTACGGAAGGCCAACTCAAGAAGCTCGAGCGCAGCGGGTACCGGACGCTGCACGCCCGGGCCATCCCCGGCAGCGAGGCGCAGATCGATCATCTGGTGGTCGGCCCCACCGGGGTCTACGCGGTGGACTCGGAGAAGTGGGACCGGCGCCTTCCCGTGCGGGTGCAGTCGCACCGCAAGCTGTTCCACGGGCCGTTCAATCGGAAGCCGAGGCTCGACGAGGCCCGCTGGGAGGCCGCCCAGGCCAGCGAGCTGATCAGTGAGGCGCTGGGCCGCGAGATCACCATCGTGCCGTCCCTGGCGATCTACGGCCCGGCGATTCCGTGGCGGATCCTCAACATCCGCGAGGTGGACGTGTTCTCCGGCGGTCTCGTCCGCAAATGGATCACCAAGCGGGAGAGGTCGCTCACCTCCGAGGAGATCGACGCCATCTACCGTGCTGCCGGGCGGGTCCTGCCGCCTCGCTACGAGTAGCGCGGCCCGCCGCCGGTCGGCTCCGTCGCCAGGCGCGACACGGCGTCCGAGCCGTGGACACGCGGTCTCGACAGCCGGGCGGTAGCCGTACCATTTGAGGACCCGTAGTCTTCGGATGGGAGTCCGCCCATGCCCGCGCTCAGATCACGTACGGTCACGCACGGCAGGAACATGGTCGGTGCCCGGGCGCTGCTCAGGGCCACGGGAGTGGCGGGCAGCGACTTCGGCAAGCCGATCGTCGCGGTTGCCAACAGCTTCACCCAGTTCGTCCCCGGCCACGTGCATCTGCGCGAGGTCGGCGACGTGGTCGCCGCAGCGGTCCGGGAGGCCGGCGCCATCCCGCGCGAATTCAACACGATCGCGGTCGACGACGGCATCGCGATGGGTCATGGCGGCATGCTCTACTCGCTGCCGTCCCGGGAGCTCATCGCCGACGCGGTCGAGTACATGGTGAACGCCCACTGCGCCGACGCGCTGGTCTGCGTCTCCAACTGCGACAAGATCACACCGGGGATGCTGCTCGCGGCCTTCCGGCTCAACATCCCGACGGTCTTCGTGTCCGGCGGCCCGATGGAGGCGGGGAAGACCCCCGGCCGCAAGCTCGACCTGATCGACCCGATGATCGCCGCCGCCGACGACAGCGTCTCCGACGACGAACTGCTCGCGATGGAGGAGAGCGCCTGTCCGACCTGCGGCTCCTGCAGCGGCATGTTCACCGCCAACTCGATGAACTGCCTGGCCGAGGCGATCGGCCTGGCGCTGCCCGGCAACGGCACGACGCTCGCCACTCACGCGGCGCGCAAGACGCTGTTCGAGAAGGCCGGCCGCGCCGTGGTGGAGATCGCCCGGCGCTACTACGAGCAGGACGACGAGACGGTCCTGCCGCGGAGCATCGCCGGCCGTGACGCGTTCGAGAACGCGATGGCACTCGATGTGGCCATGGGCGGTTCGACCAACACGATCCTGCACCTGCTCGCCGCGGCCCGGGAGGCCGGAGTCGACTTCGGGCTCAAGGAGATCAACGAGGTGTCGCTGCGGGTGCCGTGCCTGTGCAAGGTCGCCCCGGCGACTTCCAAGTACCACGTCGAGGACGTCCACCGCGCCGGCGGCATCCCCGGCATCCTCGGGGAGCTCGACCGGGCCGGTCTGCTCCACCGCGACGTGCCCACCATCCACTCGGCGTCCCTGGCGGACTGTCTGGCCGAGTGGGACCCGAAGTCGCCCGGGGTCACCGACGAGGCGATCGAGTTGTGGCACGCCGCCCCCGGCAACGTCCGCACGGTCCGGCCCTTCTCTCAGGAGGCCCGATGGGAGACGCTCGACCTCGACCGCGCCGAGGGCTGCATCCGTGACAGGGAACACGCCTACACCCAGGACGGCGGCCTCGCCGTGCTGTACGGCAACCTGGCCCAGGACGGCTGCGTGGTGAAGACGGCAGGCGTCGACGAGTCGATCTGGCGGTTCTCCGGTCCGGCCGTGGTGTTCGAGTCCCAGGAGGAGGCGGTCGAAGGCATCCTGGGGAACAGGGTCAAGCCCGGCGACGTGGTCGTCATCCGCTACGAGGGCCCCAAGGGCGGCCCCGGCATGCAGGAGATGCTCTACCCGACGAGCTTCCTCAAGGGCAAGGGCCTCGGCAAGGCGTGCGCGCTCGTCACCGACGGCCGGTTCTCCGGCGGGACGTCGGGCCTGTCCATCGGGCACGCGTCGCCCGAAGCGGCCGAGGGCGGCATCATGGCCCTCGTGGCCGACGGCGACATCATCGAAATCGACATCCCGGGCCGATCGATCGAACTCAGGGTGCCGGAGGAGGAACTGGCCACCCGACGGGAGCGGCTGCTCGCGGACCTCGGCGGCTACCGCGCCCGTGACCGGCACAGGCCGGTCTCCGCCGCGCTGCAGGCGTACGCGGCGTTGACCACCTCGGCCTCAACTGGAGCCTCCCGCGACCTGTCCCAGCTCTCCCGTTGACCACCCAACCCGTGATCTTGCAGTTGATTCGCAAGATCACGGTGGGGTGTGGCCGTGGGGTTAGAAGTCGATTACGTGTTCGGAAAAGCCCGATAGCGTGTTCGGAAAAATGTCAGTGCTCGCCGTTATCGTCAAGGTATGGCCAACGTCACAAGGCATTCGCTGACAGCGGCGGAGATCGCCGCACTCGCCCTGTCACTCGCCCATCTCGGGGCAGGCCCGCAGTCCGTCACCGCCCGCCGCGGGCTGCGTCACGCATTCGACCACCTCGACCTCGACGACGACGTCATCGCCACCACCCTGGCCACGCTGACCACACCGCTTCCGCCCGATGTGGCCAGGCGGGCGAGGCTGATGGCGAACGCCGTCACCGCCCGGCTGGTGATCCGCCTCCAGTATCTCGACGCTGCGGGCCATCTCACGATCCGCGACGTCGAGCCGGTGACCTGCCTGGTCCATCGCGAGTTCTGGTACCTGGTCGGCTGGTGCCGCCTCCGCCGCGGGATCAGGGCATTTCGATTCGACCGGATAGTCGCGGTCGAGCCCACCGATCTCCCGGCCCGGCCGCACCTGCCCGAGCGCTATCTCCCCTTCCAGCGCCGTACGGCCAAACGCCGCAAAGCGGCCTGACCGGTCACCCGGAGATCACCCGCAGCAGCCACCGCCGCAGCAGCCACCGCCACCGCCACCGCCACCGGAGGGGCGCGGAGCGGGGGCTGCGGCGGCCCGCCCGGTCACCGCGACCATGGACAGCAACTTCACGGTGTCGTCGTGGCCTGCCGGGCAGGCGGCCGGGGCGTTCGCCTCTGCCATCGGCCGGTTGAGTTCGAAGGTGGATCCGCACGCACGGCAACGGTAGTCATAGCGAGGCATGCTCACAGGGTACGGCGTTCGCCGGGTCTCTAGGTGAAATGGATCGTGGCGTGGTCGGCGACCGGGAGGAAGCCCAGCTTCCGGTAGACGGAGTTCGACGTGGGGTTGGCGAGATCGGCGAACAGCAGCACCTCGGCGGCCCCCTCGTCCATCACCTTCCGGCTGGCCGCGTGGGTCACGGCACTGCCGTACCCACGGCGGCGGAACTCGGGAGGTGTGTAGACGGGCCCGATCCTCGACATGCCCGCGATGGGGGTGGAGGCGGCTGCCAGCGCCACGCACCGGCCGCCGTCCTCCCACCAGAGCAGCTCCGCACGATTGATCTTCGCCGAGGCGACCGGGGTGGGATCGGCGCCGACGTCCACATCGGCCTCCGCCTGGAACTCGCGGAACCACTGGGCGGCCTCGTCCAGCTCGCCGATGGTGGCCGTACGGGCCTTGCCAGGGACGGCGCACGGCGCGAGCGCGCCGAGCCGGTAGAGGCGTTCGACACTGCGGTGCCGTTCGGGCCGCCACCAGTCCCGCGCGAACGCCTCCGCCGCGTTCAGCGGGCCGCCGACCGCGCCGACCACCCGTTCCCTCTCGATCAGCTCCCGGACCAGCAGAGACAGTGCGGGCGAGGGCACGTCACCGATCCGCAACGGGTAGGGCGGCGTGTGAACGACCACACCGGCCACCGACCCGTCGTCGTCTTCGAACCAGCCCATCAGCGGGTCCTCCGCGTACTGGCCTGCACGCAAACCGCGTAACACGGTCAGCGAGACCGTGTTACGGACCGGGTCGCGCAGCAGCCACGGCTCGACCACCGCCGCGAACTCCTCGACATCCCTGGTGAACGTCCACCTCATGACGACCGGCCTATCATGCCGCCGGCCGGGCGAGGTAGGGCGCCCACTGGGGATCGCCGTCGAACTGCGCGCCGATGAGCCGCCAGTGCACTCCGCGTGGCGCCGCGGGCGTCACGTGCAGGGTCCACCCCAGCTCTTCCAGCAGCTTGTCCGCCTTGTGGTGGTTGCACGGCATGCACGAGGCGACGCAGTTCTCCCACGTGTGGGGGCCGCCCTTGGACCTGGGTATCACATGGTCGATCGTCTCGGCCCGCTGCCCGCAGTAGGCGCAGCGGAAGTTGTCCCGGCGCATCAGCGCGGCCCGCGTGAGCGGGATGCGCGTGCGATAGGGGATGCGCACGTAGCGACGCAGCCGGATCACCGAGGGGACGTCGAACGTGCAGGTGGCCGAGCGCAACACCGCGCCGTGCCCGTCGTGGTGCACGACGTCCGCCTTCTCCCTCAGCAGCAGGACGACCGCCCGGTGCAGGGAGAGCGTGGTCAGCGGTTCGTAGGTCGCGTTGAGCAGCAGAACTTGGCGCATCAGCCGGCCTCCCCGACAATTCCGGCTGTGCGCCTTGGTTGTTGGGGCCCCGCCTTTTGGGACCCGGATGCTTCCGTCACAGGGACCTCCGCCGGACGGCCCAGCGGATCGTCACCACGGCACCGCCCTTTCCCCAAGAGTGTGGCCTGCACGGCGTCCGCTCCGCCACCCCATAAACGCACCACGGGGTTGACGACCGGGACGCCTGCTGCTTCTTATTCCCAGCCGATCATCCATTTACGCCCGGCTTGGCCGGGTTCGGACGGCGGCCGCACCAACCACGACCCGGGCGCCGCAACTGTTCTAAAGTTCCAGCATGACGCGACTGCCGTACCCGCCCGCCCGCCGCGACGACATCGTCGACGACCTGCACGGGACACCGGTGCCCGACCCGTACCGCTGGCTGGAGGATCCGGACGATCCGGCGACCAAGGAGTGGCTGGACGCACAGGACGTGCTGATGCGCGCGGCGGCTCTGCCGGGCCGCGAGCGCTTCCGTGACCGCGTCGCCGAGTTGCTGCGCTCGGGATCGGTCGGCACGCCCGCGTGGCGTGGTGAGCGCCGGTTCTTCACTCGCCGCACGCCCGACCAGGAGCATCCCGTCCTCTACGTGGGCGAAGGGGACGCCGAGCGGGTGCTGCTCGACCCGATGGCCCTCGATCCCACCGGGCTGACCACACTCGACTCCTATCAGCCCGACAAGGAGGGCAGCCGGCTGGCGTACCAGATCTCGGTGGGCGGCGACGAGGAGTCGCGCCTGTTCGTGATCGACGTGGCGACCGGCGAGGTCGTCGAAGGGCCGATCGACCGGTGCCGCTACTCCCCCGTCGCGTGGCTGCCCGGCGGCGAGGCCTTCTACTACGTACGCAGGCTGGCGCCCACCGAGGTCCCGGCCGGCGAGGAGCAGTTCCACCGCCGGGTCTACCTGCATCGCGTCGGGACCTCCACGGACGACGACGTGATGATCTTCGGGCAGGGCCTGGAGAAGACCAACTACTACGGCGTCTCGGTCTCCCGCGACGGCCGCTGGCTGTCGATCTCCGCCTCGCGCGGTACGGCCCCCCGCAACGACCTGTGGGTGGCCGACCTGTCGGCCTCACCGGTCGACACGCCGGAACTGGTCACCGTGCAGCAGGACGTGGACGCCCAGACCGGGCTGCACTTCGGCCGCGACGGGCGGCTCTACGTCTTCACCGACCTGGACGCTCCGCGCGGGCGGGTCTGCGTGACCTCGCCGGAGACGCCTACCCGGGAGCACTGGCGTGACCTGATCCCCGAAGACGCGGAGGCCGTGCTCACCAGTTTCGCGATCCTGGATGACAGCGCCGAGGTCGACGCCGCGGACCATGTCCTGCTCGTCGGATGGACCCGGCACGCGATCTCCGAGGTCACGATCCACGCCATGGACAACGGCGAGCGGATCGGCGAGGTCCCGCTGCCCGGACTCGGCTCGGTCGGCGCGCTGATCGAGCGTCCGGAGGGCGGCCATGAGGTCTGGTTCAGCTACACCGACAACATCACGCCGACGACCGTCCACCGATTCGACTCGAAGACCGGCGAGACCACGCTGTGGGAGGCCCCGCCGGGCGCGGTCGAGGTGCCCGAGGCCCACACCGAGCAGGTCGTCTACCGGTCAAAGGACGGCACCGAGGTCCGGATGCTCGTCGTCTCCCGCCAGGGGGACTCCGGTCCCAGGCCCACGATCCTGTACGGCTACGGCGGCTTCGGCATCTCGATGAACCCCGGCTTCTCGGCCTCCGCGCTGGCCTGGGTCGAGGCCGGCGGCGTCTACGCGGTCGCCCAGCTGCGCGGCGGCGGCGAGGAGGGCGAGCAATGGCACCGTGACGGGATGCTCGCCCACAAGCAGAACGTTTTCGATGATTTCCACGCCGCGGCCGAGCATCTGGTCACCGCCGGCGTGACGACTCCGGATCGTCTCGCCGTCTCCGGCGGCTCGAACGGCGGTCTCCTGGTCGGGGCGGCGCTCACCCAGCGACCCGATCTGTACGCGGCCGCGGTCTGCTCGGCGCCCCTGCTCGACATGATCCGATATGAGCGCTTCGGTCTCGGGGCGACCTGGAACGTCGAGTACGGCTCCGCCGAGATCGCGGAGGAGTTCGGCTGGCTGTGGGGCTACTCGCCCTACCACCACGTCCGTGAGGGGGTGACCTATCCCGCCACGATGTTCACGGTCTTCGCCTCCGACACGCGGGTGCATCCGCTGCATGCCTGGAAGATGGCGGCGGCGCTCCAGCACGCCCAGTCCGGCGACCGCCCGATCCTGCTGCGCAACGAGGCCGAGGTCGGCCACGGCGCACGGGCGGTGAGCAGGTCCGTCGACCTCATGGCCGACCAGCTCGCGTTCATCGCGGGCCACACGGGCCTGGACGTGTAGGTCCCGTCCCCGCCAGCGGTCAGCGGGGGAAGGTGATGGTCTTGTGGCCGTCCAGCAGCACGCGGTGCTCCGCGTGCCAGCGGACGGCCCGGGCCAGCGCCTGGCACTCGAGGTCACGGCCGATCGCGGCGAGGTCCTCCGGTGAGTGGGTGTGGTTCACCCGAGCCACCTCCTGCTCGATGATCGGACCCTCGTCGAGATCCGGGGTGACGTAGTGCGCGGTGGCCCCGATCAGCTTGACACCCCGCGAGTACGCCTGGTGGTACGGCTTGGCGCCCTTGAACGACGGCAGGAACGAGTGATGGATATTGATCATTCGACCGGCCAGCTTGGCGCACATGTCCTCCGACAGCACCTGCATATACCGGGCGAGCACCACCATGTCGGCCCGGTAGTGGCCGACCAGCGTCAGCAACTCGGCCTCCTGCCGGGCCTTGGTCTCCGCCGTGACCGGCAGGTGGTGGTAGTCGATCCCGTACGACTGGGTGAGCGGCCGCAGGTCGGGATGGTTGGAGGCGACGGCCACGATCTCGATGGGCAGCAGGCCCGAGCGCACCCGGTAGAGCAGGTCGTTGAGGCAGTGGCCGAGCTTGCTCACGAGCACCAGCGCCCTGGGTTTGACAGCGAGGTCGAAGATCTCGAACTCCATGCCGAATTCGGTGCCCAGCTCCGGGCCGAGCGCGGCGAAGGCCGTACGGAGCTCGTCGATGATGCCCGGTCGGCCCGCGAACTGGATCCGCATGAAGAACCGCTCCGCCACCGGGTCGCCGAACTGCTGGCTCTCGATGATGTTGCAGTCGTGGCGGGCCAGCAGTCCCGAGACCGCCGCGACCACTCCGGGGCGGTCCGGGCAGGACAGGGTCAGCACGTATTCAGCGCTCATGCTTCGATCCTCAACGACTTCGATCCTCGGCTGCGGGGTGCGGCTTCCGTCCGTCCAAGGGTAGAGCCACCAGTCGCCTCGCCCGCCCGGTGGTGCTTCCCGCCCCGCGTTCACCCCGCCTTTTCGTGGCGTTCCAGCGCGAGCCGAATGTCCGGGTCGTCCGGCGCGAGGGCGTGCGCCCGGCGGAAGTCCCGTCCGGCCTCGTCCACCCGCCCCAGGTCCATCAGCGCCGTGCCCCGATTGAAGTAGAGCGCCGCGCCGTCCTCTTCAGACCGCCCGAGCGCGATGGCCCGGGTCAGATCCTCCACCGCGCCCGCCGCGTCGCCGGTCTCGTAGCGCAGGATCGCCCGGTTCGCCCAGGCCGAGGCGAGCCGCGGATCCGCCCTCAGAGCGGCGTCGTAGGCGGACCGCGCCTCGGTGAACCGTCCCGTCACGGCCTCCAGCTGACCGAGCACACCGTGCAGGTGGGCGTTGCCGGGATCGAGAGCCAGCCCCGCGGCCACGTCGCGCCTGGCCGCCTCGTGCTCGCCGAGCATCTCCAGCAGCCCGGCCCGGTTGACGTACGCGTCGAGATATCCCGGATCCAGCTCCAGCACGTGGTCGAGGTCGGCCCTGGCCCGTTCCAGCTCTCCGGCGGCCAACCGGACCTCGGCGCGGTTGTAGTACGCCTCCGGCAGCGGCGGGCTCATCCGCATCGCCGTCTCGTAGTCGGCCACGGCGTCATCCACCCGGCCCAGCTCGAACAGCAGGTTCCCCCGGTCCAGATAGTGATCGGGGAAGGCGGGATCGATGGCGACGGCCCGGTCGAAGTCGTCCAGAGCCTCGGTGGTCCGTCCCATCCGCGCGAGAAGTTGGGCCCGGTTGGCGTACAGCACCATCCGGTGCACGGGATGGGCGCCTGGGGGAAGCTCCCGCCGCGCGAGGTCGAGTGCCGACTCCACCAGGCTGAGAGCGGCCTCGGCTCTCCCCTGCCGCAGTTCGATCAGTGCCCGGCCGTTCCGGTCGAACCCGAGCTTGAAGGCCCGCTCCCGGTGGTCGGGCAGCAGCGTGGAGATCGCGATGGCCTCGTTGATCCAGCCGGTGGCCCGGCCCAGATCACGCTGTCGCGGGTCGGGGTGGCGGGCGTCCAGCATGGCCGTGCCGTACGCGGCGGCGGCATGCACGGCGGGCTCCTCGCTCCCCCTCCTGGCCTGGTCCCACAGCTCCAGCGCGCGGTCCCGCCGACCCAGCCCGGCGAGTGCGGTGGCGGTTCGCTGCGTGAAGCGCCACCACAGATCGGAGCCGGGCGTGGCGAGCGCCAGGCCGCGCTCGCCCAACTCGGCTACGGCGTCGAGGAAACCCTCCCTGACGCAATGGTCCACCGCCGCCCACAGCACGCCGAGCGCCGCGTCCCGGTCGCCACCGCGCTCGAGATGGTACGGCAGGGCGCCCAGCGCGAACACCGGCACCTGTTCGGGATCGGCCCCCAGCCCGGCGGCCTCCAGTTCGGCGGCGCGCCGGTCGTGCCGGCGTGCCCGTTCATCGGCGGGCAGCGCGAGATACGCCTCGTACGCCGCTGGATCGTCGCAGGTGCCGTCGGACTCGATGTACTCGGCGGCGCGATCACCGGCGCGATCACAGGTGTGGTCCTCGCTGTGATCTCCGGTGTGGCCGTCGGGCTTCCTGCTGCCGGCATCCACCTCGACCAGCTCCGGTGTCGATCCAAATGCCGGAGATCCCAATGCCGGAGATCTCGGTGCCGGAGACCCCAGTGCCAGAGTTAGATCCTCCACCCGCCGGGCCAGCACCCGCAGCAGCTCGAGGTCGGTCGGGTCGGCCTGGTGCACGTTGTCGGCTGCCAGCGTCCAGGTGCCCGGAAGGCATTCGCGCAGGCATCCCGCGACGAACTCCGCGATCCCGTTGGCGATGCGCAGCGTCCGCCGTGGTGCGGGGACCAGGATCCGCTCGGCTTCCGGAACACGTGCCTCGATGGTCTCCCTTCGAGCGGGCACCAGCGGGCGCAGATCCGGAGCGGCCGCGCGGATCTCGATGTCGTGCGCGGCGACGAGCCCGGGAGAACGCGCCAAGGCGATCGGCACCAGCGCGCGAAGGACGACACCGCCGATCGTGTACGGACCACACAGCCGACGGTGCCCGTTGACGACGGGCATCACAAGGGGTGGCAGCTCCAGGGATCGGAGTGCCTGCACACGGTCATGGGAAAGGACTCCCCTGACCCAGACATGGTGGCGGCGGCCCTTCACCCCTTGTGGATTACGCTCGACGTGCCGGTGAGCTTCACCGTTCCGGGCTTGCGGATGATGATCTTCTTCATCGTGCCTCTCTCCTACAGGATCGGAACCAAGGCACAAGTATCGATAACCATCCGCAATTCGCCAAGAAGGGGAAGCATTATCTATCTATAGAAAACGGTGCAACCACGACATTCAACTGTTTTTCGCCATATACCACGACCGTGTCTCCGCGGATCTCGCGGTGCAACTCGCGCCATCCCGATTTCCGGTACAGCTCGACCGCCGCCACCTGACGCAGCGTGGTATCGCCGCGCAGCACCGAGTAGCCCAGTCGGCGGGCGCGGTTCTCGAGCGCCTCGGCCATCTGCGAGCCGTAGCCGCGCCGCTGATGATCGGGGTGAACCCGGAGGCGACACATTTCAGCGGTCTCGTCATCGATGCGGCGTAGCCCGCCCATGGCGATGATCCCCGAACCGATCACCTCTCCGACCAGGAACTCGCCCCGGTCGGCCAGGTATATCTCGGTGATCCGCGGAAAGTCGTCGTCGTAATAGACGCCGTCGCCCGGCATGAGACCGACCTGCGCGAGGCCGATCTGGTGCAGGGCCCAGACCGCGTCGAGGTCCGACCACCGGTACCGGCGGATCCTGAGCCGGGGCGTCATGCCCCGCTCGCGGTACGCCTGACGACCTTGCGGGAGTTGACCAGGTCACGGAAGTCATTGAGCAGGGGGCTGTCGCCGTACTTGGAATGGACGGCCTTGATGAGGTCGTGTGCCGGGCGGAGCATCAGGTCGGTGCAGTAGTCGGGTTCGATCGCCTCGATCGCCTCCCGCCCCATCTTCAGTGCCGCCTCCATGTCACCCTCCAGGTGCCGGCACAGGGCTCGGTCGAAGCGGATGAGGGTCTGGTCGAGCAGGTCTTCTCCGGTGTATTTGCCGAGCGCCTGCTCCAGCATGACGTCGGCTTCCAGCGTCTGGCCCAACTGCACCAGGACGTCCCCCTGATAGAAGTA
This sequence comes from Sphaerimonospora thailandensis, assembly GCF_016863115.1. GTDB lineage: Bacteria > Actinomycetota > Actinomycetes > Streptosporangiales > Streptosporangiaceae > Sphaerimonospora > Sphaerimonospora cavernae. Next base: position 43,295 of record NZ_BOOG01000039.1, read on the forward strand.
GAGCTGCCGCTCGGTGTAACCGAAGGCCGGGTCCTCCTGATCGCTCGCGTTCATCTGGGAGAACGCGGCCCGGGCCCGGTGCAGCGCCCGCTTGGCCTGCTCCACCACCTCATGTCGGGGGCCGGAGGCGCTCGTCATCTTGGCCAGGGCCCTGGCCTCGACGACCGGCGCCATCGTCCTGGCGGCACAGGGCGTCTGTCCGGCCAGATCACGGCTCTTCCTGGCCAGGCTCAGTGCCTCGCGCGGATCTCCGTAGTAGAGCGGGACCAGAGCCTCCCGGGCGGTGACCCACGCACGCAGCGCGCGGTCACCGGTCTCGTCGGCGGCGATCCGGCCGGTACGGAAGAACGACCGGGCCTGGCGATGATCACCCAGATCGATCATGATCATCCCGGACAAGCCGGCGAGCTGGGCGGCCATCTTGCACAACCGCTCCTGCATCTCGATGGGCTGACGACTCTCCAGCACCCTGCGCACCGCCGAGAACTCCAGCAGCACGTCGCAGAGCAGCCGCAGCGGCTGGGTGTTCATGTACTGCCGGCCGAAGCCGTTCGTGGTCTGCTCCCAGTGATCGAGCATCGCCGGCGAGACGGTGGAACTCACAATCGTCTGGTCCATCCGCCGCCGAAGGCTCTCCACCGCACCGAGCACCTCGCTGTCCGGCGCGGGCGCGGGGTCGACGCCCCCACCGCCCCCGACAGCCCCACCTGCGCCGACGGCGCCGACACCGCCGACGAGGAGCTGCAGCAGCGTCCTCCGTAGCACGTTCTCGTCCTCCTCACCCCCGTTCGCGGAGGAGTCACCGCCGTCTGACGGAACCCGCGTCTCACGCGCACCGGAGGAATGGTCAAGTCGTTCGTCTTGTGAGCCCCCGCTACCCGCGGCCTCCGTGATCATGTGGCCGTGACCGCATATGCATGGGCCCTCGAACCCGAGGGCGAGCGGTTCGACCCGGTAGACCGAGCACAGGTAGTGGAGATATTCCGGGCCAGGGCGCTTCATGCCCGACTCGTATGCGGACAGTAGCGTCTCGCCGATCCCGGGGACGGGTTTTCGGTCTCTTTCGAAGAGGGCGCGCACCTGCTCGATGACGTCCGCCAGGGCGATGCCGTTCGAGAGGCGATGAGCTTTGATCCTCGTCGTCCCGAACTGCGGCTCGCACCCCTCGTAGATCTCCTGGGCGATCACGGCCGGAACACGGCCCGCGGCGAGGCCGCGCGCTCGGATCCGACGCGCGATCTCCGTCTCCTTGTGTTGCCTGCCGGACATTCCGGCCCCTCTCTCACGGCCGGGCCGCGTTCGCAGCCCAACGTTTCCCGACCGGTCTCTGCTCGTGACGCTGAGTAGCGACTCCATCGCACTCTGCCCACACAATAATGATGGACCAAACTTGGCGCGGCCAAGTCTCCACTTTGGACGAGCTGACTAAGGATCGTCTCCCCACTGGGGGTTTCTTTCAACCGAGTTGGGGATTCCCTTCACCTCAGCGGCTCTGGGGCCCGTTGACCCGTTCCGTTTGGTGAGTCATCTTGGGCAGGCCGAAGATGCAGAGCGGCGATCACAAACCGGTCGTCAGCCGAAATGAAGGAGGACTTCAGGTGGGAGAGGATGATTTCCGGCGATTGGAACATCTGGTCTCCGAACTGGACGCCCGGGGCCTGATCGCCCGCGTCGTGCGCACCCCGGCGGGTCGCGCCTACGTCCGAGTCATCAATCCGGAAGCGACCAGCCTCACCGAGAACGTCGTCTGCCAGGCGACCGACTACTGGTGGTCGTGGGGCGAGCGGATGCACCGGGCGGACGACCCCGCCGGAGCGGCCACGAAGGTCGCCCGAGTGCTGGCCGCGGTGGGCGAGTAAGGAGTGTCCAAGGATGCTCTCCGCGCATGCGGGGATGCGTCCGCGCAGCCACACGGACACGCCGCCACCACCGCGGCTCCCGGGGCCGGCGAGACGCCCGGTGCGGAGCGTTCCCAGGCCGTTCCACCACGTCCTGGCGGGGAACGTTGCGGCGTCACGCCGGCCCCGTACACCCATGAACCACCGGTACGGCCTGCCGTACCGGACGGACCGCCGTCCGAGCCGGCCCGGGGAGTCACCGGGACGCGGGGCGGACGGCCATCGGGGGGATCCCCCTCTCGGAGAACGGCGACGGACGCGCTTCCGGGTGCGCGTCCCAGCTCTGCCATCCGTCACCGAAGCACGCCCGCTGTCCGGGTCGTCCCGGGCGGCGAGCGCGCTTCCGTCTCCCCGGCGATGTGACGGGGGCCGGTCCGGTCGGCACTATGGGGAAGGCTTACCTTCCTGTTGCCTGTCCGTACCGATCCGAGGGGGATCCGCTCCGTGCTCTTCCCGTTGACGTCGTTCCCGCTGACGTCGTTCCCGCTGACGTCTCTGACGCCCAGCCCCGACCCGAACGACATCGGCAATGCCGGTGAGACGATGAAGACCGTGACGGCGGCCTGCGAGAAGGGCCAGGGGATCTTCTGCGCGATCCTCAAGACCTCGTTCCCCGGCCAGCGATTCCCGGCCTGGGTGCAGCTCGTGGCCGGCTTCACCGACACTCTGATCGCCCTGACCCTGATCCTGATCGGGGCGCTGATCGTACGGAACATCGTCCACCGGTTGATCACTCGGGTTACCCTCCGGGCGAGCACCGGCGTGCTGCCCGAGCGGCTGCGCAACCGCGCTCTGCTGGTCTCGGACGCGAGCGCGGCCATCCTGAGCGAGCGCCGCAGGGCGCGGGCCGAGGCGATGGGTTCCGTGCTGCGCAGCGTGTCGTCGGTGCTGATCCTCGGCACGGCCGCGCTCATGATGCTCGGCAAACTGAATGTGGCGCTCGCCCCGCTGCTGACCAGCGTCGGCATCCTCGGCGTCGCCGTCGGCTTCGGCGCGCAGGAGCTGGTCAAGGACTTCATCGCGGGCATGTTCATGCTGCTGGAGGACCAGTACGGCGTGGGCGACGTGATCGACACCGGCTCGGCCATCGGCACGGTCGAGGCCGTCACCCTGCGGATCACCCGCCTCCGCGACGCCGACGGAAAGGTCTGGTACGTGCGCAACGGCACGATCAGCCGGGTCGGCAACGAGTCCCAGGGCTGGTCGAGGGCGCTGGTCGACGTGCCCGTGCCGTACGACTCGGATCTGGGCGCGGTGCGCGACCTGCTGAAAGGCATCGCGACCGGGCTGTGGGAGGACCCCGACTTCCACCAGAAGCTGATCATCGAGGAGCCGGAGGTCTTCGGGCTGGAGCAGCTCTCCGCCTCGACCGTGATCTTCCGGGTCACCGCCAAGACCGCCCCGGTACGGCACGAGGAGGTCACCCGCGAGCTGCGGCTGCGCGTCAAGCGGGCCTTCGACGAGAGGGCCCTGGCCTTCGCCGGCTGACGGCGCGTTTAACCTACCAGTCGGTAGCTGACCTAGGCTGAGACCGTGACGAGCGAGCAGACCGAGTCCTTCTATGACGCCGTCGGAGGCGAGGAGACCTTCCGGCGGCTCGTCCACCGGTTCTATGAGGGCATCGCGACCGATCCGTTGCTGCGCCCGATGTACCCCGAGGATGACCTCGACGGGGCCGAGGAGCGGCTGCGGTTGTTCCTGATCCAGTACTGGGGCGGCCCGAACACCTACAGCGAGCGCCGTGGCCATCCGCGGCTGCGCATGCGGCACGTCCCGTTCGTCATCGGGGAGCGTGAGCGCGACGCCTGGCTGGGGCACATGCAGGACGCGATTCATTCGCTGGAGCTGCCGCCGGAGCGGGCGGAGCAGCTCTGGAAGTACCTCGTCTACGCCGCCTACAGCCTGGTGAACGCATAATCCACTCGAGTGCCGGGCAGCCACTCGAACATGGAAGAGACCCCCTGGTGGCGCGACGCCGTCGTCTATGAGATCTACGTACGCAGCTTCGCCGACGCCTCGGGTGACGGTGTGGGCGACCTGGCCGGCATCCGGGCTCGCCTGCCGTACCTCGCGGACCTCGGCGTCGACGCGATCTGGCTGACCCCCTTCTATCCCTCCCCGATGGCCGACGGCGGGTACGACGTGGCCGATTATCGCGACGTGGATCCGCTGTTCGGGTCGCTCGCCGACTTCGACGCCCTCGTCGCCGACGTCCACGCGCACGGCCTGCGGCTGATGGTGGACGTCGTGCCCAACCACAGCTCCTCGGCCCATCCGTGGTTCCAGAAGGCTCTGGCGGCCCCCAGGGGCTCCCAGGAGCGCGACCGGTACATGTTCCGGGACGAGCCGAACAACTGGCTGTCCACGTTCGGCGGACCGGCGTGGACCCGGGTGCCGGACGGACAGTGGTACCTGCACCTGTTCGCGCCCGAGCAGCCCGACTTCAACTGGCGCAATCCGGAGGTGCGCGCGGAGTTCCTCGACATCCTGCGCTTCTGGCTCGACCGCGGGGTGGACGGCTTCCGCATCGATGTGGCGATGGGGTTGATCAAGGCGGAGGGGCTGCCGGACACCGGTCCCGGCTTCCGCTCCGGATCGCCGATGTGGAGCAGGCCCGGGGTACACGACATCTATCGGGAGTGGCGCCGCGTCCTCGACTCCTACCCGGGCACACGGGTCGCCGTCGGCGAGGTCTGGACCGACTCCGCCGACGACCTCGCGCTCTACGTCCGCCCCGACGAGCTGCACCAGAGCTTCAACTTCGCCTGGTTGGAGGCCCCGTGGTCGGCCACGGCGTTCCGGAAGGTCATCGACGACACGCTGCGCGCGATGGCGGCGCCGACCTGGGTGCTGTCCAACCACGATGTCGTACGGCACCGCACCCGCTACGGCGAGGGGTCACTCGACCCGTCGGCGGGGCTCGACCGGGCCAGGGCCGCGCTGCTGAGCATGCTCGCCCTCCCCGGGTCCGCCTACCTCTACCAGGGGGAGGAACTCGGCCTGCCCGAGGTGACCGACCTGCCGCCGCAGGCCCGCCAGGATCCGATCTTCAAGCGTTCGAAGGGCGAACTACCGGGCCGGGACGGCTGCCGGGTGCCGCTCCCGTGGTCCGGGACGGCCCCGCCGTACGGCTTCGGCGGCGGCGGGTCCTGGCTGCCGCAGCCGGACGACTGGGCCGAGTCGACGGTGGAACGGCAGATCGCCGATGCCTCGTCGACGCTGTCGTTCTACCGGCGGGCCCTGGCGGTCCGCCGGGACCTGAGAGGCACGCTGCCGGACGCGATCGAGTGGCTCCCCGCTCCCGGCGACGCGTTGTTCCTCCGGCGCGGCCGGCTGACCTGCGCCATCAACTGCGGGGAGGATCCCGTACGGCTCCCGCCGCACGAGCACGTGCTGATCTCCAGCGGTCCCCTCGACGGAATGGACCTGCCGGCGGACACCGCGGCCTGGTTGACCGGCCGCTGACCCTCAGGGCGCGGTGAGGAACCGCTTCAGGTGGACGAGCTCGTCCTCGTCTAGTCTGCGAGGGCGGGCCTCCGCCACGTCGAAGGCGACCATCACGCTGCGCGCTTCGACGTAGAGTGCGTCGTCGTCTCGGATTTCGTAGGCCAGGTTGAACCGTACCGGGGTGATCTCGGTCACCCAGACCTCCACCCGGACCGGCTCGATCCTGAAGTCGAGGGCCCGCCGGTAGTCGATCTCGTGCCGGGCGACCACGAGGCCCAGTCGCGCGCCGCCGTTCTCCCGCCGCAGCGGGTGGAGCATGGCGACCCGCGCGTCCTCGAGGTAGTCGAAGAAGCGGACGTTGTTGACATGACCCAGGCTGTCGATGTCGCCGAAGCGCACCGAGCGCTCGAAGACGAATCGGCTCGTACTCTCGGCGTCGCCGGGCGGTTGGGGCGTCGTGGGGCCGTGGAACGTCGTGGGGTGGTGCGAGTCGGTCACGGCAGAAACGTAGACCACCCGCGACCCCCGGCCGGTGGCCGGGGGTGCGGGTGGGTCACGGTCAGGCGCGGATGACCTCGCGTCAGTCGCGGGTGAGCTTGCGGTAGGTGACCCGGTGCGGGCGGGCCGCCTCGGCTCCCAGCCGCGCGACCTTGTTCTTCTCGTAGTCGGCGAAGTTGCCCTCGAACCAGAACCAGTTCGAGCCCTCTTCCCAGGCCAGGATGTGGGTGGCGATGCGGTCGAGGAACCACCTGTCGTGCGAGGTGATCACCGCGCAGCCCGGGAAGTCGAGCAGTGCGTTCTCCAGGCTGGACAGCGTCTCGGTGTCGAGGTCGTTGGTGGGCTCGTCGAGCAGCAGCACGTTGCCGCCCTGCTTGAGGGTCAGCGCCAGGTTGAGCCGGTTGCGCTCGCCACCGGACAGGACGCCGGCGGGCTTCTGCTGGTCCGGCCCCTTGAACCCGAACGCCGCGACGTACGCGCGCGAAGGCATCTCCACGTGGCCGACCTTGATGTGGTCGAGCCCGTCGGAGACGACCTCCCAGACGTTCTTCTTCGGGTCGATCCCGCCGCGGCTCTGGTCCACGTACGAGATCTTGACGGTATCACCGATCTTGATCGAGCCCTCGCCCGGAGTCTCATCGCCGATGATCATGCGGAACAGCGTGGTCTTGCCCACGCCGTTGGGGCCGATGATGCCCACGATGCCGTTGCGGGGAAGGTCGAAGGAGAGCCCGTCCATCAGCAGGCGGTCGCCGAAGCCCTTCGTGAGGTTCTCGGCCCGGATGACCGTGGTGCCCAGACGCGGGCCCGGCGGAATCTGGATCTCCTCGAAGTCGAGCTTGCGATACTTGTCGGCCTCGGCCGCCATCTCCTCATAGCGCTCGAGGCGGGCCCGGCTCTTGGTCTGACGGGCTCGGGCGTTGGAGCGCACCCACTCCAGCTCCTCCTCCAGGCGCTTCTTGCGCTTGGCGTCCTTCTGGCCCTCGATCTTGAGGCGGGCGGCCTTGGCCTCAAGGTAGGTGGAGTAGTTGCCCTCGTAGGGAAAGCAGCGGCCCCGGTCGAGCTCCAGGATCCAGCCCGCGACGTTGTCGAGGAAGTAGCGGTCGTGGGTGACGGCCAGGACGGTGCCCGGATACTTCTCCAGGTGCTGCTCCAGCCACAGGACGCTTTCGGCGTCGAGGTGGTTGGTGGGCTCGTCGAGCAGCAGCAGGTCCGGCTGCTCCAGCAGCAGCTTGCACAGGGCCACCCTGCGGCGCTCACCGCCGGACAGCTTGGAGACGTCCGCGTCGGGCGGCGGGCAGCGCAGTGCGTCCATCGCCTGCTCGAGTTGACTGTCCAGGTCCCAGGCGTTGCGGTGGTCGAGGGCGTCCTGGAGCTTACCCATCTCCGCCAGAAGTTCGTCGCTGTAGTCGGTGGCCATCTGCTCGGCGATCTCGTTGAAGCGGTCGAGCATGGCCTTGGTCTCGGCGACGCCCTCCTCGACGTTGCCGAGGACGGTCTTGGACTCGTTCAGCGCCGGCTCCTGCAGGAGGATGCCGACCGTGAAACCGGGCATCAGACGGGCCTCGCCGTTGGACGGCTGCTCCAGCCCGGCCATCATCTTGAGCAGCGTCGACTTGCCCGTGCCGTTCGGGCCCAGGACTCCGATCTTGGCCCCCGGGAGGAACGACAGCGTGACGTCGTCGAGGACCACCTTGTCGCCGTGCGCCTTACGCACGCGCTGCAACGTGTAGATGTACTCCGGCATGCCACCAGCCTAGTGCCCCGCTCTCCAAGCTTCGCCCCATCGCGTCGCCCGGGCAAATCTTGTCGGTCGCGGCACTAGGGGATGCCGCCGGTGGTGCTGTCCGGTCTGCGCGGGGGCGGAGCGATCGGGGTGGCCGGCAGGCAGATGCGGTCCCTGCCCAGTTCCTTGGCCCGGTACAGCGCGAGATCCGCTGCGGCGAGCAACTCGATCAGGTCGGCGCCGTGCAGGTTCATGATGGCGACGCCGGCCGATACCGTCACCGTGACCATCGCCTGCTCGGCGGCCACCGCCATCCGGCCCACCCGGGTACGCAACCGCTCGGCCACCCGCCGCGCCTCGCTCACGTCAGTGCCGGGCAGCAGCACGACGAACTCCTCACCGCCGAACCGGCCCACCACGTCGTATTCGCGGAGCTGACTGCGCAGGGTGGCGGCCACCTGGATCAGCACCTGATCGCCCACGAGGTGACCGTAGGTGTCGTTGACCTTCTTGAAGTGATCGATGTCCACCAGGATCAGTGCGAGCGGGCTGCCCAGGCGCTGCGCCCGGCCGATCTCCGTGTCGGCCTCACGCTGCCAGGCCGCCGCGTTGAGCAGCCCCGTTTTGGGATCGGTGCGGGCCGCGGCCTGGAGTTGGGCGTGCAGCAGGCTGCGCTGGAGCAACACGACAGGTGGCAACAGGAGCAGCAGCAGTGCGAGGTTGAGCCCGCAGAGCACGGCCACCATCACGCCGAGGCACAGCTCCACCGCGTCGAGCAGGAACCGCTCGCGATCCCATAGGACCTCTCCCCACCGGCCTTCCGGATCGGCCGCGTGGGCTGCGACGGCGATGAGCGCGATGTTGAGAACCGTGAAGACGACGGCGCACACCACCGCGACGCCGATGGCCTGTCCGCCGCCTGTGGACAGGTCGGCCGCCACCGGTCCGGCATCCCCCGCCGCTCCGACCCGCCCGGATGACACCGCGTCGCCGGGCGGCCCCACTGACCTGAACAGCCCCACGCCGTCGCCGATCCACGAATGGAACAGCACCGACGCGGCACCCGCGGCCAGCCCGATGGCGGCCGAGGTGAAGACCCTCCGGTGGAGAACCGTCGCCCGCACCCTGAGTTGGAGCAGGATCTGCAGCGGAACGGGCGCCAGCAGCGCGTAAACCGGCGGCAGCAGGAACGCCACTGGCAGCCACCATGCCGACAGCAGGTCACGCGACACTCCGGCCGGCATGCCGAGACGACGGGTCGCCTCGATGCACACGGCTCCGCAAGCGGTGAGCGCGGCGAACGTCGCGAGGTCGGCGAGCCGGAATTCCGTCGATCTCGTCAGGACACCGATCAAGACCAGATCGAGCGTGACGATCGCGCACAGGTAGGCCACGAGCGCACGCGACTGGGCCAGCAGGGGCCACCGGCCCGGCGAGCAGACGGAGTCTCGCGGTTTCGCGGATGCCCGACCCGTTGCCGTCATGCCACCCCCCAACGCACCCCAAAACAGCATCTCACGATGTGTAACACAATAGTTGCGGAGGGTGCGGAACGCGATGGGAACCACTACCTTGGCACGTCACGATCTGTCACCAGGGGTCCGATTTGAGGCGCCGGGTCGCGATCAGGCGGCCAGCCGCTGTTCCGGCCAGCCGGGCTCGTCGCCCTCGCCGTCGCCCTCGCCGCCGTCGACGTCACCGTCAGCGTCACCGACGACCTCGATCTCGGCCTGCGCCCCGTCGCCCGCCCTGCCACTCGGCACGCTGTCGGCGTCGGTGTCGGCCAGGGGGTGCGGCATGGCGCTCCCCCGCGCCTCCGGCAGGGACTCCGGCAGGGACTCCAACAGAGCCGCCGCCGGGGCCCGGGCGGCCTCAGGAGCCCGAGTGGCCTCCTCCAAAGACCGCCGCTCCGCTTCCCTCGGCGCACCGCCGGCGTAGCCAGGTCGCTCGAACGCGGCGATGCCGTACTTCAGGTCGTGGCCCACCGAGCTGGCCTCTATCTCGACCCAGTACCGCTGCTCGCCGTTGCGCTCGTACTGCCGGACCCGCAGCCTGCCGTACACGACGACCGGCTGGCCTCTCCGGACAGACTGCTGGACGTTGTCGCCGAGCCTGCGAAAGCAGCGGACCGTGTAGAAGGTGGTGTCCCGGTTCTGCCAGGAGTTGGTCTGCGGGTCGAGGAAACGCCGATTGACGGCCATCCGCATGGTCGTGACGCGTGAGCCGTCCGGCAACTGGAACTGTTCGGGGTCTTTGGTGACGTTCCCGCTCAGCGTGACGTAGATGTCGCTCATGAAATGCCTCCCACGGGCCCGGACGCTCGCCAGGCCCGCAGCCCACCTTGGCGCTCGCCGTCCGGGCTCCGCGTCACCGAACGGCGTTCTGTGGAGAACCGCCGCGGCCCTCCCGCCGTCACGCGGGTTCAGTCACACGGGTTCAGTCACACGGGTTCAGTCACGCGGGGATCAGCGGTTGGCAGTGGCCATCGCGTCGAAGAACTCGTTGTAGCGGCGCATCTCCCGCTCCACCGGTTCGATGACCATGTCCTTTGTGATCGCGCCGACTCGGCGCCGCATGTCGCGCTCGAGGCGGTCGCGTTCCCTGCCCGCCCCCAGCAGTACGGAATTCCGGCCGGCCACCCCGGACAGGAGACCGAGCCCCAGCACACTGATCACCATCAGCCCCAGCCAGGGCAGGACCGCGACATCGCCGAGCAACTGGGCGGGCGGCCTGCCGAGCTTGAAGACTCCGAACGCGAGGATCGAGCCGCCCCAGGCCAGGCCGGCCACGGACATCACCACCAGCAGGTACTGCCAGATCTTCAGCAGCCACCACCAGGCGGGCACCCGGTCGAGCGGCGGCGCGACCTGAGCCAGTTCACGCGACAGCGCCTCGGTAAGCCGCCCCGGCCCCGACCGGGCGGCCTCACGCACGCCGCGCTGCCATACCTCGGGCATGTCCGCGGACAGCCCGTTCGCCAGCGACAGCACGGCGTTGTCCACCTCGGCGGGCTGGGCACTGACGGTGCTGCCGACGAGGCCGCGGATTTCCTCCTTCACCCCGCCGAGCCGCAGGGTGCCGGCGGGATCGGGACGCAGCTTCGCGGCCCAACGGGCGTACGGCCAGCCGACCCAGTCGATCGAACGCACGCCGTACACGTTCTCCATCGCCTCACCGAGCGCGGAGACGCCCACGGCATCGCACAGCGCGCCGGTCAGTCCCGCCCTGCGGACGCCGTCGACGGTCGGCTCGACGTGCCGGATCTCCGGCAGGTCCGCGGCGATCCGCAGCATCAGCCGGTCGAGGTCGGCTTCCAGCCGCTGGTGTGCGGCCCTGCGGGCCGCGACGGCCTCGGCCAGGACGGCCTTGAGATCGTCGATCCCCTTGCCTGTGGTGGCCGAAGTCGCGACCACCTGGGGATCGGCGACGCCCTCGCGCCTGAGCAGGTCCGCCAGGTCGGCGACGCACTCCGCCTCCTCCTCCGGCGCCAGGCGGTCGCACTGGTTCAGCACGAAGACGGTCACCGCGTCGTGCCCGGCCAGGTCGGTGACATAGCGCCGGTGAACGGACGCGTCCGCGTACTTCTGCGGGTCGAGCACCCAGACGATCAGATCGGCGGCTTGAATCAGCCGGTGGGCCTCGGGGTCGGTGAGCGCCCGGATCGAGTCGTGGTCGGGCAGGTCGAGCAGGATGAGCCCGTGGAGGCGGCTCTCGCCCTTGTCGAGGGCACTGGCCCGGGCGAAACGGTGCCGCCACTGGATCTGCAGCCAGTCGAGCAGCGGGCCGGCGCCGTCGAGTCCCCACACGCAGGCATGGGTACGCGCAGTGGTCGGCCGCCTCACCCCGATGGGTGAGAGCTCCAGTCCGGAGACGGCATTGAACAGGGACGACTTGCCGCTGCCGGTGCCACCGGCGAGGGCCACCACGGTGTGATCCGGTGACAGCTTCATCCGGTCACCGGCTCGCAGCAGCAGTTGCGCGGCCTCGGTCAGCAGGGCCGGCTCGACCCTCGCCTGACCGAGTTCGACGATCCGGGAGAGGGCAGCGAGCCGGGTTCCAAGCCCGTATTGCCTCTCCGCCATGCTGACAGCGCTCATCCGCTCCTCACCGTCGTACCGGAGGCGCGGCGCTCGGTCATCGCGCCACCTCGAGGTTGTAGGTCGCCTGGTACATCCGGGTAGCGGCGGCCTCGTCGGGAATTCCGGCGTTGTCCAGAACGTCCACGTAACGGAGCATCTCCTCGTCGAAGAGCAGGCCGATCCGCGCACGTAGATCGCTACGAGCCTTCGCGCCGATGCCGCGCAGCGACTCCGCGCCGAGCAGCCCACGCAGCAGCCGCTGCGGCAGCGAACTGGTGCCGGCGCCGGCCGCCGTCATGTCGGTGGCGCCGTACCCCAGCAGGCCGACCGTGAAGATCAACGCGAGTGACTCCACGTCGAACGAGATGATCTTCGCTACCGATCGCTTGGTCACGCCCTCGGTCCGGATCAGCTCGGTCACGTGGTCCTGCCAGGCGCTGATCGCGCCGGCCGTCCTCCGTACCAGTTCCTCGGAGTGACGGCCGAGCCCGGGAGTGGCGGCCAGACGGTCACCCGCCCCGGCGCGCTGCCGCCAGCGGGCGACGACGTCTTCGGCCGCCCGCTGGGCAGCCGAAGTAATCATGGATTCGAGTGCGGTGCGCAGGGCCGATCTGAGTGGCGGCACCCGCTCGGGGCCCTGCTGCCGGCTCTTGCCGCCGCGGCGCAACTGGAGCGTGCGCATGAGGTCACCGGAGCCGGCGAAGTCCTGCCAGCGGGCCAGCACCTCGCCGCGCAGCAGCGAGCCGTTGCGGGTGGTCTCGTCGATCTCGGTGAGCACGCCCGCATAGGCGGCGTCGACGTCCGAGCGCAGGTCGGCCCGGAGTGCCACCTGGGTTTCCAGGTGACGGGCGAGGGCGGGGAGCCGGATCCGGAAGCTGTTCAGCACACCGTTCAACGTCGCCCGTACGGCGGCCGCGCGCCGCTGGTCGTCGACGGACAGCTCGGCCAGCCACATCCGCAACTCGGCGATCTCCACCTCCGGCAGCCGCCCGTCTCGGACCACCGTCTCATTGATCACAAAGCGCTCGACCTCGCCCAGGCCGTACTCGTCGAGCATCCGGCCGAAGTGCTTGACGATGACGTCCCGGGACTTCGCCGGCACCCGGGAGAGCACGATGACCAGTCGCGCTCCGCGCTCCTTCGCCCGGCGCAGCAGACCCCAGGAGGGGGCGTCGGCGTACCGGGCCGCGGTGGTCACGAACATCCACAGGTCCGCCACGTCGAGCATCCGATGGGCGCTCTCGTGGTGCTCCTCCACCACCGAGTCGATGTCGGGAGTGTCCAGGAGGGCCACATCCTGGGGCAGCCGCGGAGTCGGGACCAGCAGGAAGCCGTCCGGACCGGTGGCGCCGCCCGTCGTCGCGTCGCCGTCCGTTCCCCCGCGGTCGAGCCTGGCCAGGCCGCCCAGCAGGTCGCCCATGGCGTACCACTCGTAGTCGTCGGGGTGGCAGGCGAGGACGGGCGTCGCGGTGGTGGGACGGCGCACTCCGGTAGCCGTGACCTTCTGCGCGGCGAGCGTGTTGACCAGGGTCGACTTGCCCGCGCCGGTCGAGCCCGCCACGACGATCAGGGCGGGCGCCGTGCTCATGTGCACGCGCGGGATGACGTAGTCGTCGAGCTGGGCCAAGACGGCGGCCTGCGCCCTGCGTGCCTCGTCCGATCCCGGCACGTCGAGCCCGAAGTGCAGCCCCTTGACCGCCACGCGCAGCTGGTTGAGCGCCTCGGTCAGCGCCGCCGACACCGGCTCCGGCAGCGGCAGCTCCCGGCGACGCCGACCGGCCGGGGTCTCCCGCGGCCCGTCCTCCCGGGTCCCGTCTCCCTCAGGATCGCCGCCCCCGGGCTCATCGGCCTCGGATGCGTCGGTTTCGGATGCGTCGGTCTCAGATGCGTCGGCCTCGGGCTCGTCCGCTTCAGAGGAGGCCGCTTCGGGTGCCGCCGCAGGCTCGTCCGTCTCGGTGTCGACCCCGTCCGGTACGGCCTCGGCCTCCGGCTCGCCGACGTCCGGGGGATGGGGGCCGGGATCATCGCCTTGGATGGCACGGAACACGATCGTCTGCTCGGCCGGAGTCTCCGCCGACTCCGGCGTCCCGGAGTGCTCGTCAATGGCCGACTCCTCGGGCACGGCGTCACCGTCCCCGTTCGCGGAACTGTCGGGCGTCTGCCTGGCTGCGGATTTCACGGGATCCGCTCCGCTCGCACCATTTCGATCTCCTGGCCGACTCTGACGACCTCGCCGATGATCGCGATCGCCGGTGGCCGTACCCCGACCGCGGCCACCCGTTCCGCCACAGTCGACAGTGTGGCGGAGACGGCTCGCTGCGTCGGAAGCGTACCGTCCTGTACCACCATTGCGGGAGTTTCCGGTGAACGTCCCTCTCTGAGCAGGGTCTCGGATATCTCGGTGATCCGCTCGACGGCCATCAGGAGGACCAGCGTCCCTCGCGATCGCGCCAGAGCCGGCCAGTCGACCGTGGATCGGGGGTCACCCGGCGGGACGTGCACCGAGACCACGTGGAACTCCTGGCTGACGCCGCGATGGGTGACGGGGACGCCGGCCGAGGCCGGGACCGCGACCGCGCTGCTGACACCGGGCACGACGGTCACCGGGATGCCCGCACGCGCACAGGCGATGGCCTCCTCACCGCCGCGGCCGAAGACGAACGGGTCGCCTCCCTTCAGCCTGACCACGAACTTGCCCTCGCGGGCGCGTTCGACGAGCAGCTCGTTGATCTTTTCCTGGGAGAGTGAGCGGCCGTACGGGACCTTCGCCGCGTCGACGAGCTCGACATCGGGCGGCAGCTCGTCGAGCAGGGCCCGGGGCGCGAGGCGGTCGGCGACGACCACGTCGGCCTGCGACAGGAGCTGGCGCCCCCGGACGGTGATCAGCCCCGGATCTCCCGGCCCTCCGCCGACCAGCGCGACGCCGACGGGCTTGCTGCGGTGGCGGCGGGCGTCCACCGTGCCGTCGCGCAGCGCGCCGACCACGGCGTCGCGGATCCCGGCGGCACGCCGGGGGTCGCCTCCGGCGGTCACGGCCACGCTCACCTCGTCGACGCGCCCGCTGGCCGGCGTCCAGGCGGCCGAGGCGTCCTTGTCGTCGGCGCGCACGCACCAGATCCGCTTGGCGTCGGCCTCGGCGGCGACCGCCGTGTTCACGTCTCGCTGGTCGGTGCAGGCGTGCACCAGCCAGGCGCCGTCGCAGTCGCCGACCTGATATGGCCGGCGCTCCCAGGTAACCCGGCCCGCCGCGATGAGGTCGTCGAGGGCCGGGGTGACGCCGGGCGAGACAAGGGTCACCGAGGCTCCGGCGGCGAGCATGGCGGGGATCCGCCGCTGTGCGACGCGTCCACCGCCGACGACGAGCACCCGCCGCCCGTCGAGGCGCAGGCCGAGCAGGTAGGGCGCCATGACCCCTGTCTCCTCAATCCGTCAAGCATGTCTTGTTAGGAAGCAAACCTACCGTCGGGTTGCGACGGCAATCCACCGGTTGGGGCCGTGAGGCGTGTCGGAGCCGCGAGCGACGTGCCCCTGTCGGCAGTCATTCCCGCGGCCCTGTCCCACGGACCCGCTCCAATGGTGCCTCATGCTTTCTGCTCCGCCACCCCGGCGGCGTCGAAGGTGGCGACCTCGTGCATGACCCGGGCCGCGGCGGCGACCAGCGGCTGGGCGAGCAGACCGCCGGTGCCCTCGCCGAGACGCAGTTCCAGGTCCACGAGGGGGCGCAGGCCGAGGTGCGCCAGCGCGGCGGCGTGGCCGGGCTCGGCCGATCGGTGCCCCGCGACGCAGTAGCCGGTCACGTCCGGTGCCAGCGCGGCGGCCGCCAGCGCGGCCGACCCCGCGATCACCCCGTCGAGGATGACCGGCACCCGCTCGGCCGCCGCGCCGAGGACGAACCCGGCTATCGCCGCGTGCTCCAGGCCGCCGACCGCGGCGAGCACCCGCAGCGCCTCCTCAGGTCCGGCGGGTACGGCTCCGGCCGGGGAGATGCCGTTGGCCGGCAGGGCCTGCCGTACCACCTCGATCTTGTGCCGGTGCGTGGCGTCGTCGATGCCGGTCCCCCGTCCGGTCACGGACTCGGCATCCCGACCGGTGAACGCGCAGATCAAGGCGGCGGACGCGGTGGTGTTCGCGATCCCCATGTCACCGGTGATCAGGCAGCGGTGACCGGCCGCCACCAGGCCCCGAGCCACTCCGGCCCCGGCCGCGAGGGCCTGCCGGGTCTGCTCGGCCGTCATCGCCGGCCCCCGGGAGAGGTCGGCCGTGCCGTACGCGACCTTGTGGGAGATCAGTCCGGGCGCGGGCGGCAGGTCGACCGCCACGCCCACGTCCACGACGGTGACCGTGGCGCCCACCTGTGCGGCGAACGCGTTGGCCACCGCCCCGCCGACCGTGAAGTTGGCCACCATCTGTGCGGTGACCTCCTGGGGCCAGGGTGAGACTCCCCGGGCGTGCACACCGTGATCAGCGGCGAAGATCGCGAGCGCGGCCGGCGTCGGGAGCGGAGGCGGACACACCGCCGCGATCCCGGCCAGCCGTACCGCGACGTCCTCCAACACTCCGAGAGAGCCGCGCGGTTTGGTGAGCCGGTCCTGATGCGCTCGCGCCTCCGCCATCGCCTGCGCGTCGATCGGCCGAATGGCCGCGATCGTCTCATCGATCGGCGTCACCGCTCACCCTCCTCGGGATGCCCCCGGAAAACGGCCTCGAGGCGACCGCCTGGCCGGGGCTCCTCAGACGGCGCTGGCGATGCCGGGCCGAGACAGCGACTCCGATCCGATCTCCGTCTCGATCTTACGGTCGATCTTGGAGCCGATCCCGGTGCCGTTCTCTGTGTCGAGCTTGGCGTCGATCTCAGTGTCAGCCACCGCATCGATCTTGTCGAACGCGTTCCGGCTCCGCCCGGGCGGCAGGCCGACCCCGGCGAGCGCCTCCTCGTACCGGTCGATGACGACATCCGCCAGGCCCTCGCAGTCGCCGATCACCTCGGCACACCGGATGTCGAGGCCCTCGTGGTTGGCGCCGTAGGCCAGCGCCTGCGCCCAGATCCGCTCGAGAATGGCGCCGGCGAACAGGACATAGGGCAGGACGATCACCCGCTTGGCGCCGAGCCTGCGGCACCGCTCGATCCCGCCGGGCACGCCGGGGCGGCTGTGCGACACGTAGGCAGTCTCGACGGTGAGCAGGTCGGCGGCGTGGGTCTCCCAGAACAGCCGGGAGACCCGGTGGACCTCGGCGTTGACGGCAGGCTCGGTCGAGCCGTAGCCGACGAGCACGACGGCGGTCTCGCCCGGCGCGATCTCCTCCGGGGCCTCCTCGGTCACGAACCTCGGCATCTCGGCGCGAGCGTCGGCGAGCCGTTCCGCGAGCAGTTCGAGCACCCGGGGATCGGGGCCGAGAGGACGGCCCAGGTCGTATTCGAGGGTCGGGTGCCGCTCCTGCTCCAGTGCGAGCGTGCCCGGGATGTCGCCGAGAGCGCGCCGGTCGCCGGTCAGGCTGAGCGGCACCGCGATCACGTGATGATGCCCCCGGGTGACGAGGGAGGTGATGGAATCGCTGAGCGGCGGGCGGGCCTTCGTGATGAAACCACCGCTCACCTCGGCGGGAAGCCCGTCGAGGCGGCAGCGGAGTCGATGAACGAACCGGCCGAACTCGGCCACGCCGGTCTCATCGTGAGTGCCATGGCCGATGAGCAGCAGCGGCGGTTTCATCTACCTGATCTCCCATGCCTTGGACCTGCGAACAGCCGTCGTCCCGGCTCGCGAGGATAGCCTTCCGCGCTCAATCATGGGCTCCGCTTGACCGTACGGCCCAGACCATGCAGGAATTCTTTACCAAATGTCATGAAATCTCCCCCTTTAGCACCCCGAACAGTACGGCATCGGCCCGACCGTCCGGCACCGGAAGAGCCTGCCGCAGGATGCCCTCCTCGACGAACCCCGCCCGCCTCGCGACCGCCCGGCTGGCGTGGTTGCCCGTCGCGACCAGCATGTGGACGCGTTGGAGGCCCGACCGCAAGAGGTGGGCGGTGAGCATGCGCACGGCCTCCGCGGCGTACCCCCGCCGCCGTGCCCAGGGCGCGATCCAGTATCCCACCTCGGCATCGCCGCGCTCCTGATCCTCGCGCTGCACGCCGATCGCCCCGGCCAGCCGGCCGCCCTCCCGCGGCTCGATGGCGAAGCTGCCGCCGTTGCCGGGACCCGCCGGATGAGAGAGCCGGGTGCACCACTCGATCGCCTGCTCCAGGGTGTAGCCGGCGGTCCAGGTCAGCCAGCGGCGCATCTCCGGGTCGTCCCTGACCGCCTCCAGGACGTCGAAGGCGTCCCCGCGCGCGAACGGCCGCAGCACCAGGCGCTCGCCCTCCAGCCGGCGCCCCTCGGCCGCCGTACGGTCGTCGCCCCGCAGCCGGCCGAAGACCACGAGGTCGTGCGGCCCGTCGTCCTCGAACCCGCCGCCGCGCAGCAGCCCCTCCCGGACGAAGCCCCCCTTCTCGGCGACCCGTAAGGACGCGATGTTGTCCGAGTTGGCGCGCAGTTCGATCCTCCGTAGCACGTCCTCACCGAGAAGCCAGTCGGTGAGCCCGCGCACCGCCTCGGTCGCGTAGCCGCGCCGCCGGTGCGCCGGATGCACGCCGTAGCCCACCTCGGCGATCCCTGCGGCCCACTGCGCCCGGAACAAGCTGATCGAGCCGACGATGCCGTCATGGGCCCGCATCGCGAGATGGATGCCCTGGCCGGAGCGCCACAGCTCGTGGACCCCGTGAGCCAGCCACCGTCCGATGCCCGAAGGGTGCCCCGGAGCGCCCGGCGGCAGGGTCGTGGGGTGCGCGCCCGCCTTGATCACCACCTTCACCTGGGCCGTGTCGTCCAGGTGGAACGGTCGCAGCACCAACCGCTCAGTGATGATCGTCAGCCGCTCGTCGAACACCCGCAACTCCACTAGCTACCCGGATTTTTCACCCGAAAGGGGTTAAATGCGGCACCGACCCAGGCACGCTCCATGTTTGGCGCGGTCGCTACGGGTACGAGGCACGTCAGTGACCCTAATCGGGAGGTGAGGTCATGAGTATCCAACGCGGCAGCGACAAGCACGGCCCACGCCTCGACGACGAGCAGAAGCACGAGACGCAGGGCCTCGTACGCGGAACGGGCTCGAGCCACGCGCAGGAGTGGAAGGAACCCGAACCTTCACATCTGCCCGAGGAGGACCTGACCCCCCGGAGCTACTCTCCGCACCACGAGCCCGGGACGCCCGGCGGCATCACCCCCGCCGATGTGGAGCGCCGGAGCAACCTCGCCAAGTGGCTGAGCGACGCCGGCTACCCCGCGGATCAGGGCAAACTGCTGGCGCACGCCGAGGGCAGGCATGCCCCGGACGCCGTGATAGAGGCGGTGAGCCGGCTTCCCGAGCATTTCAGGTTCCACAACGTGGGCGAGGTCGCCGAGGCTCTCGGGCTCGGGATCGAACGCCGGCGCTGGTGACGGGAGGGGCGTTGAGACTCGACTTCATCCGGCCGCTGTACGACCGGCCGGGGCCGTACGCCTCGGTCTACCTCGACACCGAGCGGTCCGAACAGGGACAGGCCGACGTGGTCCAACGGCGCTGGGCCATGCTCAGGGAGCGGCTGACCGAGGCGGGCGCGCCGACCGACGTCCTCGATCCCATCGGGGGACTGGTGCTGGATCCCCGTGTGGTCGCGCCCGGCCGGGCCGTGTTCGCGACCGGCGGAGAGGTCGTGTTCGCCCGTCCTCTCCACACGCAGCCGCGCAGGCAGACCGCGCGGTGGTCGCCGCTCCCCCACGTGGTCCCCCTGCTCGCCCAGCGCGGGGAGCCCGTGCCACATCTCGAGGTGCTCGCGGACCACGCGGGAGCCGATCTGGTCATCGCCCGGAACGGCGCACGACGGGAGCTGACGGTGGAGTCCACAACGGACTATCCGATGCAGAAGACCGGCAAGGGCGGCTGGTCGCAGACGCGATACGACCGCGACGCCGAGGAGACCTGGCGCCGCAACGCCGTCGCCGTCGCCGAGGTCGTGGACAGAGAGGCGCACGACAGCGGCGCCGAGATCGTGGTGTTGGCCGGCGACCCGAAGTCGCGCGGTCTCGTGATGGAGCGACTCAGCAAGGACACCGCCAGGAAGGTCACCGTGGCCGAGCACGGCAGCCGGGCCGCCGGAGCGGACCGACGGAATTTCGAGGCCGACGTGGACCGGGCATGCGAGGCCTGGGTCGAGCGATGCCGTGCCGAACTGCTCGACGCCTACGCGACAGGGCCGTACGCGACCGGACTGCAGGAAACGGCCCGGGCGCTGCGCGAGGCACGCGTGCGGACGCTGCTGCTGCACGACGACCCCTCGTCGACGGCCACGGTGTGGGTGGGCCCGGAGCCGACCCACCTGTCCACCGACCGGGCCGACCTGCTGGATTGGGGCGTCGCCGAGCCGTTCGAGGAGCGGGCCGACTCCGCGCTGGCGCGGGCCGTCGCCGGCACGGACGCCGACCTCTGGTTCGTCGACCACCTCCCGTCACCCGACGGAGTGGGCGCCGTACTGCGTTTCTGACAGCCGTCCCGACCAAGGGCCACCACCCCCCGGGCGTGATCTTTGCGAATACTCTCAGCAATCGCGACTGACCTGCGACTTCATGGAGTCCGGTCGCCGACCTCCTGGTCATGGGCCCCCGGGACGAGCCCACGCTGAAGGTCGTCCGCGGCCTCGTCCTCGGGTGACCGGCGCCGGCCCGCCGCCGTCACCGAGCCGCCGAGGATGAGGGCGGAGGCGAGGAGCATGCCGGGCGTGACGGACTCGCTGAGCACGACGACTCCGGCCAGGACCGCGACGACCGGGTTGATGTAGGTGAAGATCACCGAACGAGTGGGCCCGACCTCTCGGATGAGCGCGAAGAACACAACGAATGCCAGCGCGGTGCAGATCAGGGCGAGACCGGCCAGTGCGGCCAGGACCCGTCCCGGGGGCATGACCTGCGGCCAGTTCAACGCCGCCGCCGGCGTGTAGACGAGCGCGGCGATGGTGAGGCAGACGGCGGTCATCGGCAGCGACGGAACGTCCTTGAGCCGGCGGGCCGCCAGCAGCGGGGCCGTGGCGTACCCGCACGCCGTCAGCAGCAGTTCGACGATCGCCCAGGGGTCACCGCCCCGCAGGTCGGGCCCGACCAGCACGACGACCCCGGCGAAGCCCAGCACCAGGCCCGCCCATCGGGTGGCGGTGAGGCGGTCGCCGTCGCCGATGATCCTGGCGACCACCACCGCGATGATCGGCGCCGCCGCGATGACCAGGGCCGCCATCGAGCTGGAGACCCGCCGTTCCGCGTCGGACAGCAGCCACCACGGGAGGATGATCTCGATGGTGGCGAAGGCGAGCAGTGGCCGCCAGTAACGGATGAGTCCGGCCAACTGCCCGCCGCGCAGCGCCAACGGGAGCAGGACGGCGGCGCCGACGGCGGTGCGGGCGAAGATCAGTACGGGCACCGAGACGCTCTCGACCGCCACCTTGATCATCAGATACGGAATGCCCCAGATGAAGCACATCGTCAGGAACAGCAGCCAGCCCCGGCGACTCATGCGTGTCCTCCTCGCTCATCTGACAGCGGGGACAACAGTACGGAACGACCCGACTCGTGGGGAACATTTTTTCGATCAGGCGGCCTGCGATCCACGCCGATTAGGGACAACGCCGGAGGGATAGGAGTGAGGCAAGTGACGTGCATGCCGGGGGGGAGATGCAATGCGGTCCGCTTCGTCAGGGGTGAGCCGGTCGGCGGCCGGCGTGTACGCGGGCCTGGCGGCCCAAGCCGTGGCCATCGGGGCACTTGCCGTCTTCGAGGAGACGAGAGGGCGGAGATTGGCCGGACAGCTCGCGGCGTTCGGCGGTGATCCGGATGCGCCGGGGGCCGGCCAGGTGGTCGGGGCGGTGAGCGCCTTCGCGATCTTGATAATCGCCGTGGCGGCGGCGACAGCGCTTGCCGGATCCGCCTATTTGGCCTGGTTGCGGCGGGTACGACCCGGCACGCCAGTGCCAGCACTGGCCGCCGCGTGGCTGCTACCCGGCGTCAACCTGGTGATGCCCCCGATCCTCGCCGACCTGGCCTGGCGCGAAGCCGTACGGAACAACCGCCCCCGGCTCACTCCGGGGCCTGGCGCGCAGCGGCCACGATGGCTGCTGCTGGTCGGCTGCTGGTGGCTGAGCTGGCTGGGGGCGCTCGGCCTGGTGTTCGCCCGTCCGACGCAGCCGGGGCGGGACCTGACGGGAATCGGCCTGCCCGCGTTGGCCGCCGTCGTGGTCGCGGCGATCCTGTGCGCGGCCACGGTCCGCGAGATCACCTCCCTGCACGAGGACCACGAGTGCCGTGATGACGACCGGGATGACGACCGGGATGACAGGGGTGACGACCGGAGCGGCGGAACCGGGAGGAGTCCTGAGGACCGCCGGGCATATCCGATCCAGCAGGGCGGGGACGATCCCGGACGGCCGGGCCTGATCCGCGCACCGGCGCATCGTTCCAGCTACCGCCGTGCCGTACGGGACGGTCACCGAGCGGAGGGGGTCGGGCCCGAACTGCCCGAGCTGGCATGCCAGAGCCGGCGCTGGGGCTCCTCCGGATGGCGCAGGAACCGCCCCTCACGGACGCCCGGGGCGGGCCCGATGTCGGAGTAGGGCGACAGTCGGTAGCCGTTGGCGTACTCGATGGACCGCCCGCCGACGCCCGCGCCCGCCGCATCGGGCGGCGCGGGCGCCTCGCTCAGCACGGCGCGCACGGCGTCGATGCCGTGATCACGCCAGAGCCGGTCGAGGTCGAGCAGGTTCCAGCAGCTCAGGGCGCGCAGCGAGACGGCCCTGGCCCCGGTGCGCCTGACCACGCCCTTCGCGACCAGCAGCCACGATCCGAACACGGTCGCGGCGGTGTGCGCCTGCACGGACTCGAAGAACGTCAGGTCGATCGGGCCGGTGGAGTCGTCCAGCGTAGTGAAGATCACCCGCTGGCCCGACCGTACGGCGGGGGTCTGGGTGGCGACCTTCGCCCCCGCCACCAGGATCTCGGCGCCGTTGCGCCGCCGGAGCAGATCCCTGGACCTGGTCACGCCGATCGCGTCGAGCAGTTCGTCGTGGAAGCCGATCACGTGGCGGCTGACGTCCATGCCGAGGATCGCGAGCTCCGCCTCGACGGCCTCGGCCTCGCTCATCTCCGGCAGCTCCCCCGGCACGACCCGCTCGGTGAACCCCATGGGCAGCTGTCCGGCGGTTCCCCGGCCTGAGGCCCGATCGAGGGCGCCCACCTGGGCGATCAGGTCCCGCCTCGTCAGCTCGCCCGGACGCCATCTGGGCTCGCCCGGGCGCAGGCCGTGCAGCGCGTCGAGACCGCCGACCGCCACGATCCGCTCAGTGATCGGCCGCGACGGGCGGGCCCGCTCCCAGAAGTCGGCCAGCGAGGTGTACGGCTGTCCGGCGGCCATCCGCTCGACCTCGGCCTCGCTCACTCCCTTCACGGCCGAGAACGGCACGCGCAGGCCGTACCCCCGCCCGATCCCGGCGTGCCCGGTCTCAGAGTGTCCGGTGGCGGGGGTCCGCTCGGCCAGCCAGGTCCCGCCGGAGTGGTTGACGTCCAGCGGAAGGATGTCGACGCCGCACTGGCGGGCCTCGTCGAGGATCACCCGGCCGGGATACATGCCCGGCTCGTGGGTGAGCACGCCGGCGAAGAACGCGGCGGCGTGATGCCGCTTCAGCCACGCCGACTGGTAGGTGGGCAGCGCGAACGCCGCCGCATGCGCCTTGCAGAACCCGAACCCGCCGAACGCGTCGAGCACCCGCCACGCCCGCTCGACCACGTCGGGGGCGAAGCCGCTGCCCCGGGCGAGCGGGACGAACCAGGCCCGCACGGCCTCCCGGCCGTCCGGCGTACCCAGGGCACGGCGTGCCTTCTCGGCCTCCGACAGGCCGCATCCGGTCATCACGTCGACGACCCTCAGCACCTGCTCGTGGAAGACGACCACGCCGTGGGTCTCCCTGAGCGGCTCTCGAAGCTTCTCGTGCGGATAGTCCGGTTCGCGGAATCCGTGCCTGGCCTCCAGGTACGGCGTGACCATGTCGGAGTTGACCGGTCCCGGCCGGAAGAGGGAGATGTCCACGATCAGGTCGTGCATCGTGCGGGGTTCCAGCTTGGCGACCAACTCCCGCTGGCCCGGCGACTCGATCTGGAAGCAGCCGAGCGTGCGGCCGGTGCGGATCAGGTCGTAGGTGTCCCGGTCATCGCGGGGGACGGAGTCCAGGTCGATCTTCCGGCCGTCGACCCGTTCGATCTCCCGCAGGGAGTAGGCCATCGCCGACTGCATGCGCACGCCGAGCACGTCGAGCTTGAGCAGGCCCGCCTGCTCGACGTCGTCCTTGTCGAACTGCGACATCGGGAAGTCCAGCATGCTGCGCTCCACCGGAGTGCGGTCGCGGAGCGTGGAGTTGCCGATCAGCACACCACACGGATGCAGCGCGATGTGCCTGGGCAGTCCGTCGAGCCGTTCGGCCAGCCGGAACACGGTCTCCAGCGACCGGTCGTTCAGCCCGCTGTCGCGTAGTTCCGGCAGATCGGACAGCGCGGCGCGGATCTGCCCGGCCCGGACGTGCGGGAACGCCTTGGCGATGACGTCGATCTCATGCGGGGGCAGGCCCATGGCGGCCCCGACGTCCCGGATCGCGCTGCGGGCGCGGTAGGTCTCCATCATCGAGACGCAGGCCACGCCGGTCTCGCCGTACCGGCCGAGGATCGCCCGGTAGCAGTCGAGGCGGCGCGCCGACTCCACGTCGACGTCGATGTCGGGCAGGCCGCGGCGTCCCTCGGACAGGAAGCGCTCCATCAGCAGGCCGTGTTCGAGTGGGTCCACGTCGCCGATGCCGATGAGGTAGTTGACCAGGCTGCCCGCCCCGGAGCCGCGGATGGCGCAGCGGACGCCCATCGAGCGGATCAGGTCCGTGATATCGGCGACGGTGATGAAATATCCGGACAGCCGCTTCTTCTCGATGATCGCCAGCTCCGCGGCCAGCCGACCGCGTGCGTCTGCCGTACGGGCCGAACCCGGACGGCTCAGCCCTCGGCGGCGCAGCCCGTCCTCGCAGCGGCGGCGCAGCAGCGGCACCGGGTCCTCGCCGATCTCCGGCAGGTGGAGCCGGGGATTCTCGGCATCGAGCAGGGGGACGATCTCGACGGGGTCGAGCGCGCACCGCTCGGCGACCCGCCGCGTCTCCCCCAGCAGCCGTTCGGCCAGGTCCAGGTCGCCTCCGCAGATCCGGAGGACCACCCGTGCCATCTCGCGGCCGTCCTTGAGGTAGGCGTGCGCGGTGGGGTGATCGACGTGCCTCGGGTGGAGCGGCACGAGCCGGCGCGCCGCGTCGAGCACGTTGCCGACCTGGTGGTCGGCGGCGTCCAGATAGCGGACATCGTTGGTCAGCACGGCGGGCACGCCCATCGAGTAGGCGAGGCCCAGCATGCGGGTGGCCGTGTTCACGTCGCGGTAGCCGTACAGGTCGGTCACCTCGACCACGACATCGGGCACCGCGGAGCGCCAGGCGTCCAGCAGCGCGCGGGCCCGGTCGTCGCGGCGTTCGGCCACCGCGCGGCCGACGTCCGAGCGGGGACCGAGCAGCACCGTCAGCCGCGACCCGCCGCCCCCGATGCCAGCCCCGATGCCGGCCGTGCCGACGGCGTGTTCGGCCACCGTCTCCGGCGTGACATACGGCTCGCCGCGCTCTCCGAGCCGATGGGCGGCCGTGACCAGCCGGCACAGCGTCGCCCAGCCGTCGGACCGGGCCAGCACGACGATCCGCCGCGGCTCGCCGTTCCCGCCGCGTTTCCCACTGCCCGGGACCGACACGGCATGGCCGTCGCGGAGGACGAGGTCGACGCCGACGATCGGCGTGATGCCCCTGTCATGACACGCCTGGACGTGCTTGATCGCGCCGTAGAGGCCGTCGCGGTCGGTCAGCGCGAGCATGTCCATGCCATGCTCGGCCGCCCGCCGCGCGAGCGCGTCCGGGAAGGCCGTGCCGTACCTGAGGGAGTAGGCAGAAGCCGTATGAAGGTGGATGAAGGGGGCCATCAGGGCCCTCCCACCTCGTCTCGCGTCCGGAACTTTTCCATCAGTCCCATGCCCTCAGCAGGAGCCAGACACCGCCGGCGGTGTCAAAACGCAGCTCATAAGTTCCGACCTCCCGGCCGGTCGCGGCCGCCACCCGCCAGAAACGCCGCTCGCCGGGGTCGTTGTCGGAGGTCTTCCACCACTCGCGGGCGACCACCCAGTGATCCTGCACCTCACGGATGGTGTAGAGCCGATCACGCCAGACGAACTGGACCGGCTGCCCGCCCCTGCTCCATACCTCGATCGGATCGCCGTAAAGCTTGCTCAAGACCCTTCTCCCTGTGGCTCTCCCTGCCACCCGGGGGAAGACGGGCGGATCGACCGGCGAAGTCACTCGCCGCTACTTCGAACATACGTTCCCAGCAGCCCGAACGCAAGTCGCCACACCTCAAGGCCCGGCCCACACGGACGGGGCCGGGGCGGCTGAGTCAGACGCCGATGGGCCCGGCCGGTCGTTTCGCCGGCCGGGCCCTGTCGTCCGTCGCGGGATCGGGCCGACCGCCCGTCAGGGCGAACCGTTCGCCGACGTCAGATCCTCGAAGGGGAACCGGTCGGCGAAGGCGGGCTCGAGGTCGTCGAGCCAGATCGCTTCGGGGTCGTATTTGGCGAAGAAGGGCTGGTTGACCAGGCTGGAGTCCCGGCACTGGATGAGGTGCAGCGCGAAGACCTTCTCACCTGACAGCTCCACGACGCCGTCGACGCAGACCTTGCCGGGAGTCGCAGACATCGAGGGGCCGCGCACCGTCCGAGCCAGGCCGGAAACGTTCCGGTAGGCGTCCCGGAAGATCTGCTGGGCCCGGGCGAGCGGCACCGCGAAGTAGTCCTGCGGGCCGGTGTCGCGCTCGACGAACATGTAGTAGGGGATCATCCCCATGCGGGTCTGCTGCCGCCACATGCTCTCCCAGAGCACCGCATCGTCGTTGATCGAACGGATCAGCGGGGCCTGGGTACGGATGATCGCGCCGGTGTCGCGGATCCGGCGCACCGCCTCGCCCACCGCTGGGGACGCCAACTCCCGTGGGTGGGTGAAGTGCGCCATGAAGGCGAGGTTCCGGCCCGACCGCACCACCTTCTCGAACAGGCGCAGCATGTCGTCGGCATCCGGGTCGGTCAGGAACTTGTACGGCCAGTAGGCCAGGGACTTGGTGCCGATCCGGATGGACTCCAACTGCTCCAGATCCAGCAGCGGCTCGATGTGCCTGCTCAGCACGGACGCCCTCATGATCATCGGGTCGCCGCCGGTGAACAGGACACCGGTGATCCCCGGGTGCGCCAGCAGGTACTCCTTCAACCTGCCGACATCCTCGGCGGCCATCTTCAGATCAGGCTCGCCGACGAACTGCGCCCAGCGGAAGCAGTAGGTGCAGTACGCGTGGCAGGTCTGCCCCTGCCTGGGGAAGAACAGCGCCGTCTCGTCGTACTTGTGCTGGACGCCGGGCAGCTCGTCTCCGGCGAAGGTGGGGACGTTGAGCTGCAGTTGCCCGGCCGGATGCGGATTGAGCCTCCTGCGCACCGCCGTCGCCGCGGCGGCGACCTCACCCGTGGGCGCCTGCCGGCGCAGCAGGTCCGCGAGGTGGGCCACATCCTCCGAAGGAAGCATGTCCTCCTGCGGGAAGATCAGCCGGTAGATCGGATCGTCCGGCGCGGCATGCCAGTCGATCAGCTCGTCGACGACGTAGTTGTTCGTGCGGAAGGGCAGCACTGTGGCCACGGCCCGGGCGGTGAGCCGCTGATCGGGGGTCAGCCCGGCCCGTGCCAGGAGCTCGTCCAGATGTCTCGTGGTGAATACGCGGAATTTGGGGGACAGGGTCGGTGCAGCCGAGGGTGCGGCATCGTAAATCAAGGTCACCGTGGGGCGTTCCTTGGGGTCGGAAGCGGGAAACCTACACGATCACGGCACCGGCGAGGCGCTCGCAATCCCTTCCCATTTGAACAGATGTCACGCCTTTTGTCATGTTTGTCATTTTTTACACCGTTCCACCGATATCAGTGAGGCGTGAGTGGCACCGGGGACAAGGACGGATCTCGGCGCGACCAAGAACGACGCAGGGCCGCCCACAAGGGACGGCCCCGGCCCTGAGAGACACTAAAGGTATCAGAGGCATTAAAGGTACAAAAGGGGCTAATCGGGTTAAAGTGTCTGGCGGACGGTGCCGTTGAAGGTGAAGACGGTGGGGAGCACGTTCGGGCCGCTGTAGGGCCGATCAATTTGTCCGATTCTTCGCCAATTGCTCGCCGATCGTTCAGAATGAAATCGCAGGGTCAGCGAAGAATCACCGGTTAGGAGAAACGATGACCCCCTACGGCCCCCGGACGAATCCTCACAACGATCTCATCCGGGTGGGCGACGCCGAACGGGACGCGGTGACGACGATGCTCCACGAGGCGTTCAGCGAAGGCCGGCTCAACTCTCAAGAACTGGACCAACGCCTGGACGCGGTGCTCAACGCCCGCACCCGACGCGATCTCGACGTCCTCATCTTCGACCTGCCGCAGGCGCAGTCGGTTCCCCAGTCGCGGCCCGCGTCCCGACCGCACCCGTCCGGCCTGCCGCACGCCCTGACGGTGGCGGGAATCGCCACCGCCCTGGGACTGGCGCTCCTGCTGACGACGGGCCGCTTCCCCCTCGCGGTCCCCATCGTCGTGGCGGTGCTGCTCGCCAACCGCCACCTGTGGCGAGGCCATCGCGGCCGCAACTGCTGATCGCCTCAGGGCTGCGGAAGAGCGGACGAGGGCCGCCCGCAGAGGTCGTACGTCCTCCTCATCGGTGACGAAGGTCCGGTCCCCGGGGAGACAGCGGAGCGCCAGCATCGATATGACGTGTGTCGCTCAAGGAAGGGACGGATCATGGTGCGGTCGAGACGAGCCCGTCTTCCCCTCGTCTACTCATGCTCAGGCTGTTCCAGTGCCGCGCAGATGGCCAACGATCTGGCCCTGCGCCTCGACCGCATGGGGCTGGCGGAGATGTCGTGCATCGCCGGCGTCGGCGGGGACGTGCCGTCCCTCGTGCGGGTGGCCACCTCCGGACGGCCGATCCTCGCTCTCGACGGGTGTCCCCTGACGTGCGTGCTCGCCACTTTGAAGCGCCATGACGTGGTCCCCGACGAGCACGTCATGCTGGGCACGTACGGCGTGCCCAAGCGCAAGCACATCGACTACGACTCCGAGCAGGCCGAGACCGTGCTCGCACCGGTCGTCGAGGCCGCTCACCGATTGGCCTCACCCGGCCCTGCCGACAAGGCGATGACTGCCTGATCACGCGGGTTGGATGCCGCCACCACCTCCAGCCGTTCAGGCAGCCGGGGTCGCCGTCCGGGGAATTGGCAGCGATATGTGTGGGTTGAAACCTAGTTCGGGTTGAACCTGGGTTCGCGGAAATCGCGCGACCGCTGTCTCCCTCCACACCTGTCCGGGTCTCGTGATCGCGAGGGGGTGGACATGACCGCTCAGTCGCTACCGCTCGCCGCGCATGAGCGGTTCCACACGCATGACCTCGATGAGGCCCGTGCCCAGGTCACAGGCACCCTTCCTGCCTTCGGACTGCGCCTGGCGCAGCGCGAGTCTCGGCTCGACGCCCGCATGAATGCGGTGAACTTCGATCGGACCGGGCTGTGCGCCCTCGACTATGGAGCGGAGGTGCTGATCACGCCGCGCCCATGGGAGAGCAGTTTTCTCGTCGCGATCCCGCTGGCCGGTGCCGCCGAGGTGGTCCAAGGCCGGGACCGGCTCGTGTCCACGACGGAGCTCGCCTCCGTACTGTCACCGACGGATCGGCTGACCTTGCGTTGGGCGGCCGGAAACCCGCAGCTCATGGTGCGATTCGACCGCTCCGCACTCGAATCCCACCTCGGCAACATGCTGGGACGGCAACTTCGCGGGCCGATCTCCTTCTCCCTGGGCATGGACCTGACCCAGCCCTCGTCCCGGTCCTGGCTGTCGATCGTCGACCTGCTTCGCCAGGAGGCCGAGGCCGGCGGCGCCATGCTGGGCCAGCCACTGGCCCTCAGGCAGATGGAGGGGCTGCTGATGACGCAGCTGTTGCTGGCGCAGCCCAACAATTACACGCCCGCGCTGCTCGGGGAGCAACCGCGGGTCGCGCCGCCTGCC
>NZ_BOOG01000040.1 GCF_016863115.1 Sphaerimonospora thailandensis
TGAAGTGACACCGATCCGTGGGCCGCGCGGCGCATGCTCAGAGGAAAACGCCTGGAAGGTGGGACGTGTATGCCCGGCGTATCCGTCACCGAGACGTCTCGTCTCTCCTTGGAAGTGCTGCAGCCGGCTCTCGAGCTCTATCTTGACCTGCACGTCCATCCCGAGTTGTCGGGCCAGGAAAGGCACACCGCCGAGAGGCTGTCCCGCTGGCTCGGCCGTTACGGCGCCTCCGTCACCCGCGGTGTCGGAGGTGGGCATGGCGTGGTCGGTGTCCTGCACAACGGTCCCGGCCCGACCGTCATGCTCCGAGCCGAACTCGACGCGCTTCCCGTACAGGAGCGCACGGGCCTGCCGTACGCGAGCACCGTCCCCGGCGTGATGCACGCCTGCGGCCACGATCTGCACCTGGCCGCGGCCGCCGGGGCCTTCGCCGACCTCGCCGGACGCGAAGACGCCTGGAGCGGCACCGTGATGCTCGTCGGTCAGCCCGCGGAGGAAACCCTGCAGGGGGCGCAGGCGATGATCGAGGACGGGCTCTACGAACGCTTCGGCACCCCCGACCTCGTCCTGGCCCAGCACAGCGCTCCCTCTCCCGCCGGAACCGTCGCCCATCCGGGCCCCGGCCCGCTGATGTCCGGCAGCGTCGCACTGGATGTGATCATCCGCGGGCGGGGCGGCCATGGCGGCACTCCGCATCTGAGTGTCGATCCGGTGGTGACCGCCGCCTCCGTGGTGATGCGGCTCCAGTCGATCGTCTCCCGTGAGACCGCCCCCTCCGAGCAGGTCGTTCTCACAGTCGGCTCACTGAGGGCGGGGGAACGGGGCAACGTCATCCCGGACCGGGCCGAGCTCAGCCTGACCGTACGGGCCTTCTCCGAAGCCGCACTCGAACGCGTCACCACGGCCGTGGAGCGCATCGTGCGAGCCGAGTGCGCGGCCTCGAACTGCCCGGAGGACCCGGAGATCACCATTACCTCGCGCTCACCCGTCCTCTTACCGACCCCCTCCGCGATGGCTGCCGTGCGCCGCGTCCACGAGCACTTGTTCGGCCCGCAACGCATAGGCTCCACTCCCCCGACGACCGCCACCGAGGATTTCGGCTGGTTCGGCGCGGGCGGCATCCCCACGGCCTACTGGTTTCTCGGTGTCACGAGCGCCCAGCAGCGGCGCATCGCACTAGATCTGGGCGAACCGATACCGGTCAACCACTCGCCTCAGTTCGCCCCCGACCTCCGCACAGCGCTGCCGACCGGCATCACCGCGATGAGCGGAGCCGCGCTGGACACTCTGGCCGCACGGTCAACAGGTTGAGATCTCCCTGCTGCCGGACGGCCGAAGATCCTTGTAGCCGCGCGTGCCTTTCGCAAAACTCGTCATTACGATCAAGCTGAGGCGGCTGGCGAGAGGACACGGGGTTGCTGGAATCACTCGGGCTCGACAAGCTGACGGAAAAGGTCTACAGGCTGCTGCTCACCCGGCATGATCTGGACGTCGATGAGATCGCCCAGACGCTCGACGTCGAAATCGACCAGGTCAGAGCCGCTCTCGACCATCTGGCCGAGCTCGCGCTGCTGCGTCCCTCATGGGACTTACCGGGCGGATTCCGCCCGGTAAGCCCCGAGGCGGGGCTGCAGACCCTGCTGCAGCAACGTCAGGCCGAGCTCGCCCGCCAGCAGCAGCAGATCGCCCAGGCCCAGTCGACCATCGCGGATCTGATCGACGAATACGCCAACCACCGCCTGGGCTCCCAGACATCGAGCATCGGCACGTTGATCGGCATGGATGCGATCCAGGCGCGCATCGAGGAGCTCTCGGTGCGCGCCCGGATCGAAATCGTCAGTTTCATGTCCCACCGCGCCCACGACCCCCGGGCACTGGAAATCGCCAAACCGCTGGATCTGCGGGTGCTCGGCAACGGCGTGGCCATGCGCTCGGTCTTCCTGGAAAGTGCCCGCCACGATCCGTCGACCATGGCGTACGCCCAGTGGCTGGCCGAGAACGGCGCTGAGATCCGGACCGCCCCTACGCTCCCGGTGCGCATGACGATCTATGATCGCCTCACCGCCCTGCTGCCGCTGGAGGCCGCCAACCCGCGCAAGGGCGTCGTCCAGGTTTTCGACACCGGTGTCCTCACCGCCGTCCTCTCCCTGTTCGAGACGATCTGGGACGCGGCCACGCCGATCGGGATCCCTCCGCCCCGCGACGACGCCGGGCTTTCTCCGCGCGAGCGCCAACTGCTGAAGCTCCTCGCGGCGGGCTTCACCGACGAGGGAGCGGGCCGCCAGATGGGCCTGTCACAGCGCACCGTCCGCCGCATGATGGCCGACATCATGGAGCAACTGGGCGCCCGAAGCCGCTTCGAGGCCGGGCTGCGGGCAGCGGAACGCGGCTGGCTCTGACCGATCTTTCACGTTGGCGCGAGGGGCACTAGGCTGGGTGACGCAGTTGGTTCGCCCTGTCCGCCAGGCAGGCGCGTCGTAAGAGGGAACCCGGTGCGATTCCGGGGCTGCCCCGCAGCGGTGAGTGGGAACGACCGCCGTCACACGCACTGGATCGGAAGATCCGGGAAGCGACGGCCAGTAGGAACGAGCGCGACGCCCACGAGTCCGAAGACCTGCCACTGCCCGTACGCGACCTGCGTGCGGTGACGTCGACGGCCTCGAGGGCGGGCCCGGCGAGACCAGGCAGACGGGCCGCATGTCTGCTCATCGGTCACGCCTTCGCGCCCCGGGATCCGCCGAGGTCTTCCGTGACTCGCGAAGGAGAGTTTCGTGACCGACGCCCCCACCACCTCGCTCGGCACGGTGTACGGCTATCCGCGACAGGGACCGGACCGCGAACTGAAGAGAGCGGTCGAAGGTTACTGGGCCGGCCGGGTGAGCGCCGAGGAGCTGCGCACAACCGCCGAAGGACTGCGCCGCGACGTCTGGCGGCAACTGACGGACGCGGGCCTCGGCGAGGTGCCCTGCGGTGACTTCTCGCTGTACGACCACGTGCTGGACACCACGGTCATGGTCGGCGCCATCCCCGAGCGCCACCGCTCCGCCGTCGCGGCCAACCGGCTCGACGGCTACTTCGCCATGGCTCGTGGCACCCGGGACGTCGCCCCGCTGGAGATGACCAAGTGGTTCGACACCAACTACCACTATCTGGTGCCGGAACTGGGGCCGGACACCGCGTTCACGGCCGACCCCGCGAAGCCCCTCGGCGAGCTGCGAGAAGCCCTCGCGCTCGGGCTCAACCCGCGCCCCGTGCTCGTCGGACCGGTGACCTATCTGCTGCTCGCCAAGCCCGTGCCCGGTGCCGACCCGG
This sequence comes from Sphaerimonospora thailandensis, assembly GCF_016863115.1. GTDB lineage: Bacteria > Actinomycetota > Actinomycetes > Streptosporangiales > Streptosporangiaceae > Sphaerimonospora > Sphaerimonospora cavernae. The sequence goes on from NZ_BOOG01000040.1 coordinate 3,313, forward strand.
GCTTCGAGCCGCTCACGCTGCTCGATCGGCTGCTGCCCGTCTACGCCGACGTACTCGCGGCGCTGAGAGCGGCGGGCGCCGAGTGGGTGCAGTTCGATGAACCCGCCCTGGTCCAGGACCGGCCGCGGGCCGTCCTGGACGCGGTCGCGGCCGCCTACCGGCGCCTCGGCTCGCTCGAGCACCGGCCGAAGATCCTCGTCGCCGGTTACTTCGGCCCGCTCGGCGAGGCGCTGCCGGTGCTGGCGCAGGCGCCGGTCGAGGGGCTCGGGCTCGACTTCACCGGCCCCGCCGCCGCCAATCTGGACGACCTCGCCCGGGTCGGCGGGGTGCTCGGCAAACGCCTGGTGGCCGGTGTCGTGGACGGCCGCAACGTCTGGATCAACGACCTGGAGAAGTCGCTGTCCACGCTGGCCACCCTCCTCGGCCTGGCCGGGCAGGTCGATGTCGCCGCGTCCTGTTCGCTGCTGCACGTCCCGCTGGACGTCGCCGCCGAGACCGGGATCGACCCCGAGATCACCCCATGGCTCGCTTTCGCCCGGCAGAAGACCGCGGAGATCGTCACGCTCACCCGGGGTCTGACGCGGGGCACCCGGGCCATCGCCGGCCATCTCGCCGACAACCGGGCCGCCCTGGAGGCCCGGGCGACCTCCACCCTGATCCGTGATCCGGCCGTACGCGCCCGCGCGGCGGCCGTGACCCCGCAGGACGCCCGGCGCGCCCAGCCGTACCCGGAGCGGGCGCGGACGCAACGCGCCCGGCTGGACCTGCCGCCGGTGCCGACCACCACCATCGGTTCCTTCCCACAGACCGCCGAGCTGCGGGCCGCCCGCGCCGACCTGCTGTCGGGGCGCATCGACCAGGCGGCCTACGACGAGCGGATCGCGGCCGAGATCCGCGAGGTGCTCATCTTCCAGGAGAAGGCCGGCATGGACGTCCTGGTCCACGGTGAGCCCGAGCGGAGCGACATGGTCCAGTACTTCGCCGAACGGCTCGACGGGTACGTCGCCACCCAGCACGGCTGGGTGCAGTCCTACGGCACCCGCTACGTCCGGCCGCCGATCCTGGCCGGGGACGTCTCCCGCCCCGAGCCGATGACCCTGCGCTGGACCCGGTACGCCCAGTCGCAGACCAGCCGACCGGTCAAGGGCATGCTCACCGGCCCCGTCACCATGCTGGCCTGGTCCTTCGTCCGTGACGACCAGCCGCTCGGCGACACCGCCCGCCAGGTGGCGCTGGCGCTGCGTGACGAGGTCGCCGACCTGGAAGCGGCCGGCATCGCGGTGATCCAGGTGGACGAGCCCGCCCTGCGCGAGACGCTGCCGCTGCGCGCCGCCGACCGGCCCGCCTACCTGAGCTGGGCGACCGAGGCGTTCCGGCTGACCACGGCAGGGGTACGACCGGAGACGCAGGTCCACACCCACATGTGCTACGCGGAGTTCGGCGAGATCCTCACCGCGATCGAGGATCTCGACGCGGACGTGATCAGCCTGGAGGCCGCCCGCTCGCATATGCAGGTGGCCCGTGAGCTGGCCGAGGCCGGATACCCGCGCGGGGTCGGGCCAGGTGTCTACGACATCCACTCCCCCCGCGTGCCCGGGATCGAGGAGCTGGTGTCCCTGCTGCGCACCGGACTGGAGGCCATCCCGGCCGACCGGTTGTGGGCCAATCCCGACTGCGGCCTGAAGACCCGCGGCTGGGCCGAGGTCCGCGCTTCGCTGGAGAACCTCGTCGCGGCCGCTCGCGAGATCCGCGCCGAAGCCGCCGACCACCCGCAGGGCCTTCCCACCGGCGGCACCGGCGCCTGATCGGGTACGGCTCAGCGGCCCTTGACGGTACACGTGGACCGTCCTGTACGTAATCGACGCTGAAAGCACCGAGTGGTGTGTAGGGTGAAGGAAACAGGTTGTGTCGAAGTCCCAGTATGCGTAACAGCGCCTGCGGAGCTATGACAGCGGGCGTCTACCGGATGAAGCCATGGCTTTCCAAGGCGGTCGGTCGCAGCAGCCCCGAGATCAGTCCGTGTCTTACGGAGATCGTCTCAACAAGGAGAGAAAGCATGGCTCAGGGAACTGTCAAGTGGTTCAACGCCGAGAAGGGCTTTGGTTTCATCGCCCCCGACGACGGCACCCCGGACGTCTTCGTCCACTACTCGGCCATCGACGCCGGTGGTTACCGGTCGCTGGAGGAGAACCAGCGGGTCGAGTACACCGCGGGCCAGGGTGCCAAGGGCCCGCAGGCCGAGCGGGTACGACCGCTGTAGCCTGACACGCCGCCCGACGGGCATTCGGCCCCGGACTCGCGCAGAGTCCGGGGCCGCTGTCATCTGGAGGGCCTCGCCCCGGCTCAGGCCACGGCGCCGAGCGTCTTCACCGGCGGTGCGGTCGCCGGTGGCCGCTGCCGGGGCCCGGGCAGGGCCATCCTCAGGACGCGCTTCCAGACCGAGGCCGCCTGCCGGGCCAGCGATCCGGACGTGTACGGCAGGCCGAACCGCTCGCACAGGGCGCGGATCCGCGGCGCGATCTCGGCGTACCTGTTGCTGGGCAGGTCGGGGAACAGGTGGTGCTCGATCTGGTGGCTGAGGTTGCCGCTCATGATGTGGAAGAGGCCGCCGCCGTCGATGTTGCATGAGCCGAGCAGTTGGCGGACGTACCACTCGCCGCGGGTCTCGCCCTCGAGCCGGTCCTCGGTGAAGACCTCCGCGCCCTCGGGGAGGTGACCGCAGAAGATGATGGTGTGCGCCCACACGTTGCGGGCCAGGTTCGCGGTCAGGTTGCCGAGCAGGACGGGCAGGAACGCCGGGCCGGCGAGGAGCGGGAACGCGACGTAGTCCTTGACGACCTGGCGTCGTATCTTGGTCGCGACCGCGCGGAGCTGGGCCAGCGCCTCCTTCGGATCCTTTCTCCCCGACGGGATGCGCTCCAGTTCGAGATCGTAGATCGCGATGCCGTACTCGAAGAAGAGGGCCAGCAGCGCGTTGTAGAACGGCTGGGCGAGGTAGATCGGGTGCCATCGCTGCTCGGGGCTGATGCGCAACACCGAATAGCCGACGTCCCGATCCTTGCCGAGCACGTTCGTCCAGGTGTGGTGGACGAAGTTGTGGGAGTGCTTCCACTGGTCGGCCGGGGAGGCGGTGTCCCATTCCCACGTGGTCGAGTGGATCTTCGGGTCCCGCATCCAGTCCCACTGCCCGTGCAGGACGTTGTGGCCGATCTCCATGTTCTCCAGGATTTTCGCGGTGGCCAGTGCCGCGGTCCCCGTGATCCATGCGGGCGGAAACCAGGAGGCGATCAGCAGCGCCCTGCCGCCCAGTTCCAGCTTCCGCTGGATCGCGATGAGACCCCGGATGTAACGCGCGTCCCGCTCGCCGAGGCTCTCGATCACCTCATCGCGGATCCTGTCCAGCTCACGGCCGAAGCCCTCGGCGTCAACCGAGGTCAAAGTGGCAGGCATGCGCACTCCTCTCACAGTTCGATCTCGATCGGGCCCGCCGCGGCCGACACACAGGTCTGGATCATGTCGCCCGCCTCTCCGTGCACCTGGCCGGTGCGCATGTCGCGTACCCGGCCCGAGCGGAGGCGCGCGACGCATGAGTAGCAGATGCCCATGCGGCAGCCACTCGGCATGAGCACCCCCGCACCCTCACCGACGGCCAGCAGCGAGGTCCCGCCGTCGGCGTCCGCCTCCCGGCCGCTCCTGGTGAAGCACACGCGTCCCCCCGACCCCACGACCGTCGGCACCAGCCGGAAGCGCTCGACCCGCAACCGGTCCGTGGGCCCGGTCCAGTGGGCCGCGATCTCGTCGAGCATGGCCGGCGGTCCGCAGGCCCAGACGGCACGTGCCGTCCAGTCTGGGCAGAGCCGGGCCAGGTCCGCGGGCCGCAGCCGTCCCTCAGCCCGCGTGTGCCGTTCGTACAGCCGTAGCCGGGGGCATCGCGCGGCCAGGCTCCGGAGACGCCGGCCGAAGATGACCTCGTCGGGTGTCGGCGCCGAGTGGACCAGCACGACGTCCGGCCCCTCCACGGCCGGGGCGCCGCCCAGCATGCCGTCCAGCATGGCCATCACGGGTGTGACGCCACTCCCGGCGGTCACGAACAGCAGGCGCGGTGGCGGCGACTCCGGGAGGACGAACGCGCCCTCCGGCCGGCCCAGCCTGATCACCGTCCCCGGCTCTGTGCGCCGCACGAGGTGGTTGGAGACGAGCCCCTCGCGCATGGCCTTGACCGTGATGGTGACGCGACCGTCGGGTCTTCCCGGGGCTGACGACAGCGAAAAGGTACGCCAATGGCGCCGTCCCCGGATGTCGACGCCGATCGGGACCCACTGGCCGGGGCGGTGCACGACCCAGCCCCGGCCCGGACGGATCACCAAGGTCGCCGCGTCGGCGGTTTCGGGGATCACCTCCTCGACCCGGCCGCACAGATCCCCCGCGGTCCAGAGCGGGTTGATCAATCCGAGGTAGTCCTCTGGAAGCAGCGGCGACGCCAGCCACCGGGCGGCCGCCGCCAACCGACGCAGGATCGCCGGCCCGGGTCTCGCAGCGGATGGGGTCGCGCGCTTAGGGATCACAGAGCCTTCCGGGAAGCCTGGTAAATCATGCTGAACGGGCCGTCCGTACGAAGGTGGTGCCCGGCCACTCACCCGCGATATCCCCAGGCCGGGGCAAGGGGAGATTGCTTGTTGAGGCCCTGCCGTCGCGAATCGACAGTCCACAACCGCGGGCTGGACGAGGGCACGCCCAACTCATGCCATGAAGGGCCGGTGGTCACCATGAATACCGACGTCATACGCCCGGAGTCGGGCGTACGGCCGGCAGGTCGAACTCGTCGTTGCGCATGCGCAGCAGGGCGAGCGACGCTCCGGCGAAACCGAGGGCGGCGAGCAGGAGGCCGACGCCCTGGGCGACGTGCCCGGGCACGAACGGGTGGGTGAACCCCCCCACGGCGAGGGCGATGCCCATCCATGCCGGGGCGACGCGACTGCGCCACAGCGCGAGACCCAGCAGGAGCAGGCCGATGACGATGCCCACGATGAACAGCAGGCCCGCCATCAACTGCACCGGATCGTTCTCCAGCACGTCATCGGAAAGCCTGGTCATGGCGCCCACGTCCAGACCCGATCGGACGGTGTGATACGCGAGCGGGCCGCCCCCGGTGATCAACGCGATCCCGGAAAAGGAGCCCAGCAGCGAGATGAAGGCGCCGAACGAGGTGAGCCTCGGGGCGCCTCGACGGGCCGCCCAGGCGACCGCGAACGTGGCGGCCGGGAGTCCGACGACGAAGACGGCGCCGACCAACCTGAGGACGTTCATGAGCTGCTGATTGGCCGTGTAGGCCGCCACTGTCTCGGCGAAGGAGGCCCCTCCGTCTATCGGGCTGAGCAGGTAGTACACGGCCTGCGCGAGCATGGGCAGCGGGGCGATGACCGCGAGAAGGATGCGCCAGAAGCCGCGTACGTCGCGCAGCGGCGCGGCAGACGATGGGCCGCTGATCGTCACGGGGTCGGGTTGCATGATGTCCTCCGAACATGGGGGTGGTCCTTCCTGCGGATCCGAGGGTGACCGGCGTACGCCCCCACCGTCGCGGGTGTGGCCTCCCATCCCCGTCCCGGGTACTCCCAGGCGAGATAGGGGCGTCCGCCCATGGTCACCAGGGCCGTCCGAACCGGATGATTGGTCTCATGTCAGTGAGGCGGCAGTGAGGCGCGCCGGGCCGGTCACCGTGATCGCGGTCACGGGGCTCATGGTCGTCGCGACCTGGGTGTCGTGGTTCGCCGGCGGACTCACCGTGGGCGACGCGGCCGAGTCGTACCTGTTGACCAACAGCGCGATGTCGGTGACGTTCACCGCGTTCGGCGCGCTGGTGCTGGCGCACCGGCCGCGGCACCGGGTCGGGCTGCTCTTCGCGGCCTACGGCGCCTGTTACACCGTCAGCGTGGCCTGCCTGGGCATGCTGTCGGGCGTGTTCACGCTGTCCCCCGGCTGGGAACGCGCGATCACCCTGGTCGGCATCACTGTGTGGATCCCGGCGCCGACGGTCGGCCTACCCTTGATCTTGCAGTTGTTCCCCGACGGCCGACCGCTGTCGCGCAGGTGGCGTCCGCTGGTCGTGGTGACCGTCGCGTTGACCCTGCTGGCGCCGACCTTGACGCTGCAACCCGGCGGGGACAGCGCCGAGCCGACGGCCGAGCACGGTCCGCTTCTGCCCGACGCGGTAGGGCGGGTCATGGCGGGCCTGGTGCCGGTGTTCGTCGTCGCCGCCGGTCTGGTCCTGCTGGGCAGTGTCATCGCGCTCGGGCTTCGCGCATACCGGTCGCGGGGCGCGCAGCGACTGCAGGTGATGTGGCTGCTGTGGGCGGTGGTGCTGTTCGTGGCGCTGAACCTGCAGCGGATCTTCACCACCGACGGGCCGATCCTGTTCCTGCTCACCCTGCCGCTGATCCCCGCCGCCGTCACAGTGGCGATCGTGCGGCACCAACTCTACGACATCCGGTTGATCGTCAACCGATCCCTGGTGTACGGCCTGCTCACGCTGGGCGTGATCGGCGCGTACCTGGGCATCGTCGCGGGCCTCACTCCGCTGGCCGGCGACCGGCTGTCGGCGAATCCGCTGGTCGCGACCGCAGTGATCGCGGTGGCGTTCGCGCCGGCCCGATCCCTCGTGCAGTCCCTCGTGGACCGGCTCATGTACGGCCAGCGTCGGGATCCGGCCGAGGCCGCCGCCCGAGTCGGGGTCCGAATCGGCACGGGCCTGGAAGGAGTGCTGCGCGCGCTGTGCGAGGCGCTGCGCCTGCCGTACGCCGCGATCAGCTCCGACGGCCGCCTTACCGCGACCTATGGCCGGCCCACGCCGGCCTGGCACACGGTGGCGATCGAGGTGGCGGAAGGGCATCCAGCCGACCTGCTCGTCGGGTTGCGCACGGGGGAAACACGGCTGTCCGGCGCAGACCGGCGCGCGCTGGAACTGCTGGTGGCGCCCGTCGGCCTCGCATTGCAGGCAGTACGTCTGTCCGAACAGCTACGCGAGTCACGCATGCGCATCGTGACCGCCCGTGAAGAGGAGCGCCGACGGCTGCGCCGCGACCTGCATGACGGCCTGGGCACCGCGTTGACCGCGGTCACGCTCAAGGCCGACGCGGCCCACAACCTGCGGCAGACCGACCCGGACCGTTGCGGGCAACTGCTACTCGACCTGCGCGCCGACCTGACCTCCACGATCGCGGATATCCGGCGGCTGGTCTACGACCTGCGTCCGCCCGACCTTGACGAACTGGGTCTGGTCGGCGCGCTGCGTCAGCACGCCCAGCAGTCCTGGCACCGTGATCAGACCGAGTTCTTGGTCACCATCGACGTTCCCGACGACCTGGCGCCCTTGCCTGCCGCCGTCGAGGTGGCCGCCTACCGGATCGCCACCGAGGCGGTGACCAACGCACTTCGCCATGGCGATGCCAACGTCTGCCGGGTGTCGCTGCGCACTGATCACGCCCTGCATCTGGAGGTGCTCGACAACGGCACCGCCATGGCCGGTTCGTGGCCTCACGGTGTCGGCCTGCGCTCCATGCACGAGCGGGCCGCGGAACTCGGGGGCGCACTCAGCGCCGGACCGACCAACCAGGGTGGACGCGTCCACGCCCTGCTACCACTGGAGCACATATGAACGCCGACGACCCGATCCGCATCGTCATCGTCGACGACCATCCGCTGATGCGAGAAGGGTTGCGCGCCCTGGTCTCCTCACTACCCGACGTCGAGGTGGTGGGCGAGGCGGGCGACGGCGAGGCCGCTCGCCGCGAAACCCAGCTCACCCAGCCCGACGTCGTGGTCATGGATCTGCACATGCCCGGCGCCAACGGGGTGGACGCGACCCGCGCGATCCTGCGCACCACACCCGGAACGCGGGTACTCGTGCTGACCATGTTCGAGGACGACGAGTCGGTGTTCGCCGCCATGCGGGCCGGCGCCGCCGGCTACCTCGTCAAGGGGGCGCAGCAGGACGAGATCGTCCGAGCGATCCGCTCCGTCGCCGCCGGCCAGGCCATCTTCGGCCCGAGCGTGGCACGCCGGATCATCGACTTCTTCGCCCGCGCGGGCAGCGCCTCCCAGGCGGCGGAGCCCTTCCCCGAACTCACCGCCCGCGAGCGCGAGGTCCTCGACCTCATCGCGACCGGCCTCGCCAACTCCGCGATCGCCCGCCGCCTCGGCATCAGCCCCAAGACCGTCAGCAACCACATCTCCGCGATCTTCACCAAGCTCCAGGTCGCCGACCGTGCCGAGGCCATCATCCGGGCCAGGCAGGCCGGCCTCGGCAACACACTCTGAATATGAAGATCCTCTTCACCACGAGCGGATCAGCGTTCGGCCGTGCCGTCCGGTGCCGCGGTGGGCAGCGTGTCGAGCAGTTCGTCCGCCCAGGCCAGGTCGTAGGCGTCCACTCGCGGGAAACCGCCCTCGTCGGGGTCGCCGGTCCACTGGTAGGTGACGCCGGGGTTGTGTACGGCATAGCCCCCGGGGCCGAACACGTGTCCGCTGCCCTTGATCTCGGGGCCCTGGGCGATCCGCCACTGGTCGTAGACGTCGGCGCGTCCACCGCCCTGGGCGAGCGCGGCGGCGAGCGCATCGGCGTCGACGGAGTCGCACTTCTCCGCGATGTCGAGGATCACGGAGTGGACGCTGATGCACGCGCTGTCGACGAAGAAGGCCCGGCGCAGGGCCATGTCCAGTTCGTCGCTCGCCCGCAGCCCGCCGACCTCCGGCGCCTTGGCGGCCTGGACGGCTTCCATCGCGGGCAGGGTGGTGACCGGGTAGGTCCAGTCGGGGCCCCGCCACAGCCGCCACCCGAGTTGGGGGCGGTGAGCGGCGAGCATCACGATCTCGGGGTCCACGATGTGCTTCGGGGTCGGCTGCCGGTTGAACAGTTCGAGCGGGAACGCCCGGTGGTCGATGAGCAGCGGCGCACCGCGTCGGTCGGCGGCGGCGTGCAGTGTGTGCAGCGCGAGCGTGGCCCACGGACAGCCGACGTCCGACCAGACGGTCACCATCGGGGCATCCGCTGTCGCGGCTGGAACGTCGTTCGTCGACATCAAGGATTCTCCTGGCCTGTTCTTCGGTCGCGACTCATTCGTTTGCCACGGCATTCCGGGGCCCCTCATGTCGACAGCATGGAGCGGAGGACGTACGGCAGGATTCCGCCGTGACGGTAATAGTGGGCCTCGGTGGGGGTGTCGATACGCACCTTCGCCGTGAACCGGATGCTGTCGCCGCGGCCGTTCGCGGTCACCGCGACCTCACGGGGTGGGTCCTCAGCACCCGTCAGCCCGCTGATGGTGAACGTCTCCTCTCCGGTGAGGCCGAGGGATCGCGGGCTCTGACCGGGAGCGAACTGAAGGGGCAGGACACCCATCCCGACGAGGTTGGAGCGGTGGATGCGCTCGAACGACTCGGCCAGGACGACCCTGACGCCGAGCAGCGCGGTGCCCTTGGCCGCCCAGTCGCGTGAGGAGCCCGAGCCGTAGTCCCTGCCCGCGATGACGAGCAGCGGCACACCTTCGGCGGCGTACCGCATCGCCGCGTCGAAGACGGTGGTCTGCTCCCCGTCGGGGAGATGGCGGGTGAATCCCCCTTCGGTGCCGGGGGCCAGCAGGTTCCGCAGCCGGATGTTGGCGAAGGTGCCGCGGATCATCACCTCGTGGTTGCCGCGCCGGGAGCCGTAGGAGTTGAACTCCTCGCGCCTCAGGCCGTGGGCGCTCAGATATCGCCCGGCCGGGGAGTCCTGCTTGATCGAACCGGCGGGTGAGATGTGGTCGGTGGTGACCGAGTCGCCGAGCAGGGCCAGCACGCGGGCGTCCTCGATGTCCTCCAACGGCTCGGGCGTTCGGCTCATGCTCTCGAAGTACGGCGGTCGGCGTACATAGGTGGAGTCGGCATCCCAGGTGAACAGTTCCCCTTCCGGTGTGGGCAGATCACGCCACAGCTCGCCGCCGGCGTAGACGTCCGCGTAGCCGCGGCCGAACATCTCCGCGCGCAGACAGGTGGAGACGATCTCCTGGACCTCCCGCCCGCTCGGCCAGATGTCGCGCAGGTAGACCGGCTCGCCGGTGGCGTCGAGGCCGAGCGGATCTCGGGTGAGGTCGACGTTCATCGATCCGGCCAGCGCGTAGGCGACCACAAGGGGCGGAGAGGCGAGGTAGTTCAGTTTGGTCTCCGGGTGGATGCGCCCTTCGAAGTTGCGATTGCCCGACAGCACGGCGGCGACCGCCAGGTCGGCGCCGGCGACGGCACGGGACACTTCGTCGATCAGGGGGCCGGAGTTGCCGATGCAGGTGGTGCAGCCGTAGCCGACCAGGTCGAAGCCGAGCTCGTTCAGGTACGGCGTCAGCCCGGCGCGCTCGAAGTAGTCGATCACCACTTTCGAGCCGGGGGCCAGGGTGGTCTTCACCCACGGCTTGGTCTTCAGTCCCCGCTCGACCGCTTTCTTGGCCAGCAGCGCCGCGCCGACCATGACGTCCGGATTGGACGTGTTGGTGCAGGAGGTGATGGCCGCGATCACCACCGCGCCGTGCTCGACCTCGAAGGACGTGCCGTCCTCCAGCGACACGGGAATGTGCTCGAGTGGGGGGCAGGTCACCGTCCCGGAGGTGTCGAAACACGTCGGCGTGTCGCCGGGGCGGCTGTGGGTCAGCGAGAAGGGGTCGGAGGCGGGGAAGGATTGCGCGCTGCTCTCGTCCAGCCCGGAGAGTGCCGGCTCGCAGTCGACGTAGCCGCCCAGTACCGCGCGGAAGACGCATGCCGCGTCCGCCAGGGCGATGCGGTCCTGTGGGCGCTTGGGTCCCGCGATCGACGGGACGACCGTCGACAGGTCCACCTCCAGCGTCTCGGAGTAGTCGGGCCGCCGATCGGGGTCGTGCCACAGGCCCTGTTCCTTGGCGTACGCCTCGACCAGCGCCACGTGGTCGGCGCCGCGGCCGGTCAGCCGCAGGTACGACAGGGTTTCCGCGTCGATCGGGAAGATCGCGCAGGTGGCGCCGTACTCGGGGCTCATGTTGCCGATCGTGGCTCGGTTGGCCAGCGGCACGTTGGCCACACCGGGTCCGTAGAACTCCACGAACGCGCCGACCACGCCGTGGGTGCGCAGTGTCTCGGCGATGGTGAGGACGAGGTCGGTGGCGGTGCTGCCCTCGGGCAGCGCACCGGCCAGCTTCACCCCGATGACCCGGGGGATGAGCATGCTCATCGGCAGGCCGAGCATGGCCGCCTCCGCTTCGATGCCGCCGACACCCCAGCCGAGCACGCCGAGCCCGTTGACCATCGGGGTGTGGGAGTCGGTGCCGACCAGGGTGTCGGGGAAGGCCACGCCGTCCTCCCCGAACACGACGCGGGCCAGGTGCTCGAGATTGACCTGATGGCAGATGCCCGTTCCCGGCGGGACCACCCGCAGATTTCGCAGCGCGCCCTGCCCCCAGCGCAGGAACTGGTAGCGCTCCCGATTACGCTCGTACTCCAGCTCGACGTTGCGCTCGAACGCCTCAGGGCTGCCGAAGTGGTCGGCGATCACTGAGTGATCGATGACCAGCTCGACCGGGCGTCGCGGGTCGATGCGCGCCGGGTCGCCGCCGAGCCCGGCCATCGCTTCGCGCATCGCCACCAGGTCCACCAGGCACGGCACGCCGGTGAAGTCCTGCATCAGCACCCGGGCCGGAGTGAACTGGATCTCGATGGCCGGTTCGGCCGCCGGGTCCCACCGCGCGAGCGCCGTGATCTGGTCAGCGGTCACCTTGCGGCCGTCCTCGTTGCGTACGAGGTTCTCCAGCAGCACCTTGAAGCTGTAGGGCAGCCGCGCCGTACCGTCCATGGCGTCGAGGCGGAAGACGGTCCAGGAGGATCCGGCGGCGCACAGCGTTCCCCGGGTGTTGAAGCTGTCGATCGACACGTCGAACCCCTCTCATGCTCCCCCGCGGTGCCGCCAGGCACGTACCAGCCGCACCAGCGGGTCGTGGCACCGGTCGGCGATCCGCTCCTTCATCGCGATGATCGCGTTATCGGTGATCTTGATCCCGGCCGGGCAGACCTCGGTGCAGCACTTGGTGACGTTGCACAGGCCGAGCCCGTCCTCCTCGCGCAGTTCCCGGAGGCGGTCGCCGGTGTCCAGGGGATGCATGGCGAGTTCCGCATGGCGGATGAAGAACCTCGGGCCGGCGTAGCTCGGTTTGTTCTCCTCGTGATCGCGGATGACGTGGCAGACGTCCTGGCACAGCCAGCACTCGATGCACTTGCGGAACTCCTGCGAACGGCCGACATCCTCCCGGAACATCCGGTACTCCCCGGGGGCGAGGTCCGGCGGCGGGGCGAAGCAGGCGACCCGCCGGTCCCTGTCGTAGTTCCAGGAGACGTCGCAGACCAGGTCCCGGATGATGGGGAAGGTCCGCAGCGGGGTGACCGTGACGCGGCCGTACGGCAGGGCCGACAGCCGGGCCATGCACATCAGCTTGGGGCGGCCGTTGATCTCCGCGCTGCACGAACCGCATTTGCCCGCCTTGCAGTTCCACCGCACGGCGAGATCTCCCGCCTGGGTGGCCTGCAGGCGGAGCACAGCGTCCAGGACGACCTCGCCCTTCTGCACGGGCACGAGGTATTCGACGAGTTCACCGCCGCTCGCGTCGCCACGCCACACCCGAAGCGACAGGTCACCGGCCATACCATCGCCACCTTCCCCATCAGATCCCGTCAAACCCCGTCGTAGCGGTCACTCGGGCCGTCGTGTCCGGGTAAGTCACCGGGTGTCGATGCATCTCGCGAATATCCACGGCCACATACCCCTTCGATAATTGACTAAGCGGGGGATATTGGGACAAACCATCAGATAGCACGCGGGTTGATCCGGGAGGCGAGGTGCAGGTCAAGGAGATCATGACGGCCCCGGTCGTCACAGTGGCGGAGGACACGCCCGTACCTGCGGTGGCGGCCCTGCTGCGCAGCCGGCGGATCAGCGCGGTTCCCGTGGTCGATGCCGGCGGCGCCGTCGTGGGACTGGTCAGCGACTACGACCTGCTGGCTCGTCAGGGGGCGACCGCCGCCGAGGTGATGACCAGCGCGGTGATCTGCGTCACCGAGGACACCGACGTGGACGAGGTCCGCCACCTGCTGGTGGACCGGCGGATCCGGCGCGTCCCCGTTCTGGCCGGGGGCCGGCTGGTCGGCATCGTCAGCCGGTCGGATGTCGTGGTCCTGCTGACCACGGAATGGGCGTGCGCCGTGTGCGGCGAGGTCACGCGGGGCGAGCGCCCCCCGCCTCGCTGCCCCAAGTGTCAGGCCGAGGCCGACCGGTTCGCCCCCCAGGAGCCGCTCCCAGGCAGTTGAGATGACCCGTTCAGATGACCCGTTGAGATGACGCACGCTTTCGATGTCAGGAGGCACCCGGCGATGGTCGCGAACACACCCGGACCGGCGTCGAGCCCCGAGCCCGGCCCGGCGCATGGCGCCCGATCCGATGTAGGCGCGGTACGACCGCCGGGCGCGTCCGAGGACGCCGAGGTGCTGCGCGGCTACTACCGGCAGATGGCGCTGATCCGGGCGTTCGAACTGCGCTCGGCGGAGATGTACGCCCGGGCGAAGATCGGCGGCTACTGCCACCTCAACCTCGGCGAGGAGGCGACCGTCGTCGGCCTGATGGCCGCGCTGCGCCCGTCGGACTACCTGTTCGCCGGCTATCGGGTGCACGGGTACGCGCTCGCCCGCGGAGCCGAACCGGGACGGGTGATGGCCGAGCTGTTCGGCCGGGTCACCGGCATGTCCGGCGGCCGCGGCGGCTCGATGCACCTGTTCGACGCCGGTCTACGCCTGCTCGGCGGCTACGGCATCGTCGGCGGCCAGTTGCCCCCGGCGACCGGTGCGGCGCTGGCCATCGCCTATCGCGGGGCGCCCGGGCCCGACAGTGAGGCGGTGATGTGCCTGCTCGGCGACGGCACCACGAACATCGGCGCCTTCCACGAGGCGCTCAACCTCGCCGCGGTCTGGCGCCTGCCCATCGTTTACGCGATCGTCAACAATCAGCTGGGGATGGGCACCCCTGTCGAGGCGGCGTCGGGAGAGCCGGAGCTGTTCCGGCGGGGCTGCTCGTACCGGATCCCGGGCGAACGGGTGGACGGCAACGACGTGCTCGCGGTCCGCGACGCCGCGCTCGCGCTGATGGAAAGCGCGCGCGAGGAACACCGGCCCGGTCTGCTGGAGGCCGTCAGCTACCGGATACGCGGGCACTCCGTGGTCGACCCGGCCCGCTACCGGTCGGCGGAGGAGACCCAGCGGGTACGCGACCTCGATCCGTTGCCCGCCTTCCGCGCCCGCCTGATCGAGGGCGGGGTGCTCGACCAGGAGACGGCGGCGCGGATCGACGACGAGACCGAGCGGACGGTGACCGCCGCGATCGAGTTCGCCGACACCAGTCCGCCCCCGCCCGTCGACACGCTGTTCGACGGCGTCTACGCCACCCCGGTCCCCAACGTCTTCACCGGCCTGCCGGGCGACCCGCCGCCCGATGGCCAGACCACCGTCACCACACTCGGGGAGAGCTGACCGTGGGCCGGACAACCGTGGGCCGGACAGCGGAGCAGACAGCCGAGCAGGCCGTCACCTACCGGCAGGCGCTGCACGACACGCTGCGCGCCGAGATGCTGCGGGACGAGGACGTACTGCTCCTCGGTGAGGAGATCGGCGTCTTCGAAGGGTCGTACAAGATCACTGCAGGCCTGCTGGACGAGTTCGGACCGCGGCGGGTGCGCGACACGCCGATCTGTGAGGAGGGGTTCGTCGGCGCCGCGATCGGCGCGGCCATGCTCGGGCTGCGGCCCGTCGTGGAGATCATGACGATCAACTTCAGCCTGCTCGCCATCGACCAGATCGTCAACCACGCGGCGAAGATGCGGGCGATGTTCGGCGGCCAGGTCTCGGTGCCGATGGTGATCCGCACCCCGGGCGGCGGCGGTCAGCAGCTCGCCGCGACCCACTCGCAGAACCTGGAGGTCTTCTACGCCCACGTGCCCGGACTGAAGGTCGTCGCCCCGTCCACACCCGCGGACGCCAAAGGCCTGCTGGCCAGTGCCGTACGCGACGACGACCCGGTGCTCTTCCTGGAGAACCTGGCGCTGTACAACACCAAGGGCGTCGTGCCAGGCGGTGATCACATTGTTCGGATCGGCACCGCCGCGGTCGCCAAGGAGGGAAGTGACCTGACCCTCGTCGCCTACTCCCGCGCGGCCGTGATCGCCCACGACGTCGCCCGACGCCTGGAGGACGAGGGCGTCTCAGCCGAAGTGATCGACCTGCGCAGCCTGCGCCCACTGGACCGCGCGACGGTGTGCGCCTCGGCCCGCAAGACCGGCCGCGCGATCGTGCTGGAGGATGACTGGCTGAGCTACGGGATCGGCGCGGAGATCGCCGCCACCATCGCCGAGGGCGCCTTCGACTACCTCGACGCGCCCGTCCGCCGGGTGGCGGCCGCCGAGGTTCCTCTCCCGTACGCCAAACCGCTGGAGCTCGCCGCCCTGCCGGACGCGGCGGCCCTGACCCGGGTGATCCGTGAAGTCCTCGAGGCCACCCGCTTCGTGCCGCGCCGCGTCCCGTCCAGCCAGGGGTAGGAGGCCTGACATGCCCGAAATCTTCATGCCGCGCCTGTCCGACACGATGGAAGAGGGGACCATCAGCCGCTGGCTCAAGCGTGAGGGGGACCAGATCCGCAGAGGCGATGTCCTCGCCGAGATCGAAACCGACAAGGCCGTCATGGAGCTGGAGGCCTACGAGGAGGGACCGCTGACCCGCATCCTCGTCCCCGAGGGCGGCGCGGTGCCGATCGGCGCACCCGTCGCCGTCGTCGGCACCGGGGCAGGCACTGAGACCGGGACCAGCACCGGGACCAGCACCGGTGCCGGCGCCGAGGCCGGAGCGGAACCCGGGCAGCCGGCCCGCCCGCCCGCGACCCCCGAGCCGGCAACCCCCGAGCCGACAGCCCCGGAGCAGGCGGCGCCGGCACAGCCATCCGAACCCGTCTCACCGATCAGGTTGCCGTCCTCGCCGCTCTCCCGGCGCCTGGCCAGCCGGCACGGCATCGACATCACCACCCTCACCGGGAGCGGCCCCGGCGGCCGGGTGATACGCGCCGACGTGGAGGAGGCCATCGCCCGGCGCGACGAGCGCCCTGCCACGACCCGCACGGCCCGCACGGCCCGTCCCGAGGCGGCATCGCCCGCGGAGCCCACCCCCCGGGCGTCTCGGGCAGAGGAGAAGACCCCCGAACGTGCCGAGACGGTACGCGAGGGCGAGGAACGAGAGATCGAAAAGGCCGAGAAAGCCGGGGATGTCGAGGAAGTCCCCCTGACCGCGGTACGCCGCATCACCGCCAGAAGACTGATCCAGAGCGTCCAGCAGGCCCCGCACTTCTACCTCACGACGATGGTGGACGCCGAGCCGCTGCTCGCCTTCCGCGCCGAGGTCAACACGCGCCTCGGTGAGCGCGGTCCGCGTGTCACCGTCACCGATCTGATCGTCAAGGCCTGCGCCATCGAGCTTCGCGAGCATCCCGAGGTGAACGCGTCCTGGGCCGACACCCGCATCCTGCGGCACCGCCGGGTGCACATCGGGATCGCGGTCGCCCTCGACGACGGCCTGATCGTGCCGGTCGTCCACGACGCCGACGTGAGGACCCTCACCGAGATCGCCCGTGAAGCACACGCCCTCGCGGACAAGGCCCGGGCGGGGCGTCTCACCCTGGACGAGCTCGGCGGCGGAACCTTCACCGTCAGCAACCTCGGACCGTTCGGCATCGATCACTTCACCGCGGTCATCAACCCTCCGCAGGCGGCGATCCTCGCCGTCGGCGCCGCGCAGCCTCAACCTGTCGTACGCGACGGCGAACTCGCCGTCGGCACCATGATGGCGCTGACCCTGTCCATCGACCACCGCGTTCTGGACGGCGCCACGGGGGCCGCCTTCCTCACCGGCCTCAAGGAGCTTCTGCAACAGCCCCTGCGCATGGTCGTGTAGTCACGCGGCCGATCCGGTTCCCGGCATCCCCCCGATGCCGGGGACCGGCGTCCTCCCGGGTCGTCCGGCGTCGGTCCCCGGAGCCGAAGTCGGGCTCGGGCGCGGAGGCGGCTCCGGCGTGTGCCGTCAGGCACGCGAGAGGTCCGCGTCAGTACAGGCGCCCGGTGCCTTCACCGGGCAGGTAACCGCCGTCGTCGGCGTCGGTACGGCCCGAGCCGACGTCCGGATCGTCCTCGCCCGGCGCCGCCCACTCCAGGTCGCCGCCGACGTGCCCGCCTTCTCCGACGCGGTACGGCATGGAGCCGCGCGGCGTGTCGTCCTCGACGACACCGTGCTCGGCCTCATCCACAGGCCCCTGCACCCGGAAGCCGGGGCGGCCGCCATGTCCCTGCTCTTCGATGGCGTCCGGCGGCATCGGGTGCGGGCTGGGGCCGGCGGTCTCCAGGTGATCCGGGACCTCGTCGGTGCGGGCCGCCACCGACTTCTCGTCCGACCCGGCGGTCACGCCCCACTCGTCGTCGCGTCCGGTGACGTAACCCATCGGCTTGGCGTAGCCGCTCGCGGGCTCGGCCGTGTCGTCCGGCTTGCCCCGTGGACTCCGGTTGGCGCCGCGGATCGACGCCGGACCGATGTCGCCGCCCATGTTGTGCAGATCGCTGTCGAAAGTAGTGCCCTTGTCCTCTTCCCTTGGCATCGCTCGTCCTCCCTCATTCGGGTTCCACTCGCATGGCGGCCTCCTCGGCGCTGTAGCCCCCCGCGTCGGGGCCGACCTCCATGGCCGCCTCGTCCGGCTCGGCGTCGCCGTGGGCGCCCTCGTCCGGAGCGACGAGACGGCCGGCGGGGCGTGGGGTGTCCCAGACGGCGCCGGACGGCTCCTGCGGCTGTGCCTGCCACCCGGGGGCCACCCCGCTGTCCTGCTCGTAGTCGGTGTCCAGGTCGGAGCCGACGCCGAGCCCGCCGTCCTCGGTGATCGCGCGCCCGGTCCGCGGCCGCTCCTGGTGGACGGTGGGCGGCCCGCCCGTGCCGTAGACCGGCTGCTCCTCGGGCAGCTCCCTGCTCAACCGGCTGTCCAGGGGCTCGCCCTGGATCGCCTCGTCGATCGTGGTGCCGTAGTCGTCCACCGCTGTCGGTTGATCCGCCGGCAGCGGCGCCTCCTGGGGGTCGACCGCCCACTGCTGCTGCGGGGTCCCGTCTTGAAGATCGGGAATGCCCTCGTCCTCGAACCGCGAATGCGGATCGTGTTCCGGCGTGTGCTGACTCACCGCGTCCCCCTCCTTAGCTCGCGGCCATCCACGCCCCCTTACCCGCAATCCGGGGCGGCCCACGTTGGAGGCGGCATATCCGCGTGCTACAGGCGGTGAGCCGGGTTGCGGCGCAGGAGCAGCATGGCGGCGTCGTCCGGCACGGGACCGCCCACGTGGCGCAGCAGATCGGCGCGCAACTCGTCCAGCGCGGCCTGGGGATCGGGCGCCCGCAGCAGGCGCGCGCGTTCCTCGAGCGGATAGAAGGTCCCCTGCCTGTCCCGGGCCTCGACGACGCCGTCGGTGTAGAAGAGGATCTGGTCGCCGTCCTCGAAGGGGATGCCGTACGGCTTGGGCCGTGGCGAGCCGAGCTCGGCGAGCCCGAGCGGAGCGGCCTCCTCGGGCGGCTCGGCCAGCCGGATGCCGCCGTCCCGGCTCAGGACGAACGGGGCGGGATGACCGCAGTTGAGCAGTGAGATCTCGTGGTCGTGCACCTCAGCCAGGATCGCCGTGACGAACTTCTCCCCGCTCAGATGGCGGGCGAGGCTGGCCTCCAGCCGCTCGGCGACGCCGAGCAGCTCGGCCTGGTCGTAGGCGGCCTCGCGGAACGCTCCAAGCACCCACGCCGCGGTCTCCACGGCCTCCAGGCCCTTGCCCTGTACGTCACCGATCAGGAGCCGCACCCCCTCGGGTGTGATGACCACCTCGTACAGGTCGCCGCCGATCTGCGCCTCCGCCGCGGCCGAGGTGTAGGACAGCGCGACCCGCACGTCTCCGGCCCCGCGTGGGACGGGCCGCAGGAGCACGCGCTGGGCCGCCTCGGCGACGAGGCGTACGTTGGCCAGTTCGCGTTCCCGCCTGGTCCGCAGCCGGCTGGCCAGCATGCTGGCCGCGGTGACCCCGACGATCGAGGCCATCGTGAGCGTGTTCTGCGGTCTGCCCAGCAGATGGTCGTACGCGGCCAGGGGAACGTAGAGCGCGAGTGAGAGTCCGCCCACCACCGCGGTACGGCGTACGCCGCCCGAGACCGAGGCGAAGGCCGGCCCCAGGGTGAGCAGCGGCAGGAAGATCAGGGTGGGTCCGACCAGCAGGTCGACCGCGACCACGGCGGCCATCGCGATGAACGGCAGCGCGCGGAGGATTCGCTGCGATTTCATGGACACTCCATTGCCGACCTCGGTCAGTTCGTGGAACATTCCATGGCGGTTTGGTGCAACTCCTTCCCCAGCCGGCACATCAGGTGCCGCCTCCTCTGCCATCCGCGATTATGCGCTTCCCAGCGCAGCACATGGCGGTTTATCAGGAAACTCTCAGGGAGATCGGAGATGGGACTCCAGGTGGGTGATCGTACGGCTATTGCCGGAAAAATCCGCGTAAGCAATTATTTTGACGTGTCCGAATCGCCATTATTCGCAGGGTTTTGGCGGTCGCCGCGGACGTTCTCGTCCCAGTGGGCGGGGCGTTCGAGCGTGGCGGGCAGACGGGTGGCGGCGTCGCCGTTGGCCGCGTTCACCTGCGACTGGGTGAGGAAGATGCTGCCGGTGAGGTCGGCGCCGCGGAGATCGGCCCCTCTCAGGTCGGCCCCGATGAGGTCGGCCACCCGCAGGTCGGCGCCCTTCAGGTCGGCCCCGATGAGATAGGCCCCTCTCAGGTTGGCGGCGGTCAGATCCGCGCCCCTGAGATCCGCTCCGATGAGATCGGCGCCCCTGAGCTCCTTCTTCCGTGCCCGCCCCGCCCCGGCCTTCTTGCCTCCGACGTTCTTGCCTCCGGCGTTCTTGCGGCCGCGCGGCGCCTCGGCCTTCAGCCCGGGTACGGCAGCGGCCCGGGTGAGCTCACTCGCGCGCAGCAGCAGCACGTTGACCTCGCTCCGATGCGCCGCCACGTCCAGCTTCATCAGCGTGTCGGGGTTGTCGAGCGTGCGGCGTTCCGTCTGTTCCAGTGCCCGCCGCAGATCGCCGTGGATCGGGCGGGCGGCCGGAAGGGTCAGCGCCTCGTTCAGGTACCAGAGCAGCTCGTGAAGCTGCCGCATGATCGGGAAAACCTCGAACATCCGCTTCGCGGACACCGGGTCCTCCCGCCAGTCCCGGCCGCCGAAGGTGACCCGCGAGACCTTCTGCCCGGCGCCGAAGCAGTCGAAGGTGACACAGCCCGGAAAGCCGCGCTGCCTGAGATCCCGATGGATGCCACAGCGGAAGTCCGCCCGCAGGTTGGGACAGGGCTGCCCGCCGGGCTTGTCGATCGCGAAGTCCGCCGAGGCGGAGAAGGGCAGCGCGACGCAGCACAGCCCGAAGCAGTTCGCGCAGTCAGCGTGCAGCTCGGGCTGCCCGTGCTGCCCGTGCTGCTCAGACTGCCCGTACTGCTCGGGCTTCTCGGGCGACATGCGGGAGTCTCCTCGTGGATCGTGAGCGCCGTCCTCGTGGTCCGGCGCTCCCCCGAGGCTACGACGTCACGACCGGTGGCCTCACCCGTGTTTCCCGCGGACGCTCACTCCGTGCGCAGGCCCTCGGGGCGCATGAGCCGCAGCTGGACCGGCAGGCTCGCCAGCGTCACCAGGGCGACCACACCCGCCCCGGCGGAGACCGTCACCAGCAGGTTCGCCGGGCTGACGTGGAGCGGAAGGCCGAGCATCGCGAGCAGCGCCAGCCCCAGACCGGTGCCGATCAGGACCGCGGGCACGAGCCCGAGCGCGACCGGCACCGCCATCTGCCACAGCGTCGCCCGCGTCAGCATGCCGCGCCGGGCCCCGAAGGCGGTCAGCGCGGCCAGCAGGGCACGCCGCTCCCTGAGCTGGTCCAGCGTGGTCGCGAGCATGCTCGCTCCGATCAGCAGCAGGATCGCCACCGTGCCCACGAGGATCCCCCGCACAATCCCCGCGAACTTGTCGTCGACCTGGACCTCCTGGATGCCGTACACCTGCGTCAGCGGGCTGATCTCCGCCGCCGTGTTCCGTACCAGCTCCACGGCGTCCGGGTCGGACCGGTCGAGACCGAGGTAGAGCGACAGCCGCAGCGGCTTGGCCGCGAGGTCGGCAGCGGCCTCGGGGGTGGCCAGGACCGCCCCACGCCACACGCCTCCGTCCGGCGAGCGCCTGCCCTTCACCCGCGTGACCGTGGCCGGAATGGTCCAGGTCGCGTCCTCGACCGTGACCTGCTGTCCGGGACGCGGTGGCTCGGGGGCGTCGCTCGACTCCGGGTCGTGCTCGGTGATGAAGACGTCACCGGGACGGCATCGGGTGATCTCCGCCATCTCCCGCAGATCGGGGCAGGCGCCCATGATGAACGGCACGTCCTGGTCTGTGCCCGCGACGAGCCCGATGGATGTGGCGGTGCCCGTGACGGAGCGCACCCCGGGGGTCGCCGCGAATCGTGAGGTGATCTTCTTGGCCTCGGCGAACGTGGCTCCCTCACTGAGCACGACGTTCACCTGCGCCCGGTGAAGATCCGCGCCGGTGTCCTGGACCGAGACGGACTCCACGCCGGCGACCAGCGTCTGCAGCGCGATGGCCCCGGCGACGGCCACCGCGACCCCGCTCACGAGCCGGGCGGAGGAGGCGCTGTCCAGCTGGATCCGGCGGACGGCGAGCTGCCACGACACGCCTCCGCCGCCGCCGATCCGCCGTACGACCGCCTCCACCAGCCACGGCAGCAGGGTCACCACGCCCACGAGCAGGAGGACCGCGCCGCCTCCCACCTGTACGCGGGCGAGCTGCCCGTCGGTGTCCGCCCTGCCGCCGAACAGCGGAGCGAGGAGGGCCAGCCCGGCGAACGGGAGCAGGAGCCGCCACCACAACCGTCGGCGGCCCTGCGCGCTCCTTCGGACCACGCCCAGAGGTTCCACGGCGATCTTGCGCAGCACGCCCAGGCTGACCGTGACGGCCAGCGCCGGTACGGCGCCGGCGATCGACACCGCCAGCGGAAGGCTCGGCCGGGCGTCCGCGGGGAACACGCTGATGTCCCACAGCGTGAACCGGCCGATCAGCTGCCGTCCGGCCAGGAAGAGCACGACTCCGACGGCCAGCCCCAGCAGCCCGCCCGCCAGGGCCTCCCCGGCGGCGTACCGCCGAGTCATCCGCCGGTCGGCGCCCATCAGCCGCAGCGCGGCGAGCCGGCGGTCGCGCGACTCGCCGCCGAAACGCACCGCCGCGGCAATGAAGATCACGACCGGTGTCAGCAGCACCACGAAGGCGACGATGACCAGCAGCATGAGCCGCGGGCTGAGGCCATCGCCCGGGGTCGGGTCCCCGAAGGCGTTCAGCCGCTGCACGCCGGACCAGCCCTCCAACCGGTCGCTGCCCGCGTAGAACGCGAACTCGCCAGGCCCGGACAGACCCTCGTCCTCGATCTGGCCGACGATCCGATAATCCAGCCGAGTCCGCAGCAGTTCACTCCCCGGTGCGGACAGCAGCGCGGCCAGCGCCGGGGAGACCACCATCTCGCCCGGCCTCGGCAGCGCGGTCAGCCCCGGCGGCACCGGAGCGGCGGGGCCTTCCGGCTGGAGGAGCCGGCCCCGGATCCTGATGCCGTGGAACTGGGTGTCGACGAAGCCGAGCAGCAGCGTGTCGTCACCACGCCGCTCCAGGTGCTGGAGGTAATCGACACGGGCGCTCTCGCGGGCGTCCCGCGCCGACAGGAGGTTCGGCACGGACGCCGCCAGGAGCAGGAACGCGACGCCGAGGCCAACGGCGGTCGCCGTCAGGGCCACCCGCGTCCACCCGGTGGCCCCGCCCCGGAACGCCAGTCGTACGCCGAACGCGAGTTGCCGCACCCAGCCCGCGCCACTCGCCGGGCCCCCGGTCACTGGACCATCCCCGCGCTCGTACGGATCCTGCCGTCCCGCATGACGACCTCCCGGTGGGAGTAGGCGGCGACGGCCGGCTCATGGGTCACCAGCACGACCGCCGTTCCCGACTGCTCGACGCATTCGGTGAGCAGCCGCATCACCAGCTCGCCGTTGAGCGAGTCGAGCGCGCCGGTCGGCTCGTCGGCGAACACCACGGCCGGATCGGTGACCAGCGCCCTGGCGACCGCGACCCGCTGGCCCTGCCCGCCGGACACCTGCCCGGGCCGCTTGCCCGCGACATCGGCGACGTCGAGCCGGTCCAGCCAGTGCGCGGCCCGCCGCTCGGCCTCCCCGCGGCGCACACCCTCCATCCGCAGCGGCAGCGCGACGTTCTCCAGGCAGGTGAGCTCCGGCACGAGCTGCCCGAACTGGAAGACGAAGCCGAACTCCCTCCGCCGCAGGGCGCTGCGTTCGGCGTCGGACGCGGTGATCAGATTCCGATCGCGATACCGCAGTTCCCCGGCGTCCGGACGCACGATGCCCGCCAGGCAGTGCATCAGCGTCGACTTGCCCGATCCCGACGGTCCCATGACGGCCACGATCTCGCCCGCCCGCACGTCCATGCTCACTCCGTCGAGCGCCGGGGTCGGACCGTACGTCTTGTGGAGGTCGCGGGCCGACAGCAGCGGAGCCTCGCCCGTCATGAGCGGACCTTCTCGGCGAGCCGGTCCAGCCGGGCGCTGGTCAGCTCCAGCCAGCGCAGGTCGGCCTCGAGGTGGAAGATGGCGTGGTCGCAGATCAGCGCGTCGGCCAGGTC
Organism: Sphaerimonospora thailandensis; assembly: GCF_016863115.1. Taxonomy (GTDB): domain Bacteria; phylum Actinomycetota; class Actinomycetes; order Streptosporangiales; family Streptosporangiaceae; genus Sphaerimonospora; species Sphaerimonospora cavernae. The sequence continues at coordinate 27,172 of NZ_BOOG01000040.1, forward strand.
TCCGCGCGTCTTGCGCCGGGTCAGCTCCCGCATCAGGTCGAGGTGGGCCGCCCGCTGGACGTCGAGGATCGCCGCGGCGTCCCTGCCGGTCAGCAGCGCGAGCACCACCTTGGTGTAGAGGGTGCTGTTCAGGTAGGCCTCGGGGCGTTCCGGCTGGGACAGCCATTTCGCCACGTCGCTGACGCCGGAGGCCGTGATCGCGTACCGCTTGCGCTCGGGCCCGCCCCCGTGCTCGACCGCGTCGACCTCGACCAGCCCGTTCTTCAGCAGCCGCGCCAGCGTGGCGTAGACCTGGCCGTAGTGGAGCGGGCGATCCTGGCCGAACTGGGCGTCGAACTCCTGCTTGAGGTCGTACCCGTGCCGGGGACCCCGCTCCAGCAGCCCCAGCAACGTGTGGGAAAGTGACATGGCGCGACTATACACCCCAGCTATACATGTTGTTTATAGCTGGGGTGTATAGCAGATGAAGTGCGGCAACAAGACAGATCAGCGGCCGGGGCTCGGGGACCTCCCACGCGGCGGACCCGCCACCGGGTTCCCTCTACCCGGGCTCCTTTTACCCGGGTTCTGGTTCTCCGGGATCGCTCGTGCCGGGCCGCCTGGGCTCGCGCCCCGCGTGCTTGAGTGCGAGGCGCAGGCCGTACTCGATCTGGGCGTTGATGCTGCGCAGATCGTCGGCCGCCCACCTGGCCACCGCCTCGTAGACGGCCGGATCAAGCCGGAGCAGGAGCTTCTTCCGTTCAACCATGGTCAGGCGTAGAGGCTGCCGGCATTGACCACCGGCTGGGTCGCTCGGTCGCCGCAGAGGACGACCAGGAGGTTGGACACCATCTGGGCCTTGCGCTCCTCATCGAGTTCGACCACTCCCTGTTCGGACAGGCGGTCCAGGGCGAGCCCCACCATACCGACCGCGCCCTCGACGATGCGGGTACGCGCGGCGACGACCTGGGCCGCCTGCTGACGGACCAGCATGGCCTGGGCGATCTCGGGGGCGTAGGCCAGGTGGGTGATCCGCGCCTCCATGACCTCGACGCCGGCCAGGTCGGTGCGCTCGCGCAACTCGGCGGTGAGCTCCCCGGCCACCTCGGCGCCGTCGCGCAGGCTGGTGCGGCCCTCCTCGTGCGCGTCGTACGGATGACTCGTGGCCAGGTGTCGTACGGCCGCCTCGGACTGAATGGCCACGTACTCCTCGTAGTCGTCCACGGAGAACGCGGCCCGCGCGGTGTCGACGACCTTGTAGACCACGACCGCGGCGATCTCCACCGGGTTGCCGTCGGCGTCGTTGACCTTGAGCTTGGCCGTTTCGAAGTTCCGCACCCGCAGCGTGACCCGCTGCTTCGTGGTGAGCGGGAGCACCCATTGGAAGCCGGCGGCGCTCAGCGAGCCGACGTACCGGCCCAGGAACTGCACGACCTTGGCCTCGTTCGGGTTGATCACGGTGAAGCCCGTCGCCACGATCGCGGCGAACACCGCCCACACGATCGTCAGCGCGATCAGCGGCCCGACGCCCTCCGGCAGCCCCTCCTCGAACGGCATCGGGTCCGCCCCCGACAGCGTGCTCTGCCAGGCGGCGGCCAGCGCACCGGCCAGCACCAGCAGGACCAGCAGCACGGCGAAGCCGTTCAGCCGGAACACCTTCCGTTCCATCGCCTCTCCCCTATCGTCGGCTATCGAAGTGATATCACCAAGATAGCGCAAAGCTATCTGACGACAAGAGTGACATTTGCTCAGCTGTCAGCGTCGGCGTTCCCACACCGGAACTTCCTGGTTCCGTCGTGGACACGGTGATCGACCTGCTGTCCCGCCTGGCCGTGCAGCGGCACGGCGCGACCGCCGTCCTACGTGCCCTCAGCCGCGCCGAGCGCGCCCCGGCCACCATCGCCGCCATCTGAGTCGCTGACCTCGGGCGCGGGCGCGGCCGGATAAGCGGGCGCGTTCTGTCGGTCGCACCCGGCAGAATGGGCGTCATCGTGACCACCGACACACTCCCGCGTCCGCTGCCGGTCGACCTCGTCGACGGGCCCACCGGCCTGCTCTACCTCGTCCCGCACGCACCGCTCACCGCCGCCGACTGCGCGGCCCTGTCCGCGCTCCTCGCGGCCCGAGCCGCCGCGGCCCACATCCCCGCCGACGACCAGCCCCAACAGTGAACGGCAGCCAGGTCAGGCGTGGCGGAGGGCGGTGAGGGCACGGTCGCAGACGGCGTGCCAGGTTTCGCCGCCCTTGTCGCGGACCAGAACGCCGGCGACAACCGGACGGGCACACGTATGACCATGCCAGGAACAACCGGGCTGAGCCGTGAGGACACCCACGAACAGGCTCGGGTCGAAGGGCCGTTCCTCCACCAGTTCCACCGGCGCGGCGTGTCTCCTCCGTCCTCCGGTCTCCGTCTGGCTCACCCGGGGGTCGGTGAGGATCGCGTACACATACGGCCGCCCCGTGACGTCATCGAGCTGCCTCGATCCCCGCACCGGCATCATGTGCCACGCCCGCTCGAAATCCTCCCGAGGGATGCCGTCGTGCACACGCTTCGGGAACACGATCGCGCTGAGCCTGCGGAGCAGCCCACTCCCCAGGATGCCGGTGCCAGAGTCGATCGTCGTACGGCTCGGGCAAACCCTGCCGTCCCGTACCCGGTAGACGAACCGCCCGCCCCACGCCCTGCGGAACTCGACGCCCTCGTAGAGCTCGACGCGGTGCCAGACGGCTTCGAAGTCGGAGGGAGTCGAACCCGAACACGAGACCGGGCGGGCGCTGATCGTCGCGGCGACCTTCCACAACACGGGGATCCGCGGATGCCGCCCCATGAGCGCGAGAAGCGCGAGTACAAGATGTGCCACGGGCGGTCCGGTCAGCGACGTGAGCACCCATACCCAGGTCACGGCGTCGTTCGGTGGGATCTCCGCGTCCGGCCCCGGATACCGTACGGCGCTGTAGAGCACCCATGCGACCAGGCCGACCGTCAGATATCCCAGGGACACCACGTCGAGCAGCAGCGATTGAGCGGCGTGAAAGCGCACCTTGGGCCTGGGGTCGCGACGGAAGATCAGAGCTCCGACGAGCCCGAAGAGGTACGCCAAGCAGGAGTGCCAGGAAGTGCTGAGCACCTCCGGGTCCAAGGGCGGCGCGGCGCCGAACGGCGTCACATAGCCGACATTAGACGCATCGGTTCCCAAGCCGCCCCCTACGCCAGGGCTCTCGAATCTCTCGGCATCAGGGCCGCCGAGTCCGGCGCCGCCCTCTCGGCGGCGGCGCCTGCGCTCTGATCGCTCGATCAGCTCGACAACTGCCTGCACCACGCCGGCGACCGCGCCCAGCGCGGTCAGCAGCGCCACAAGGAGCTCCATTCAGCCTCATCTCGAACGATCTCAAGAGGCACCCCCTTTTCAGGAACAAGTGGTCGGATTCGTCCCTCGTTCGAAAAGGGAACACCAATCGCTCCCCAGGTGAGGCATACCCCTGGTCAGAGGCAGACCAAGGCACGGCGCGGCATTATTACCCGCGCCCCCGGCCGGGAACCCCAGCCACCTGAAGGGGGATCGCGACAAAGATCCGCTTCAGACGGTTCTTTACAGATTTGCCACTTTGCGGGGGGAACGTGGGACTCGGCGACGGACTTCCGACGCATCGACCGTCCGGCATTACCAGGACCTGACACACCGCCGGGTAGCGTCGTTTCAGACAGTACGCCCCGAAAATGGATGAAGGCGCGTATATGGCAATACCACTCGAGATTACTGTCAGCGATCACCAGGCGGCTTCCGTGGTCGCGCTGGCCGGTGAGCTCGACATCGCCACCGGGGATGTGCTCCGTGGCGCGATCAGAGATCTCATCCAGCGTGGACGCGTCAGGCTGGTGGTGGACGCGTCCGTGCTCCAGTTCTGCGACTCGTACGGGCTGGAGGCTCTGCTGGAGATGCACGACACTCTGCGGGAAGCCGGCGGATCCATGTGCCTCGCCGGAGTGCACGGCGTCTTGCGACTGGTGCTCGACGTGACCGGGACCGAGACGCTCAAGATCAGGCCGACTCCTGCCGAGGCGCTGGCCGATGTGCTGGTCGCGCCCGTCCGTGACGTCACCATGAGCGAACGGCGAGAGAGGCCTGCGCTGAGCGGCCTGGCCTGAGCCTTACCGATCATGGTTTGGGTGTGGCGGGCTCCGCCCTTCGGGGGTGGAGCCCGCCACGCGGTTCAATCGGTCCGCGTCGGCGCCCACCGCCGGACGCCCGTCGGCCGAACCCGAGGAGGGACGACCATGGATCAGTCTCGGGCGCCCGTGTTGGAAGCGCTCGTCGCCTATCACGAGCGCGGTGACCTGTCGTTCACGCCGCCCGGGCACAAGCAGGGACGGGGGGTGGATCCGCGGGTGCTCGCCGTGCTCGGGGAGGGCGTCTTCAAGGCCGACGTCCTGCTTCCGAACGGGCTGGACGATCGCAGGATGACCGGCGGCGTGCTCGAGGAGGCCCAGCAACTGATGGCGGAGGCCGTGAACGCGCAGACGGCGTTCTTCTCCACCTGCGGCAGTTCCCTGTCGGTCAAGAGCGCGATGCTGTCGGTGGCGGGACCCGGAGAGAAACTGCTGGTCGCGCGCGACTCGCACAAGTCGGTGATCTCCGGGCTGATCCTGAGCGGGGTCGAGCCGATCTGGGTTCACCCCGGATGGGATGCCGACCTCCACTTCTCCTATCCGCCCTCGCCCGCCGCGGTCGAAGCGGCCTTCAAGGCGGAGCCGGACGCCAGGGGCGTGCTGGTCGCGAGCCCCACCGACTACGGCACCTGCGCCGATCTCGCCGGCATCAAACAGGTGTGCGTACGCCACGACCGCACATTCATCGTCGACGAGGCCTGGGGCGCCCACCTGCCGTTCCATCCGCAGGGTCTGCCCGTCTGGGGCATGAACGCCGGCGCGGACGTGTGCGTGACCAGTGTCCACAAGATGGGAAACGGCCTCGAACAGGGATCCGTCTTCCATCTGCGGGGCGACCGCGTCGATCCGAACGTGCTCAAGGCCCGCGAGGACCTGCTCGGCACGACGAGCCCGTCCACCCTGATCTACGCGGCGATGGACGGCTGGCGTCGGCAGATGGTCGAGCAGGGCAAGGAACTGCTCGACCGCGCCATCAACCTGGCCATGTCCGCCCGTGCGTCGATCAATCAGATCGGCGGCCTGCGGGTGCTGGACAAGGAGTCGTGCGACGCCTTCGAGCTCGACCCCCTGAAGATCGTCATTGATGTCGCCGGCCTCGGCGCCGACGGTTATCACGCCGCCGACTGGCTCCGTCAGCGCACCCACATCAACATGGCGCTGAGCGACCATCGGCGGATCACCGCGGAGATCACGGTAGGTGACGACACGGGGACGACGAACGTGCTGGTCGAGTCCCTGCGGGCCATGGCCGCCGCCGGTGACCTGCCGTCGGCCGCGAAGATCGACCTTCCCGGGCCCGGCGAACTGGAACTCGAGACCGTCATGTCCCCGCGCGACGCCTTCTTCGGCCGCACCGAGCAGGTGCCGATCGAGAAGGCCGCCGGCCGGGTGATCGCCGAGATGGTCACGCCTTATCCGCCGGGGGCGCCGGCGCTGACGCCCGGCGAACTGATCACTGCTCCCGTTCTCCGCTACGTGTCCACCGGCGTCGCCGCCGGCATGAACATCCCCGACGCCTGCGATCCGACCCTGCGAACGCTGCGCGTCGTCGCCTGAAACCGTGTCGCGTGAGATTTGGGATCAGGGGGTGTCGGCGGGCGAGGCCAGGGTCTGCCGGACGAGCAGGTCGGCCACGTCGGGGAGATGGGCCCGCCGCGCGTAGACCGCACGCTGGCGGGCGGCTCCTGACCCGCGCCGCCGCAGCCGCCCGAGGACGCGGGCCACCACCGGCCAGTCTCCGCTCTCCTCCAGGCCGGGCCGTACGTGTTCGACCAACCGGCCCACCAGATCCCAGGCGGGCATGCGCCCGCCGGACAACAGGTCGAGACCTTCGCCCTCGACCCCGTCCCGGGCCGCCCGCCACCAGGCGGCGTTCAGCAGCGTGTCGTCGATCCGCGGAGCGGGCACGCCGGCCCGTACGTCCCGCAGCGCCGTGGCCGCCAGCCCCCGCACCAGCCCGGCCAGCATCGTGGTCTCCGCCACCGTCGCGCAGGAGTCAGCGGTGCGGAACTCGAGGGTGGGCACATGATCGGAGAGCCGGATGAGCCAGTAGATCATCCCACGATCCAGGATCACGCCGCTGGCCCGCATGCCGTCGACCAGGCTCTCGTAGTGGCGTACGGAGCGGAAGTACGGCGGAGGCCGCGCACTGGGCCACCTGCCCATCATCATCGCCCGCCAGCTCGCGTATCCGGTGTCCACCGAGTCGGATATCGGGGAATTTCCGGTCAGCGCCTGCAGGACGGGAAGCCAGGGACGCGCATGATTGCTGACGAGCACGGCCTCCTCGCGGTCATCGATCCCCACATGGACATGGCACCCGCACACGCCCTGACCGCGCAGCACCGCGCCGAACTCCTTGAGCATCGCGTGATAGCGCGGGCCGACCGACAGCGGCGGCATCCCGGCATTGCCGTGCAGCGCCGTGCCGCAGGCGGCGAGCCGCGCTCCCACCTCGGTGGCCGCGACGGCCACGGCCCCGCGCATCTCCAGCAACTCACGCTGCAACCACCCGAGATCGGTGTGCACCGTGCTGTTGGTCTCGAGTTGGAACTGCGTCAGTTCGGGCACCAGGCCGTTCGCCACCCGGCCGTCCACCCGGCGGCGAACATCCTCGGCAGCGGGGACGACACATCCGGTCGCGGGATCGAGGAGCAGGAACTCCTCCTCCACTCCCACAGTGAGCCGCGGGACGGGGTGGCGCACCGCCGCCTCTGCCTTTGCCGTCGTCACAGGGGAGGTCCCCCGACCGGTGCCGAACTGGGTCCCCCTTGTCCCGTCAGGCATGGGCGGTTTTACCGGCTTCTCCTCTAGGGGCGGCCAATGGTCAAAGGCCGTTTTCCCCGCCGGACGCGGGGAAAACCACGTTTGTAGATTCTTGAGAAGCTCAGGACGCGGGCGAGAGAGGCGGTCTCCGTCGAGGTGGAGTCGAGGTGGAGTCGAGGTGGTGACGTCCGGGTGACCTGAACCGCCGCGTGGCCTAAACTGGCTGGCGGCCTGATCGAGGCTCGCCTGCCCGGCGGCCAGTTCCGGGGAGTGCTCTACACATGCCAACCGTCGCGACGCGTTCATCGCATCATGTACGGCAGGGCATGATCTGTCGAACAACGCCTACAGCGGGGCGAAGCGCCCCTGTCCTGACCGTTCCCGCAGCGTCCGACGAGGTGTGCACGTGACAGCCGCCGTCGAACTGACCCCGATGTCCAACGGCAGCGACGACCGCATTCTGGTCGCCGCGCTGACCGGGGCACTCGACCATTCCAACGCCGACCAACTCCGCGAGGACGTACGGGCCGCCCTGGCGCCGGAGCAGCGGGAGCTCGTGCTGGACCTGACGGCCCTGGAATTCTGCGACTCGACCGGCCTGCGGACACTGCTCGACGTGCGTGAGCTCCTGAGCGAGCGCGGCGGTGCCGTCTCCCTGGTGAACCTCAACGCCCGACTTTCCAAGATGTTCCGGATCACCGGGCTCATCAGGGGATTCGAGGTCACGGCCGATCTGGCGGAGGCGCTCGGCGGCGCCCGGGCCCGGATCCGGTCGTCATCGAGCTAGTGCCGCCCTTGAAGGAAAATCCCGCCCTGCCGGGCCCGGCTGCCCTTGGTCCGGGCGCCGGTCCGGGTTCCGGTAGCGTTGCAGAAGCACCCGAGACCATCATGGTGTCGGAAAAACGAACCGGTCGATCGGTGATCCCGGCGGCGCCCCGGCGGAGGGGCCTGCGGTGAGGGTGAGAATGGACGGCATCGAGGAGGGAAAGGTGGAAGATCAGCTCCGGCAGTGGCCGATCACGGATGATCTGGCCGCCCTGCGCGAGCACGTCCACAATTACGCCGTCCAGGCCGGACTCACCGGAACCCGGTTGGACGATGTCGTCATCGCCGCGAACGAGGCGGCCATCAACGTGCTCGAACACGGAGGCGGATCGGGCACGCTGACCATTTGGCACGACGACGACCACCTGACCATCGACATCGTGGACAACGCGGGCCGGCTGCGTCCCGACGACGTTCCGCGGCCCCGGCCTGATCCGCACGCCCCTCGCGGCTACGGGTTGTGGCTGATCGGCCTGCTCTGCGACACAGTGAGCATCGAGCAGGCGCCCGGACACTCACGGGTCCGTCTGTCGATGACCCTGCACCCGGCCCCCCTCCTCCCGTGATCTTGCAGTTTCTCGCACACATCGCCCGTCACCTGCGAACTCTCGCTTTATGATCTTGCACTGTCTCGCGTACTGCAAGATCACGAAGGCGAAAAATCCAGGTCAACGATGAAGTCTGCGAGAAACTGCAAGATCACGGGATAAAGCGGGAATGGCGTCAAGGCATTTGCTGCCAGGCGCAAAAAGCGGTGGTCGCGGACCCCTGTCAAGCGTTGGAGTTGACCTCGTTATCGTCGGGGTCCCGTAAATCGGGCCGACGAGGCCGACTGCTCGCCCTAATCTGGGGTCCGCGACCACAGGTGAACCGCTACTTGAGGTACGCCCATGACGCGGCGGCAACCGCGATCAGGATGCAGAGGCGGATGGTCCGGGGGGTGCTGTCAACTACGTCCCGGACCGTTCTCGCCACCTCTCCGATCCAGGAGCCGAACTCCGGGTCGTGAAACCGCTTCTCGTCACGGCGTCCCCCGCGTACGCGGGGCCGAGTGGTAGTCATCGTGGCCCCCTCTCCATATGCTCCACCCGGGAGAACGCATGCTCCCCCGAGATGCCGGACCGAGCGGGAACCCCCTGGGGCGTCACGAGGCCGCACGGGAATCCCCGCGGCGCCTTCGCGCCAACCCCGGTGGGGGATTCCGGACGGTGGATTTCATGGTCACATTGACGCGCCGCGTACGCAATGGAGATCGAGCAGCATTCTGTCGACGCTACGAAGAGTGACGATCGAATCACAGTTTGCTATATACTTTAGCCCCGGTATGTCCCGATAAGAGCGTTTTACTGTCCGATTTGTCCGTCCGCTCTTTCCGGAATTTTGGGTCAGGCCGCGACACGCCGTCATTTTTCTGGGAGGAGGGCCATCAAGCGCGGTGAACGTCCCCAGCGGCGCGGCCGCTCCGCCTCCCGCGCCGCGCGCTGTTCGCCACCCGCAGCCCGATCGCGACGAGGGCCGCACCGAGCAAGAGGAACGCGACATCGTAGGCGACCTGATGCGGGCCGGGCCGTACGTGATGGACCCCCAGCAACTCGTGGTCCACGAGGCCCTCGACGACATCGAAGACGCCCCAGCCGGCCACGCCGTACCCAAGCAGCTCACGTCCGGGATGCGGTCCGCCCCGCGACAGCAGCGCGACGCCGACGATCACCAGCACGAGGCAGCCCGCATGGAACAGCCCGTCTCCGATCATGTTGAGACGGTCGTCATGCGGATACCACCCGCTGAGCATGTGATGCCAGCCCATCAGCTGGTGCAGCAGGATCCCGTCGATGAAGCCGCCAATGCCCAGGCCGAGCACCAGGCCGGCGGCGCGCGTCGATGCCATGACGGAAAGCAACAATACCGCAACAGTTCGTAGCCGGATGAGACCGCGGCGGTTCCACCCGTCCGGTCAGCCGCCGAGATCCCTGGCGGCGTTGTCCAACCGGCAGGCCAGCGCCTCCACCCGGTCATCGCTGATCGGAGCGGCGACGAAGGCGTCCGGAAGGTCTCTGCGCTGCATGATCACCAGCCCGCGGTGCTCGTCGTCGATCTCGTCGACGGGCAGCACGAGGCACTCACCTCGGACGAACACCAGTGCCACGTCCGGATCGTCCGACTCCAGCAGCCGCCGGGCGCAATCCCGGTCCACGAGCGGCATGCCCTCCGCCTCCTCGGCACTCTCTGGTTCGATCGCCTCATTTCACGGACGCGTCCCGGCGCCCGTGGTCACTTCCTTGATCCGGCCGCCTGCTCCCGACTCGGGCGCGAGCGGCGGCGTGTCCATGCCGGCCCCGCCGCGCATGCCCTCGATCACCGCGCGCAGGGCGTCCGTACCGCTGTGCCGGGGATCCCAGCCCAGCTCCGTGCGGGCCCGGGTCACGTCCATGATGGGCAGCCGCAGCGCCATCTCCATCAGACCGGGCGAGGCCGGGATCAGCCGCATGTGCCATCCCGCCGCGACCGCGCCCCTGGCCACCATCGACGGCATCGGGACCCGCCGCGCCCCGAACATCTCCGCCAGGACGGCCGGATCGATGACCGGGTCGGCGGCCAGGTTGAACGCACCCGAGACGGGCCGGGTGAGGGCCAGCCGGTACGCCTCGGCGGCGTCGGCGGTGTGCAGCGCCTGGAAGCACAGCCCGGGGATGTCCGGGATGAACCTGATCAGGTCCGGCCGGACCAACCGCTGCGGCAGGAGAGTCCCGGCGAACAGCCGCCGCTGCTCGGTCGCGGACTCCCGCTTGAAGATGAACCCGGGCCGCATTCGGACCACGCGGATGTCGGGATGGTCGCGTTCGAACGTGTCGAGGACCCGTTCCACGTACGCCTTCTCCCGCCCGTAGGCGGCCCCCGGCCAGCCGTGCGTCGGCCAGTTCTCGTCGACCGGCCGGTCCTTGGGCCCCGGAGAGTAGGCGCCCACAGAGGACGCGTAGACGAGCACGGACACCCCGGCCCGGGCGGCGGCTCGGAAAACCCGGACGCTGCCCAGCACATTGGTGTTCCAGGTAGTCACCGGATCGTGTGTCGGCTGGAACAGCCAGGCGAGGTGGACGACGGCATCGGCGTTGGAGAAGATCTCGCCGAGGTCGTCCTGGTAGACGTCGGCCTGCCGCCACTCGGTCTTGCCCGGCCGCCAGCCCGGCATCCGTCGCGCCACTCCGACGACCGAGGTGATCGTGGAATCGGACTCGAGGGCGCTGAGCAGGCTGGTTCCGACGTTACCGGTCGCACCGACCACGACAACTCGCATGTTCCTCGCATTCCCGACAAAACGCCCAGCAAACCGGTCGGCATCCACCCAAGGCTCACCTGACCAGCGATCGGAGGTGTCAGCTTGGACATAGGTGGGAAATTCAGTGGTGGCGCGGGAATACCGATACCAACGAGGATGGAGTTCTCATTCTGGTCAGAGAGGCGGCACAAGGGAGATGGCTCAGATCGTCGGTGGCGGGCGGCCCGTCAATGACGCCGAACGAAGGGTCATCGCGCACCTGCGTGACAACGCCCCTGACGACTGGCTGCTGCTGCACAACATCGAGGTGCCGCGCGGCGCCGACCTGTTCGAGGTCGATGTGGCGGTGCTCACCGACCACTCGCTCTGCGTCATCGACGTCAAGGGCGCACGCGGCCGGTTCCAGGTCACGGGGAACCGGTGGTTCCCCCAGCACCGGGAGGCCTTCGGATCCCCGGTCGCCAAGCTGCGGGGTACGGCGCGGGCGCTGAAGGGCCTGCTCATCGACGAGCACCGTGAGCTGGAGCGGCTGTACGTCGACAACATCGTCGTGCTGACCGCACCCGGAGCCGTCCTCATCGACCCCACCGGCCGCGACGCCCGGCACGTCACCAACCTCGCCGGCCTCATCGACATGCTCAGCGACGTGTCACGGGTCAGGCACGGCTGCAGCCGGGACGCCATGCCGTACCGCACCGCGATCCTCGAGGCGCTCAACGGGACCGTGCGCAGGCCCACCGCGCCGCCGAGATTCGGCAACTGGGAGGTCGAGGAGCAGCTCGGCGGCGACGACCGGGTCACCGAATATCGCGCGGTCAACGCGACCGCGGCGGCCGGCGAGACCGTCCTGCTGCGGGTCTATCGGGCCGACCCGATGGCGCCCGAGCGGCGGCGGGTGGCCGAGCAGCGGCGCATCGCCAACGCCTACCAGGCGCTCGCGAAGATCCCGCCGCATCCCCGTGTCGTACGCTCCCGCGACTTCTTCGCGATCGACGACGAGAGCAGGTTCGTCCTCGTTCTCGACGACGTACACGGACAGGCGCTGCACCTGCATCTCACCGGGCGGAAGCTGGGCGTCACCGCCAAGCTCGGCGTGTTCGAGGACATGCTGGCCGGCCTCGCCCACGTGCACGCCAACAAGGTCATCCACCGTGCGCTCACCCCCGCGTGCGTGCTCGTGACCGACTCCGGCCACGCGATGCTCACCGGGTTCGACTACGCCAAGCCGGGACAGCGCAAGCACACCGTGGCCAACGAGCTGCCCAACATCCTCGACGTCCACTACGTGGCGCCCGAGTGCCGGGCGAGGCCCGACCGGATGACCACCGCGTCCGACGTCTACTCCGCCGGGGTGATCGCCTTTCAGCTGCTGACCGGCGAGCTGCCCACCCCCGGCGCGGATGCCGAGCCGGACGCGGGCGGCGTCGCCCCGGAGATCATGGATCTGGTACGGCGCATGCGCGAGCCGACGCCGGGCAAGCGCCCCGACGCGGCGACCGCCCTGACCGAGCTGCGGCAGGCCCGAGATGCCCAGGGAAGCCACCGCCGACCGGTCATGGGCCGTCTCCGCAAGGCACTCCGCCGCCTCTCCCGCCGCTGACCGGCGGTGCCGCCCGGGTGCCGCCGGGCCGCACGCCTTCAGGTGGTGAAACCGGGTCGAGGGTGCCGTGAAACCGGTACCGCCAAGAGTGAAGTCATGACCACTACAGAACTCGACCGTGCCGGGAGCGTTGTCACCACTCCCGGCGGAACCGATCTGGCCGTACATGCCGAAGGGCTGGTCAAGACGTTCGGTGAGCACCGTGCCGTGGACGGCATCGACCTGGCCGTACGTCCTGGCGAGATCTTCGGCGTTCTCGGACCGAACGGCGCCGGCAAGACCACCATGCTGCGGATGCTGGCCACCCTGTTGAAGATCGACGCCGGTCGCGCCGAGATCTTCGGTGTCGACGTGGCCGGCAACCCGCACGTGATCCGGCAGTTGGTCGGCGTCACCGGGCAGTACGCGTCGGTCGACGAGAACCTGACCGCCCGCGAGAACCTCTGGCTCTTCGGCCGGCTGCTGGGGATCGCCTCTCCGCGCGCCCGGCGGATCGCCACCGAGCTGCTCGGGCAGTTCGGCCTGGAGGAGGCCGCGAACAAACCGATCGCGCAGTTCTCCGGCGGCATGCGGCGGCGCCTCGACCTGGCCGCCAGCCTGATCAGCAGACCACCGCTGATCTTCCTCGACGAACCGACCACCGGCCTCGACCCGCGCACCCGCGGCCAGATGTGGGACACCATCCGCAGCCTGATCTCCGATGGTTGCACGGTGCTGCTGACCACGCAGTACCTCGATGAGGCCGACCAACTCGCCGACCGGATCGCCGTCATCGACCGCGGCCGCAAGGTGGCCGAGGGAACCCCCGACGAACTGAAGACCGCGGTCGGCAACTCCACCCTCCAACTGCTGCTCACCCAGCCGGGGGAGGTGCCCACCGCCGCTGAGGTCATCCGGCGCGTCCTCGGCTCCGATCCCGTGTTCAGCCCGGAGCGGGGCCGACTCAACGTCGCCCTCGACCAGGCCGACCTCGCCGCCGACGTGCTGATCGCGCTGCGGACCGCCGGGGTCTCGATCTCCTCGGTGAGCGTGGCCAAGCCCAGCCTGGACGAGGTGTTCCTCGCCCTCACCGGCCACGAGGCGGACGGAGACAGAGACAGCGACGGAGACGACGAGACCGGCACGGAGGAGAACCGATGAGCGCCATGATCGCACCCACCCGAGAGACCGTACGGGCCGCCGAGCGGGTGTCGGCCGCCCGGCGGCACGTATCGCTGGGCGAGACGCTGAGCCAGACCCTGGCGATGGCGTGGCGGGCACTCAAGAAGATGCGCCGCAACCCGGAGCAGTTCTTCGACGTGACGCTGCAGCCCCTCCTGTTCACCGCGATGTTCGCCTACATCTTCGGCGGCGCCATCTCCGGTGACGTGGCGAGCTATCTCCCGCTGCTGATCCCCGGCATCCTCGCCCAGACCATCCTGACCACCTGCATGGCCACCGGGACGCAACTGCGCGAGGACATGGACAAGGGGGTCTTCGACCGGTTCAAGTCGTTGCCTATCGCCCGGATCGCGCCGCTGGCCGGCCCGATGGTGGCCGACCTGGTGCGCTACACGATCGCGGCGACCCTGACCTTCGGCATGGGCCTGCTGATCGGCTACCGGCCCGGTGGGGGCGCGCTCGGCGTGCTCGGCGCGATCCTGTTGGCGATCTTCACGGGCTGGTCGCTGGCCTGGGTCTTCACCTGGGTCGGCACGATCGCCCGGAGCGCCCAGGCCGTGCAGGGCATCTCCATGATGATCCTGTTTCCGCTGACCTTCCTGTCCAACGCGTTCGTCCCGGTCGAGACGCTGCCGGACTGGCTTGCCACGTTCGTCCGGGTCAACCCGGTCTCACACCTGGTCACGGCCGCCCGCGACCTGGCCAACGGCGCTCTCGTCACCGGAGAGGTGGCCTGGACGGTCCTGGCCTGCCTGGCCGTCATCACGATCTTCGCGCCGCTGTCCGTCCGCAGCTACAAGCGGCGGCACATGTGAGCCCGCACGGCGGACCTTCTCGACGAGTGCCCGTGCCTCGTCGAGAAGGTCCGAGCCAAGCCGATCGCCGTACTCGGCGCGCATGGCCGCGATCACGCCGGGCGCGGCCGCTTCGGCGTACGGCTCGATCCGCTCGAAGGCAAGGCTCGGCGCGAGGCGGTTGTAGGCGAACCGTTCAGCCAGCACCAGCAGCCCGACCGCGTCGCCGGGGGCCACGGCTCCGCGCAACACCCCCCAGACGCCGAGCGCGAACAGAATCGATCCGCACGCCGGATAGTCGAGGAAAGCCCGAGGCCCAGGGCCGTCTTGTGCAGAGCCCTCAGCCAGCATGTCGCCCGCGCGGACGCCGGCGCAGAAGTGAAACAGCTCCTCGCCATACCGCAGGTCCGCCGGCCCCGATTGGTAAGCGTGGTAGGCGTGCGCCGTCAGGGCGAAGGCCTCGGCGTATACCGCCCACGGCTCGGCTCCGGTCCGCACTCCGGGTATGCGCAGGTCACGGGCTCGCTGGACGGCCAGGCGGCACTCCGCCAGAGCGGCGACCGGGTCACCGCGCGAGAAGGCGAGCTCGGCAGCGCACAACGGGACGAACACCAGGCCGCCGATGACCGCCCCTACGTCGTTGATCCGGGTGATCTCCATGAACTCGGCTTCCGCGATCGCGGGGTCTCCCTCGGCGAGCGCGGCGAGCAGCAGCACCGCGTGCAGCTGCGTCTCGTCGTCCGTGGCGCCGAGCCGGCTGAGGACCGGAAGGGCGGCCCGCGCGTGGTCGACCGCCCGCCGACGATCACCGAGCTGCATGGACAGGTGGGCCAGCACGGCGTGCAGGATCGCCCCGAACCACGGCCCGTCGTTCTCGCGGACGAGCTCCAGTGCCCGCCTGGCCGCCGCGATCGCCCCCGGTGGATCGCCCGCATTCTCCAGGACCTGAGCGCTCAGTTGCGTCGCCATCAGCGCCACGTCACGATCGTCGCTCCGGCACAGCTCGGCGAGCCGGTGGCGGAACCCGGTGCCATCGGCCGGGTCATAGGCGTGCAGCACCGTCGCCATCGCCGCGATCCGGGGGTCCGTCGTGTCCCGGAGGGGCAACCTGCCGAGCAGGCCACGCAACTCCTCGCCGTAACCGTCCGCGAGGGTCATCACGTTTATGAGAACGACCAGCAGGGCTGCCCGGGTCGCCTCTTCGAGCTCCGGTGGCGGATGCCAGCCGGTGACGGCCTGCCTGATCGCATCTCTGAGCGCGATGATCCTCGGGTGGTCGCCCCGGATCGACCACAGCGTGCCCAGGCTGGCCAGCAGTTGCACCACGGTGGCCGGGTCGGGCTCACCAAGCGCGCGGCGGAGCAGATCGGCCAGGTTGCCCTCCTCGGCCCGCAGCGCGTCGACCGCCGCGAACTGGGCGGGGCCGAACAGTATGGCGGCGTTCGTCCAGGCGTAATCCATCGCCCAGGCCCGCAGCGCGGCCCGCGCGGGCGCCTCCTCGCCGGTCTCCGTCAGCCGCACCCGGCCGAACTCCCTGACGGTCTCCAGCATCCGGTAGCGAAGGCCGTAGCCGGTCTCGCGGACGCTCAACAACGACTGCTCGGCCAGCGCCTGCACGGCATGCAGGGCATCCGGGCCCAGCACGTGCTCGGCGGCGGCCAGTGTGAACCCGTCGCCGAACAGCGACAGCCACCGCAGGGCCCGCCGTTCCGGCTCGTCCAGCAGGTTCCACGACCAGTCGATGACCGACAGCAGCGTCCGGTGCCGGTCGGGAGCTGTGCGATCGCCGCCGCGCAACAGGGCGAACCGGTCCGCCAGGCGCCGCGCGATCTCCTCCACCGACATCACCCGCACCTTGGCGGCGGCCAACTCGATCGCGAGCGGCAGCCCATCCAGACGTGCGACGACCTCACCGACCACCCGTTCGTCGATCCGTACATCGGGGCGCGCCGCCGTGGCGCGCTGACGGAACAGCTCCACCGCGTCGCCGGCGTCCAGCTGGCCGAGGAGATAGACCCGTTCGGCGGGGATCGACAAAATGGCGCGTGAGGTGATGAGCACCCGCAGGTCCCGGGTGGTCGTGGACAGAAAAGCCACCAGGTCGGCGACGGCCTCGATCACGTGCTCGCAGTTGTCGAGGATCAGCAGCGCCGGGGCCTGGTCGAGATGCTGGGCGATCCTGGCCCGTACGTCGGATCGCTGCTTGGGGGTGAGGGCACGGCGCCCGCTGACCGAGTCGCGCACCCCGAGCGCCGCGCCCACCTCGCCGACCACGTCCTCGGGAGAGGAGACGCCGACGAGCTCGACGAAGTGAGCGACGGGCTGCGCGGCGTTCCTGCCGACGACGTGGGCCAGCCGCGTCTTGCCCAGCCCACCCGGACCGATGATGGAGACCACCCGGTTGGTCTGCAGCAGGGCGTGCACCGCGCGGATGTCGCCCTCGCGACCGAGCAACGAGGAGCCGTCGAACAGGACGCCCTCTCGCACCGGTCGATCCGCGACGATCAGTCCGGCGTGCACGCGAGCGAGCTCGGGCCCGGGATCGGCGCCGAGGCGCTCGGCCAGGCCCGCTCGATAGCGCTCGTAGCGCTCCAGCGCCGCGGCGGCGCCGCGCACAGCTGCCTCGCTGCGCAGCAGGCAGGCGAGCAGTTCCTCGTCGTGCGGCCGGTCGGCCGCGGCCTGCTCCAGCAGCGGCAACGCGCCCTCATGATCTCCGCCTCGGGCGCGGGCGACCGCCGACACGCGGTGCGCCTCGGCCAGCCGCCCCGCGGCGATCTCCCTCAGCTCCCCCAGCGGACCCGCGGCGGCTTCCATGCCGTCGGCTACGAGGCTCATGGCCGCTTCGGCGCGGCCGCGTGCGAGGGCCGCTTCGCCCCTGACCAGCGCGGCACGTGCCTGCTCCACCAGTACGCCCAGCAGCAGCGCGTCCACCTGCTCATCGGGAAGCCCCAGCCGGTAACCGCGCGCGGTGCGCACCACGGCGTCGGCGGAGGTCACGGCCCGGGTCCGTGAGACGACCACCTGCAGCGCCTTCATGGGGTTGGCCGGCGGTTCGTCGGGCCACAGCTCGTCGACCAGGCGCTCGTCACCGGCTCCCGCCCGTCCATGCAGGACGAGCACCGCCAGCAGGGTCTGCGCGCGATCCCCGATCACACGGACGCCTCGCCAGCGGACGCCGTCGAGGAGGGTCAGCGCTGGAACCACACCCCCAGCCTACGGACGACTCGCGCGAGCCGAGCATGTCGATCCGGTCTCACGCCTGCATCCTCCCCGCGGGCATCGCAGTCGCGGAGCGTGCTGTCCTCGGCGCTCTTATCCCGTGCGCCCCGGACAAGCATCATGCTCGTCCGGGGGCGTGTCAGGGGGACAGCTTTGCGAAACGTCTTATTGCCCCAGCTCATAGCTGGAAAGATGCCGAGCTGGGAAGACCGAGACCCTGGAGAGGTAGACGACGTGGGTGGCGAGGGCGGGGAGCTCATCCTTTATCGGACGGAGGACGGGCGCTCCCAGATCCAGTTCCGCGCGATCGGCGGCACGGTCTGGTTGACACAGGCCGAGATGGCCGAACTCTTCGACACGAGTCTCCAGAACATCAACCAGCGCATCAACGCGATCCTTCACGACAAAGAGTTGACCGAGGCAACTATCAACTCCAAGTTGATAGTTCGCCAGGAGGGTGCCCGGCAGGTCCGCCGGGAGGTGCTGGTCTACAACCTCGAAATGATCCTCGCGGTCGGCTATCGGGTGCGCTCGCCGCGCGGTATCCAGTTCCGGACCTGGGCGACCACCGTGCTCCGGGACTACCTCGTCAAGGGCTTCGTGCTGCATGACGAACGACTCAAGGAACCTGGCGGCTTCGACTACTTCGACGAGCTGCTGGAGCGGATCCGGGAGATCCGCGCATCGGAGAAGCGCTTCTACCAGAAGATCCGCGACGTGTTCGCGGCCACAAGCGTCGACTACGACGGCACATCCGAGACGGCGAGGACCTTCTTCGCGACCATCCAGAACAAGATGATCTATGCGGTGACTGGTCACACTGCCGCCGAGCTGATCATCCGTCGGGCGGATGCCACAGTGGAGAGGGAAGCCAGGTGTCCGAGCGCGGCGAGCTCGTCGTCCACCGCCGGGCCGGCCAGCTCGGCGTTCTTGAGCGGGGCGAACGGATCGATCCCCTGCCAGGCTCCGGGCGAGAAGTAGCCGGTGGCGTCGAGCAACCTGCGGTAGAAATAGCTCTCCGCCCACAGGAACGGCGCCTCGCCCCACGGCATGCCGAACAGGTCCCGGCCCCACTCCTGCCACTGCGCGTAGTCGAGGGCGCTCTCATCCAGCGGCGTCAGGACGCCCGTCGTGCTTTCGACGAGCAGTTGCTCAAGCCGCTGCCGCTCGGCCGGGCCGTACGGCAGTGCGTCGATCACCTGCCGGATGAGCCTCGGATGCCGTTCGTGGAAGACGCCCCAGGGGAAGGAGCCGGGTTCGTCGCTCCGGATCACGGGTGGGATCGCGCTGGACACGTATGGGATCGTCTCATCGACCGCCGTACGGCCCGCACAGGACCTGAGGCCCCGCCATTGGCGGGGCCACCGCGGGACTCGACGAAAGAGCGGGCTCAGGGGGTGTCGGCGTGCGGCGTCCAGGTCCAGTCACGGACCTCGGGGAGGTCCTCGCCGTGCTCACGGGTGTGGGCGCGGGCCCGCAGCCGGGCGTCGACCATGCGCTGGCGCAGGTGCGCCGCCCGCTCGCCCAGTTCGGGCACCCGGTCGATCACGTCCATCACCAGGTGGTAGCGGTCGATGTCGTTGAGCATCGCCATGTCGAACGGCGTGGTCGTGGTGCCCTCCTCCTTGTAGCCGCGCACGTGCAGGTTGCCGTGGCCCGTACGCCGATAGGTGAGCCGGTGGATCAGCCAGGGGTAGCCGTGGAAGTTGAAGATGATCGGCTTGTCCGTCGTGAACAGCGCGTCGAACTGGTCGTCGCTCATCCCGTGGGGGTGCTCCGACGGCGGCTGCAGCCGCATCAGGTCGACGATGTTGACCACCCGCACCTTCAACTCGGGCAGGTGCTCGCGCAGCAGGGCGGCGGCGGCCAGCGTCTCCAGGGTCGGCACGTCGCCGGCGCAGGCCAGCACCACATCGGGCTCGGCGCCCTCGTCGTTGGAGGCCCAGTCGATGATGCCGAGACCCCGGGTGCAGTGGGCGACGGCCTCGTCCATGGTGAACAGGTCCAGCACCGGCTGCTTACCCGCCACGATCACGTTGACGTAGTCCCGGGAGCGCAGGCAGTGGTCGGCGACCGACAGCAGCGTGTTGGCGTCCGGCGGCAGGTAGACCCGCACGACCTCGGCCTTCTTGTTGACCACGACGTCCAGGAAGCCGGGGTCCTGGTGGGTGAAGCCGTTGTGGTCCTGCCGCCACACGTGCGAGGACAGCAGGTAGTTCAACGAGGCGACCGGACGCCGCCACGGGATCTTCTTGGACGCCTGCAGCCACTTGGCGTGCTGGTTGAACATCGCGTCCACGATGTGGATGAACGCCTCGTAGGAGTTGAACAGGCCGTGCCGCCCGGTCAACAGGTATGCCTCCAGCCAGCCCTGACACAGGTGCTCGCTCAGCACCTCCATCACCCGGCCGTCGGACGACAGGTTCTCGTCGGTGGGCAGCGTCTCGGCGTGCCAGGCCCGGTCGGTCACCTCGAACACCGCCGACAGCCGGTTGGAGGCGGTTTCATCCGGTCCCATCAGGCGGAAGTCGACGGGGTTGGCCGCGATCACATCGCGCAGGAAGCCGCCGAGCACGCGGGTCGGCTCGCTGTGCGCCGCGGCGGGCTCCTTGACCTCGACCGCGTAGTCCCGGAAGTCGGGCAGCGACAGCGGACGGAGCAGCTCACCGCCGTTGGCGTGCGGGTTGGCGCTCATCCGGCGCGGCCCCTCGGGAACGGTCTCGGTGATCGCCGCGACCGGCCGGCCCTCGGGGTCGAACAGCTCGTTCGGCCGGTAGGAGCGCATCCACTCCTCCAGCATCGCGCGGTGCTCGTCGTTGTCCCGTACGGCCGCCAGCGGCACCTGGTGGGCACGCCAGGTGCCCTCGACGGGCACACCGTCCACGATCGCCGGGCCGGTCCATCCCTTCGGCGTACGCAAAATGATCATCGGTAGCCGGTCGGCCGAGCCGTACTTGAACTCTGAGATCTGGTCGAAGACCGTGTCGAGCGTCTCGGCCATGAGGGCGTGCATGACGGCGGGATCGTCGCCCGACACGATGTGAGGGCGGTAGCCGTACCCCTCCATGAGCTTGACCAGCTCCTCCTCGGGGATCCGCGCCAGCACGGTGGGGTTTGCGATCTTGTAGCCGTTGAGGTGCAGGATCGGCAGCACGACCCCGTCGCTGGACCGGTCGAGGAACTTGTTGGAATGCCAGCTGGCGGCCAGCGGCCCGGTCTCGGCCTCGCCGTCACCGATCACGCAGGCCACGACCAGATCCGGGTTGTCGAACGCCGCGCCGTACGCGTGGGCGAGGGCATAGCCGAGCTCGCCGCCCTCGTGGATCGAACCGGGCGTTTCGGGCGCGACATGGCTCGGGATCCCTCCGGGGAAGGAGAACTGGCGGAACAGCCGCCGCATGCCCTCGGCATCCTGGGTGATCTCCGGATATTTCTCGGTGTAGGAACCCTCGAGCCAGGCATGCGCCACCGCGGCCGGGCCGCCGTGCCCCGGGCCCGCGATGTAGATCATGTCCTGGTCGCGCTCACGGATGATCCTGTTCAGGTGGACGAAGCAGAAGTTCAACCCGGGCGTGGTCCCCCAGTGGCCGAGTAGGCGCGGCTTGATGTGCTCGGGCCGCAGCGGCTCGGTCAGCAGCGGGTTGTCCAGGAGGTAGATCTGCCCGACCGACAGGTAGTTGGCGGCACGCCAGTAAACGTCGATGAGCTCAAGTGCGTCCATGTGATCAGCGTCTCCCGTCGCGGCTTCGATGATCCAGGGACTTACGTCCCTACCCAGCCGGCCGAAGGGAAGGCCGGCTTCACTGCCGCCGAACGCCACCGGGTCTCGCAGACCGGATTGATCAGCGGCGATGACGGGACCTTCGCCCCTAACGACCGCGGCCTCGAAGCACGCATCCTGGAGGGCATGAAACTTGATTCGGCCGGCTTGGAGATCCTCTCGCGGGATGAGTGTCTCGAACTGCTGGACTCGACTCCGATAGGGAGGATCGTCTTCACCGATCGCGCCCTCCCCGCCGTCCAGCCGGTCAACTTCTGCCTGTTCGAGGAGAACGTCGTCATCCGTACCATGGCGGGCTCGAAACTCGCCGCCGCGGCGCGGAACGCCATCGTGGCCTTCGAAATCGACGACTTCGACATCGATTTCCGCTGGGGATGGTCGGTGACCGCGGTCGGACACGCGCGGGCCGTGTCCGACCCTGAGGAGATCGCCCGCCTGTCACGGCTGCCGCTGTCGCCCTGGGCACCGGGAAATCGTGACCATTTCATCCTGATGGCGCCCGAGCAGATCTCCGGTCGCCGGATCCGGCCGCCGGCATCCGCCGGAGCCGCCGCGGCCTCCGCCACCACGGTGTCCCGCGAGTAATCCATCGGTGGATCGGTGGGGGTGTGCCGGATCACCGAGATGACGGCGACACGAGGCCGCTCTCGTAGGCGGCGATCACGAGTTGGGCCCGGTCCCGCGCGCCGAGCTTGGCGAGCAGGTGGCCGATGTGGGTCTTCACGGTCGCCGCGCTGACGTGGAGGCGATCGGAGATCTCGGCGTTGGACAGGCCACGTGCGATCAGCGTCAGCACCTCCAACTCGCGTGCGGTCAGGCCGTCCATATCCCCGGCCGGGCCGGTGGGCGGGGGCATTCGGGCGAACTCGGTGATCAGACGCCGGGTGACGGTCGGAGCCAGCAGGCCCTCACCGGCCGCGATGACGCGGATGGCGGACAGCAGGTCGCCCGGCGGGGTGCTCTTCAGCAGGAATCCGCTGGCCCCGGCCCGCAGCCCCGCGTAGACGTACTCGTCCAGGTCGAACGTGGTGAGGATCAGCACGCGTACCCCGGCGGTCTCCGGCGAGCCGCAGATGCGCCGGGTCGCCTCGATGCCGTCCATTCCGGGCATCCGCACGTCCATCAGCACGACGTCGGGAAGCTCGCGACGGGCCAGCGCCACGGCCTCCTCCCCGGTCCCCGCCTCGGCGACGGCACACAGGTCAGGGGCGGTGTCGATGAGCACGCGGAAGCTCCCCCGCAGCAGGGCCTGGTCGTCGGCGACCAGCACCCGGATCACCTCACTCATCACCTAACTCATCGCCCCGCTTCTCGTCGAGTCGCTCGTTCAGTCCCCGGATCGCGACGTCGAGCGGCAGCCGGGCGAGTACGCCGAACCCGCCGCCGGGACGCGGCCCGGCCTCGAACGCCCCGCCGTACATGAGAGCGCGCTCGCGCATGCCGATGATGCCGTGCCCCTGGCGTAGGGCTCGGCCGGGGCCCGAGGGGAGGACGCGCTCCCCGGGGCCGTCGTCGGTCACCTCGATCCGCAGCTCGCCGGCGGCCTCCTCGATCGCCACCCGGCAGCGTGCCGGGGCGGCGTGCTTCACCACGTTCGTCACCGCCTCCTGGACGATCCGGTAGGCCGACAGCTCGACGCCCTCCGGCAGCCGCCCGGGCACCCGTACCTCCAGGGCGACTCTGACCCCGGCCATGGCCGCCCGGCCGGCCAGCTCGGGCAGCGCGGCGAGCCCGGGCAGCGGCCCCAGATCGGCGGGCGTCTCCCCCGAGCGCAGAACGCCGAGCATGTGCCGCATCTCGGCGAGCGCCTCCCGGCTCGTCACCTCGATGACGCGCAACGCGTCGCGCACCTCTGCCGGGCGTTCGTCTGCCACGTGGTTGGCGATCGCCGCCTTCACCCCGATCACGCTCAGCGTGTGGGAGACGACGTCGTGAAGCTCACGGGCGATGCGCAGCCGCTCCTCCGCGACGGCCCGCCCGGCGAGCTGCTCGGCGGCTCGTGCGGCGTAGCCGCGCCGTTCCCGTACGGCCCGGCCGATCGTCCAGGCTCCACCCATCACGACACAGCCGAGCGCACCCCATCCCCACAGCGCACCGGTCTCCAAATTGGGAGCGGGCCCGGCGGTGACGGCGAGCAGCGCGAGAAGGATTGTGAAGGCCGCGATGGCGAGCGTGGGCTCCCACCGCCGCCGCCGTGTTGTGACGGCGACCAGGTAGAGCGCGTAGGCCGCGGCCGCGAACGGCTCGCGCACCACGCCGAGGAGCAGACCGGCCACGGAGCCCGCGAGCGTGACGCAGAAGACCGGCCCCGGCCACAGCCGGCGGACCCCCACCGGAAGCCCGATCACGGCGGCGACCAGGCACCGGGCCCACAGCGGGATCGGCGACGCGTACGCGAACGAGCCGAGGAAGAGCACGAACGCGTATCCCGCTCCGGCCGCGGCGTCGAGCGCGATCAGTTCGCCACGGCGCAGCCGCCGGGGGAACAGCGGCCGCACGTCCGGATCGTCCACGTCGGTAACGGTATCCTGCGGCTGTCCGGGCCGCCTCCGCCCACGGTAGGTCATCCCACGGTCTGATCTCGGCACGCGCCCGGCCTGAGGAAACCGGACCCGGGTCCGATGTGCTCGTGGCCGCGCGGACGGGACCGTGTGGAGCGTGATCGAAGTGAACGAACTGACCAAGCGGTACGGCTCCGCCGTCGCGGTCGACGACCTGACGTTCCACGTGAAACCAGGCCAGGTGACCGGGTTCCTGGGCCCGAACGGCGCGGGCAAGTCCACCACGATGCGGGTGATCCTTGGCCTGGACCGGCCCACGTCGGGGCAGGCCCTCGTGAACGGCCGCCGTTACGCCGAGATGCGCCGCCCGATGCGGGAGGTGGGGGCGCTGCTCGACGCCGGGACCGTACACGGCGGGCGCACCGCTCTGGACCACCTGCGCTGGCTGGCCCGAAGTAATCGGATCGGGAAGGACCGGGTGGTGTCCCTGCTGGAGCTGGTCGGGCTGGCCGGGGTGGCCCGCAAGCGGATCCGCACGTTCTCCCTGGGGATGAAGCAGCGGCTCGGGATCGCCGCCGCGCTGCTCGGCGATCCGGACGTGCTGCTGTTCGACGAGCCGGTCAACGGGCTCGACCCCGACGGGGTTCGCTGGATCCGGGAGTTGATGCGCGGCCTCGCCGCCGAGGGGCGCACGGTGCTGCTGTCGAGTCATCTGATGAGCGAGATGGAGCGCACGGCCGACCATTTGGTGATCATCGGCCGCGGGCGGCTGATCGCGGACACCTCGGTGCGGGAGCTGGTCGGACGGTTCCAGCGGGGTGTGCTGGTCCGCAGCCCCCGGGCGGGCGAACTGGCCGAGGCGCTGACCACCCGGGGCGCGACCGTCGTCACCGAGCCCGACGGAAGGTTGACCGTCACCGGGCTCGACGCGGTGGAGATCGGCGACCTGGCCGCCGGGCGTGCGATCCCGGTTCACGAGGTCACCCCGCACACCGCCTCCCTGGAGGACACCTACCTGCGGCTCACCGCGGAAACCACCGCGTATGCCTCGTCGCCGGAGAGGACCGCCCGATGATCGACGCACTCGCCGCCGAATGGCTGAAGATCCGCACGGTGCGGTCGACCCTGATCGTACTCGTGGTCCTGGCCGTCTTCGTGGGCCTGATGGCCCTGCTGGCGTGGTACGCGGCCGCCGCGTGGGATGCCATGACCCCGGAGCAGCGCTCGCACATGGCCGTGTCCGATCTGCCGCCGCTCGCGGAGTGGGTGGCCTCGCTGGCCCTGGCCGTGCTCGGGGTGTTGACGATCACCGGTGAGTACGGCACCGGCATGATCCGGACGACGTTCGCCGCGATGCCGACCCGGGGTGCGGTCCTGACGGCGAAGGCCGGGGTCGTCGCGGCCGTGGCGTACGTCACCGGGCTCGCGGCGGTCGTGGCCACCTTCTCCGTGACCCGGTTGATCATGGGTGGCCGCCCGATCCCCGGGCAGTCGCCGGAGCCGCTCTCCGACCGGCTCCCCCTGTTCCTCGCGATGGCGTTTTCGATCACGATGTTCGCGCTGCTCGGGCTTTTCCTGGGCGCGATCACCCGGTCAGCGGCGGGGTCGATCGCCATCCTCGTCGCGGTGTGGCACCTGGTCCCGATCGTCGTGAGCCACCTCCCGGCGCCATGGGACGAGCGGATCGGCTCGCTGATGCCGGCCGCGCTCGCGGGCCAGCTCGCCGGCGTCGGCAATCCCGACTCCGTCTACGGCTCGCTGCTGCCGCCGCTCGTCGCGCTCGCCGTGATGGCCGCCTACGTCGCCGTGCCGTACGGCCTGGCCGCCCTGCGCCTCAACCGCGGCGACGCCTGAGCTTCCCCCCTCCCCCCGGTGCGGCAGCTCTGCTGAGCGAGTTCTGAACGCGCTCTCTTGACATCTGTCTTGTTATGCACAAACTTTGCAGAGAGCGCTCTCACCATCAAAACCCCCCAACGAAGGCAGGCCTACCCCGAGGGCGGTCCGCTCATCCCCGCCATCCGATCCGGATGCCGGTGGCGGGCCGCCCCGCGGGTTCGCGCGCTGCCGAGGAGTCGCCGATGCGCCTAACACCGAAGACGGTCAGAAGAAAGCTGCTCACCTGCTTGGCCGCCATCGTGGTCGCTTCGCCGGTCGTCACGGTGGCGAGCCCGGCGCAGGCCGCCGCCGGGCCGGATCTGCTGCCGGTCACGATCACCAACAACACCGGCCGTAACGAACCGGTCTACCTGTATGTGCTGGGTCAGGACATCCGGCCCGGCGGCCGGCTGGGGTACGTGAACCGGGGCGGCGCTTTCTCCACATGGCCGGCCGGCTCGCTGCCGCCGTCCCCGGCGCCCGACGTGTCGATCCCCGGCCCCGGCAACGGCGGCAGCACGACCATCCACGTCCCGCGCTTCCTGTCGGGCCGGGTGTACTTCTCCTTCGGCGAGAAGCTCAGGCTCTTCGTCACTCCGGACGGTCTGGTGCAGCCGGCTCCCTGGGCGGGCGGCGATCCCAACCGTGACGTCCTCTTCGACTGGAGCGAACTCACCTACAACGACGCGGGCCTGTGGATCAACAGCACACAGGTCGACCAGTTCGCCGTCCCGCACGCCGTCAGCGTGACCGGCGGCGACGGGGTGACCAAGCGGACCGGTGAGCTGGTCGGCAACGGCCGGCAGAACGTCATCAACGGCCTCAAGGGGCAGCCCGGCTGGGAGAAGACGGTCCACACCCGGGGCGACGGCACGGTACTGCGGGTCCTGTCACCCGGCAAGGCCGCCGACGCCGGGCTGCTCGACAGGAGCTACCTGGACCCGTACATCACCAGCGCGTGGAACGCCTACACCGGCAAGACCCTGACCATCGTGCCGTTCCGGGACCAGCCCAACATCAAGTACTTCGGCCGCACATCAGGCAACGTGCTGAACTTCACCGATGGCTCCGGCCGGCAGGTGCACTCCATCAGGAAGCCGAGCACGGCGGACGTCTGGGGGTGCAGCGGCGCTCTCTTCGCGCCAAATGACAATGTCGCAGGACCGATCGCGCGGACGGTCTGCGCGGCCCTGCAGCGGTCCACGCTCGGCACCATGGACACCCAGCCGAGCTACGACCCTGCCGATTTCTACCGCGGTTCGTTGACCAACCACTACTCGCGGGTCATCCACGCCAACATGGTGGACGGCAAGGCGTACGGGTTCCCCTTCGACGACGTCGGCAACTTCGAGTCACTGGTGCACGACGGCAACCCGCGCTCGGCCGGCATCACCCTGACTCCGTTCGGCGCGGGCGGCCCGCCCGACTCCGGCATTCCCCTCAACAAGCCGGTGTCGTTGCGGGTCACCACGCCCGGGTTCACCGACCGCTACCTGCGCCACCAGAACGGCCTCGCCCGCACCGACGTGATCGATGGCGGCAGCGCCGACGTGGCCAAGGCGGACGCCACGTTCTGGGTCCGCCCCGGTCTGGCCGACTCCTCATGCGTGTCGTTCGAGTCGCGCAACTTCCCCGGAGACTACCTGCGGCACTCCGATTACCGGCTGCGCAAGGACCGTCGGGACGGCAGTGCTCTGTTCGCCGCCGACGCCACCTTCTGCCCCCACAAGGTGGCGGGCGGGACGGCGCTGGAGTCCTACAACTACCGCGGTCACTACATCCGCCACTACAACGCGTCGGTCTACATCGCGAAGCGGGGCGGGCCGCGCCCCTATGACACCCCCACCCGCTACGCCGAGGACACCAGCTGGGCCATCGCCCAGCCTTGGGCCCCCTGACACGGATGGTCCGGCCCACCGGGACACGGTGGGCCGGATCCCTGGCCTAGGGTTTGCGGGCGAGGGCGGCGAAGCCGGCGACCACGGGGGGCTCGCCGAAGGGGGTGTCCTCGGGCCGCCACCGGGACATCGAGACCATGCCGGGCTCCACCAGTTCGAGTCCGTCGAAGAAGCGGCCGACCTGCTCCCGGCTGCGGGCGGTGAGGGGCACCGGCGCGTGCTCGTTCCAGATCGCCAGCGCGTCCGCGTTCGCCTTCCTGACCGCCTCGTCACCGAGATCGGACGTGGAGTGGGTCATGGCCAGGTAGCTGCCCGACGGCACGGCCTCCAGCAGCCTGGCCAGGATCGCGCGCACCTGGTCGTAGTCGGGGATGTAGTGCAGGATGCCGAGCAGCATGATGGCGACCGGGCGGCTGAAGTCCAGCGTCCTGGCCGCCCCCGCCAGGATCGCGTCTGGTTCCCGCAGATCGGCCTCGATGTAGTCGGTCACCCCGGGTGGCGTGCTGGTCAGCAGCGCCTGGGCGTGCACGAGGACGAGGGGATCGTTGTCGACGTAGACGATCCGCGACTCGGGAGCGATCCGCTGGGCCACCTCGTGGGTGTTGTCCATCGTCGGCAGGCCGGTGCCGATGTCCAGGAACTGCCGGACGCCAGCCTCGCCGGCCAGATACCGTACGGCACGCCTCAGGAAGCCCCGGTCGTTGCGGGCGATCTCGGTGATCTGCGGGAAGACGCGCATGGCCTGCTCGGCGACCATGCGATCGACCGGATAGTTGTCCTTGCCGCCGAGGAAGTAGTTCCACACCCTGGCGCTCTGCGGCACGCCGGTGTCGATCTCCCGCGCCGCCGGCCGGTCTGAGGGCCCGGCGAAGTCCTGGTCGCTCACGCGAATCTTCTCCCGCTCGGCCTACAACAGCGGAATCGAGCCTACCGTTCCGTAGATCATCACACTAGATCGTCCGTGTATCCCGAGAGCCTCGGGCGACTGGTTGATCCCCCGGCAGTACGATCACGCCCGGACGGTCGAGGTCGTCCTGGCTTAGCTCGTGTCCCCGTGGTGTCAGTCGAACGTCACCGGGTCGGGGCCGAGGCGGCGGCCCGAGTCCAGCGCGGTGATCGCGTCCATCTCCTCCTGGTCGAGGGCGAAATCGAAGACTTCGATGTTCTCCCGGATCCTCGCGGGGGTCACCGACTTGGGGATCACCAGGTGGCCGAGCTGGATGTGCCAGCGGAGCACCGCCTGGGCCGGGCTCTTGCCGTACCTGCCTCCGATCTCCGCGAGCAGCGGAAGGTCGAGCAGGCCCTGACCCTGGCCGAGCGGGCTCCACGCCTCGGTGACGATGCCGTGCTTGGCGCCGACCGCCCGCATCTCGGCCTGCCCGAGCTGTGGATGCAGCTCGATCTGGTTGACGGCGGGGACCACCTCCGCCTCGGCGAGCAACCGGTCCAGCGTCTCGGCCGTGAAGTTGGAGACCCCGATCGCCCGGACCCGGCCGTCGGCGTAGAGCCTCTCCAGCGCCTTCCACGTCTCCACGTACCTACCCTGCGCCGGGCACGGCCAGTGGATCAGATAGAGGTCCACCACGTCGAGCCCGAGACGCTCGACACTGGCGTCGAAGGCCCGCAGCGCGTTGTCATGGCCATGGTCGCGGTTCCACAGCTTGGTGGTGACGAACAACTCGTCCCGGGGGATGCCGGACTCCCGTACGGCCCGGCCGACGCCCTCCTCGTTGCGGTAGAGCTTGGCCGTGTCGATGCTGCGATAGCCGGCGTCGAGGGCGACGCGCACGGCCCGCTCGGCCTCGTCGTCGGGCACCCGCCACGACCCGAACCCGAGTTGCGGCATGGTGACACCGTTGTTGAGAGTGATGATGTTCATGCCCTCATGCTGCCCGAACGCTTCACGATCTCCACACCGGGACCGGGGGCGGGCGGTGGCGGTAGTGAAGCCAGGCGGATCGGGTACCGCTCACGGCATGATGACGTCTGAACCGGATGTGCTGGCGCGGCTTGAGCCGTTCGACATCTTCGACACCGAGGCGAGGCGGCTCGACCGCTTCTTCTCCGGACTGGACGACGAGGGCTGGAGCCGGCCGTCGAGGTGTGAGGGGTGGACGGTGCGCGACGTACTCGCCCATCTCGCCGGGGAGGAGCTCTACAACCACGCCTGCCTCGACGAGGACATGGACGGGTTCTTCGAGATGCTCGAACGCGAAGGGGTGCGGTCGGGCTTCGACGCGTTCAACGAGTGGTGCGTGCACAAGCGCCACAGCCTGCCGGTCGAGCAGGTGCTGGACGAGTGGCGGAGCAAGAACGCCGAGACCCGAAGGCGGATGCGCGACCTGGGCCGGGGCGGGTCGCTCCAGACGTCCATCGGGCCGTACCCGGTGGGTCTGCAGACCTTCCACTACGACTCCGAGTACGCCACGCATGCCGACGACGTGGGTGCCCCGGTGGCGGACGACGAGGCGGCGGCGAGGCTCACCTGGCGGGTCGATTTCGGGTTGTTCGCTCTCGAGGAGCACGGCTCGAAGGCCCGGATCGAGCGGGACGGGGACCGGATCACGGCACACGTCGACGGCCTGACGGCTGATCTGACCGAGGTGGAGTTCGTCGAGGCGACGGTCGGCCGGCTGCCGGCCGCGCACCCGCTCGATTCCCGGATCCGCGGCACGCTCCGCTGTCTCGCCTGACCCCGCCTCGGCGGCTCTCAAGCGTCTCAGGGGTCGGCCGCGGCCGCGGCGGTCGCGGGTAATAACTCGCCGCGGTGGTCCGCCGCGGCGGCGGACGGCGGGACGGGTGTGATGGTCGGCGGCGTCGGCGACGGGCCGAACGGCAGGGCGCGACCGGGCCCGAGCGGGCCGTCGCCTGCCACCGCGACCGTCTGAGCCGGACGATGAATCGTACGGCCGGGCCGGGCGGGGAGACGAGGATGAGCCGGGCACGGGCGCAAGCGGGGCCGGGCCGGACGGATGCCCGGCGAAGTCGTGGAACTCGACCGAGTGGCAGGCCCCCGCCGGGTGCGCGGCGTGATCGGTCTGCGTGCGCGCTGCGCTCGCGTGGCGGCCTGCCGCCGTACGGTCACGGGCCTGGCCGACGTGCTATGTGAAGAACGCTCCAGTAAGCGAATCAACGCGAAAATCCCCGATGATGACGGCCGAAGGTTCGGCCGGTTCGGCTGGTTTGGCTGGTTTGACGGTGCTTTGCCGGGGGGATTCGGACGTGTCGCTCATCCAGTCGTCCAGGCGATTGGCGGCGGCACGTCAACCATGCACCGCGATCGGCCGCATATCAACGAGGCGCGCCATCCCCCCGCCACCACCCGCCATCACCCGCCATCACCCCCACCCGTGATCCTGCGGTCAGGGGAGCCAGGAGACTCGGTCGCGCAGGATGCCGTACCCGACGAAGGCGACGACGTCGATGATCGTGTGGGCGGCGACCAGCGGCATGGCCCGGCCCCAGCGCTGATAGAGGCGCCCGAAGACCAGGCCCATCACCACGTTGCCGACGAATCCCCCGAAGCCCTGATAGAGGTGATAGGAGCCGCGCAATATCGCGGACACGATCACAGAGCGCCACGGTCGCCAGCCGAGCTGCCCGAGACGGTGCAGCAGATATCCGCTGACCAGGACCTCCTCCAGCACCCCGTTCTGGGCGGCCTCCGCGACCAGCACCGGCACCCGCCACCACACTTCGGGCAGGCTCTCCGGCACGACGTTGAGGTTGAACCCTGCCTGGAACACCAGCAGGTAGAACACCAGCCCGGAGCCGCCGATCAGCGCCGCGAGCGCGGCCCCGCGCAGCAGGTCGCGGCCTGGCTCGCGGAAGTCGACGCCGATCGTCCGCATCGACTCCCCCGAGCGGGCCAGCAGATAGGCGACCAGCCCGACCGGCGCCACGTTGATCGCGATCCCGGCGATGTGCAGGGTCAGGTCCAGCCAGGGACGACCCGGCGCCAGGGAGCCGACGAGCACCGCGTCCTGGCCGCCGAGCTGCTCGGGCGCGGTCAGCGCGCCGACCAGGCGGATCAGCGACAGCAGCGCACTGGCGCCGAGCGAGATCGCGAACACCGCGATGATCTCGGGCCCGATGAGCCGTCGCGTGAGCCCCCGCAGGTCGACCCCCCTGCCGTCCGGCCAGGCGCCGGCCTCGTCCTCGTTCATGTTCCGCAGGCTAACCGGCGATGGCGAACCCGGACGATTCGCGCGTCCCCCACAGCCGGTAGAGCGACGTCAGTACGGTAGTGTGCGGGCCGAGAAGGCCGGGGACGCGAAGGGCGCCTTGAACTTCGGGAACGCAACGGTCTTGGGATTGCCGTCCGAGGTGTACCGATCGTTGGGGTTCGCCTTGAGCCAGTCGAGCCATGCCGCCGAGCAGAACTTGGCGCAGTCGGTGTTCTTCACCTTCTCCTTCGACCGGATCCGCGGAATGCCGGCCGGGTCGAAGTCCTTGGTGAACGGCGACTGCGCCGGCGTGTAACCCGCCAGGAACTCGCCCTTGTAGTTGTAGGTGACCCCCTTGTACGTCCCGTGCAGCCCCCACTCCTTCTTCTTCGGCTGGTTGCCGTACGGCAGGGCCAGCGTGACCGGCGGGGTCTTGATCAACGAGATGATCTCGTTGTGCATGGAGACGATCTGCTTGGCCACCTCCTCCTGCGACTTTCCGCGTAGGTTCACGTGGTCGTGCGTGTGGTTACCGATGTCGAACCCGCGGTCCTTCAGCCACTCCAGGACCTGGATCTGCTCCTCCTGACGTGTCTTGCCGAAGAGGTCACGGATGACGTACATCGTGGCCACCGGGCGGAAACCCGGATGCTTTTTGGCGACGTCCATCAGGATGCCGACCGCGCAGTCCGGCGCGGGCTTGCCCATCCCGTCGAGCGTGAGCTGCGCGGGTGAGGCGTCGTCGAAGGTCAGCACGACGGGGTGCTTGCCGGCCGGAATGTCGATCTTTCCGGTCACGTACTCAGCGGCCGTGATCGGCACATAGTTCTCCCGTGCCAGGCGTTCCAGCTCGGCGCGGAACTGCTCGGGAGTGAGGTCGTCGCCGGGGGCCGGATTCTTCATCACCCGGTGGTACATGAGCACGGGAATCTGACCCAGCTCGTTGGCCTTCACCCGTGCGGCCGCCTGTTCCTCGGCCTTGCGGGTCTTCGCCTCGGCGGCCACCTTGGCCGCCTGGGCCTGCGCGTCTTCGTGCTTCGGCTTGCTCCCCCCGGACACGCAGGAGGACAGCACTATGACGCTCAAAGACGCCATGCCGATGCCGGCAACCCTGAAGCGTCCCATGACTCCCCCTCGATGGGCACGCGGTTCGATGGATCACTCCTACCCGCGGGAACCGGAGGATTCACAGTCAGTAGGACAAACAACACGCTCCGTATATCTTCGAGATCCTTACGCGTCGCGCCACCCGCCGGACCCTTACATCTGGGGTTCGGCGCAGAACACGACGCCCTCGCCGGACAGCTCGACCGGCCCGTCCGACGCGGGGACGAACACCGACTCGCCCGGCTCCAGCTTGACCTGCGACCCCGACTCGGCGCCGAGACGTACCCTGCCCTCGAAGCACAGCACGATCCTCGGCAGCTCACCCTCCAGCACTCCGCCCTCGCCGGAGACGGCGAGCCGCCGCAGCCGGAAGTCGGGGCACGGCGGCGAGTAGACGCCGTCACCACCCCGAAAGACGGGCGGCACCGGCAACGGCCGGGCGTCGGGGTCGGTGATGCGCAGCAACTCGGGCACGTCGATCGGCTTGCCGGTGAGCCCGGCCCGCAGCACGTTGTCCGAGCATGCCATCATCTCGACGGCGAACCCGTCGAGATAGCAGTGCAGCACCCCGGCCCCGAGGAACATCGCCTCGCCCGGCGCCAGTTCGTGACGGTGCATCAGCAGCGGGGCGAGCACGGCCGGGTCCGCCGGATAGCGTCGCGCGAGCCGTACGACCAGGGCGTATTCGGGGTGGTGCACGGCCGAGGCGGCCCACACGATCGACTCGACCAACTCGCGCCTCGGCTCCCGCGACTCCAGGAGCGCGCGCAGCGCGCCGAGGCGGTCGCCTTCGGCCAGCAGCGCCACGACCGGCTGGAGCGCCCGCACATGCAGCCGGTCGATCAGCTTCGCCGCCTGGTCGGCCGACCGGAGACCGGCCAGCCCGGTGAACGGCGTCAGTGCGCAGACCAACTCCGGCTTGTGCCACGGGTCGGCGTAGTTCGCGTCGCCCCGCGCGTGGCCGTCGGCCGCCTGCGCCGCGTCGGGGTGGACCTGCAGCGACAGCGGCCGGCCGACCGCGATCAGCTTCATCAGGTACGGCAGGCGTTTCCCGAACCGGTCGGCGACCGGCCGCCCGAGCATACCCACCGGGTCGGCGGCGACGGCCTCCGCGAGCGTGCGGTCCGGCGACCCGTCGCGGACCAACAGCGACGGGCTCGCCGGGTGCGCGCCGAGCCACATCTCCGCCTCCGGCCCGTCGGCGACCCGGCCGGTCAGGTCGGCGATGGCCGTACGGGACCCCCAGGGGTAGTCCTTTATCGGATTGCTGAGCAGATCCACGAGCGTCCTTGTCTGATGACCCTCAGAAGGGGAAGGGCTGCCGGGAGTCCGAGCGTAACAAGGAAGTGCCCGGTCACCGGCATCCCATTGATCTCGGATGTCACCCCCTTCGCCTCGTTCACGCGCCGCGACCCTGATCGTTTCCCAAGACTCCTTAGCCGGGGCTTGAATTGTGCTTGCCGGCTTTTCAGATCCGATGTCCAAGGGAGATCGCTACACTTGGCGCGGTTTTTGCCGCTACTGACCTTCGACCAGGGGTAAACGCCCAGGTCCGAACCCTCAGGAGCAACACGTGGGTCACGTCGATGTCCGTCCGGCGCGGCCGGTGGAGGCGGATCTCCCAACGCCTTCCCGGGGCGCGCCCCGGTGGCGTGCCTGGCTGTGGGTGGTCCTGTCGGCGGCGCTGGGCGTCCTGACCGCCGTCGCGACCGTCATCGTGGGCGGCGCGGTGAAGCTCACCACCAACGTGAAGCACGAGGAGGTGACCACGGAGGAGCTGGGGTCGGCACGCCCGGTGAAGATCAGCAAGGCGATGAACATCCTGATCGTCGGCTCCGACCAGCGGGACGGCGCGAACGCCAGATACGGCCGGATGCCCGGCGAGCGTACGGACACCATCATCCTCGCCCACATCTCACCTGAGCGGGACGGCGCGGTCCTGATCAGCTTCCCCCGCGACTCACTCGTCGAGCTCCCGGCGTGCCCGGCGAAGCGGAACCTCCCCGGCCAGCAGCCCCACATCGGCATGATCAACGAGTCGTTCAACTACGGCGGCATCGGTTGCACCTGGCTGACCATCGAGCGCCTGACCGACATCCACATCGACCACTTCGTGAAGGTCGACTTCACCGGCTTCAAGGCCATGGTGAACGCGCTGGGCGGCGTCCCCGTCTGCATCCCCCAGCCGATCCACGACACCAAGGCACAGCTCGATCTCCCGGCGGGACGACAGGTGCTCAAGGGCGAGCAGGCGCTCGGGTACGTCCGGGCCCGCTACAGCCTCGGCGACGGCTCCGACATCGGCCGAATCCAGCGGCAGCAGATGTTCCTCGCCTCGATGGCCAAGGAGGCGATGAGCGGTGAGACGCTGACCCACCCGTCGAAGCTGTTCGGCTTCCTCGACGCGGTGACCAAGTCGCTCACCACCGATCCAGAGTTCTCCGTTGGAGTGATGAAGGACCTGTTGACCAGCGCTCAGGGCCTCACCGCCGGGCAGATCCGGTTCGTCACCACCCCCTGGCGCTACTCGGTCACGCA
Organism: Sphaerimonospora thailandensis; assembly: GCF_016863115.1. Classification (GTDB taxonomy): domain Bacteria; phylum Actinomycetota; class Actinomycetes; order Streptosporangiales; family Streptosporangiaceae; genus Sphaerimonospora; species Sphaerimonospora cavernae. Next base: position 62,827 of record NZ_BOOG01000040.1, read on the forward strand.
ACGGGGTCGCGTGGAGTGGGTGCAGCCCCAGGCCGACAACCTGTTCAAGATGGTCGCGGCCGACCGGATCAGCAAGAACGTCAAGAGCGGCCAGCAGAAGATTCCCAAGTCTCAGGTTCACATAATCGTGCGGAACGGCTCGGGCCTGCCGGGACTCGCCACCGAGGCCGCCGCCGAGCTCGAACAACGCGGCTACCACATCGTCAAGGTGGAGACCGCGGCCAAGCCGTACGCGCGGACGTTCGTCAAGTACAGCCCGAACGGCGAGGCCCGGGCTTCCCGCCTGATTCGTGAACTGAAGAAGTCGCGGGCCTTCCCGGTGCGGAAAGCGCGGACCCAGACGGTCGTCCTCGTCGTCGGCGCCAACTGGCGTGGCCTGAAGACCCCCAGGACCCTGGACGACGTGGAGGGCTTCGACGCCACCCAGGACAGCTGCACCGCCTCCTGACCACGAAAGACGATCTAGAACAGCCAGCCGAGCAGGCCGCCGCGTCGTCTGTCCTCCGGCTCCTGGGTGGGGGGCGGCTCCGGGGCGGACGTCGCCTCGCCGGTCGCCGGCGGCGGGTCGGACGGTACGGACGACACGGGCGGCGCCGTCGGCTCGGTCGTCTTCTCAGAAGACTGGGGCTCGATGACGGCCGGGTGCGAGGCCGTCGGTGACACGGGCGGACGACGGGCGGGCGTGGCCTTCGCGGTGGGGGTGACGGCGGGCCCACTCGTCGGGGCCGTGCCCAGGCGGACGATCGGGGAGGGTGTCTGCGCCGGGGTCGTGGTCTCGGTCGGAACGGGGTCCGCCACGGACTCGTCGATCGGCTCGGCCGAGACGGCGGGGGAGGACATCACGGGGGCCTTCGCCGTACAGTCGCCGGTGCAACTCTCGGAGGGGCCGCCGGCCCATGCGCTCAGCGCCCAGATCGCGGCCACCACCGCGACGCCGACGCCGGCCACCCGGAGCAGCACGCCGCCGCGCCGCCGCTCCCCGAACTCCTCGGGGTCGCCCTGGCCGCGCCATCCCGCGCCGAGGAATCCCTTCGGGTCGTCCCGTTCGTCGTGATCTTCGTGACCCGCGGCTCCGTCGGCTTCTCCGTATTCATCATGCTCAGCGGGGGCCCGGTCCCGGCCGTGCTCCCGGGTCCAGTCGGCGGAGAGCAGGTCGCCGTCCGAGGTGACGCCCGCCGCGGCCGGTCCGGGATGCGGCGGCATCTCATCCGGCCGGTCGGACCAGAACCTGCCGGCGCCTGTGCCGTACCGGGGATCGGCCTGGATGTACGGCCGCACGAGAGGCCCGGTCTGTTCGAGTTGTCCGGTCTCCAGGGGATCCTCGGGAAACTGGTCGGCCATGAGGTCCTTCCTCTTGCTCAACGTGCTCGGGCTTTCCGCGCCACGCCACGCCACGCCACGCCGCACCGCACACCGCACCGCACCGCACCGCACCGCACCGCACCGGGAAACCCGTTAACGGATGTTCATAGCACCATCCGACACCGCTTGTCCGGAAATTCCACAGGAATCACTGGAATCACGTGAGTCACCCCTCTACCCAGAAGAGGCCGGCAACTGCCTCCCACCGGACTTGACGGGAATCTCCCGCGGCGTGGGCGCGACCCGTGGAAGTGGTGGTCACATTGGGCGGGTAGTTGTGCAAGACTCCGCTTTCAGTGGTATTCGCCCGGGCGCAAGAGGCAGGCGAGATGGGTACTGCGGGGCAGCTCATTGTCAGGCGGTATCGGCTGGTGCGCGCCCTCGGGCAGGGCGGCATGGGCATCGTCTGGGAGGGCCACGACACCCTGCTGGATCGCCCGGTCGCGGTCCGTCAGGTGCTGCTGCCCCCGGCTCTCGGCGAGACCCGGCGGCTGCGGCTCGCCCAGCGCGTCGCCCGCGAGGCACGCCAGGCCGAACGGCTGCGCCATCCGAACATCGCCGCCGTCTACGACGTGGCCGAGGAGGACGGCACGCCGTACATCATCATGGAACTGGTCCGCTCGCGCTCGCTCGACGGCATCGTCGCGAGCGACGGCCCGCTCCCGCCCGAGCGCGCCGCACCTCTCGCGCGCAAGCTCCTGGCCGCGCTGGCGCACGCCCATGCCGCGGGCGTACGGCACGGCGACGTACGACCGTCGAACGTGCTCATCGGGCACGACGGACGGGTGCTGCTGGCCGACTTCGGCACCGGTGCGCTCGCCGCCGACGCCGCCTTCTCCGCATCCCACACCCGGCGGGCCCCCGCGCACGGCGAGCCGGTCAGCGCGACACGAGGGGTGCAGGCGTTCCTCGCCCCGGAGCGGGCGGACGGCGCGGCCCTCACCGCCGCCTCCGACCTGTGGGCACTGTCTGATCTGCGGGCACTGTCTGATCTGCGGGCGCTGTCTGATCTGTGGGCACTGTCTGATCTGTGGGCATTGGGCGCCACGCTGCACTTCGCGATCACCGGAAGGCCGCCGACCCCCGACTCCGCCGAGCTGTCACCCGACGAAGTCCTCCACACGGTGGTGAACGGGCTGCTGGCGCGAGATCCCCGCACGCGGCTCGAGCCGCGGACCGCGAACCGGCTGCTCGCCGAGATCGAACCGGCCGCTCCCCCGCCGCCGGCATCCCGAGGCGGGAGACGTACCCGCCTGATGGCGGGGCTCGCGGCGGCCGCCGTGGTCGCCGGAGCGGTCGGCGGCTGGGCGGTCCTGCGGCCGCATCCCGGCGCCTCCGACACCCGGGTCCCGCTCGCGGCGAACGCCTCGGCGCCCGCACCGGGGACCCCGGCGACCGCGTCCGGCGCCCCCACCCGGACAGCCGGGGCATCCCCCGCCCCGCGGCTCAGGCTGAAGTGGCACCGGTCGACGGCGGGCTGGCGGGCCGCCGTACCGCGAGCCTGGACGATCGAGCAGGCGGAGTTCTCCACCCGGTGGCTCGACCCGGAGGGCCGGGCACGATTCGAGCTCGAGGTCACCGCCCAGAGCGGCACCGACCCGCTGGGGACGCTCCGCGAGGCCGAGGCGATCCTCGACGCGAAGGACTACCGGAAGCTGCGGCTCAGGGCGATCTCCAGCAAGTACGGCACGGCCGCCGACTGGGAGTTCACCTGGACGCGACGCAAGGCGTCGGCGGAGAGCCATCTGGCCAGGGGCACGGCCTACCATCAGGCCAGACGGGTCATCTCGACCGAGACCACGACCAGCGTGCTGACCTGGACGACGACCGCCGACGACTGGGAGCGGCTACGCCCCACCCTGACCAGGGTCTTCGCGCTGTTCCAGCCGCCCACCGGCTGAGACCGCCCACGAGTTGATCATTTGCCGTCCCGGACGGCCGGGAACGACGTGTTCAGGTGGCCGAGGTCGGCGGCGAGGTAGCGGGCGGCGGCGCGCAGGGCGCGCAGCATCGCCGCGACCGACGGTCGCCGGACCGCCGACTTCCTGGCGACCGCGTAGAGGTAACGCTCGATCGGCTCGCCGGGAAGCCGCCTGACGGCGATCCCACGCGTGCCGCCGGCCAGCGCGAGGGCGGGCACCGCCGCGATGCCGATTCCCCTGCCGACCAGTCCGAGGATCGTCCCCAGCCCTTCGAACTCCCATGCGACGGGCGGCGGGCCGCCGACGCCGGCCAGCAGCCGCTCGACGGCCTCGCGAGAGGGCTCGCCCTCCGGGGTGACCATCCACGGCTCGTCTTTCAATGCCATCAGGTCGACGGGCACCGCCGGGTCGGCCACCGGGTGGCGTCGCGGCACGACGAGCACCATCGGATCTGTCAACAGTGGGACGGCCGCCAGGGCGCTGTGCCCGTCCAGGTCGCCCAGCCGCCCCTGCCAGTCGTCGATCAGCGCGATGTCGGTCTCGCCGGACTCGACCTCCCGGATGCCGTGGCCCGGCCGGGTCTGCCGCAGCCGCAGCGCGAGCTCCCCATGGCGGCGCAGCAACCGGGTGAGCGCGGGCGCGAACGCCACGGCCCCGGTCGGGAAGGCCGTCACCACCACCCGCCCGGACGGGGTGCCCGCATGGGCGGACAGGTCGGACTCGGCGGCCTCCACCATGGACAGGATGTGTTTGCCGTGCTCGACCAGGCGCCAGCCCGCGTCGGTCAGCTCGGCGCTGCGGGAGGTCCGATCCAGCAGTACGGCTCCCGCCTCCCGTTCGAGCACGGCGAGCTGCTGGGAGACGGCCGACGCGCTGTAGCCGAGCGCCGCGGCGGTGGCGGCGATGCTTCCTCGCCTCGCGAACTCACAGATCAGAGCAATTCTCCGGATATCGAGCATCGGTTTTCCTTACTCCCGGCCCCGGAAAGCCTCGCTTGTTCTTACGCCTTCACCCAATCACTCTGGGAACGATCCATCCACGGATTCCACGGTTTCGAAGGAAGACAGATGAACGTCCCGATCTCGCCCACCCTGGCCGCGAATGAAGAGATCGCCCGAAGACGTAAGCATGGGCAGCAGGTCGTCAACCTCGCCTTCGGGGAGGCGGGCCTACCGGTCCATCCCGCGCTGCGGGACGCGCTCGCGCAGGCGTCCGGCAAGAACGCGTACGGACCGGTCGCCGGCTCCGTCGCCCTCCGCGAGGCGGCGGCGGGTTACTGGTCGCGACGCGGCATCTCGGCCCACCCCGACCTGGTCGTCTGCGGCCCGGGCAGCAAGGCCCTGCTGTACGGCCTCCTGCTCGCACTCGGCGGGGACGTCGTGCTGCCCAGGCCGAGCTGGGTCAGCTACGCGGCCCAGGCACGGCTCGTCGGCGTCCATCCGATCATGGTTGCGCCGCCTCCCGGAGAGGGGGGCGTGCCCGATCCGGAGCTGGTCGCGGCAGCGGTCGCGGCGGCCAGGGCGCGGGGCAGGACGGTCACGTCGCTGCTGGTCACCCTGCCGGACAACCCGACCGGCCGGCTGGCGAGGCCGGAGACCGTACGGCGCCTCGCCGCGCTCGCCCGCGAACTGGACCTGACCATCATCTCGGATGAGATCTACCGCGATCTCCTGCATGACCCCGCGGCGACCTTCCTCAGTCCGGCCGAGGTCGCTCCCGAGCGCACCGTCGTCACGACCGGGCTGAGCAAGAGCCTCGCGCTGGGCGGCTGGCGGATCGGCGTCGCACGGCTGCCCGAGACCGGCCTATCTGAGCCCCCGCACGCCTCGAACCCGCACGCCTCGAACCCGCACGCCTCGAACCCGCACGCCTCGAACCTGCACGGGCGGCTGCTGGGGGTGGCGAGCGAGATCTGGTCGAGTCCCGCCGCACCCGTGCAGCACGCGGCCGCCTACGCCTTCGGCGAGCCCGCGGAGCTCGTCCGGCGGGTCGCGGCCAGTCGCCGACTGCACGGCATCGTGGCCCGCGCGGTCGCCGAACACTTCACGAAGGTGGGGGCGCACCTGGACGACCCCCAGGGAGGGTTCTACCTCTATCCCGAAATAGCGGGATTCGCTGGTTCCGCCGAGCTCGCGGCGGTGCTCCTCGACCGGCATGGCGTCGCCGTACTGCCGGGAACGGCCTTCGGAGACGCCCCGGACGCGGCGCGTGTCCGGGTCGCCACGAGCCAGCTCTACGGCGAGTCCGACGAACAGCGCACGGCGGCGCTCCACGCGGAGGATCCGCTCGAGTTGCCCTGGATCGCGGCCTCTCTGCGGCACCTCGAGGAGGCACTGACGGCGCTGCGGATCTTTGGCTGAATCTTTACCTTGGGTCCCACCGGAGAACACCGCTCCGCATGGCCTCTGAGCTGCGATTTTACGCCCGTTACCTGGCGTTGATCCGGACTCCCACAAGTTGTCTCCTGTCAGCGTACCCAGCGCGGTTTCGCAGGCCTCATCATTTGCTCATGCCCGCTTTTGTCACCCTGTCCGGGCGCTCCGTGCGCCTGGAACCGCTCAGCCTCGCGGCACTGGACGATCTCGTCGCCGCGTCGAGTGAAGACCGTTCCAGTTACACCTTCACTCGCGTTCCCGCATGCCGGGAAGAGATGGCCTCCTACGTGGAGGCCGCCATGGCTGAGCAGGCGGAGGGCCGTACGCTGCCCTTCGCCATCCGGTGGCTGCACACCGACCGCGTGGTCGGTGCCACCCGTCTGATGCACCTGGAGTACTGGCAGGGCCCCATGCCCTGGCCACCGGGGACGAAAGGCGTGGTGGGTGAGGTCCCGTCCGTGGCGGACATCGGTTACACCTGGCTGGCCAAGTCGGCTCAGGGAACCGGGGTCAACCGGGAGAGCAAGTTCCTGATGCTCTCCCTCGCCTTCGAGACCTGGCAGGTTCACCGGATCACCCTCAAGGCAGATGTACGCAACATGCGATCCCGGGCCGCCATCGAGGCCCTCGGCGCACACCTGGACGGTGTGCGACGAGCGGACAGCCGAGGCGCCGACAACACGGTCCGAGATACGGCGTACTACTCGATCCTGAGCCATGAATGGCCCGCCGTACGCGAACGTCTGCGCGCGCGGCTGGGCCTCGTGGAAGCAGCTTAGATCCCGTCCTTCTAGACGTTTCGGGACGCTACAGGACGTTTCGGGATGTACCTGCACGCTTCTGGACGTATTCCGATCGACATTCGGATATTCGGATCACTTTGAGAAAGGAACCGGCGCGGCCCGTCCCTATAGGACGGGCCGCGCCGG
>NZ_BOOG01000041.1 GCF_016863115.1 Sphaerimonospora thailandensis
CCCAGCGTCTCCTTGTTCTTGGCGGTGTCGTAGACGCAGTGACCCGCGGTCGCCACCAGGTTCTTGTAGTACCCCTGAACCGAGGTGGCCGAGCACCAGTGCGGCCTGCCGTCGCCACCGGTGAAGAACACCTTGCCCACGGTCCGGGGCAGGTTGACGTTCTTCGTCTTGGCGGTGGCCGCCTTCTGGTCGCCGCTGGACCCGACGGTGCCGGGCTTGTCGCTGGCGCTGGTCACCGCGCCGTGTTTGACGCCCCTGGTGGAGAGCGTCGTCTCCACGGCGTACGGCGTCGCGTTGATGAGGTTGGCCTTGGCCTCGGCGATCCAGTACTGCACAACCTGCTGGGCGGCGAAGTTGGTCTTCGCCAGGTTGACTGCCGGAGGCGCGTCGGCGGCGTGAGCCGGCGCCGCGATGGCGGCGGTGGCCAGCATGCCGGCCACAGCTCCGCCGAGAGCGAGAGTCCGCTTCATTACTTTCTCCCTGGTCTGTCGTGGAGCGTCACTTTCGCCCCATTCGTCAGTAAAGGAATGCTCAAAACGCTAACCCAAAGACCAAGGAGTGGGCGCATCTTTATCGATCGACTTTTAGGGTGACCGAAACTGACATACCCGGTGTTCCTTCTGCCGTTCGCGAGACCTCCTCGTGTCTTTCCTGATCACGGGGATGGCGGCGGACAGCACCTCACGCAGCGTGATGCGGCCCCCCCGCCCTCAATGTGAGCTAAATCACACAGAAAAGGCGGCACGGACAGACCCGGTCAGTACGTCCGATTAGGGACCCACTCCCTCAAGTCCCGCCTGTCGCCCGGAGGAGACCCCGAGGAAGCCCCGAGGGGAGCGTCAGGCGCGGCCCATGGGCGGGTGGTGGGCTCCCGCGTTCTCGGCGGAGGCGTCGAAGGGGACGAGCAGCGTACGCAGCAGCCCCGCGAGGGCCTGCCGCTCATGCTGTCCGAGACCGGCCAGGAGTTCGCGCTCCCGGCGCAGCAGGTCGGTGAAGGCGGCGTCGACCCGGGCGAGACCGGCCGCGGTCAGCCGCACCAGCACACCCCGCCGATCTTCCGGGTCGGGATTCCGGGTGACCAGACCGGCGGCGGCCAGTCGGTCGATGCGGTTCGTCATCGTCCCGGAGGTGACGAGCGTGGCCCGCAGCAGCGCCCCGGGGCTGAGCTCGTACGGCTTGCCCGCGCGGCGCAGCGCCGTCAGCACGTCGAACTCCCATGACTCCATGTCGTGCGCGGAGAAGGCGGCCCGGCGCTCGCGTTCGAGATGCCGGCTCAGCCGGGACACCCGGCTCAGCACTTCGAGCGGGGAGACGTCCAGATCGGGACGCTCCTGCCGCCATGCCGCGACCAGCCGGTCGACCTCGTCCTCGGCGGGCCTCGGAAAGCTCATGCGCCCGATTCTAGCTGTCTTGACATCGAGATATCCCGGGAAATACCTGATATCTTGACGTCAAGATATCAGGGAGGACATCCATGACGACCAGCGATATCTGGGACCCGGAGGTCTACGGGTGCTACGCGGACGAGCGGGCCCGGCCGTTCTTCGAACTCCTCAGTCGGGTGAACGCCGACAAACCCGCATGTGTAGTCGACCTCGGCTGCGGGACCGGCGAGCTCACCACTACTTTGTGCCGCCGCTGGCCCGAGGCCGAGATCCACGGCGTCGACTCGTCCCAGTCGATGATCGGCAAGGCGACGAGCGGCAAGGCGACGAGCGGCAAGGCGTCGACCGGACCGACGTTCGAGGTGGCGGACGTCCGTGACTGGTGGCCCGCCCGGCCGGTGGATGTGATCGTCTCGAACGCGGTCCTGCAGTGGATCCCCGAGCACCGTGACCTGCTGGCCCGCTGGGTCGGACAGCTGGCCGAGGACGGCACGCTCGCCTTCCAGGTGCCCGGCAACTTCGACGCGCCGAGCCACCGGGTCATCCGCGAGCTGTGCCGTACGGCCGCGTGGCGGGAGGAGCTGAGCGACATCTCGAGGACATCACCGGTGGGCGAGCCTGGCGAATACCTGGACCTGCTCGCCGGGCTCGGCTGCGAGGTGGACGCCTGGGAGACGACGTACGTCCACGTGCTGCCGGGGGATGACGCCGTGCTGAACTGGGTGAAGGGTACGGCGCTGCGGCCGATGCTCGATCGTCTGCCGCCCGGGCGTCACGCCGGCTTCCTCGCCGACTGCGCCCGCGTCCTGGGCGCCGCCTATCCGCGGCGGCCGTACGGCACGCCGTTTCCGTTCCGGCGGATCTTCGTCGTCGCGCGGGGTCCGGCAGGGTCTAGCGGGGTCTAGCGGGTTTCGCGCTCGCGCTGCCTGGCCAGCTCCCGCTGCTCGCGTTCACGCTGCTTCTCCTGCTCGCGCAGGGCCTTCTGCTGCCCCTTGAGCTCGCGCTCGCGCTGCTTCTCCTGCTCGCGGCGGAGCTTCTCCTGCTTCTTGAGCTTCCGCTCCCGGGCCTTCTCCAGCTCCTTGGATTCCCGTTCGTTCGGCCGGGCCGTACGCACCTCCGGCATGGGAGCGAGCACGAGGCCACGCGACCCGGGGGTGAGGGCGGGAGCGGGATCGAGACCGGTGAGGCCGTGCCAGGAGAGGTTGACCAGGTGGGCCGCGACATCCTCCCGGCGCGGCTTGCGCACGTCGAGCCACCACTGGCCCGTCAGCGCGGTCATGCCCACGAGCATCTGGGCATACATCGGAGCGAGATCGGGATCGTAGCCGCGCTCCTTGAACTCGTCGGCCAGCACGTCTTCGACCTGGCTCGCGATGTCACTGATCAGGCTCGCGAAGGTGCCGGTCCCGGAGGCGGCGTGCGAGTCGCGCACCAGGATGCGGAACCCCTCACTGCTCTCCTCGATGTACTGCAGCAGGGCGAGCGCGGCGCGCTCCAGCTTCACCAGCGCGTGCGACGCGGACAGGGCCTGGGTGACCAGGCTGAGCAGCCGCTGCATCTCGCGGTCGATGACCACCGCGTAGATGCCTTCCTTGCCGCCGAAGTGCTCGTAGACGACGGGCTTGGAGACCTTGGCGCTGGCCGCGATCTCCTCGACCGAGGTGCCGTCGAAACCCTTCTCCGCGAACAGGGTCCGGCCGATCTGGATCAACTGCTCGCGTCGCTCCGCGCCGGTCATGCGTTTTCGCGAGGACTGACTCACGGTTTCCATAATGGCGGGTCCTCCTGGCCCGGACCGGGCGGCGGGTCGCCGTAGGGGAGCCGCAGCCGCATTACGCTCCGCTCCCCCCTGCGATGCCGAGGTCGGCCGTTGGTCAGTTGAGCCGTTTCGCCGCCAGACGCTCCGGGCTCGGCCAGCGCACGTCGTGCACCCAGCCGGCCTTCTCGAACCAGCGGATCAGGCCGGCGCTCAGGTCGATCTGGCCCTTGAGCACGCCGTGGCGAGCGCAGGTCGGGTCGGAGTGGTGCAGGTTGTGCCAGGACTCGCCGAACGACGGGATCGCCAGCCACCACACGTTGCGCGACTTGTCGCGCACCTCGAACGTCTCCTCGCCGAAGACGTGGCAGATCGAGTTGATCGACCAGGTGACGTGGTGCAGCAGCCCGATCCGGATCACCGTGCCCCAGAAGAACGCGGTGACCATGCCCTGCCAGGACCAGGTCAACAGCCCGCCCAGCAGGGCGGGAAGCACGAGAGAGGTGATCGCCAGCTTCGGGAACCACCTGTGCAGCTTCATCACGTCCGGGTCCTTCATCAGGTCCGGCGCGTACTTCGCCCGGTTGGTGCGCTCGGACTCGAACAGCCAGCCGCAGTGCGCGTACAGCAGGCCCTTGCACAGCGATTTGAAGCCCGGGCCGAAGCGCCACGGGGAGTGCGGGTCGCCGTCCTTGTCGGAGAACTTGTGGTGCTTGCGGTGGGTGGCGACCCAGTCGAGCACGGACATCTCGAGCGAGAGGCTGCCGGCGATGCCCAGGACGAGCTTCATGGGCCGCTTCGCCTTGAACGAGCTGTGCGTGAAGTAGCGGTGGAATCCGACCGTGACGCCCAGCCCGGAGATGACGTAGAACGTGAGGGCGATCGCCACATCGGTCCAGCCCAGGCCCCAGCCCCAGGCGAACGGCACGGCGGCGATCACCGCGAGGATGGGGGCCCCGACGACGACGCCGAAAATGATCAGCTCGGCTTTCGTCTTCTTCTCCGGCTCGAATTCCGGCTTCGGCTGTGGTCCTGGGCGTTCGGTCAGAACGGTCATGGGCTACTACCTCACGGTTTGTCGCGACGCATGTCGTGGCTACGCAACCGTAACCTACGCCATCGTAAGTTACGGAGAGCCAAGGGCGAATGTCGGGAAGGTGACGCTCCCGCCTGGATCTGGTGGTGACTCCGTGTCTTGCATCACGGTCACCCCATCTGCTAAAGCGGCCCCTTATCCTCCCGGCGGCCTGTGCGGGGCCGCCCCGCCGCCTCCCGACCTCGGTAATCAGCCGGAAACTGTCAGTGACCCGAATTAGAGTTCGAGCATGTCCAGGACCTCCCAGCGGGCCGACAGGTTCGAAGCCCTCCGCGCGGAGGCGGCGGCCCTCCGCGCGGCCGGCAAGTCCCGCATGCAGATCAAAGAGACCCTCGGCATCCGCAGCAACGGAACCCTCGACGAACTCTTGAAGGGCACCGTCCCGCCGGAGTCGCTGCTCCGGCCGCGAGCCAAGGACGACTTGCGGCAGCGCGCTCGCGAGCTGCGTGCCCAGGGGTGGACCTATCGGGAGATCGGTGCGGAACTCGGAGTGTCCAAGTCCTCGATCTCCCTGTGGGTCAGGGATCTTCCTCGGGAGGGGCGGCTCAGCTATGAGGAGTTCCGTAAGCGGAACGACGAGGGGCGACGCCGTTACTGGGACCAGGAGCGCCGCACTCGCGAGGCCGCTCGCGGTGCCATAAGTGACGCCGCCGCGGATGAGATCGGCTTGTTGACCGACCGGGAGATCCTGATGCTCGGTGCGATCGCCTACTGGTGCGAGGGGGCGAAGAACAAGCCGCACCACCGTTACGATCGCTTGACATTCGTCAACAGCGACGCCGGCTTGATCAAGCTCTTTCTGCGGTTCCTCGACGTGGCCGGTGTCGATCGCGGGGATCTCATTTTTCGCCTCATGATCCATGAGAGTGCTGACGTGGTCGCCGCGCAGGAGTACTGGCGGGAGATCACGGGCGCGTCCGCCGAGCTGTTCAAAGAGCCGAGTCTGAAGCGCCACAACCCCAAGACCGTTCGGCGTAACGTGGGTGACGGCTACCGTGGCTGCCTGCGGATAGACGTGCGTCGATCGATGTGGCTGTATCGGAAGATCGAGGGATGGGTGAGGGGCGTGGTGCACGAAATCGAGGCTCCGGTCTCCGCACCTTCGTAGACTGGACGCCACGTGCACCGATCATCGCGAGACTGGAGCGTTTGCCGGTAAGGTGGAGGGGGTCAAGGCGACGATCATATAGGTGAGCTCGTAGTTTTGATCTTTCCGGCGTGGGGTAATTGGCAGCCCGCGGTCTTTTGGTGTCCGTTGTTCAGGTTCGAGTCCTGACGCCGGAGCTGCTCGTTTGGCGAAGTTTCAGGGGTAGGGTCTGGATCGGGTCCGGGAGGGCGGAAGGTAAGCTCTGACCTTGTCGGGCGGATGACCGTGTGACGCCCCGAACGGGTGCGCGGGAGGCGCTTCGACTCGTGTCAGCCGCGATGCCGAGGGAGCTCAGTCCGTGAGTGTGCCGGGTCCGGCCGCCGTCATCGTCCTCGCAGCGGGCGAGGGCACGCGGATGAAGTCGAAAACCCCCAAGGTCCTCCACGAGATCTGTGGTCGCGCGCTCGTGGACCACATGCTCGCAGCCTCACGCGGGCTCGCCCCGCAACGGCTGATCGTGGTCGTCGGCCATGCCAGGCAGCAGGTGACGGCCCATCTGGCGGCCACGTCGCCGGACGCGCTGCCGGTCGTCCAGGAGAAACAGAACGGCACCGGCCATGCCGTACGGACCGTCCTGGAAGCGGTGGGCCCGATCACCGGGACCGTCCTCGTGACGTACGGCGACACGCCGCTGCTGCGTACCGAGACGCTCGCCGCCCTGCTCGACCGGCATGGCAGTGAGGGCAACGCGGTCACGGTCCTCACCGCCGAGGTGCCCGATCCGACCGGATACGGCCGGATCATCCGCGACGCGGGCGGCGCCGTACTCGAGATCGTCGAGGACCGGGACGCCACTCCGGAGCAGCGGGTGATCCGGGAGATGAACTCCGGCGTCTACGCGTTCGACGGAGCGCTGCTGGCGGACGCCGTCCGCCGCGTCGGGGCCGCCAACGCCCAGGGCGAGGAGTACCTCACCGACGTGCTGTCCATCCTGAGGGAGGACGGGCACCGGGTCGGCGCCCACATCGCGGCGGACCACGTCGAGGTCGAGGGCGTCAACGACCGTGTGCAGCTCGCCTTCGCCCGTCGCGTGCTCGGCGAGCGCATCCTGCGAGCGCACATGCTGGCCGGGGTGACCATCGTCGACCCCGCCGCCACCTGGATCGACGCGGACGTGACGATCGAGCCCGACGCGGTGATCCATCCCGGCACGCACCTCAGGGGCGTGACGAGGGTCGCGTCCGGCGCCCAGGTCGGCCCGGACTGCACGCTCACCGACACCGTCGTCGGGGCCGACGCGGTGGTGCGCAACGCGGTCTGCGAGAGCGCCGAGATCGGGCCGGAGTCGTCCGTCGGACCCTTCGCCTACCTTCGCCCGGGCACCGTGCTCGGCCGCAAGGGCAAGATCGGCACATATGTCGAGACCAAGAACGCGACGATCGGCGACGGATCGAAGGTCCCGCACCTGACCTATGTCGGGGACGCCACCATCGGCACCGGTTCCAACATCGGGGCGGCCTGCGTCTTCGTGAACTACGACGGCATCGCCAAGCATCACACCGTGGTGGGCGATCACGTGCGGGTGGGCAGCGACAACATGCTCATCGCGCCCGTGACGATCGGCGACGGCGCCTACACCGCGGCCGGTTCGGTGATCACCGCGAATGTCCCGCCAGGGGCGATGGCGGTGGCACGCGGCCGGCAGCGCAATATTGAAGGGTGGGTGGCCAGCCGGCGGGCCGGCACCGCCTCCGCGGCGGCCGCCCAGCGTGCCATCGCCGCCGAAAACGCGGCCGCCGAAAGTGCGGCCGCCGAGAATGACGCGATCGCCGCCGAGGACGTGGAGGGCACGGCCGAGTAGGGGAAACACGCCCTGGCACAGGAGACCCGTACGGTGGCTCGGCCGGTCGGCCGCGGGTGCCGTACGTAAGCGGGAAAAGCGAAGAAGAGAACGAAAGATCGATGCGCGGACCCGAGCGCGCAGCCTCCGAACCCGGGGGCGGGAGGACACCGTGAACTACCAGCGGGACCGGGCATGTGACCAGGCATGCGGCCGGCCATGGAGGCAGGGTCGAAAGGTGAGGAGCACGGCATGAGCGGCAAGAAGACCACGGGAGAGCGGAACCTGATGTTCTTCTCCGGCCGTGCGTACCCGGAGTTGGCCGAGGAGATCGCGAACAATCTCGATATCGAGATCACGCCCACCGCGTTGCGGGATTTCGCCAACGGCGAGATCTACGTCCGCTATCTGGAGTCGGTTCGCGGATGCGACGCGTTCGTGTTGCAGAGCCACACGGCGCCGATCAACCAGTGGATCATGGAACAGTTGATCATGGTGGACGCCCTCAAACGGGCGTCGGCCAAGCGGATCACTGTGATCATGCCGTTCTACGGCTACGCGCGGCAGGACAAGAAGGGCCGCGGCCGTGAGCCGATCACGGCCCGCCTGATCGCGGACCTTTTCAAGGAGGCGGGCGCCGACCGGCTGATGTCGATCGACCTGCACACCTCCCAGATCCAGGGGTTCTTCGACGGTCCGGTCGACCACCTTTTCGCCCTTCCGGTGCTGCTCAAATATCTCCAGGGCAAGCTCGACCCGGCGACCACGACGATCGTCTCGCCCGACACCGGCCGCGTGCGGCTGGCCGAGCGCTGGTCCGACACGCTGGGCACCCCGGTGGCGTTCATCCACAAGCGACGCGACCTCGACGTGGCCAACCAGGTGAAGGTGCACGAGGTGGTCGGCAAGGTCCGGGGCCGGACCTGCGTGCTGATCGACGACATGATCGACACCGGTGGCTCGATCTGCAAGGCGGCGGACGCGCTCTATGAGCACGGCGCGACCGATGTGATCGCCGCGGCGACGCACGCGGTGTTCTCCGACCCCGCCGTGGACCGTCTGAAGAATTCGCGGATCTCCGAGGTGGTCGTCACCAACACGCTGCCGATCCCCGAGGAGAAGAGGTTCGACAGCCTCACGGTCCTGTCGATCGCACCGCTGATCGCCCGAGCCATCGAGCAGGTGTTCACCGACGGCTCGGTCACCAGCCTGTTCGAGGGCGACAGCTGACCGGCGCGGCCGCGGTAAGGTAGTGGGGTTGCGCTCGTAACGCCTTCCGCTAGGGCGGGTGAGGGGGAGCGCTCATCCATCCGTCGAGTTCATCCCTAGGAGATGTGCTGTGGCTGACGTCGTCATTTCCGTCGAACCGCGCAACGAGTTCGGCAAGGGCGCCGCGCGCAAGATCCGTCGCGCCCACAAGGTTCCCGCTGTGCTGTACGGCCACGGCACCGAGCCGCGGCACCTGACCCTGCCGGGTCACGAGCTGCTGCTCGCGCTGCGCACGCCGAACGTGCTGATCCACCTCCAGGGCGAGGGCGTCGACGAGATCGCGCTGCCCAAGGGCGTCCAGCGCGACCCGATCAAGGGCTTCCTCGAGCACATCGACCTGCTCCTGGTCAAGCGGGGCGAGAAGGTCACCGTCGAGATCCCGGTCACGGTCACGGGCGACCCGATCGGCAGTGCGATCGTCGACCAGCAGCTCGTCACGCTCGCCGTCGAGGCCGAGGCGACCGACATCCCGACCGGTGTCGAGGTGGACGTCGCCGGCAAGGACGTCGGCTTCGTCGTCAACGCGGGCGACATCACGCTGCCGCAGGGCGCCACGCTGGTCGACGACCCCGAGGCGCTGGTGCTGCACGTGATCGCCGCGCCGGCCGCCGCCCTGCCGGAGGCCGCCGAGGGCGAGGCCGCGGCCGCCGAGTAACGGCCGAGCAACGTACGAATCGACCGCCGCCATGACGGTCGAGTGAGAGAGTCCTCCACGGGATCGCCTGTGGAGGACTTCTCTGTTGTGATGACCACACCTGTCTGAGGAGACGGCGATGTTTTCCCGCGGCAATGGAGTCGCCGAACGGCGGTGGTTGATCGTCGGCCTGGGCAATCCGGGGCCGGAGTACGCCGGAAACCGGCACAACGTGGGTTTCATGGTGCTGGACGAGCTCGCCTCCCGGGTCGGCGGGCGGTTCAAGGCGCACCGGTCGCGAGCGGAGATCGTCGAGGGCAGGCTGGCGGGCACGCCGGTCGTCCTGGTGAAGCCGCTGTCGTTCATGAACCTCTCCGGCGGCCCGGTCAAGGCGCTCGCCGACTTCTTCAAGGTCGCGCCGGACAGCGTGATCGTGGTGCACGACGAGCTGGACATTCCGTACGGCGCGTTGCGCACGAAGGCGGGCGGCGGCGACAACGGCCACAACGGGCTGAAGTCGATCACCAAGACCCTGGGCACCCGCGACTACCTGCGGATCCGCTTCGGCATCGGACGGCCTCCCGGGCGGATGGACCCGGCGACCTTCGTGCTGCGGGACTTCGCCACGGTGGAGCGCAAGGATCTGCCGTTCCTGGTCGACCGCACGGCCGACATGGCGGAGTCGCTGCTCACCGCCGGTGTCGAGGCCACCCAGAACAAGTTCCACGCGGCGGACCTCAACCCGGCGAAGCCGCCGCGCTGAAGCCGCACCCGCCGGACAGAACCGTCCGCTGAATGAGCGGCTGAATACACGCCGGAGCTGTCATCCGCAATGACGACCTTGGGTGTTTCTATAATCACCCTTGGTAGTCGAGTTGCGATCAGCAGCCTGGAGGCACGCGTGCTGGACGGTGAGATGCCCCCGGCGAGCACCGGCAGTGAGTCGTTCACCGGCGGGCCGCCGCCCTCCATGCGGCCATCCGAGGTTCGACCGGCCGGGGCTTCACCATCCGGGCCGACGCGTGCGCGACGCCTCGGCAAGGCCTGCTTCGACCGGATGGTCGCCGCCGTCGCGCTGATCTTCCTGGGTCCGGTCATGGTCGCGATCGCCGTGGCCGTACGGCTCACCAGTCGCGGGCCGGCGCTGGTCGGCCGGCGGCGGATCGGCAGAGACGGCGCGGAGTTCACGCTCCTGAGATTCCGTACGACGCGGCAGGGCGCGCAGGACCGGAGGGTCGAGCTCCTCGGAGACCTCGTCAGCGACCGGCACGGCCCACTTCTCAAGATCGGGCGGGATCCGAGGGTGACGCCGCTCGGCGTCCGGCTGAGACGGCGTTCGCTCGACGAGCTCCCCCAACTGATCAACGTGCTGCGCGGTGACATGTCCCTGGTCGGCCCGCGCCCCATGCCGCCGGAGGAGGTCGAGCGGTACGGTGACCACGCGCGCGGGCGGCTGGTGGTCCGGCCGGGGATGACCGGGCCGTGGCAGGTTGACGGCGGCGCCGACCTGTCGTGGGAGGAATCGGTACGGTTGGACCTGCGTTATGTCGAGAACTGGTCTGTGATGTTGGATCTGCGGATCCTGTGGAAGACATGGTCCACGGTGGCCCGCCGGGCGGGAGCGTAGCTGATGACGATCCGGGACGACCATTCCCTCGCCGGTGACCTGGCCACCGAGGCGGGGGAGCGGCTCCTCGAGCTCCGCGCCCGTCACGGGTTCGAGGATCAGCGGGCCCTGCGGGACGCCGGCGATCGCGCCGCGCACGTCTTCCTCACCGAGGCCCTGGCGCGTCTGCGGCCCGGCGACGCGGTGCTGTCGGAGGAGGCGACCCGCGAGGAGCGGGCCGATCCCCGGCGGCTGTCCGCCCGGCGGGTGTGGATCGTCGATCCTCTCGACGGCACCCGCGAGTTCGGCGAGGCCGGCCGGTCCGACTGGGCCGTGCACGTCGCCCTGTGGGAGGACGGGAGGCTGGCAGCGGGCGCCGTCGCGCTCCCGGCTCAGGGCCGTACGCTCACGACGGCGAAACCACCCGTCCTGCCGGAGCCGGCGGGACGGTTCCGCATCGCGGTCAGCCGCAGCCGTCCTGCCGAGTTTCTCCCGGAGCTGGCCGATCAGGTGGGCGCGGAGCTCGTACCGATCGGATCCGCCGGAGGCAAGATCGCCGCAGTGCTGAGCGGCGAGGCCGAGGCGTACGTCCACGCCGGCGGGCAGTACGAGTGGGACTCGGCGGCTCCGGTGGCGGTGGCGCTCGCGGCGGGAGCCCACGCGAGCAGGATCGATGGCGCAACGCTGACCTACAACCGGGCAGACCCGTGGCTCCCGGATATCCTGGTCTCCCTACCGGATCTGGCGACAACCCTGCTCGCCGGAATCCGTGACCTGCAGTCTCCCCTAAGGAAGCCCAATGCTTCAGCGTGACTACACGACGTCGCAGCTCGACGTGCTCGAAGCCGAGGCGATCCACATCATGCGTGAGGTCGCGGCGGAGTTCGAACGGCCGTGTCTGCTCTTCTCGGGCGGCAAGGACTCGATCGTGATGCTGCGGGTCGCGGAGAAGGCGTTCTGGCCCGCCCCCATTCCGTTCCCCCTCATGCATGTGGACACCGGCCACAACTTCCCCGAAGTGATCGAGTTCAGGGACCGGCGGGTGGCCGAGCTGGGCGTGCGGCTCGTCGTCGCCTCGGTCCAGGCGTCCATCGACACGGGCCGGGTGGTCGAGCAGACCGGGCGGCGGGCCTCCCGCAACCGGCTGCAGACCACCACGCTGCTCGACGGGATCGAGGACAACCGGTTCGACGCGGTGTTCGGCGGCGGCAGGCGCGACGAGGAGAAGGCCCGGGCCAAGGAGCGGGTGTTCTCCTTCCGCGACGAGTTCGGCCAGTGGGACCCCAAGAACCAGCGGCCCGAGCTGTGGAACCTCTACAACACCCGGATCCGCACGGGTGAGCACATCAGGGTGTTCCCGCTGTCCAACTGGACCGAGCTGGACGTGTGGCACTACATCCGGCGGGAGGGCGTGGAGATCCCGTCGATCTACTACGCGCACACCCGGAAGGTCTTCGAGCGCGACGGCATGCTGCTCGCCGACGCGACCGTGGTCCAGCGGGGCGACGACGAGCCCGTCTTCGAGGCCATGGTCCGCTATCGCACGGTGGGCGACATGACCTGCACCGGAGCCGTGGAGTCCACCGCCACGACGGTGGACCAGATCATCGACGAGATCGCCGCCACCCGGATCACCGAGCGCGGCGCCACCCGGGCCGACGACCGGGCCTCCGAGGCCGCGATGGAAGACCGCAAGAAGGAAGGCTACTTCTGATGCGCCTTCCCATGGCCCGCGGCGCTTTCGCACGCGCGGGTGATCTTCCGGGTGCGAGCCGTACGACCTTCGCCAAAGCTGGAGTAGCGGGAGAGTAATGGACATCCTTCGTTTCGCGACGGCGGGAAGTGTCGACGACGGCAAGTCCACGCTGATCGGACGGCTGCTCTTCGACTCCAAGGCGATCTTCGAGGACCAGTTGGAGGCCGTGGAGCGCACCTCGCGCGACCGCGGCACCGAATACACCGATCTGTCCTTGCTGACCGACGGCCTGCGTGCCGAGCGGGAGCAGGGCATCACGATCGACGTCGCCTACCGCTACTTCGCCACCCCCAGGCGGAAGTTCATCATCGCCGACACCCCGGGTCATATCCAGTACACCCGGAACATGGTGACCGGCGCCTCGACGGCCGACCTGGCGATCATCCTGATCGACGCGCGCAAGGGCGTGCTGGAGCAGTCGCGGCGGCACGCGTTCCTCGCGACGCTGCTGCGGGTGCCGCACCTCGTGCTCGCGGTGAACAAGATGGACCTGGTCGACTACTCCGAGGAGCGGTTCGAGGAGATCCGTGAGGAGTTCACCGCGTTCGCGTCGAAGCTGAACGCGACGGACCTCACGTTCGTTCCGATCTCCGCGCTGCACGGCGACAACGTGGTCGCCCGTTCGGAGAACATGCCGTGGTACGGCGGCTCCTCGCTGCTCCACCACCTGGAGAACGTGCACATCGCCTCCGACCGCAACCTGGTCGACGTACGGTTCCCGGTGCAGTACGTCATCCGGCCGCACAGCGCCACCAGCCAGGAACTGCACGACTACCGCGGGTACGCCGGGCAGGTCGCCGGGGGGGTGCTCAAGGCCGGCGACGAGGTCATGCACCTGCCCTCGGGGCTCACCACCACGATCAAGGCGATCGACACGTTCGAGGGCCGGGTGGAGGAGGCGTTCTCCCCCATGTCGGTCACGCTCCGGCTGGACGACGACATCGACATCTCGCGCGGCGACATGATCTGCCGGCCGAACAACCAGCCGAAGGCCGCCCAGGAGATCGAGGCGATGATCTGCTGGATGGCCGACGGCCTCAAGCTGCAGCCCCGGACCAAGCTCGTGATCAAGCACACCACGCGTACGGCCCGGGCCCTGGTCAGGGACCTGCACTACCGGCTCGACGTCAACACCCTGCACCGGGACGAGACGGCGACCTCGCTCGGCCTCAACGAGATCGGCCGGGTGTCGCTGCGCACGACCCAGCCGCTTTTCGTGGACGAGTACGCGCGCAACCGCCTCACCGGCGGGTTCATCCTGATCGACGAGGCCACCAACGGCACGGTCGGCGCCGGAATGATCATCGACTCGCACTGAGGTTCTCGAAGGGGGACGGGCGGGAACGCCGGAGCACCCGCCCACCCCCATGTTCACGTCTCGAATGACAAACCTGAAATTACACGTGCGACGTCTGGGTACGGAGATCCCCAGAGCCGAGTAGATCATCGGAGCATCCCCGATCCGGCGGTAACACCCCGCGTTAGGTTCATCGCGTTTCGTATCGATAACGTGGAGGACCAGTGGCCGAGGCCGATCCGGTGATCTTCATAGGGGGGCTCGGGCGTAGCGGCAGCATGCTGCTGGAACGCCTGCTCGGTGAGCTGCCCGGGGTCGCGCCGCTCGGAGAGGTCGCCCACCTGTGGCGGCACGGCGTACAGGCGGGCGAACCCTGTGGTTGCGGGCAGCCGTTCGAGCATTGCCCGTTCTGGCGGAAGGTGGGCGCCCGAGGCTTCGGCCAGTGGCGGGAGAGCCAGATCGGATGGCTGAGGCGGCTGTGTGTGCGGGTCGACCGTACCCGCCGCATCCCGGCGTACGCCCTCGGGTTCGTGTCGCGAGAGGCGGAGTTGGTCGAGTACGTCCGCTCGTACACCCGGATCTACGCCGCGGCCGCCGAGATCGCCGACGCCCACACCGTCGTGGACTCGAGCAGGCACGCCTCCCTGGCGTACTGTCTATCCGCGATCATGGATCTGCGGATCGTCCATCTGGTGCGCGACCCGCGGGCGGTGGCTGCTTCCAGGCGCGGAAAGGCGCGGCACAGGAAGCCGCGCCTGCCGGAGGACGGTCGGCCGACGACCCGGCCGGAGGCCCGGTGGACGCCGGTCAGGACGGCCGTCGACTGGTTCGTGCAGAACCTCGCCTTCGAGTTCCTCCGGGGCAAGGGCGTGGACGTCGTCCGCGTCCGCTACGAGGACCTGCTGGCCCGGCCGGCGGAGACGCTGGACGCGTTGACCACCCGGCTCGGCCTGCCGCACGCGACGGAGTCCTTCGCGTTCCTCGGCGATCGGCAGGCGCGGATCGGCGTCGCGCACACCGTCGCAGGCAATCCGCTGCGGTTCGGCGTCGGCCGGATCGGGTTCCGTGACCGTCCGGTGAAGCTGCCGGCCACCCACCGGTGGCTGGTCACCGCGCTGACGTGGCCGTTGCTCCTCCTGTACGGCTACCGCCTCGGCGGCCTGACGCCACGGCGACGGGCGACCGCGTCGCGGGTCCGACGGCCGCATATCATCGACGGCGCATCGTCCTCCGAGCCTGCGAGAGTCCATGTTCCGCACACTGATGAAGTCGAAGATCCACCGTGCCACCGTCACCCAGGCCGACCTGCACTACGTCGGATCAGTCACCATCAGCGCTGACCTCATGGCCGCGGCCGATCTCGTGGCGGGCGAGAAGGTCGACATCGTCGACATAGACAACGGCAACCGCCTGTCGACGTACGTCATCGAGGGTCCGGCGGGTTCCGGGGTGATCGGGATCAACGGCGCCGCGGCCCGGCTCGTCGGCGTGGGCGACCTCGTGATCATCATCGCGTACGCGCTGGTGGCCGAGGAGGAGCTGGGCTCCCTCAAGCCGAGCGTGGTCTTCGTCGACCGGGACAACAAGATCGTCCAAGTCGGCGCCGACCCCGCCGACGCCCCCGACGGAACCGGCCTGACCCGCGGCGACACAGTCAACCCCACCGGTTGACGGCAGCGCTGGGCGCTCCACGCGACGGTGTATGTACTTCGGAATACGTTTCGAAGTGAAGGTGCTCAGGTCACTGGAGGGTCGAATCGCGGCGATCCGCATCGAGTACGTCCTGCCGGATTGTCGGTGGCGGTTGTGATGATGCGGTCATGACATCGACTCCTTCCATCGCCGAATACTGGGACGCCGAGGCCGGGCGCTTCGACGAGGAAACCGATCACGGGCTCAGGGACGCCTCGGTGCGGGCTGCCTGGGCAGAGCGGCTGCGGGCGTGGTTGCCCGACAGCCCGTCAAACGTGCTGGATCTGGGCTGCGGGACCGGATCGCTGAGCCTTCTTCTGGCCGAGCAGGGGCACCGGCCGGTGGGAGTCGATCTCTCGCGGAGGATGGTCGAGCAGGCCCGAACCAAGCTGACCGGAACCGGAGTCTGTGCCGAGGTGATGGTTGGTGATGCGGGAGATCCGCCGGTGGGAGAGCGACGGTTCGATGTGGTTCTGGCCCGGCACCTGCTGTGGACGCTGCCCGATCCGCAGGCCGCGCTGCGCCGCTGGATCGGGCTGCTGCGGCCGGGCGGCCGCCTCGTGCTGGTCGAGGGTCGGTGGAACACTCCGTCGGATGGCCTCTCGTACGCCCAGGGGGCCGAGTCCATGCCCTGGATGGGCGGCGTGAGCGCCGCCACGCTCGTGGACTCGCTCGAAGGGTTGGTGGCCGATCAGAGGGTCGAGCCGCTGACCGATCCGACGCTGTGGGGTCGTGAGATCGACGACGAACGGTACGCCCTCATCGCCATGACCTGACCGTGCTCCCCTGGGAACCGTGCCGTAATGCCACCTCCCGGCGTTTGGGGGCTCCAGCGCTCATAGAGCGTGTCTTTCGCAGGCCGTTGAGTTACAGTTATTTCAGATGTGGTTCCGTCTGTGGAGGTGGTCATGTCGCGCACCGGCATCCTGGCTCGTGCCACATGTGTTGAGCCGATCGACAGCGATCGTGAGTTGCTTGCTGAACTCCGGTCTGCCGATCCACCATGCGCGCGGTTGGTGCTGCGCGGATCCGACGGCCGAGACACCGTGCTGCCGGAGGGGCTCGTGCGCCTGGTACTAGCCGCAGCCCAGGATTTGGCGAAGGGTAACTCCATAGTGGCTCTGCCAGTAGAGACCCGACTGACTCCGAGTGAGGCCGCCCAACTGCTCGGCCTGTCACGGCCCTTCATTGTGCGCTTGCTCGACGAAGGTGAGATCCCGTCTCAGCACCTGCCTGGCAGCCGTCATCGTCTCGTCCGGCTCACAGACATCTTGGAGTTCCAGGCGAGACGGGAGCGGCGTGCAGAAGGCCGTAGCAGGATCATTGAAGCCGCAGAGGAGGCAGAGCTGCCCTACTGACATTTCTCTGGGGGTATCAACTGATGGCGAGGGTGTTCATCGACACCAACGTGTTGTTTCCGTTCTCGCTCATGGATCTGATGCTCGCCCTGACGGAAGACTCGGTTCACACGATGGTTTGGACCGATCATCTGCTGGAGGAATGGGAACGAGTCATCGTGCGG
Organism: Sphaerimonospora thailandensis; assembly: GCF_016863115.1. Taxonomy (GTDB): domain Bacteria; phylum Actinomycetota; class Actinomycetes; order Streptosporangiales; family Streptosporangiaceae; genus Sphaerimonospora; species Sphaerimonospora cavernae. Next base: position 16,941 of record NZ_BOOG01000041.1, read on the forward strand.
GAGCAGAGACGCTCGACGCCGTCGGCGTCCCGCATATGTGCGGCCATCCGGGAGTTTTTCGAAGATACCCGTATACCCGAAGAAGAGTACAAGTGTCTGATTGATCAGATGGAGGGCCCTGATCTCGATGATTGCCACCATATGGCCGCTGCCATAGTCGGGCGCGCTCAGGTGTTAGTCACGTGGAATCTTGGCGACTTCCCCGCTGGCTTTCTCGGCCGATATGGTGTGAACGTCGCGGATCCCGACGCTTACCTCTGCTCGCTGCTGGCCCAGTTTCCCAACGAAGTAGCTGCGGTCCTCATCAGGATGGCGGCAGGCAAGAGGCGACCACCTATGACAGCTTCGGACGTCGCCGATGCGCTTGATCGGGCGGGAGTTCGTACGTTTGCCCAGCGCGTCCGCTCGCTCTTGCCCGCTCAGTCGATATAGAAATCAGCGGATATCGCACGAATCGCTTGTCATGTTCCGCATGGCTTTAGGGGCAGGGCTGAGCACGAGTCGCGGGACTGGCCGTAAAGCTCCCGCTAGATCATTGGAGGGCGCGGGATGACCTTGGACTGGTTAGAGTCGTAGCCGACCGCGTCCCCCACCGTCGGAGAACGGATGTCTGCCCCACATCCCCCAGAGCCAGGTGATCCGACTCAACTCGGCCCCTACCGGATCAGGGGACGGATCGGGGAGGGCGGCCAGGGCGCCGTCTATCTGGGCGAGACGGAGGCCGGGAAGCCGGTGGCCGTCAAGCTCTTCCACGCCCGGTTCGACCTGGACTCGGCCGCCCGCGACGACTTCATCCGCGAACTGGAGGTGGCCAAGCGGGTCGCCCGCTTCTGTACGGCCCAGGTCCTGGACTTCGGCATCGCGGGCAACCGGCCGTACATCGTCAGTGAATATGTTCCCGGGCCCTCGCTGCACCAGGTGGTCAACGCGGAGGGACCGCGCTCGGGCAGCGCTCTCGAACGGCTCGCCGTCGCCACGGCCACGGCCCTGATCGCCCTGCACGACGCCGGGATCGTCCACCGGGACCTCAAGCCGCAGAACGTGCTGCTCGGCCCGGACGGCCCCAGGGTCATCGACTTCGGCATCGCCAGGGCTCTGGTCGGCGACAGCATGACGACCAGCCAGGTCGTCGGCACACCCGCCTACATGGCGCCCGAGCAGCTCACCGCGGGGCCGCTCGGCCTCGCCGTGGACGTGTTCGCCTGGGCGTCCACGATCGCTTTCGCGGCGTCGGGCCGCCCACCGTTCGGCAACGACGCGATCCCCGCCGTCATCACCAGGATCCTGAACGAGGAGCCGCGGCTTGACGGCATCGAGCAGCCGCTTCGCGACCTGCTCGCCGGCTGCCTCGCCAAGGATCCCCAGCGTCGCCCGTCGGCCCGGGAGATCCTCGACCGGCTGGTGGGCAGCGCCGCTTCGCCTTCAGTTCCGACTTCGGTCCCGTTCCCCGTTTCGACTTCCGGCCCGCCTACGGGTCCTATGACCGAACCGGGGACCGCGGTGGGCCAGGTGCCACGCCGGGCCAGGTGGATCGCCGCCATGTCCGCCACGGGGGCCGTGGTCGTCACGGGTGTCGCCCTGGCCGTCGCCCTGCTGCCCGGCGGCGACGTGACGCCGTCTCAGCCGGTCGGCGCGGAGGTCCCGGTGCGGACGCCGGTGGTGAGTGCGGCCGTCCCGGAGACCGCGGTCCCGGTGGCCCTGGAGACCGGTATGCCTGCCGACCTGGTCACGCCGAGTCCCCGCGTCAGGGTCACACGTCGCCCCACCACGAAACCGACGGCGGCGCCGAGGCCGACGACCCCCGCCACGGCCACGCAACGCCCCACGGCGAAGCCGACACCCCGGGCAACGGCTACACATCGGCCCCCAGCGAAGCCGACAACCGAGCCCAAGCCGACAACCTCGTCGCGCCCCCCGGCGCAGACGGAGCCCCCTCGACCGTCACCGGCGCCGACACGGCTGGTCGAGCTCGGTCCGGGGCACTTCACCGAATACTGCGTGTCGATCGGCTGGGAGTGGGTGGAGTATCGGGAGACGCCCCAGCCGGGCGCCTACTGTGTGAAGAACAAGGACAAGGCCGCCACGTACCTGACGCAGAGCCAACGTGACGCGGGCTGCCGTTGGCGCTTCAACGACCCGCACGCCTTCCACCGGTTCAAGGGCAAGTCCAACTACTGCTACGCCTATCGTTGATCGTCGGAGTCCGCGGAACTGTAGTTCACGGAACTATACTTCTGTAATTCGCCGGACGAGTGGGGCAGGTAAAGCAGATGGTGACCAAGCCGGAGCGGATCTTCGATCGGGTGCGCGAGTGGCAAGGGCTGGTCGCTTTCGCCACGGGTGTGCGGCAGGGACCGGGAGGCGCCGGCCTCGGAGTCGTCAGCGGGCGACGCCGTCAGGGGAAGAGCTTCCTGTTGCAGGCATTGACGGAGGCGACCGGCGGGCTGTACTTCGCGGCGACCGAGGCGACGGAGGCGGAGTCCCTCCGGCTCTTCACCGAGGCACTCACCCGATACAGCCGGGAGATCGTGAGCATCCCCTTCCGGGACTGGAACGACGCCATCGCCTACCTCTTCCGGGCCTTCCGCGGTCGGCCGGTTCCCGTGGTCATCGATGAGTTTCCCTTCCTGTCCAAGGTGTCGCCGTCTCTACCGTCGATCATCCAGCGGGAGCTCGGTCCCGGCGGCAGCGGAGGGGAGAGCGACGCGCGCCTGGTGCTCTGCGGATCGGCCATGTCCGTGATGGGAGGGCTCCTGTCGGGGAACGCCCCGCTGCGGGGCCGAGCCGGTCTCGAACTCGTGGTCCAGCCGTTCCGCTATCGGGACGCCGCGCAGTTCTGGGGGATCGACGACCCCCGGCTGGCGGTCCTCGTCCATGCGATCGTCGGTGGAACCCCGGCATACCGCTATGAGTTCACCCAGGGTGACGCGCCGGAGGGGATCGCCGACTTCGATCCCTGGGTGATCAGGACGGTGCTGAATCCGCAGAAGCCGCTCTTCCGGGAGGCGCGTTATCTCCTGGCGGAGGAGACGGACATCCGCGACCCGGCGCTCTATCATTCGGTGCTCGCCGCCATCGCGAGCGGCAACACCACCAACGGCGGCATCGCCAATTACATCGGTCGTAAGTCCGACCAGATCACTCATCCGCTCAACGTTCTGGAAGACAGCGCTCTGATCGCTCGGGAGCCTGACCTTTTCCGGGCGGGCCGCGTCCGGTACCGCATCGTGGAGCCGCTGATCACCTTCTATCAGGCCGTAATGCGGCGGCGCTGGGCGGAGCTTGAGATCCACCGGGCGGAGAGAGCCTGGTCCTCGTTGCGGCAGACGTTCCTCGCCCAGGTGGTGGGGCCGCATTTCGAGGCGCTGTGCCGGAGCTTCGCCGTTGAGTCCGGGGAGGCGCTGTACGGCGATTTTCCCGCAGAGGTCGGCTCAGGAGTGGTGAACGATCCGGCGGGCCGCTGCCAGATCGAGATCGACGTGGCCGTTCTCGACGCGGAAGATCATGGAAGGCCGCGCCGGATCCTCTCGTTGGGTGAGGTCAAGTGGGGCGAGACGATGGGTCATCACCACGTGGAGCGCCTGGCGAGAGCACGTGATCTTCTCGCGCTGAAGGGGTATGACACCCGGGAGACGGTCCTTGCCTGTTATGGCGGGTCCGGTTTCACCGAAGAGCTTCGGGCTTCCGCGGCCGACGACCGCCGCATCCTCCTGGTCGATCCGGAACGCCTCTATCGGCCCGACTGACGGCCGCCCTGCGAGGTCAGCGCGTCCGGCAGCTCTCATCGGCGAGAACCTGACGCGCAGGGCCCGAACCGGGTGATGGGGACCGTCCGACGGCGGTGGGTTTCGCCGGTGTCTGGCCGAGCAGGGTGCCGCCGAGGGCGATGGCCATGCCCAGCAGTTGGAGCGGGGTGAGGGCCTGGCCGAGGGCCGCCCAGCCGATGGCCGCCGCGGACAGCGGACTGATCAGGGTGAGGAACGCGACCGAGGTCGCGGGGAGGCGGGAGAGGCCGCGGAACCAGAGCCAGTACGCGATGGCGGTGCCGACGATGCCGAGATAGGCGTAGCCGAGAACGTTCTCGCCGGTGAGGGCGGGCGGTGGGCCCTCGATGAGCAGTGCGACGGGGACGAGCAGCAGCCCGCCGGCGGTGAGCTGCCAGCCGGTGAGGGTGAGCGCGCTGACACCGTCGGGGCGGCCCCAGCGCTTGGTGAGCACCGTACCGGCCGCCATGGACGCCGCCCCGGCCAGGCCGGCGAGCACCCCGACGGTGTCCAGCCCCGCGTTGGCGCGCAGGACGACCAGGCCGACCCCCAGCACTCCGGCGAGGCCGGCCAGCAGCCTGCGCGGCGTCGGCCGTTCGGCGAGCAGCGCGGCGGCGAAGCCGAGCGTGAACAGCGGACCCACCGCGCCCAGTACGGCCGCGACGCCGCCGGGCAGCCGGTACGCCGCCAGGAACAGCATCGGGAAGAACGCGCCGATGTTCAGCGCGCCGAGCACGGCCGCCCGCCAGATCCACTGCCCGCGCGGCGGCGTCCGGGTGATGGCGAGCAGCACCAGCCCGGCCGGCAGCGCCCTCGTCAACGCGGTGAAAAGCGGACGGTCGGGCGGCAGGAACTCCGTGGTGACGGCGTAGGTCGAGCCCCACACCAGCGGCGTGAACGTGGTGAGAGCGAGAGTCCCCGCGTGCGGCAGGGCCCCGGCAATGCGCGTGCCGGCGATGACGCCCATCCTGATCGCTCCTCATTGATAAACTCAACGTTGAGATAACAGCATGGCACTCGTCTCTACGTCAAGTAGATCAACGTTCATAATCTCTCCGGTGAGAGGAGTTCGATGGGCGACGCGGTGGATGTGGTGCTGGCCCAGTGGCGACGGGAGCGTCCCGACCTGGACGCGTGGCCGATGGGCGTCATCGGGCGGATCTCCCGGCTTTCGCGGCTGCTCGACCGCGAGCTGAAGGACTTCTTCGCCGGGCACGGGCTGGAGATCTGGGAGTTCGACGTGCTGGCCACGCTGCGCCGATCCGGCCCGCCGTACGAACTCACGGCGAGCGACCTGTACCGGGCGGCGATGGTGACCTCCGGGGCGATCACCAACCGGGTCGACCGGATGGCGGTCAAGGGGCTCGTCGAGCGGATCCCGGACGAGGAGGACCGGCGGTCGGTGCGCGTCCGCCTGACTGAGCAGGGGCTGGCCAAGGTCGAGGAGCTCGTCGGGCTGCACGTGGCGAACGAGGTCCGCCTCCTGGCGGCGCTGGCCCCGGAACAGCGTGATCAGCTGTCGGGTGCGCTGCGCACCCTGCTGGAGTCGTTGGGCGACACACCGCCGGAGTGAGGCGTTCCCCGCACGCGCACTCAGCCGGGCCGGCTCACCGCTGGTCGGGTCGGCCGCGTCTGCGGGTGCTCTGATGCCAGTTCGACCGGGCCTGCTTGGAGACCCGGTTGGGGTCCGCCTGCGCCGTGTCGATGTACTCGTCGAACTCCTTGGCCTGCAGGGCCAGCTCGTCGGCGTTCGGGGCCCAGGACAGCGCGTCCTCGATCTGGGCTCTGCCGCTGCTCAGCAGCGTCATCGCCCGGGTGACGTCGCCTTCGAGGAGAGCGTCGGAGGCCTGTCGCTTGGTGTCCTGTACGTCCTGGAAGAGGCGTTCGGCGCGCACGACGGGGTTGGGCAGCCGCTTGGCGGCCTCGTCACCCGGGACCACATTCACGCTGATCGGCACCGTCGTCGTGTACGAGGTCAGCGTCTCGGTGTCGACATAGGTGAGAGCGAGCTCGGCCACGGTGGCGGGGCCCAGGGCGGCGATCCCCGGTACGGCCAGCTTTATCAGGACCTTCCGCTGCTCCGCGGCGTAGAAGTCACCCAGTTCGACGAGTACCGCACTGTCCGCGAGCGGAGACGCGGGCAGCCCGCCGTACAGAAGCACCGACGTCACCGATGATCGCGGGGTGATGGTGAGCGAGGTGGCCTGGGTGACCTTCGACAGCAGGCCCTCGGCCTCGGCGGCGATCAGCCGGCCCGCGGCGTCGGGGTCCTCGGCGTGCAGCGCGCTCCCGGCGCCGCCGTCCGCGATGGCGGTCATCAACCGCTCGTCGTAGACGAGGCCATAACCGAGGGTGGTGGTGGAAACGCCGTGATGACGTGCGTCCGCCGCGATGCGGGCGAGCTTGTCGTGATCGACGATCCCGGTGTTGGTATGGCCGTCGGAGATCACAAGCAGGGTGGCGCCGGAGTCGCCGCCGGCCCGCCGGGCCTCCTGCACACCGCGGAGCAGACCGCTGGACAGGTCGGTCATGCCGCCCGCTGTGAGTGCGGCGATCGCACGCTTGGCCGCGGTCTTGTCGGTCAGCGGCGCGGCGGGGATCTCCACCCGGGCCACGTCGTCGAACGTGACCAGGCCGAAGTTGTCGGCGGGGTCGAGCCTGTCGACCAGGGCGAGCAGCGCCCGCTGGGCGCCGGGCAACCGGTCGCGCCCCATCGAACCGCTGCGGTCGAGGACGATCTGGAGGGTCGCGGGCGGCCGGTCTCGCGGGCCGTCGGGGGTCGGAGCGGCGATCTCCAGCAGGATGGTGATCTCATCGTCGGTGTCGAGCGGGACCACCGTCAGGTCGAGATGAGCGTCTATATGCATATGAGGCTCTCTGAGGGAGTGTGGTGGAGGGGGTGGCGTCGCTCTTCTCAGCGCAAATGAAGACGCCGGAGCGCATGCCCCGCCATCGTAGTCCAAATCCCAGCATTATGCTAGTGAAGTCAATACACATCCATTGTGTGCTCGATTGCGTGGTTCTTTCAGGGCGGGGACGGCTGCGGGTCCTGGCCGGCCGGACCGCGCACGTCTGGGCTCGCGGCCAAACGCCCCCCAAGGACGGCCGGCTCAAGAGTGTTCGGCGTCGAACGACGCCGTCCCGCTGCCGTCAGGCGCAGGCCTTGCCGTGCAGTTCGTTCATCTCCTCGGAGAACTTGAGCAGGGCGTCCGGGCCGTCCATCGGCGTGCCTTGAGCGAACTCCTTCAGAGCCTTCGCCAGTTCGGTGTCACCGGCCTGATCGGCGAGATCGCTGAACTTGGTCCGCATGCCGTCGACCGCTGCCTGCAGGGCCTTCGCGTCGGGCGTGCCCTTCGTCAGGGTCTTGGTGACCCCGTCGAGGGCCTTGGTGACTTCGCTGCAGATCGGTGACTTCTCCGCCGTGTTCCCGGCGGCCGCCGTGCCCTCGTCGGCTGCCGCGCAGCCCGCAAGCGGGAGTGCCGCGACGAAGGCGACGGCGATCAGCCGGGTAAGTGAAATGGACATTTCTTCCCATTCTGTTGGTGAAACGAGCGCCAGGAGCCTAGCGCCGGATCTCATGCTGTTACTGCTGTTTCATCAAAAAATCACCACTTCAGCGCCCCAAGTGGTGTATGGACCGATTGAAGCGGACTTCTCGCCGGGTGACTATCGGGGAGACGGCAGAGCCCGTCGTCGCCGTCCTCCCGCGATGCCCGCTTGCCACGGGGTCGTCCTCAGGCGTCCAGCACCGCCTGCAGGAATTCTCGGGTGCGCTGGTGCGCCGGCTCGCTGAAGATCTGCTCGGGTGGGCCGTCCTCCACGATCCGTCCCTGGTCGAACATGAGGACCCGGTGGGAGATGTCCTTGGCGAATCGCATCTCGTGGGTGACGCAGAGGAGTGTCAGGTCGCCCCGGTGCGCGATGTCGCGCAGCAGGTCCTGTACGCCCGAGACGAGTTCCGGGTCGAGCGCGGAGGTGACCTCGTCGAGCAGCAGCACCTCGGGTTCCATCGCGAGTGCCCGCGCGATGGCGACCCGCTGCTGCTGACCGCCGGACAGCCGTGAGGGGTGTTCGAGCGCCTTGTCGGCCAGGCCGACCATCTCCAGTAGTTCGCGGGCCTTCTCCTCGGCCTGCTCACGGGGGACGCCGAGCGACCGCACCGGCGCCTCGGTGATGTTGCGCAGCACGTTCATGTTCGGGAACAGGTTGAACTGCTGGAACACCATGCCGATCTTCTTGCGGATCCTGCGCAGGTGCCGCTCGTCGGCGGGTACGAGTCTGTCGCCGCGCTTCATATGGGACAGGCACTGCCCGTCGACGTCGATCGTGCCGGAGGTGACGCGTTCGAGGGTCATCAGCAGGCGCAGGATGGTGGTCTTTCCGGACCCGCTCGGCCCGATCAGCGTTACCCGCTCGCCGGGCCGTACGTGGAAGTCCAGCTCACGCAGGACCGTGAGGTCGCCGAACCGCTTGACGACCTTGTCGAACCGGATCATCCACGGCTGCTCGGTCCCGACGGGCGAATCGTGATGGGATGGGACTTCAGTTGCCAAGGCGGCGCTCCAGACGACGGACGAAGATCGATGCCGGGATCGCCACGAGAAGGAAGAACAGCCCGGCGACGGTCATCGGCTCGAGATAGCGGAACCGCTCCGAGCCGAGCTCCCGGGCGAGGCCCACCACGTCGACGACGGTGATGATGGACAGCTGGGGCGACTCTTTGAAGATCGCGATGAGGTAGTTGCCCAGGGCGGGCAGCGATCGGCGTACGGCCTGCGGCAGGACGACGCTGATCCAGATCCAGTGGCGGGGGAGGTTGAGGGCGATCGCCGCTTCCCACTGCCCCTTCGGCACCCCGTCGATGCCGGCCCGGTACACCTCGGAGGTGTAGGAGGCGTAATGCAGGCCGAGCCCGATGATCCCCGTCATCAGCGCGGTCATCTTGACGCCGAAGTCGGGCAGCACGTAGTAGACGACGAACAGTTGCACCAGCAGCGGCGTGCTGCGGATGAACTCCATGACGGCGCCCACCGGGCGGCTCACGAACGGGTTGCGTGAGCGGCGCAGCAGTGCCACGAAGAGGCCCAGGACGAACGCGAGCACCGCGCCGCCCAGCGTCGCCTGGACGGTGACGAGCAACCCCTGGGTGAGCAGCTCGGGGAGAATCTCACGTGTCCAGTCCCAGTCCCAGATCATCGGGCTCCCTCCACGGACGGGGTCTCCGCCGATGGGATCTCCACTGACGGGATCTCCACCGAGGGAACGGGCCGGCGCGGCCGCGGGGAGCGCCACGCTCTGCGCGGCCTGCCCTGAGGTCCGTCACGGCCGACCATGCGTGCGGCCCGTCCCTCGACGAACCGCATGATCAGCGTGATCAGGTAGGAGAACAGGAAGTAGATCAGCAGCAGGAGCGCGAAGACGATCAGCTGGTCACTGCCGGAGTTCACCAGCAGCCTGCCCTGGTACGTCAGGTCCGCCACGGTGATGACCGACAGCAGCGACGTGGCCTTGAGCAGTTCGATGAGCAGGTTGTTCATCGGCGGGATCATTCCGATGAACGCCTGCGGCAGGATGACGTACCGCATCCGGTGGTATGGCGAGAAGTTCAACGCGATCGCCGCCTCTCGCTGACCCCGGGACACGGACCGCACCGCGCCGCGCACCACCTCCGAGCCGTACGCGCCGAGGTTGAGGCCGAGCGCCAGGATGCCGGCGAAGCTCTTGTCCAGTTGGAAGCCGGTGAGGATGGGCATCGCGTAGTAGAGCCAGAACAGCTGCACCAGGACCGAGGTGCCGCGGAAGAACTCCATGTAGACGCGGGCGACCGCCCGTACGGCGCCGCGGTGCGACATCGCCATCAGCCCCACGGGCAGGGCGATGGCGATGGCGAGCACGGAGCCGCCCAGGGTGGCCTGCAGAGTGATCACCGCTCCCTTGCACAGGAACGGCATCGCCTCGCCGAAGGTCCCGGGCAGCTCCGCGCTGCATGGACTGATCGTCATCAGGTTCGTCCGGATCGTCAGGTGGCGCTGCAGAGCTGTTGGGCGGTGAGCTCCGCCGCCTTCTCGACATCGGTCGCGCTGAATCCGAACTTCTCGATGATCGGCAGCACGCCCCCCGCCTCCTGCAGTTTCTTCAGCTCCGCGTTGAAGGCGTCGAGCAGGGCGGTGTCCTCCTTGCGGAAACCGAACCCGCCGGCGCCCACCACCTCCTTGCCGTCGACGACCGGGATGAAGGACTCGGTCACCTCCAACGGCTTGTCCGCGTACTGCTGCTCCAGCGTCCAGCGCAGCGAGGTCGAGGTCAGCGCGACCGCGTCGACCCGCTCGGCGAGGATGCCCTTGAAGGCCGCGTTCTGGTTGGGGAAGACCTTGATCTGGTCGCCCGTCACCCCGTTGCTCGTCGCGAAGCCCTTCTCGACGGCGCCTTCGAGCACCCCGACCTTCACCTCGCCCTTGGCGATGTCCTCGAAGCTCCTGATGCTCTTCGGGTTGCCCTTGGCGACCAGGAACGCGGTGGTCGAGGCGTAGTCGGGGTTGGAGAACGCGATCTGCTGACACCGCTCCGGGGTGATGGACATCCCCGCGGCGATGACGTCGTACTGCTTGGACTGCAGCCCGGGGATCAGCGAACCGAAGGAGTCGACGATCTCTGCCTCGAGTTCGTCGATGCCGAGCGCCTTGAAGATCACCCGGGCGATCTCCGGGGCCTCGCCGGTCAGATTCCCAGACTTGTCGCGATATCCGTACGGCTGCTCGTTGGCGACGCCCACCTTGATCTTGCCCGCCTCCCGGAACCGGGCGAGCGGGTCGGCGCCGGTCTCCGCGGTGGCGGAGGCGGTGGCGCCGCCACCGTCGTCGACGCGGCTGCAGGCGGCGAGCAGGGCGGGGCCGCCGACCAGTGCCGCCGCCGTCAGGCCCGAACTCTTGAAGAAATCACGACGCGTCCACCTCTGGGCCGTCACATTCCGCTCCCGTTCGTGTCGCTGCGGTCACTGCTCTCCCGAACGGATCTTTATGGGACGATGTCCCGCCGCTCGGTGGAGCCTCGAACCTAGCGAACGGCTTTCCGCGGCCGCCCCGGCCGACTTCGGGCCCCGATGTTTGGACTTGGGGCGTCACCGGGTAGGGCGAGACAGTTGGGCCGGTCCACGTCGCCGCATGGTTCGTGCGGGATCACGTGGGCACCGCCCGCGGAGCCGATATCCGCGAACCGACCAGGGGTTTTCGCTGAGGGACGAGCAGTCGGCCCGCCGTGTGGCCGGCCCCCGGCGCCGGTCGTGACGACATCCGTGATCCCCTCGGTCGAGGACTCGGAAATGGTAAATTTTTGTGAGAGAGATCACATCATTTTGATGTCAACCTGTGACCTGGGTAAAGCGACGCCACTCATCTCACGAGACCTGTGCAGGGAGGGCCGTACCGCCGGGCCCGGGGTCGGGCCCGGACTGTACGGCCCCCGCGAAGAGCCGGGACCGGTCAGCCGACCGGGGTGAAATCCCGGGAGGCGATGAAGGACGGGCGCGGTGTTTTCGCGGCGAACGGCTCACCGCAGACGTTGTCCACGCTGTTGTAGACGAAGAACACGTTCGACCGGGGGAACGGGGTGATGTTGCCGTTCGAGCCGTGCATGCAGTTGCAGTCGAACATCGTGGCCGAGCCGGCCGGCCCGGTGAGCAGCTCGATCCCGTGCTTCTCCGCCAGCAACCTGAGGCTGTCCGGGTCCGGAGTCCCGATCTCCTGGCTCTTCAGCGACTCCTTGTAGTGGTCGGCAGGCGTCTGTCCGGTGCAGCAGACGAGGGTGCGGTGCGAGCCCGGGATGATCATCAAACCGCCGTTGTGCACGAAGTTCTCCGTGAGCGCGATCGAGATGCTCACCGCGCGCATGCGGGGCATGCCGTCCTCCGCATGCCAGGTCTCGAAGTCGGAGTGCCAGTAGAAGTCCTTCCCTTCGAAACCCGGCTTGTAGTTCACCCGGCTCTGATGGATGTACACGTCGGAGCCGAGGATCTGCCTGGCGCGGCCCACGATGCGCGGGTCGGCCGCGAGCTCCGCGAACACCTCGCTGATGCGGTGCACCTCGAAAATCGAACGTACTTCCTGCGACTGTCGTTCGGTGATGACCCGCTCGTCACCCCTGAGCCCCTCGTCCGTGAGGAGACGGCGCAACTCGGCGCGGTACCGGTCGACCTCCACCGGGTCGATCAGCTGCTCGACGGTGAGGAACCCCTTCTCTCCGAATTCCTTGAGGGTCTTCTCGTCGATCGGGCCGTCCTCCGGTCCGCCGTACACAACCGGATCCCGCCGGAAGACAAGGGTCGGTTCGATCGTCTTACGCGTCGGATAGATGTCCATGGGCATGCCGATCTTTCCTCCGAATTCCGTCGTTTCAGGAGCCGGTCTCGATGATCAGGGGATAGACGCCGTTCTCGTCATGCACTTCGCGTCCCGTGCAGGGCGGGTTGAACACGCACACCGTGCGCACGTCGGTGTGGGCCCGCAGGGTGTGGCGCTCGTGCCCGTCGAGCAGATACATGGTTCCGGGCGCGATCTGGTGCGTCTCGCCGGTCTCGTGGTTGACGAGCTCGCCGGTTCCGGCGATGCAGTACACAGCCTCGATGTGGTTCGCGTACCACATTTCGGTCTCGGTCCCCGCGTAGAGGACCGTGTCGTGCAGCGAGAAGCCGACCCGCTCCTTGGCCAGCACGAGACGCCGGCTGGACCAGGTCGGCGCCTGAACATCGCGTTCGGTGCCGATGATGTCGTTCAGCGAGCGAACGATCACGGGAAACTCCTTCCAGAGGGTTGGACACGGGATTTCAGTGGGTCGGGCACAGAGGTGTTCCCGGTCAGGCGGGTTGTTTCTCGCAGACGGCCTGGACGGACTCGGCGAGCAGTTCGAGCCCTTCCGTGAGTTCCTCGTCGGAGGTGGTGAGCGGCGGAAGCAGCTTGGCCACCTCGCCCTCCGGGCCGGACGTCTCCATCAGCAGGCCACGCTCGAACGCGGCTTCGCACACCCTCGGCGCGAGCTCGGGCCGGTTGAAGACGAGCCCCCAGGCGAGGCCGCGTCCGCGCACACCGGTGATGACGTCGGAGTGTTCGGCCGTGATCAGATTCAGGGCCTGCCGGACCTGAAGGCCCTTCTCGAGGGTCTCCTTCTGCAGCCTTTCGTCGGTCCAGAAGTCCAGGGCGGCGGCGGCCGTGACGAAGGCGGGATTGAAGCCGCGGAACGTCCCGTTGTGCTCGCCGGGCTCCCATACGTCCAGGTCCGGGCGAATGAGCGTGAGCGCGAGCGGAAGCCCGTACCCGCTGAGGGACTTCGACAGGCAGACGATGTCGGGTGTTATCCCGGCCGGCTCGAAGCTGAAGAACGGGCCGGTCCGCCCGCAGCCCATCTGCACGTCGTCGACGATGAGCAGGATGTCGTGCCGCCGGCACAGGTCGGCCAGGCCGCGCAGCCACTGGGCGCTCGCGGGGTTGAGACCGCCCTCTCCCTGTACGGTTTCCACGATCACCGCGGCGGGTCTGTCGATGCCGCTGCCGCTGTCCTCCAGCAAGCGCTCGAAGAGCAGGAAGTCGGGGGTCCGGCCGTCGAGGTAGTTGTCGTAGGGCATCGTGACGGTGTGGTTCAGCGGGACACCCGCCCCGTTGCGCTTCATGGAGTTGCCGGTGACCGCGAGGGAGCCGAGGGTCATGCCGTGGAAGGCGTTGGTGAAGTTGACGATCGTCTGGCGGCCGGTGACCTTGCGGGCCAACTTCAGCGCCGCCTCGACCGCGTTGGTGCCGGTGGGACCGGGGAACTGGATCTTGTAGTCGAGCCCTCTCGGGGAGAGGACGACCTCCTGGAATTTCTCCAGGAAATGGCGTTTGGCCACCGTGTGCTTGTCGAGGCTGTGCACGATGTTGTCGTCGGCGAGATAGAGCAGGAGGCTCGACTTCAGCTGCGGATGGTTATGCCCGTAGTTCAGGGCGCCCGCACCCGCGAAGAAATCGAGGTAACTCCGCCCGTTCTCGTCGTGGACGCGGCTTCCCAGCGCGGTGCGGAACACCGTGGGCCAACTCCTGCAGTAACCTCTTACTTCTGATTCGAGTCGTTCGAAGATTTCCATGATTCATCGTGTCCTTGGTTGATATCGCGAATTCCAGAACGACCTAGCTCCGGGGCTCCAGCGCGCCGATGCGGAAGAGCACCTCGGGCTCGTGGGAGGCCGGGAAGTGCTCGCTTCCGAAGACCGGACGCCGCTCAAGCGGGCTCCCCCAGTCCCTGGCGAAGGACTCGAACAGACGCTCCGAGGCCGTGTTGTCCGGGGTCACGGTGGCTTCGAGGTAGCGATGCCCCCGGGCCACCATCCGTTCGGCGAGCCAGTCGAGCATGCGCCTGGCCAACCCCTGGCCGCGCCATGAGCGATCGACGGCGACCTGCCAGACGAAGAACGTGTCCGCTGCCCTCGGGCGAGTGAAGCCCGTCACGAAACCACATGCATCACTACCGTCCCGCGCGACCACCGAAGTATCGGAAAAGTCGCGGCACCACAGTAGGTAACTGTAGGGAGAATTCACGTCCAAGGTTTCGGAGTCGCGGGCGATGCGCCACAGCCGCGACCCATCGTCAATCTTCGGCTCCTCCATGTAGGCGTTTCTTGGATCTCCTGAACTTTGTGTCCGCATCGGGGCGTGTTCGCCTGACATGGAACACGAACCTAGCGAACTGGCTTCAAGGCTCCGGAGTCATGAACCACGGCCCGATGTTTAGGCTCAGTTGGCCGGGGTAGGGTCAAAGGCTTTCCGATTTTCGGGTTCTCGGGTGATCGCAGGCAACGTCGGCGAAAATGAGCAAACCCGGGTCTGGGCAGGGAGAACCGCGAGCATCGCGGGCCCGTCGCCGGCCCGTGTGGCCGCCTCCGTCGAGGACGGTTCACGGCCACCGGGAGGCATTGGTTTACCTGAAGATTGTGTGATTTAGATCACAGCATACCGTTACTCAGCTGTGACCCTGGCGAACTGCGGCGACCGGGCGCGGGCCCGGGGCCGACGCCGTCACTCGACGGGCGAGCGCAGAGCGCGCAGCATCGGGATCCGCGCTGCCCGGGATCCCGGCCCCAGCGAGGCGAGTACGCCGATCGCGACGGCGGCGGCGAAGAAGAATGCCAGCCGCGTCCAGGGGATGACGAGGGCGGCTCCCTCCTGGCTCAACACGGCCGCTGCGCCGATCAGACTGCCGACGACGACCCCGAGTCCGGCGCCGAGCACCGAGATCACTGCCGACTCGAGCCACAGGACGACGCCGACCCGCCGCCGGTCCATGCCGAGCGCGCGCAGCACGCCGATCTCGCGGACACGCTCATAGACGGCCATGCTCATGGTGTTGACCACGCCCAGGGCGCCGATCAGGACGGTGATGCTGAGCAGCGCGTACATGATGTTCATCAATGGAACGAATGGGCGGCCGGCCTCCTGCCTGACCTCCGCGCGGCTTTGGACGAGGAGCGCGGGATTGTCCAGCGCGCGCTGGATGTCGCGGCGGAGCGCCCCTTCCCGGCCGGGGGCGGCCTTGACGAAGACCGCACTGATGAACGGCCGGTCCGCCGCGGTGCGGGCGGTCGGCAACCTCCGGGTGGAAAGCAGGGCGGGGGTGAACGTGTCCGGCCCGTCGTAGATCGCGACGATCGGAAGGTCGATCTTCCGCTCATCGCGGGCGAACGTGCCGGAGACGCGGGAGCCGAGCTTCCAACCGTGGGCCGTTGCCGCGTCTTCGGTGACGGCCACGCCGTCGTCGAGGTGCTCAAGGGAGCCCTGCAGCACGGTGAGGGCGCCGAGGCGGGCCACACCGGCGGGATTGACGGCGGACGCCTGGAGGAATCTGTCATCGGCGAGGCGGATGGGCGCGTCGATCACCGGCGTGACCGCCTCGGCGCCGGGAAGCCGCGCGATCCGGCCGGCGGTGTCCGCGCTGATGTCGGCGAAGTCGACGGCGGTGACCCGCAGGTCACCGGCCATCCTGTTCTCAGCTTCCTGCTCCGCGTGGTGGCTCAGGGAGGAGATGCCCACAGTGATCGTGCAGACCAGGGCGAAACCGATCATGAGGGCGGTGGCGGTTGCGCCGCTGCGCCGAGGATTACGGCGGGCGTTCTCAGCGGCCAGCGTGCCACGCATGCCGGCCAGCCGAGTCAGGGGTGCGCGGGCCGCTTTGGCCAGTCCCATGGCCAGCAGCGGGGTCAGGATGATCAGGCCGACCATGAGGACGGGCGGACCGATGTAGAGGAGATCCTGCGTGCCGATCGCGGCGAGGGTGAGCAGCGCGCCGAGCGCGGTGACGGCCAGACCTGCGGCGTTGCGGCGACGCAGCGACGCGGGGGTCGCCGGACTTCCGGTACGCAGTGCCGCCACCGGTGCCACGGCCGATGCCCGCCGGGCCGGAAGGTAGGCCGACAGCGCGGACACGCCGATGCCCACGGCGAAAGCCGCGAGCAGTGGCCCGGCCGTGAAGAACCGCAGCGGCGGGGCCGCGTCCACTGTGGTGCCGAACAGCGTGTTCAGCACGGCCGCCACGCCGATCCCAAGGAGATAACCGGCGAACGAGGCGATCGCCCCGACCAACAGGGCCTCGGCCAGGACAAGACGCATGACGTAGCTCCTGGTCGCGCCGATCGCACGCAGGAGCGCGTGTTCGCGGGCACGGGCCGCGCTCAACATGGTGAAGGTGTTGGCGATCAGGAAGGTCGAGACGAACAACGCGATGCCGGCGAAGCCGAGCAGCAGCATGCTCAGTTTGTCGTCGGCGGGGGCGGCCTCGGCGTCCAACGCCGACCTGGTGACGGCCTCAAGCCCCGGAGGAAGCAGCTTTGCCGCCCGCTCGGCGAGGATCTCCTCGGATGTTCCGGAAGCCGCTGTCAGGGTGATCGCCGTGTAGCCGTCCGGCGTGGGGCTGAACTGCCGCCGCGCGGTGGCGGTGTCGAAAGCGGTGAGGCTTCCTCCCGCGGTCAGCCGAGGGTCGTGGGCGGTGAAGACCCCGACGAGCCGGGCATCTCGGGCCGTTCCGTTGACGACGATCCGTACCTGCTCGCCCACCCGATAGCCGGCACGCTCGGCCGATCGCCGGTCGACGGCGATCTCACCTCTGTCATGGGGTCCGCGTCCCGCCGTGATCGGATAGCGGTGGTCTCGGCCGTCGGCGGAGGCGACGTAGTTGACTCCGCCGGCCCAGCCGAGCGAGCCCACCAGGGCGCCGTCGGAGCCGACGAGGAAGGACCGGCCTTCGGCGGTGCCACGCGCGGCCGCGGCGCCCGGCAGCGCCCGGAGCCGGTCAAGCAGCCTGTCATCGAGAGGCCCGTCGGGAGAGCCGGGGGACGCATCCGGGCGAACGATGACGGAGACATCCGGCTGGGAGGTGATCGTCGCCAGTGTCATGGCCTCGTCGAGGGACTGGGTGTAGATCAATGAGCCCGTGGCGAACCCCACGCCGAGCACGACGGCGATGGCAGGCATCACGAAATGGAGAAACTGGGAGCGCAAAGTGCGGAAAGCCGCGCGGAACATCGATGTCCTTCAGAGGGATGCGGAGGGCTGGTGGGCGTCGAGATGCTTCATCTGCTCCAGCACCGCGGAGGTGGTCGGCCGCGGCATCTCATGAACGATGCGGCCGTCGGCCAGGAACAGCGCGCGGTCCGCGTGGGCGGCGGCCACCGGGTCATGGGTGACCATCACGATCGTCTGGCCCATGTCCCGGGAGGCGGACCGCAGCAGGGCGAGGACCTCGGCTCCTGAGCGGGAGTCGAGGTTGCCGGTGGGCTCGTCGGCGAAGACGATCGCGGGTCTGGATGCGAGGGCGCGGGCACAGGCGACCCGCTGCTGCTGACCGCCGGACAGCTGGGCGGGGCGATGGTCCAGACGGTCGGCGATCCCCATCGTGGCCAGCAGGTGATCCAACCATTTCCGATCGATGTTCTGCCCGGCCAAGGCCGCCGGCAGCGTGATGTTCTCCAAAGCGGTGAGGGTGGGCAGCAGGTTGAACGCCTGGAAGATGAACCCGATGCGCTCGCGCCGCACCTTGGTCAGCCGCGCGTCGTCGAGCTGCGCCAGATCGATCTCGCCGATCCTCGCGCTGCCGGAGGTCGGGGTGTCCAGGCCGGCCAGGCAGTGCATGAACGTGGACTTGCCTGACCCCGACGGTCCCATGATCGCGGTGAATTCGCCCTGGCGGAACCTGGCCGACACCCCCGCCAGCGCGATGACTCTGGCCTCACCCTCGCCGTAGACCTTCGTCAGATCGTCGGCCGCTGCGACGACCGCCCCTGACGGCACGGGGTCGATTCGCTGGTTCATCACACACACTGCTCTCCGGGGTGCCCGGTGGCTTCCGGGCACGGTCCCTCTTGGTTGTTGTCTCTTGGTCGCGCCGGCACCTGTCCGGGTCCCAATCCTGGGATGTGAAGTGGGGGCGGCGGATCCACCGGAAAGCCGACCGGCTCGGCCGGCTACTCGGCCGAAAGGTTGAGGTGGCCGGACCGGGGCGGCGATAGCGTCACCTGCTGTGATAGACGAATGGCGAACACGTCCCCTCTACCAGCAGGTTCTCGCCGCACTGGCAGTCGCAGGGGTGGCCGTGCTGCTGGTGCTGGAGGGGCTCGACACCAGGTTTCTTCCGACAACCGTGGGCGTCGTCGCCTGCGGTGCGCTCTGCGTGGTGGCACTGGTCGTTCCGCCGGCGCGGCTTCCCCGCTACACGGGCATGGCCGTGGCGGCGTCCTGCGTGTTGTCCCTGGTGCAGTTCCAGTTGTCCGTGCGGCCTGAGCACACGCCGGGCATGACCGAGCTGGGCGTGTTGCTGCTCCTCATCACCCGGGCCGTCCGCCGCTGCTCGCCGCTCTGGGCGGTGGCCATGACGGCGGGACTCTCCGTGGCCGCCCTCCTGGTGCCGGTACGGATCCCCGAAGACCAGAGAGACGCCACATCGTTGGTCATGGTGGCGATCTTTTGCTGCCTGCCGCTCATGGTGATGTCGGGCCTTGTGCTGCGGCTGCGCGACAGACTGCGGGCCCGGGAGTTGGATGCCGCCCTGCAGGCCCAGCGACTGGAGTACGCCAGGGATCTGCACGACTTCGTCGCCCACCATGTCACCGGGATCGTCATGCAGGCCAAGGCCGTGCGGTTCGCCACGGAGACCGGCCTGCCCCAGGGCCCGGAAGAGCTGGAGCGGATGCTCGCCGGCATCGAGGACGCCGGGGGCAAAGCGCTGGACGCCATGCGGAGCATGGTGCGGACGCTGCGTGACCAGACGCCGGCTCCCCTTGGGCCGGTGCCTGGCTTGCCGGAGCTGCTGATGGAGCTGTCCGAGGACTTCGCCGGGACGGGTCCGCCCATGGAGGTGACCGTGGATCCCCGGCTGACTGGCCGGTATCTCCATCCCCAGATAGTGGATGTGGTCGGCAGGGTTGTCCGAGAGGCGCTGATCAACGTGCGTAAGCACGCCGTCGCTGCGACCCGTGTCACGGTGTCCGCCGGGCTCGGGAACGATGACTGGTTGGAGGTGTCGGTAACCGATGACGGCGGGAACCCCGGCTCGCCCAGCCTCTTGGCTCGCTCTGGTTTGGCTCGCTCCGGTCTGGCTCGCTCCGGCGGCGGGTTCGGCCTCACCGGTCTGGCCGAGCGTGCCGAGAAGGTCGGCGGCCAGATCACGGCCGGCTGGGACGATGGCTGCTCCGGTTGGCGGGTGGCGGTCCGGTTGCCGATGCGACTCAACAGCGATCAATAGCAGAACGGCCGCTTTCCGCAGGTCTGAGACCATGGACGACATGACGATCCGGCTGCTGATCGCTGATGACCAGGAGATGGTCCGTTCCGCCTTCCGCATGATCTTGGGCTCTCAGCCGGACATGGACGTCGTCGCCGAGGCCGCCGACGGCGCCACGGCAGTCGAGGAGGCACGCAGGCTACGACCAGACGTGTGCATCCTCGACATCCGGATGCCCAGAATGGACGGCCTGGAGGCGACCAGACTGCTGGCGGGACCGGACGTCCGAGATCCCCTCAACGTCCTGATCGCCACGACGTTCGACCTCGATGAGTACGTCTACGGCGCCCTGCATGGCGGCGCCTGCGGTTTCCTGCTCAAGGACGCTTCACCCGCCCTGCTGGTCGAGGCGGTGCGCGCGGCGGCGGCGGGGAACGCGCTGATCTCTCCCTCGATCACTGTCCGTCTGCTCGCCCACATGGCTTCCCAGCGCGGCGGATTTTCCCCTTCGCCTGCTGTCAGAAAGCAGACAGGCAGGCCCATCGAGCCGCTGACCCAGCGCGAGCTCGATGTCGTACGCCTCCTCGCCCGTGGCCGTACCAACGAGGAGCTGGCCCTGGAGCTCTACGTGACCCCGGCCACGATCAAGACCCACCTGGCGAACGTGCAGCGCAAACTCGGCGTACGCAATCGAGTCGAGATAGCTGCCTGGGCGTGGGAGAACGGGATCTGCGGCCCAGGACAGCCGTGAACTCAGAGTAGCGACTCCAGGTGATCCACCACGGGGTTGAGCCACTCACTCGGCGGGCCGAGCGGTTCGTGGCCGTCGCGGCGGTGCCGGTCGGCCAAAGTGATCAGGTAGTGGGCGGCGACTCCGCGAGCGTCCGCCGTCGAGGTCCCGATGATGCGGCCGGACCGCGCCAGACAGGCCGCGGCGGCCTCCCGCGGCCGCATCCGGCGCAGGCAGCGGTGGAAGAAGTAGTGCAGGGCGTCGAATCCGTACGGCACGCCGGTGGCGAACCGTTCCCAGTTCCAGACCAGCAGCCGACCGTCGGCCGCGGCCGCCACGTTCCACGGCGTGAAATCACCATGCCAGGCGCAGCCGTCATCGGAGCCGAGGGTGGCGATCTCCGCCACGGCCGCCTCGAGCAGGTCCGCCGGCACCCGGGACCTGACGGAGAAGCGGGACGGGACGGGCAGGGGGGACAGCAGCAACACGTCGAGATCACCCGACGCGCCGTGATGCAGCACGGTCGGTGGCACCACGGTCTTCAGCGGCCGGTCGGCGAGCATCCGGAGGACTTCGCTCTCGTGCCTGACCGCCTCGCGGGCTTGCTCCGTGCCACCGATCTTCACGATGCCGGCCAGACCGGCAGGGCCGTACGCCTCCAGGGCGGACTCGGCGTGAGACCGGCGGGCCGGCGGCCGTACGACGATCCGGATCGGCTGGCCGAGGGCTTCACTGAGGTGGGACTCGATGGCACGTGGGCCGTCGGCCGCCGCCAGGCCGAGCGCGTGATGCCGCCAGACGTGTGAGACCAATCGCCACGGGGCGAGCCGGTGAGACAGCACGCGAAGGACCTCCTCCAGTTGACGTGATCTCCGGTGTGAATTCCAGCGGTTTGTCCGGCGGCATGCTGTCGTGTTTTCGCAATTCTTCGGAATCGCGATTTATCGACATGTCGGTGGCGATGCCGTTGATGTTGGTGGAATGCGCGATCTGCGATTTTCTGTCGAGATTGAGAGGTTCGTGCTGTCGGAAACTCGGTGGATTGTCCTGGTCTGGAATGCTCGTCGGAAGCACCCGGAGTTGGGGGACAAGGGGGTGTTCGGGTGGGGTCACGGCGAGCAGTACCAGACCGCCGGCCACCCCTCCGACCAGCCAGATAGCGAGCAGCGGCCACCGCCGGTGCGGCGGCGGGCCGTGGTCGGCGAGCCCCCGGCCGTCCGGTGGCAGACTCATGAACATCTCCTACTCGGTTCCGTGTCCCGAACTATAGGGCGAGACGGTCTTTTGCCTGCCGGTTATTCATGATTTTCTGCCAACTTTTCCTCGGCGAGATAACGGAAACCGGTCCCGGGACTTCACCGGTTGGGCAATGGTGAATCCTGACCAATCGCAGGGGGCTGCGGAGAAGAGGGGACACGATGCGGGGAGTCGTCGGCTTGGCCGTACTGGTGGCGGGGGGGTGCCTCGCGATGTGCACCGCGTGCGCGGTGGCGTCCGGCACGTCTGAGGGCGCCTTGGGGGGAACAGCGAGTAGGCCGGAGGACATGCCGGCGGGCCCGTTAGGCGGTGTGCGGAGAGACAGGACATGGGAATCGCCGGGAGGCGCGTCGCCGGGCGTGGGTGTGCCCGGGGGGCGTGCGACGCCGGGCGCCTGTGCGGTGACGGACAAGCTCATCCCGACCTGCGGGGCGTGGTGGGGGATCGCGCCCGACGTCTTCTCCGGGCGGGGACCGCTGCGCGCGACCGAGATGGCCGAGCGCCGGATGGGCCGCCACGCCGACATCGTGCACGTCTACCACCGCGGTGACGAACTGTTCCCGACGCGGCAGGAGCGCGCGGTCGCCAAGGGGCCCCGGCTGCTGTTGATCAACTGGAGGCCGGCGCCCGACCGCACCTGGGCACAGATCGCGCGAGGAGAGGCGGACGCGCGCATCGACCGACTGGCCGGCCACATCGTCCGGACCTTTCCCGGCCGGTTCTTCCTGACCATCCAGCACGAGCCCGAGACGGATGTACGGCGCGGCGCCGGCTACTCGGCCGCCGACTATGTGGCCATGTATCGCCATGTCGTCACCCGGCTGCGAAATCGGGGCGTACGTAATGCGGTGACCGTGATGACCTACAGGGGAGGGCCCGTCTGGGTGTCCAAGCCCTGGTTCGACCGCCTCTACCCGGGCGATGACGTGGTCGACTGGGTGGCCTTCGATTCCTACGCTGACGGCAGGGTGAGCGACTTCGCGGGCCTGGTGAGCCAGACCCGGTCCGATCGCCCGAATTGGCCGGGCTTCTACCGCTGGATGCAGGGGCGCTTCCCGGCGAAACCGATCATGCTCGCCGAGTGGGGAGCCTTCGAACGCCCCGGCCTGCCCCGCTACAAGCGGGACTTCTTCGCCTCGGTCGAGCGGCAGATCGGCGACTACCCGCAGATCAAGGCGCTCGTCTACTTCGACTCGCCGGTGGCGTCCAGGGGAGACACCCGTTTCGACACCACGCCGGGCGCGAGCAGGGCGTTCTCCCGGCTGGCCCGCAACCCGAAGTTCACCGCCCCCTCCGTCCCGCCCGCCTGAGCAACGGTCTGCAACACATCGGGAAGCGCCGGACACTGACCTGGGTGTCCGGCACCTTTCGATGAGGAGACCCCGTGTCACAGCGAGATCGCTTCGAAGCGATCTATGACGCCTGCTACCCGGCGATACATCAGTACGCCGCCCGCCGTACCGGCTCGCCTGATGACACCGCCGACGTCATCGCCGAGACGTTCCTCACCGCCTGGCGGCGCGTCGACGACGTGCCCGAGGGCGAGAAGGCGCTGCTCTGGCTGTACGGCGTGGCCCGCCGCGTGCTGGCCAATCAGCGGCGCGGCGCCGTACGCAGGGCGGCGCTCGCCGAGCGGCTGCGCGCGGAGCTGGCGGCCGAGCGCCCGGTGACGCCGGTGGAACTTGAGCATGTGCGCGCGGCCTTCGACGAACTGCCCGAGCGTGATCGCGAGGTGCTGGCCCTGGCCTGCTGGGAGGGCCTGACCAGTGAGCAGATCGCGGAGGTCGTGGGAGGTACGGCGATCGCCGCCCGAACCCGGCTGCACCGTGCGCGCAGACGCCTGGCGGCGACGTTGGAGCGGCGGCATTTCCCGGAAATCGCGATGGGGGAAGCATGAACGGCGGCATGAACGACATCGACAACCTGGTGCGGGCCATCGACCTAGCGCCAAACGCGCCGGCGCAGGGGCCCGGCGCGCGCGAGCTCCGCGACGCGATCATGGCGACCCCGGTCCAGAGCGGTCGGCTGTCCCGGCTGTCCAGGAGGCCGGGGCGTGTCCGTCGGCCCGTGCTGATCTCGGCGGTCACCGCCGCCGTGGCGGCGGCGGCCGCGATCGGCATCGGTGTCCTGCCGGGCGGTCCGGCCACCCAGTACGCCAACGCGGCTGTGTCGATCAAGAAGACCGAAGACCATTTCAGCGTCACCATCACCGATCCCGCCGCCGACCACCGGCGCTTCGAGGAGGCGTTCCGCGCGGTCGGGCTGGACGTCGTCGTGAAGGTCGTCCCGGTGGCGCCGGCCGAGGTGGGCAGCCTGATCGGCCCGATCGCGCCAAAGGGCTTCAAATGGCACGGCAGCATCGGGGTGCAGCGGGTGACCCCGTGCGCCTCGGCGTTCTGCGGCAAGGTCTGGATGCCCGCCG
Organism: Sphaerimonospora thailandensis; assembly: GCF_016863115.1. Lineage (GTDB taxonomy): Bacteria > Actinomycetota > Actinomycetes > Streptosporangiales > Streptosporangiaceae > Sphaerimonospora > Sphaerimonospora cavernae. The sequence continues at coordinate 40,843 of NZ_BOOG01000041.1, forward strand.
ATTTCCCCGGCCAGGTCGTGTTCGGGGTCGGCCGCCCCGCCGAGCCGGGCGAACCGTACGCACAGGATCCCGCCTTCGACCCTTCCGGAGCGGAGGCGCTGGACGGCTACACGGCGCATGGCAAGCGGGTCGCGACCGTACGCGCCGAGGCGGGGCGGCGCGGGCTGAAGGTCGGCTACCGCCTGCTCTGGACCCGCCCCGACGGAAGCTTCTTCGACGAGCCCGTCCCGGGCAGCCGCGTCAAGGACGACTGGATCGTCGAATGGTCCCGCCATCGCAGCTCCGACACCGTCGATCTCTTCGTGGTCCCCGGCCCCGGCTCCGGTCCGGCACCCGACCCGCAGGAGATCGCCACTCCTCAGTGGTACGACCTCCCCGACTGAGCGGGTTCCTGGGATGATGCCACTCAGGGCTCGGGCAAGAGCCTCACCATGACCTTCCTGGTGCGCAAGCTGCGCGCCACGCCCGCCCTGGCCGACACGAAGGTCGTGGTGGTCACCGACCGGACCAGCTCCAGGGGCAGCTCAGCGAGACCATGGAGCTCAGCGGCGAGCACGTGGAGGTGGCCGAGCAGTTGATCGCCGCCAAGGCCAAGAACATCCTGCGGCACTACGTCGAGAAGATCCTGCCCGAGGGCTTCAAGGCCCAGGTGGTCGCCGCCGACCGGAAGGCGACCGTACGCGGCGTCACGATCACGGCGCGGAGTTCTGGCGGCTGGTCGAGCGGGTGATGCCAGGCTACCCGGACTCCCGGGAACGGCTGCGGCGGCTCGGCCCCGACCTCTGGCTCCCCTGAACTCGGACAGGGCGGCCCACAAAGGTGAGGCCGAAGGCTCCGAAAGCCGCGGATGGCTGCTAGCTCTTCAGCCAGCCGAGTTGATCGTAGTCTGGCAGAGCGCGGCGCGTTCCGGCAGCCGCCAAGCTTGTCAGAGAAGATCGCTGGGCCGAAGCATGGGCAATTGATACGCGTCCGCGCCCAGACGGGACAGGATCGCCGTTACCCCCTCACGCACGAATGGGTAGGCAGCGGGCCATGCGAAGGAGTCCCCGAAGGCCTTCAACCGTTCGTGATCACCACCGACCCAGTTCTCCGCGTTGGCATTGCGCGGGACATACGTCACGACAAGCGACAGAGACAGTTGGACCAAGGGGTCGTTCTCGTCAACGTCGACGAGGCTGCCGTCAAGGTCGAACTTGTAGGAGAGCGCTTGTTCGGTGAGCGCGAAACCGGCTGCCACCGAGAGCTGGAGGTTGCTGCCTCGCCCAGGTTTGAGTCGTTGGCCGGAAAACGCGACCGCGCTGACATCTTGGAGCTCCACCAGCTCGGCGAGGGCAAGCGAATCCCGGGTGGACATGCTGTCGTTCACGTCGTGAACATCCTTTTGCCCAAAGGTGTGAAGCTGTTGGCAGCCGGCAGCGTGGTTACCTCAGCCTCGACGCGGAAGGATTCAGTTCGGCCGGTGGCGGCCCAACGGACCAGGACGGGACGGTCATCGCCCTCGTTCGTGACGAACACTCCAGACGTGGTCGGTTGAGGACGCCGGATCCGCCAATCTTCGAAGGCAGGCCGTACTGCTCGCTGTTCGAGCGCCGCCTGCCGGGGTTCACCGGCGCGGACAAGACGAAGATCGGCTTCGAAACCCATCGCGTGCAGGTACTCGGCAAGGGTGTTGGTGCGAATGTTGCCGTCCCCACGAAAGACCTGGTTCGCGGCTGAACGACGAACACCCAACTCTCGGGCCACGTCGCTCTGTGTCATTCGGGATGCGAGTTGTGCCTGGTGGAGGAGGGCGAGGACTTCGTGACGCAGACGAGCCGCCGCCACCGCCCGGGCCCCCTTCAGCGTGGCGGTGACGCGTTCGTAGAGACTTCTCATGGCGACAGATCCTCCTTCCGCACCCAGATCGCTTCCCGTATGTACTTGGGTGGCGTCTTCCAACTCTTCTTTAAAAACCCGCTGGTGAGCCGTACCGCTCCCGTGGGGGACCGGGGAACATCGAAGAAGGGGAGCCGTACGTCTCCCGCCTTGATTTCCTTGATGCCGTCCTCAAGATCGTTGAGTTCCCTCGGAACCGGCAGGCTTCCCGTCAGGGCAAAGCGTTCGAAGCGGACGACAATGTCTGCGAGCCGGGTGAGGTTCTTACGGCTGCGAGTGCTTTCAAGCTCGGTGATGAAAGCATCCGCCCTGCACTCGCCTGCGGTGGTTCTTGCTGCCTCGATCATCTTGGCCGGACCCCGCTCGTAGTAGATGCGACCGCAGTCCGGGCACGATCGCCGGTGTACAGTCAAAACTGTACCTCCCCAGGTAGCGATCGCCTCACACTCTCGAAGGCCGCCATCCTGACACGACATGCTGCTCCGAAGCAGGGAAATCCAGAAACGATTGGATCATTCCATTACGGGCAGGCGTTCCAGATGAAAGACGACACCCAGGCCGGCGGGCAGACGGTCAGCGGATCCAGCCGCCGGAGGTGAGGGTGCCGAGCACGGTGCTCACGGCGTGCTCGACGCTCATGCCGGTGGTGTCGATGACGAGGTCGGCGTCGTCGGGCTCCTCGTACGGGTCGCTGATCCCGGTGAACTCCGGGATCAGCCCGGCCCGGGCCTTGGCGTACAGGCCCTTCCGGTCGCGGCGCTCGCACTCCTCCAGCGGGGTGGCCACGTGGACGAGCAGGAAGTCGGCGCCCACCTCCTCGGCCATGGCGCGGACCTCCTGCCTGGTCGCGGCGTACGGGGCGATCGGGGCGCAGACGGCCAGGCCGCCGTGCCGCGCGACCTCGGCCGCCACGAAGCCGATCCGCCGGATGTTGCGGTCGCGGTCCTCGCGGGAGAACGTCAGCCCGGCCGACAGCATCCGCCGGACCACGTCGCCGTCCAGGTAGGTGACGGTCCGCCCGCCGCGCTCCAGCAGCACGTCGCGCAGGCCCCTGGCGATGGTCGACTTGCCCGAGCCGGACAGTCCGGTGAAGAACACCACGAGCCCGCGGCGGTGCGGCGGGCCGGGGATCGCGACCGGCGCCGGCCCCGCGTAGTGCTCGGTCGCGCCGTAGTTGCGCGCCACGTGCTCGCGCAGCTCCAGGTCGATCTCGGCGTCCTCGCGCGGCGCGAGCGGTACGGCGACCACCGTCGAGCCGGGCAGCCGCTCGGCCGCCTTGAGCGCGGCGCGCACCACCGCCGGGCCGCCCTCACCGAAGACGAGGGGCAGCAACACGATCGCGGCTTCCAGCTCCTCGGCGGTGGCCGCCACGTCCTCCAGCGCCGTGCCGTCCAGCGGCCCGCGCATGGTCACCGCCAGGATCTCCCCCTCGGGCAGTTCCTTGCGGACCTCCTCGGGGGTACGGCGCAGCCGGGCGAACGGGCCGTACGCCGGCGTGTCCAGCGCCTCCACCGGACCTGCCACGTGATATCCGTGCCCGTGCCCGTCCCCGTCTCCGGACAGTTCCCGGACGGTCAGTACGGCCACCGCGGCGCCCTCGGGGTCCCGTAGCGTGATCCGGTCGCCGAGCCGGATGGCTTCGGGCTGGATCTCCCGCGGGAGGGCGAGCGCGATGGGATCGGGCCAGGCGCCGCCGTCGGGCAACTGGCCGTGCTCGGTGACCTCGGACGCCTCGGCGGCGGTAAGAAACCCCGTCAGCGGAGCGAAGGCGCCGGAGAGCAGCAGCTCCAGGTCGGCCAGCTCCCGGGCGTCGGGAATCCACTCAATCATGCTGTTCTTCCTGGCCGCGTCGTTCCGGTAGATAGATTGGTAACGCACTTTACCTGGAACGAGGTCAGCGGCTAGATGAGCCGGGCGAAGTGGTTCTGGGGGCGGCGGATCACCATGGTGATCTCGTCCTCGGTCCCGTTGAGCCGGCCGCGCGACAACGCGGCCACCGCCCGGCAGACCGCGCCGACCAGCCCGGGGTGCGGCCCCTGCCGCGCCGGGCCGCTCACCGCCGAGTAATCCTCTGCGATCATGAGTCCCCGGGTCAGGCAGAACGCCTGCACGCCCTCGCGCGATGTCAGCGGCTCGTACACCGCCGGGAGCGGCCCCACGGATTCGGCCGGGGACAGCCCGCGCCACAGCATCCGCCGCAGCCATCGCGGGGCGGCACGGTCACACAGCCGGGCGCAGAAGCCGTACGCCGACCGCCGGTCCCGCATCTTGAGCAGCAGCAGGCCGCCGGGCCGCAGTGCGGCGACCAGCCGGTCGAGGACCACCTCCGCGTTGCGGACGCGCTCCAGCAGGAAGGACACGTAGACCACGTCGAACGTGCGGGGCCGGAGCGGCACCAGGCGCAGGTCGCCCAGGTGCACCTCGTCCAGGTCCTTGCGATCGACGGCATGGGCCCGCAGCGGGGGCAGATCCTCGTCCACCCCGCAGATCCGGGGCTCGTGCCGCCCGACGTCCAGGACGCCGTCCCGGCCGCATCCCGCGATGAGGATGTCGAGCCGCCGGCCCAGCTGGTCGGTCCACTGCTCGCGGATCCGCTGGCTGAACACGTCGTCCTGATCCACGAACGGGTCCACGGACGACCATCGAACCTGAGAAGACATGACACCGAGAGTAATCATGCTTGTACGATCAGCGGTGGATTCGCCTCGTCAAGATTTGGACGGCACGCGCGGGCGGTGCCCGTACAGGCGTAGCCTGGATAACCTGATAATCCCCCGGTCCGATCTCGGCTCGGGGTTGTTTCGCTTGCCGTCGTGGGGCTGCAGAAGGCATAGATGTCTCTTTCCGGACTGCTCGACCTTGTCTCCGCCGAACCGAAGCTCGCCGCCGCGCTGGAGGACTCCGGAGGGCCGGGGGATGCCGGCGCCGAACTGGTCGCGCCGCCCGCGCTGCGGCCGTTCGCCGTCGCCGCGCTCGCTCGCGTACGGCCCGTGCTGGCCGTCACCGCCACCGGGCGCGAGGCCGAAGACCTGGCCGCCGCGCTGACCAGCCTCATCGACGAGGCATCCGTGGCGATCTTCCCGGCGTGGGAGACGCTGCCGCATGAACGACTCTCCCCGCGCAGCGACACCGTGGGCCAGCGCCTCGCCGTACTACGTCGTCTGGCGCACCCGGTGCAGGGGGATCCGAACGCCGGCCCGCTGCGGGTCGTCGTGGCGCCGGTCCGCTCGCTGCTGCAGCCGATCGTGTCGGGCCTGGGGGAGTTGGAGCCGGTACGGCTGCGCGCCGGTGACGACGCCGACCTGGACGACGTGGTCACGAGGCTGGTCGAGAACGGCTACCACCGCGTGGACATGGTGGAGAAGCGCGGCGAGGTCGCCGTACGCGGCGGCCTGCTCGACGTGTTCCCGCCCACCGAGGAGCACCCGCTGCGGCTGGAGTTCTGGGGGGACTCGGTCGAGGAGATCCGCTGGTTCAAGGTGGCCGACCAGCGTTCGCTGGAGATCGCCCAGGATGGCCTCTTCGCCGCTCCCTGCCGTGAGCTCCTGCTCACCGACGACGTACGGCGGCGCGCCCGTGACCTGGGGGACGAGCACCCGGCGTTGAAGGACGTCCTGGACCAGCTCGCCGACGGCGTGCCGGTCGAGGGCATGGAGGCGCTGGCGCCGGTGCTGGCCGGGTCGATGGACCTGCTCGTCGATCATCTGCCGGTGCGGTCGGCGGTCTTCGTCTGCGACCCCGAGCGCATCCGGACCCGGGCCGTGGAGCTCGTGCGGACCAGCCAGGAGTTCATGGAGGCGTCCTGGGTCACCGCGGCGGCCGGCGGCGAGGCGCCGATCGACCTGCGGGCGGCCGCCTTCCGGACGCTGGAGGAGGTCCGCGACCACGCCCGTGAGATCGGCCGGCCGTGGTGGACGATCGCGCCGTTCGGTGAGGGCGCCGAGATGGACGCCCACGACGTGGAGGCCTACCGCGGCGACACGCAGCGGGCGCTGGCCGACATCAAGGGCTGGCTGGGCACGGGCAAGGCCGTCGTCCTGCTCAGTGAGGGCCATGGCCCGGCCGAGCGCATGGTCGAGCTGCTCAGGGGCGTGGACGTGCCGGCCACGCTCGTGCCCGCGCTCGACGGACGGCCGGACCGTGACGTGGTGCGGGTCACCACGGGCCGCATCGACCACGGCTTCGTCACCCCGGACGTGGCGGTGATCACGCACCTCGACCTCGTCGGACAGAAGGCGTCGACCAAGGACATGCGGCGACTGCCGTCGCGGCGGCGCAACATGGTCGACCCGCTCCAGCTCAAGATCGGCGACCATGTCGTACACGAGCAGCACGGGGTCGGCCGGTACGTCGAGATGGTGCAGCGCACGATCCATGGCGCGACCCGCGAGTACCTCGTGATCGAGTACGCCAGGGGCGACCGCCTCTACGTGCCGACCGACCAGCTCGACGAGGTCACCCGGTACGTCGGGGGAGAGGCGCCGACCCTCAACCGGATGGGCGGCGCCGACTGGGCCAAGGCCAAGACCAAGGCCAGGAAGGCGGTCAGGGAGATCGCCGGTGAGCTGATCAGGCTCTACTCGGCCAGGATGGCCTCGCCGGGTCACCCGTTCGGCGTGGACACGCCCTGGCAGCGGGAGATGGAGGACGCCTTCCCCTACGCCGAGACGAACGACCAGCTCGAGGCCATCGAGGAGGTCAAGCGCGACATGGAGCGGCCGACTCCGATGGACCGGCTGATCTGCGGCGACGTCGGGTACGGCAAGACCGAGATCGCGGTGCGCGCCGCCTTCAAGGCGGTGCAGGACGGCAAGCAGGTCGCGGTGCTGGTGCCGACGACGCTGCTCGTGCAGCAGCACCTGTCCACGTTCGGCGAGCGGTTCGCGAGCTTCCCCGTCACGGTCAAGCCGATCTCCCGGTTCCAGAGCGACAGAGAGGTGAAGCAGACGCTCGAGGGCCTCAGGGCGGGCGGCGTCGACGTCGTGGTCGGCACCCACCGGCTGCTGTCGCCGGAGGTCGCGTTCAAGGACCTCGGCCTGATCATCGTGGACGAGGAGCAGCGGTTCGGCGTCGAGCACAAGGAGGCCATGAAGCACCTGCGCACGCAGGTGGACGTGCTCGCCATGTCGGCCACGCCGATCCCGCGCACGCTGGAGATGGGCCTCACCGGCATCCGGGAGATGTCCACGATCCTCACCCCGCCCGAGGAGCGGCATCCGATCCTCACGTTCGTCGGACCGTACGACGAGAAGCAGATCGCGGCGGCGATCCGGCGCGAGCTGATGCGCGACGGGCAGACGTTCTTCGTCCACAACCGGGTGCGCAGCATCGACAGGGTCGCGGCGCGGCTGCACGAGCTGGTTCCCGAGGCGCGGATCGCGGTCGCGCACGGCCAGATGAACGAGACCCAACTCGAAAAGATCATGGTGGACTTCTGGGAGCGCGACTTCGACGTGCTCGTCTGCACCACGATCGTGGAGTCCGGTCTCGACGTGCCGAACGCCAACACGCTGATCGTCGACCGGGCCGACAACTACGGCCTGTCGCAGCTGCACCAGCTGCGCGGCCGGGTCGGCCGGGGCCGCGAGCGCGGGTACGCGTACTTCCTCTACCCGCCGGAGGCGCCGCTGACCGAGACCGCGCACGAGCGGCTCGCGACGATCGCCCAGCACACCGAGATGGGCGCGGGCATGTACGTCGCGATGAAGGACCTGGAGATCCGCGGCGCCGGCAACATCCTCGGGGCCGAGCAGTCCGGTCACATCGCGGGTGTCGGCTTCGACCTGTACGTCCGGATGATGGCGGAAGCCGTACAGGAGCAGAAGTCCAAGCTCGCCGGTGTGGAGCAGGTGGAGGAGCGGCCGGAGGTCAGGGCCGAGCTGCCGATCAACGCGCACGTGCCGCACGGGTACGTGACGTCGGAGCGGCTGCGGCTGGAGGCCTACAAGCGGATCGCCGCGATCGGCACCGAGGCCGACCTGACCGCGGTGCGCGACGAGCTGACCGACCGGTACGGCAGGCCGCCGCAGGAGGTGGAGAACCTGCTGGAGGTGGCGCGCTTCCGGATGAAGGCCCGGGAGGCCGGGCTGACGGACGTCACCATCCAGGGGCAGCAGATCAGGTTCGCCCCGGTGTCGCTGAAAGATTCACAGCAGGTGCGGTTGCAGCGGCTTTATCCCAAGTCGCTCCTGAAACAGGCGACCGGCATCCTGCTGGTGCCGGTGCCGCGTACCAAGCCGATCGGCGGACAGCCGCTGCGCGACCTCGACCTGCTCAAATGGTGCGAGGACCTGGTCGAGGCCATGTTCCTGGAGCCGATGCGGGTACAGTGACCGCGGTCGTTCGCAATCTCCGCGATGTCCCAGAAATCGGCATCAGCCGGGTGTTATCGGAAGGATCAGAACGTGAAGTCGTACCGTGTGCGCGTCGCGGCCGCGGTCGTGGTCGCGGCGGTCGCCGCCGGCCCGCTGAGCGCTTGCGCCCCCGTGCAGGCCGGTGCCGCGGCGATCGTCGGCAAGGAACGTGTCAGCTCCAGCGAGCTTGACGCCGCGGTCCGGTCCATTCATGAGGATGCGGCCGCAAACGGCCTGGACGGAGCGGACAAGCAGCGCGCCACTCCGCCGCTGCCCGGGCCGCGTCAGGTCCTGACCACGATGGCCACCACCAGGCAGTTGATCGAGTTCGGCCGTCAGAAGGGCATCAACGTCACCGATCGGGAGATCGACGACATGCTGATCGGCGTCGAGACCCAGGCCAAGCAGCAGGGCATGACGGTCAACCAGATGCTGCTGCTGAACGGCATCCCGCTGTCGGAGGGCCGGACGGTCGTCCGCGCTCTGCTCACCCAGCAGAAGCTGGGGTCGCGGATGGCCGGTGCCGCGGCCGACCCGCAGACCGCGGCGGAGAAGCTCGGCAAGGAGGTCGAGGCGGCGGTGCCGATCAAGTTCAGCCCGCGTTACGGCAAGTTCGACCCCCAGCAGGGGATCTTCCTCGCCGACGACCGCTTCGGCGCCGTCCAGTCCGCCGCCCCCGCCGCGGCCGTCCCCCAGGACTGACCTGCTGGTTAGGGTGGGGACATGCCGTTGATCGTGGTGACGACCTCGCCCCGGGTGCCGCCGGGGCTGCTCACGCCCGCGGCCTGGAAGGCGCTCAGCGACGGGCGGGTGCTGACCGGCTGCGCCGATCACCCCTATCTGCCCTACCTCGCCGAGGCGGGCACAAAGGTCGAGGTGATCGCCCTGGCCTCGGATTCGGCTGCGGATTCGGCTGCGGATTCGGCTGTGGTTTCGGCTCCGGCGGACATCGCGCGCCGGAGCCGTACGGAGAAGCTCGTCTGGCTGGCCGCGCAGGACGGCGACGAGGCGTTCATGCGCGCCGTCGGCCACGCCGCCCTCGCTCTGGACGACCCGCCGGTCATCGAGGTCGTACCCGGCTCCTACGACCTGCCGGGGGCGAGACTGCTCGATCTCGTCCAGGTCATGGACCGCCTCAGAAGTGAGTGTCCCTGGGACCGTGGACAGACCCACGAGTCGCTGGTGCCGTACCTCGTGGAGGAGGCCTACGAGGTGCTCGACACCATCGACCAGGGTGATTACGGGGCACTCCAGGAGGAACTCGGCGACCTGCTGCTCCAGATCGTCTTCCACGCCCGGATCGCCCAGGAGAGAACGGGCACAGAAAGGTCGGTGCAGGATGGCGACGGGTTCGACATCGACGACGTCGCCACCGGGATCGTGGACAAGCTGATCCGCCGCCATCCCCACGTGTTCGCCGACGTAAGGGTGTCCGGCGCCGCCGAGGTCAGTGACAACTGGGAGGCGATCAAGGCGGCCGAGCGTGCCGCCAAGGGCGAGACGGAGTCGGCGCTCAGCGGCGTGCCGATGGCCCAGCCCGCGCTCTCCCTCGCCGCCCAGCTGCTGCGCCGGGCCGGCCGCGCCGGAGCGCCCGACGAGCTCGCCGACGAGCTTGGCGACGAGCTTGGCGACGAGCATGGCGACGGCCTGCCCACGAACACCGGCGCGCGGCTCTTCCAGCTGGTACGGCAGGCGCAGGCGGCGGGGGTCGACCCGGAGGCCGAGCTGAGGGCGGCCGCCAGGGAATACCGCCGCCGGGTGGAGGAATGGGAGCGCGAACGAAGCCCGCAGTGATCGGGGTGCCTTCGCCGTACTGAGTAGTAGAGACCGATAGGCTCGGTGGGCAAACCGTCCGCGATATTGCTAGGAGCGTTCGTGGCTGCCATCGAGGCCGTTACCGCCCGCGAGATCCTCGACTCCCGGGGCAACCCCACGGTCGAGGTCGAGGTCCTGCTGGACGACTACAGCACGGGCCGCGCCGCCGTTCCGAGCGGCGCCTCCACCGGCCAGTTCGAGGCTGTGGAACTTCGCGACGGGGACAAGAGGCGTTACCTCGGCAAGGGCGTCGAGAAGGCCGTCCTCGGCGTCACCGACGAGATCGCCGAAGAGATCATCGGCCTCGACGCCGAGGAGCAGCGCCTCATCGACCAGACGATGATCGACCTGGACGGCACGCCCAACAAGGCCCGCATCGGCGCGAACGCGATCCTCGGGGTCTCCCTCGCCGTCGCCAAGGCCGCCGCCGACAGCGCCGACCTGCCGCTGTTCCGCTACGTCGGCGGGGCGAACGCGCACCTGCTGCCGGTTCCGATGATGAACATCCTGAACGGCGGCGCGCACGCCGACACCAACGTGGACATCCAGGAGTTCATGATCGCCCCGATCGGCGCCGAGACGTTCGCCGAGGCGCTGCGGATGGGCACCGAGACCTACCACACGCTGAAGGGCGTGCTCAAGGAGAAGGGGTACGCCACCGGCCTGGGCGACGAGGGCGGCTTCGCGCCGAACCTGCCGTCCAACCGCGACGCGCTCGACCTGATCATGGTGGCGATCGAGAAGGCCGGTTTCACCCCGGGCGAGGACATCGCGCTCGCGCTCGACGTCGCGGCCAGCGAGTTCCACTCCGAGGGCGTCTACACGATCGACGGCAAGGGGCTGTCGGCCGCCGAGCTGATCGCGTTCTACGAGGACCTGGTCCGCTCCTACCCGCTGGTCTCCATCGAGGACCCGCTGAACGAGGAGGACTGGGAGGGCTGGAAGGCCATCACCGCCGCACTCGGCGCCAGGGTCCAGCTCGTGGGCGACGACCTGTTCGTCACCAACCCCGAGCGGCTGGAGCGCGGCATCCGCGACGGCGCCGCCAACGCGCTGCTGGTCAAGGTGAACCAGATCGGCACGCTGTCGGAGACCCTCGACGCGGTCGACCTGGCGCACCGCAGCGGCTACCGCTGCATGATGAGCCACCGCTCCGGCGAGACCGAGGACACCACGATCGCCGACCTCGCCGTCGCGACCAACTGCGGGCAGATCAAGACGGGCGCTCCGGCCCGGTCCGACCGGGTGGCCAAGTACAACCAGCTCCTGCGCATCGAGGAGCTGCTCGACGACGCCGCCCGCTTCGCCGGCCGTTCCGCGTTCCCCCGCTTCCAGGGATAACGAGCCGGAAGGTGGCTGATCGGCGTTGGCGAAACGACCACAGCTGAAACGGCCGCAGCTGACCGGGCGGGCGGCGATCCTCGCGGTCGTCGTCTGCGCCAACGCCATGAGCCTCGCCTACCCGGCGCGGGAGGTCATCGCCCAGCGGCGGGAGATCGCCCGGCTAGAGGAGGAGCAGACGCAGGCCCTCCACAGGCTGCGCACGCTGGAGGAACGGCGCAAGCAGCGCGAGGACCCGGAGTACGTCAAGCAGATGCTCAAGGAGCGGCTGCACTACTGTGAGCCGGGCGCGAAGTGCTACGTCGTGCTCGACCAGAAGCCGGCCGGGTCCGCTCCCCGGGGCGGCGGCAAGAAGCCGGAGCCGCCCGCGTGGTACGTCACGCTGTGGCAGTCCGTCGAGGCCGCGGACCAGGGCCGCGACAGCGTTCCGGCGAGCCGGAACTAGAAACCAGGGAGTTCGACGGTGGTGGATCGGGCCGACCTGGCGGCGGTGCGGGCGCAGCTCGGGCGGCCGCCGCGCGGGGTGCGGGCGGTGGCGCACCGGTGCCCCTGCGGGCTTCCCGACGTGCTGGAGACCGCGCCCCGGCTGCCCGACGGCACGCCGTTTCCGACGCTGTTCTATCTGACCTGTCCGAAGGCGGCGTCGGCCATCGGCACGCTGGAGGCCTCGGGGCTGATGCGGCGGATGCAGGACCGGCTCGCCGAGGAGCCCGAGCTGGCCGCCGCCTACCTTGCGGCGCATGAGGACTACCTCGCCCGCCGGGACGGCGCCGCCGAAGAGGAGGGCGTGGAGCCGCTGCCCCGGGGCACGCAGACCGCCGGGGGCATGCCGGACCGCGTCAAGTGCCTCCACGCGCTGGTCGCGCACGAGCTCGCGGTGCCCGGCGCCAACCCGTTCGGTCGGGAGGCGCTCGACGCCCTGCCCGAGTGGTGGGCCGACGGTCCGTGCGTCGCCCCGGACCCGGGCAGCGAAGAGGAGGACTCATGACGCGGGTCGCGGCCATCGACTGCGGGACGAACTCGGTCCGGCTTCTCATCGCGGATATTTCGGGTGAGCGGCTCACCGATGTCGAACGGCGGATGGAGATCGTACGGCTCGGCCAGGATGTGGACCGGACCGGACGGCTCGCGCCGGAGGCGCTGGAGCGCACGTTCGCCGCGATGCGCGGCTACGCCAAGCTGATCAGGGAGCACGCCGTGCCGGGCGATGAGCCTGCTCGAACGCCGGTGGGGATGCCCGTACGCGTGGTCGCCACCTCGGCGACCCGTGACGCCGCGAACCGGGCCGACTTCGTGTCGGGGGTCCGCGAGATCTTCGGCGTCGAACCCGAAGTCGTCACCGGGGCGGAGGAGGCCGGGCTGTCGTTCACCGGCGCCACCCGCGGTCTGGCCGCCGAGGGAGCCGGAGAGGCCGCGGAGGGGCCGTACCTGGTGGTGGACATCGGCGGCGGTTCGACGGAGTTCGTCGTCGGCACAGTCGCAGGGACGGCCGAGGGCGTCGTCACGGGCGCCATGTCCGTCGACATCGGTTGCGTCCGGCTGACCGAACGGCATCTCACGTCGGCGGGCGACCCGCCGAGCCGCGAGGCCGTACAGGCCGCGATCACGGACATCGAGGCGGCCATGGACCGGGTGGAGGCCGCGGTCCCGGTACGGAACGCCCGTACGCTGGTCGGCCTGGCCGGCTCGGTCACCACGGTCGCGGGCATCGCGCTCGGCCTGCCCGCGTACGACCCGGCGCGGATCCACCACTCCCGCATTCCCGCCGAGCGGGTCCACGAGGTGAGCGGTCGGCTGCTGCGGATGACCCATGAGGAGCGGGCGGCCATCCCGGTCATGCACCCCGGCCGGGTCGACGTCATCGGCGCCGGTGCGCTCATCCTGGGCCGCATCGTCGGCCGGTACGGCTTCCGCGAGGTGGTCGTCAGCGAGCACGACATCCTCGACGGCATCGCCTGGTCCCTCGTCTGACCTCACCGTCTTCTCCTCTCAGGGGGGAGATCTTGCCACTATTGCGCATTGCGCAGTAGTGTGCGATGCGTGGACAGCACTCAGCTCCTCAAAGGCGTCCTCGACCTCGCCGTGCTCGCGGTGCTCGCCGAGCGTGACGGTTACGGCTACGACGTCGTGCGCCGCCTGCGTGAGGCCGGGCTGGAGGACGTCGGCGACGCCTCCGTGTACGGAACGCTCCGCAGGCTCTTCCGGGCCGGTGCGCTCACCTCCTACGTGGTCGCCTCCGACGAGGGACCGCACCGCAAGTACTACGGCCTCAACGACGTGGGCCGGTCGCTCCTCGACTCCTCGGCCAAGACATGGCGGTCGTTCTCCAACATCATGAACGACCTGCTCAAGGAGGTCCCTTCGTGATGAATTCCCCGATGACCCCCAAGGCGTACGCCGATGCCGTGCGCGAGGCCCTCGCCGACCTGCCGGCGAAGGACCGGGAGGCTCTGCTGGAAGACCTCGACGATCACCTCGCGGAGGTCGCGGCCGAGCACGGGCTGCCCCTGGAAGAACGTCTGGGCTCTCCCGAGGCGTACGCCGCGGAGCTGCGGGCGGCCTACGGGGGGCGGGCCCGGGATGAGAGCCCGTCCATCGCCCGTCGGGTAGGCAGGCGGGTGACCGCTAAAGCGAGCGGGGTCCACGGCCGAATGCTCCGGCTGCCGCCCTATCGGCAGGCGGCGGCGTTCGCACCGGAGCTGCGCCCGGCCTGGTGGGTGCTGCGCGGTTACGCGATCGCCATAGGCGTGCTGGCCCAGTTTCCCACCCCTGGATATCTGCCCGACGATCTGGCGGAGTGGGTGTTCACACTCGCCGTCATCTGGGCTTCGGTGTGGTTGGGCCGGTCCACTCGTACGGCGGCGGCGCCGACCTGGGGCCGGCTGCTGCTGCTCGGGGGGAACGCGCTGGCCGTGTTCCTGGTGCTCATCGCGCTGGCGGACGCCCGGCGGCCGTCGTATGTCGCCATCGACAGCGGCCCGCGTCCAGCCGGGAACGTGTGGGTGGAGAACACCGCCACGTTCGGCGACGGCGACGTGTACAACATCTTCCCGTATGCCGAGGACGGCACGCCGCTGCGGAACGTGCGGCTCTACGACCAGGACGGCCGACCGATCACCACGCTCGACCCGGAGATGTACGACCAGCGGCTCGCGATCCCCTGTGGCGGCGAACCGCCGATCCGCAATGCCTATCCTCTGCCGCTCACACCGATCACGGAGGACGACAGAGGCATGCCGGAGTCCGCCGATTGCGTCCCGTCTGCCGAGATGCCCACGCCGACGCCCGTACCGTCGCCCGCCGCCACCGCGGAGGGGGCACCCAGCGCGTCCCCCTCACCGACTCCCGAGCCGACTCCTGAGCCTACTGCCGAGCCGACGCCGTCGCCGAGCCCCGGCAAGAGCCGTCGCTGACGACCGGCCCGGTGGACGACGTTCGGTCGTGGCCGAAGTGGGTGTGACGCATGCTGGGAGCATGGCTCGTACAGAAGGTCCAGTCGGCGGGGCTCGTGCGCAGCGCGTGGGGGCCCGTCTCGCCGCGATGGCCGCCCTGCTCGCCGACGAAACCCGGGCGGCGTTCTGCCTCGCGCTTCTCGACGGCCGCGCGTGGACGGCGAGCGAGCTCGCGCGGCATGCTGGCGTGGCCGCCTCCACCACCAGCGAACACCTCGGCAGACTCGTCGAGGGCGGGCTGCTCGCCGAGGAACGGCAGGGCCGTCACCGTTACGTACGGCTGGCGGATCCGGAGATCGCCCACCTCATCGAGGACCTCGCCGGGCATGCCGTACCGGCCGGGACCGGGCCCGCGGAGGGCGGACCGCGCACGCTCCGTGCCGCGAGCGCGAGCAACGCCCTCGCGCGCGGGCGCACCTGCTATGACCATCTCGCCGGGCGGCTCGGCATCTCCATCACCGAGGCGATGACCGAACGCGGGCTGCTGCGGCAGGACACCGGGTTCGCGCTCACCGACGAGGGGCTGCGCTGGTTCGGCGAGCAGGGCATGGCCCTGACAGGGCAGCGGACGCGGCGTCCTCTCGTACGCGGCTGCCTGGACTGGACCGAGCGCAGGCCACATCTGGCGGGAACGGCCGGGGCCTTGCTGTGCCGCCACGCGTTCGACGCGGGATGGTGTGTACGAATAGGTTCCGGCCGGGCGGTGAAGGTGACGCCCGGCGGTGAACGGGCACTGGCGGAACTCCTGGGCATCAGCCCGGAAACGCTTCGCTGAACACCGAAACGATCGCGGCTTAGCTTCGCCGCATGGAAATCTCATCGCGTCGGCGGGCGGCCCGGCCCGCCGCGGCGGCCGCGGGCGTCACGGTCGTGCTTTGGGCCTCGGCCTTCGTCTCCATCCGCAGCGCCGGTGCGGCCTACTCGCCGGGTGCCCTGGCGCTGGGACGGCTCCTCGCCGGGACCCTGGTGCTGGGAGTGATCAGCCTTGTCCGCCGTACCGGATGGCCCGCGCGGGCTGCCTGGCCGGGCATCGTCATCTCGGGGGTTCTGTGGTTCGGCGGATACATGGTCGCGCTCAACTGGGGCGAGCGCGAGGTCGACGCGGGCACGGCCGCGTTGGTCGTCAACATCGGGCCGATCCTCATCGCGTCGCTGAGCGGCAGGCTGCTGGGGGAGGGCCTGACGCGTGCACTTCTCGCGGGGATGGCGGTGTCCTTCATCGGCGCGGTGGTCGTGGGGGCCTCGATGTCCGGGGCCGGTCACGCGTCCGTGCTCGGCGTTCTGCTGTGCCTGCTGGCGGCGGTGTCCTACGCCGGGGGCGTGGTCGCCCAGAAGCCGGCGCTCGGACATGCCGGGGCGCTACAGGTCACCACGTTCGGCTGCGCCGTCGGGGCCGTGGCCTGCCTGCCCTTCACCGGCGTCCTCGTGTCGGAGGCCTCACGAGCCCCGCTCTCAGCAACGCTCAACATGCTCTACCTGGGTGTCTTCCCAACCGCTCTCGCGTTCACCACCTGGGCCTTCGCCCTGGCCCGCACCACGGCCGGCCGCCTTGGCGCGACCACCTACGTGGTGCCCGCGCTGGTCGTGGTCATGTCATGGCTGCTGCTCGACGAGGTGCCCGGCCCGCTCACGCTGGTAGGCGGCGCCCTGTGCCTGGCCGGCGTGGCCGTCTCCCGCCGCGGTTCCCGTCCCGCCGAATCTCCCCATCCTCGTGAGCTCAAGGTTCCTCGCAGTTTTCGCCCCTGAGCAGGTGTCCGCGATCCGATGGTCGGCCGTGCACGTTTGTCAGTAGGAGCCGTGCAAATTTGTCAGTAGCCTCGTCCGCGACTTGTCATCGTTGAGGGGATGCGGAACGTAGACGCCGCTGCCGTTCGGCGACCGGCTCACCTCCATCCCGATCTCCTATCTCTGGGAGGCCGGGTGAGTACGTCTATGGAGGGCGAACCGATCGCCGCAGGCGTGGCCGGTCCCCGCAGTCCCGGGTCGGCGGTTCGGTCACGGCGACCTGTCACGATGTGATCGAACCGCCGGCTGCGCCGTTCATGCCGACCAGTCGACGATAGGCCGAGGTGCGGAACCAGTCGACTGTTGCCGATATGCCTTGCCCCACCGGTACCGGTGTCACTGTCGGGAAGAGCGTTCGCAGGCGCGTGCTGTCGGCCTGAGAGTGGGGGATATCACCGATGCGATTGGGCGTGTGCTCCCGGCGAGCGGGGCACCCGGTTGCGGCCTCGATCTCCGGAATCAGGTTCAGCAGGGACATACGCGTCCCGAAAGCCAGGTTCACCGGGCAGGGCTCGACCACCCGGCGCAGGAGGGCGTCTGCGAGGACGTGACAGACGGTGCCCACGTACGTGAAGTCTCGTGTCTGGCTACCGTCACCATGCACGATGACCGGCCGGCCGGCGAGTGTGGCGCTGATCCACTTCGGGATGACGGCGGCATAGAGGTGGTCGGCGCGTTGGCAGGGGCCGTAGACGTTGAAGAGGCGGAAGGGCAGGACCGGTAGGTCGAAGCTGTGGTGGTACGCACGTAGATACGCCTCGGTAGCGAGCTTGGTGACCGCGTAAGGGCTCATTGGGGCGATAGTGAGATCTTCGTGCTTGGGTAGGTGGGAGTTCGCGCCGTAAACAGAGGACGAGGAGGCGGCGATCACGTGCAGGTTGCCGGCTCGGCGGGCGGCTTCGAGGACCTGGAGGGTCCCCGTCGCGTTGGCGTGGTGGCTCGTCAGAGGATCCTTTACCGAGCGCGGTACGGAGGGCAGGGCGGCCAGGTGGACGATGGCGTCCGCGCCACGAAATGCCAGGTCCAGAAGAGCGGAGTCCTGGACGTCGCCCTTGAAGAAGTGGACGTCGAGGTCAGTGAGGTTCTCCTTGTGGCCGGTGGAGAGGTTGTCAATCACCCGAACGTGGGTGATCCCGGGGCTTTCGATCAACGTCCGGGCGAGATTACTGCCGATGAATCCGGCACCGCCGGTGATCACGATCTTCACGTGCTTTCCCTTCAGAGAGAATCGGCGTGTGCCCCGACGAGTCGGCGGCAATCGAGGGTGTACGAGGCGCGTGCGGTGATCACAGGGTGGTCGAAGGTGTCGTGGTCGGTCCGAGATCCGCTTGGCTGCCCGTCTCGGACGGCCGAGCGCCCTATGTGCTCTGCGCGGGTCGGGCGCAAATCACCGGGAAGACCGAACCCCCGGTTCGATAGGATGGTTACGGCTTGTAGACCCGACCCGTCACCATGCGTGACGTGGCAATGCGGTCTAAGTGATCGCATCGACTGCAGTTTCCCGACTTGGGTTCGCCGTGGGACCGTCACCGGCGCCGTACGTATGAAATGGAGCATCCGAGGATGGCTCGACACCTGGTCACCAGCGCGCTTCCCTACATCAACGGGATCAAGCACCTGGGCAACATGGTCGGGTCGATGCTTCCGGCGGATGTTTACTCCCGGTACCTTCGCCAGCGCGGTCACGACGTCCTCTACATCTGTGCCACGGACGAGCACGGCACGCCGGCCGAACTGGCCGCCCAAGAGGCCGGGCTCCCTGTCGACCAGTTCTGTACGCAGGCGCATGACGCACAGAGGGCTGTGTACGACGGGTTCGAGCTGGCCTTCGACTACTTCGGGCGCAGCTCCTCGCAGCAGAACATGGAGATCACTCAGCACTTCGCACGCAAGCTCAACGAGAACGGCTTCATCGAGGAGCGTGCGATCCGCCAGGTGTACTCGCCGGCTGACGGCCGCTTCCTGCCAGACCGGTATGTCGAGGGCACGTGCCCGCACTGCGGCTATGACAAGGCCCGTGGCGACCAGTGCGAGAACTGCACCCGTGTTCTTGATCCGACCGATCTGATCGGCCCGCGCTCGGCGATCAGCGGCTCCACGGAGCTGGAGGTCCGCGAGACCAAGCACCTCTTCCTGCTGCAGTCCAAGCTTCAGCACGAGGTCGAAGAGTGGATCGATGCGGTCAGTGCGGAGTGGCCGCAGCTGTCGTCGTCGATCGCCCGCAAGTGGCTGACCGAGGGCCTGCACGACCGGGCGATCACCCGGGACCTCGACTGGGGCGTTCCCGTCCCGGCCGACACCTGGCCGGAGCTCGCAGCCGAGGGAAAGGTCTTCTACGTCTGGTTCGACGCCCCGATCGAGTACATCGGCGCGACGAAGGAATGGGCTGACGTCGCACCGGACGGCGAGAGCCGTGACTGGAAGTCGTGGTGGTACGAGGCCGACGACGATGTCCGCTACACCCAGTTCATGGCGAAGGACAACGTCCCCTTCCACACGGTGATGTTTCCCGCCACCGAACTCGGCCTGCGTGAGCCGTGGAAGAAGGTCGACTTCGTCAAGGGCTTCAACTGGCTCACCTACTACGGCGGCAAGTTCTCCACTTCCCAGAAGCGTGGCGTCTTCACGGACGCCGCGCTGGAGGTCCTGCCTGGCGACTATTGGCGCTACTTCTTGATTGCCAGCGCCCCCGAGTCCGATGACTCGTCCTTCACGTGGGAGCACTTCACCGCCACGGTCAACAAGGACCTGGCCGACACCCTTGGCAACTTCGTCAACCGCGTTCTGTCCTTCTCCCGCAAGCGGTTCGGCGACGAGGTCCCGGCTGGTCACGCCGCTGGCGAGGCGGAGGCGAAGCTGGGCGAGGAGATCGCACGGCTGCTTGCCGAGTACGAGGAGCAGATGGAGGCCCTCCAGTTCCGCAAGGCCGCGGCCGCGCTGCGCGCCCTGTGGTCTGCGGGCAACTCCTATCTGGAAGAGAAGGCACCCTGGCTGGAGATCAAGACCGACCCGGACGCCGCCGCGCTGACCCTGCGCACCGCCATGAACCTGATCCACCTGTACGCGATCGTCTCCGAACCGCTCATCCCGGCCTCGGCCGCCGCCATGCGCGGTGCTTTCGCGCTGGCCGGTGACACCGCGACCTGGGTGACCTCCGAGCAGGTCAAGGCTCTGGATATCGTCCCGGCGGGGACCGCGTTCACCGTCCCGCCCGTACTCTTTTTGAAGATCACGGAGGAGGACCTGGAGTCCTACCGCGCCCGCTTCGGTGGTGCCGGGAACGCCTGACGTCGCCGTCCTCGTCCGTACTGAATCGGGTCTCATCGGGTGCTACCGGTGGGCAGGTGCCAGGCCAGCTCGCCGGGCGGCGCGTTTGTCAGCCGGATTCGAGGCGCATTCTCGGCGAGTTCGACCCAGGTCACGCATCCTGAACCGGGCACGTACTCAAGGTAACGCTCGAAGCCGTGCTGCGTCAGTCTCAGCAGGAGACAGGCGATCCCGCCGCCGTGCCCGACCAGGATGGTCGTGCGGTGTGGACCGGCGCAGATCTCTTCCCACAGACTCCCATAACGGGCTTGTACGTCTTCGGACGATTCCCCGCCCGGCGTGCGGAGCTGATGGATGGGGACACCCCGGCAGGCGGCCTCCTCCGCCGCGAGCCCCCGGGGCTGGCCGGCAAGATGACCGCTGTTTTTGGCGGCCAGCCGACTGTCCACGCGTGCGGCTGTCGGCGCGAGCACGGCCGTGAGGAGCGCCGCCGATTCGCGGCATCGGGACATCGGACTGACGAGCATCTGGTCGGCCACGACTCCGGCCGCAGCGAGGGCGGCGCCAACCGTACGGATGTCGTCACGTCCGCGTTTGCTGAGGGTGCCACCGACGGCCTGACCCTGATGGATGCCGCGCGCGTTCTCCTCGGTCTCACCGTGCTTGATCAGGTAGATGTGCTTTGAGCGCATGGTGTTCCGTCCTCTCTCCGGTCAGTCCCAGTCACGGACGTCGATGCAGGCGGAGACGGCGGTGACGAGCTGGTCGTGATCGGCGCGACTCATGGCTGGGAAGCGGTCGTGGTGCCACTCGATGTAGAGGATGGAGATGAGGTTGATCGTGCCGTCGGCGACCAGCTTTCTGAGGACGGGGTACTCGGCGCCCTCGATGTCCATCTTCACGACGACATGGTCGTCCGGAGTGACGGTCCGGCGCAGCCAGGCGCTGAAGTCGATGGCAGGGACCGGAACCGGTGAGTCGTAGTCGATCTGCTGGTCGTACACCGGCGGGACACGCTTGCCCGGCATCACGGTGGAGCTCTCGTGGTGGCCGAGGAAGAGGTTGATCGTCCCGTCGTGTGTCCATACTGCGCTGGGGGAGACTTCCACCTGGGGCGAGTGAGGCGCGCGTGCGACTTCGCGGTGGATGGCTGGCAGAAGCTCCTTGTTGGGCTCGAAGGCGTAAAAGTCGTGATCGGGGAGCTCCTTGATGAAGCGGCTCAGCACGATTCCGAGGTTGGTTCCGCAGTCGACGAGAACTTTGCGCACAGAGGACTCCCATGGTCGGTTGTGGAGACGGGCAGGTGGATCTCCTGCACGACTTGGTCGGCGAGCAGGACGAAGTCACCGGTATCCGGGCGGTAGCAGCGCTCCTGGTAGCGAATGATGATGCGGCGCACCGGTTCCTTCCCGCGGTATGGAGGAAGGTCGCCCCACTGGTAGAGCTGGCCGCCGGGAGCCTTGAGACGGCGCAGACGCCGCGGTAGCGGACTCTTCGGCGTATCGGCGCGGAGACGGATGAACATCGCTGTCAGGAACGCGATGTGCTCGATCGCCTGCTTGTCATCCGCCTGCACCTGACCCTGAGCCTGCTTGAGGCGATGAAGTTCATCGCGGTCGTTCACCGCGTGGACGAGTCGGTCGCGGAGGTCCCGGTCCCAGACGATGCCGAGGTGGCCGTGGACAACGGGTTCGTCGGTGAAGAAGTAGCCCAGAACGCGACCGAACTCGCGCTCATAGGGGCACATGAAGTTGTTGTAGAGACCCAACGTCGCGCCGGAGGCGGTTTCCACCTGCCAGTGGATGCGAGCTGTGAAAGGTGAGTCCCACCAGCCCAGGTGCCAGGGTTGCCACAGTAGATCAGCTGCGCTGAGCAAGAGCGCCGCGAGCGCGATCAGTGCGGCGAGCCAGCCGAATGCGGTGTCGTACTCTGCGTCGGGGAGCAGTGCGACAGTGATAGCGAGGGCGATGTTGGTGCCGATGTTCTCCCAGAAGAAGATGCCGGAAGCGAGAACGACAGCGATGTTGAAGAGGGCGGTCGCCGCGAGGATCGTGATCAGCAATCGGCGATCGAGAAACGCGACGAGTCCGGCGGCCTCGACGGCCATTGTGAAGAAGTTGACCGGACGATCGACGAGGCGCACTCGGCGCAGCATGCGGGACACGGTCTCAGCGCTTAGAAAGCGTGCCCAGCCCCAGCAGTACGCGGAAGCCATGAGGTAATGGGTGCGGTTGTGCCAGGCCCAGGACCACGGCCATGGTCCGAGCCGGGCCTTGCTCCACGCCGGCTTGACGTAGTGGGAGAGCGAGACGCAACCGAGCACCATCAGCAGCCCTGCGGTGGATCTTGTGCTCCCGAAGGGCGTCGCCACCAGGAACCAGGCGAGGTATGCCTTGAGCAGCCGCAGGGGCATCATCGCGTGGTGCTTCCACCCATTCAGCCGACCGCAAATGACGGTGAGCCACGGCAGCAGGGCAGGCGGCCAAAGGCAGGATGCCACCGCAAGGAGTAGAAGCACCGCTTTGGCGTGGCGTTGCGGCCTGATGGGTTGGGTCACGTCGTAGTCGCTCGTGGCACCCTGCCAGGTGAGCATGATGATTACGAAGGCAACGAACCAGCGGAAGGGGCCCGGGTCGGGCAAGGGGAGGAAGACCATCGCCACGGAGGGGACGGCGGTTGCAAGCGACGCGAGCAGGAGCGTCGGTCGACGGGACAGTGCCCGCACTGCCGGGGAGACGGCGAAGCGGTAGCAGAAAACGACGGCCGCCACGGTCACGGCAGTGGGCACGTACGCGGGGACTGAAGCCAGGTCCACCGCCGCCTACCGAACGGACGAGAAGGGGATGCGTCGGATGCGCCCACGGGTCGTCGGCAGTGCCTCCAGGTAGGAGGCGATCCGCTCTCGGGAGTCCTGGACGAGGTAGAGGTTCCGGTGCCGTTTGACATTGGCGCGAAGCTCCCGGGTCCGGTTGAGGAAATGGAGCACGGATCCGCTGTCGATCCGTGGAGCGGTGGTGCCGAGCTCCGCCTTGTGGACCTCTCTCGCGCACCAGTGCTGGTCGTACGTCGGCAGGGGCACCAGGTGGACCGGCTTGCCAAGGACGAACGCTTCGCTGATGAGGTTGAAGCCGGCGTTGGAGAAGACGGCATCGGAACGCGCGAGGTCGGCGACGAACGCGTGACGGTCGAAGGGGCGGATTTCGATCCTGGCTTCGGCGTACTGACGCAGTGTCCCGATCTCGTCCGAGTGCGCGTAGATCCGCAGGGCTCTGTCGGGAACGTACCGGCGGAAGACATTGGCGAGGGTACGGACGGAGTCCTCCGGGCCATGGCCGAAGTACCGGGAGAAGTAGGCCGTGGCTACCGGCTCGTTCGTGACCTGAGCGGAGCGGACGAAGTCCGGAACGATGGGGGCGATGAACTCCAGACGTGGGTCGGTGGCCTCCAAGGGGACGTAGGAGCAGATGAAGGACCGGTCGACGCGGGGCGTGAAGTAGCGCAACCGCTGCTCGTCGGCGGTGCGGGCGTACTGGCCGACCGGCGGCAGGTCGAGATGCCGGTACTTGCTCTGCTGGTCGACCGAGATGAGCGGCCTGCCGAAGTGATAGGCGAGACGGGGCGTGTTGGGTTCGTAGTCCGTGATGAACAGGTCGGGGACGCCGGTCTCGCCGATGATGCGGCGCAGGCGCAGGTGTTGGTTGACGCCCGCGGGAGCCTGCCGGATGTTGGCGCGTATGGCGTCGACCGCGTGGATACGGTCTCCGCGAGCAAGGAGCGTCGGCATCCACCCGCCCCACGCGGGGAAGCCGAGGTCGCGGAAGTACTCGACGCGGGTGCTTCCGTTGGTGATAATCCCCACCTGGTGACCGCGGTCACGCAAGTACTGGGCGATCACACTCTGCCTGATGGAATGCCCCATGCCGATGCCGTTGACGCCGATGATCACATTGAGCGGCTGCGCGAGTCCAGACACGACGGTCCCTTCGTCAGGAGAGTCGGGTGATGACATTGCGTGTGATGGCTTCGACCTTGGAGTCGATGGTGAGCAGACGGGCCCAGTCGGTGGTGGCGGCGGTGAAGACGGTGCCGGTCGCGGTGTAGAGCCCGAGGGTGGCGGCATGAGGGCTGGCCAGCGGTTCCCTGGCGGCGAGATTCCAGCCGGAGGGCAGCGGGGCGATGCCGAGGATCTCGAAGCCCTCGGGAGTGCCGTCCTGACCGGTGGGTCGGGGGCGCCCCTGCCCATCGATCTCGTACGCGGCTCCGTCGCATTCGTAGCCGATGAGTGCGTTATCGCGGCCGACGACGTCTCCGTTTCGGAGGCCCGTGCCGGAGTACACCCAGTGGTCGGCGTTGGTGACGGTGAACCCGAGGGGTGTGCGTGGTCCGTCCCAGTGCCCGCCGCCGTTCCGGTAGCTCACGCCGATGAGGGCGTTCTCCGGCTCGGACTCCCACCAGTGGTCAGGGCAGCCGTACGAGCCGTCCGGATCCGTTCCGGCAGGGGCGCCGGGAGGAAACTTCGCGCACTCCAGGGCGGCGCGGTCCTCGTCGAGTCTCACCCGCCACCAGCAGGTGTTGGCGCCGAAGTTGGCGATGTTGCCGCCTGCGTCGCGGAAGACGGTCACGTTCCGTCGGGCGGCGGCCGTCCAGTACTCGTCGTGCCCCGCTGAGACCAGGAGTCGGTATCCGTCGTCAAGGAGTCGGCCTTGATCAAGGTCGAGGTCCGTGCAGTAGTCGCTCTGGATGCCGTTACGTTCCATCCAGGCGATGAAGGGGGCATCCCAATGCGCGAATGTCTGCCGGGGCGACGTGGTGTCGTACGGGTCGGGCAGACCCTTCACCGGCCCGCCGACACCGCCTCCGGGGCGGCGCAGAGTCACCCGGGAGGTGCTGTACAGGCTGCCGCCGCCCGCCATGTTGTAGGCGTGGTACGTGGAGATGGGGACCTTGTAGAGGACCCTGCGGCCTGAGGGGAAAGAGGGAGTGACGACCAGGAGGAACCTGGCCTCGCGCGCATCAATGGGCGGCTTACCAGGACAAACGCCTGTGCTCAGAACTCCGATGTAAACCCCGGATCGCCAGTCTCCGGGTACGCGAAAGTCGTAGGCCGGCCACTGCCAGTCCTCGTCGGACCGCCCAGGTGCGGCATCCCGTCCAGGCCACTCGGCGTGCCCTGTGTGCTCTAGATCCGAGCCCCAGCGGTAGAAGTCGACCCGGAAGTGATCCGCGGAAGTGGCGATGTGAAGCCGGATGCTGTCGCCGGCCTGGACGCTGGGGGACGCGGGGTATCCGTTGATGCCGGTCATGAATGCGTCCGTGGCTTCGCGTCGTCGCTGAAGCGGGGGCGACAGCGATCGGCCTGCCCGATGCGGGCTTCCCAGCCCAAGGTGTCCAGCCGGTGGCTGGGCATCCCTATCCAGTCGCAGTACTCGGCGGCACGCGAGCGGGGGTAGGCGATCTGGCACTCGGACCACTCAGCCGCGCCGCTGGTCTGCTCTCCGATGTCGGGCACCTGAACTCCTTCATGAACTCTTAGCGGGGACCGCCAGTTGGGAAACGTGGCGGGCTGGCAAGGTCCATGACAGCGAGGTTCGGGTCGTGCGTGTATCACGTTGGGTTAGCGGAGCCCTTCAACGCCCAACGACCTGAATTTTCAACATCTGCTTACGCACGACATCACACGGGGAAGACTTAGCGTCGCGACCATGCGGAACGACAGGCAGGCGGTAGTTGACGTGGCGAGGGGCCGTGCGGGATGGCGTCCGGATAAGCTCCGCGAGGTCCGCGAGGCACACGGACTGACACTTGAGCGTGCTGGCGAGAGGCTGCGTGACGTGGCCACCAAGGCGGGCATCACGGTGCCGGCCGCCAACTTCCAGACACTGTGGCAGCACGAGCAGGGCGAGGTGTATCCCGGCCCCCACTACCGGCGTGCGTACTGCCTCCTGTACCGCGGCACAGAGCCTGAGCTCGGTTTCCGCCACGCCCTGCCCGATGAAGTCACTCAGCTGAGCCTTACGCCCTCGGCAGAGACCCACAACGGGGCCCACGTCCTCGCTGTTGAGCGCGCCCTCTCTCTGATCACGCCAGGGACCGATGCCGACGCCGTCGGCATCGGTATTCAACAGCGGATCATCGACGCGTGGAAGCGTCGTCAGACGGGCGGAGATCCTCATCGCCCGTCTCTGCTCATCGTCGGCGGCTTCGCGGGCAGTGGGAAGTCGGAGTTCTCTCGCTTCGTCTCCCAACTGACGGGATGGCCCGTTCTAGACAAGGACCCCATCACGCGACCCCTGGTCGAGCGACTACTGGTCGAGTTGGGCAGTGACCCCAACGATCGGCACTCCGATCTCTATCGTGAGCAGGTCCGGCCTCTGGAGTACCAGTGCCTGCTGGAGACGGCATACGCCAACATCGACTGCTCCATCAGCACAGTGCTGACCGCACCTTTCATCTCAGAGGTGACGGACGTTCGCTGGATGCAGCGGCTGACCAACCGATGCGAGGCCAGAGGTGTCAGCGTCTCCGTGGTCTGGATCAAGTGTGACTTGGAAACAATGCACGAATGCATAAGCTTCCGGTCCGCTGCTCGGGACAGTTGGAAGCTTCGGCATTGGAACGTCTACGTGAAGACCATCGATGTCGAGCTGCGTCCCGCCGTTCCCCACATGGTGGTGGATAACCGCCTCGGCGCAGCGATATCGCTCACTGACCAGGTGCGACAGGTGTTTGGAACGGTGTTCTGATGAACCAGGGAATCCTGCTGTACGGCCCGCCTGCCGCCGGCAAGGATACGGTCACGACAGCCCTCGCTCAACTCGACCCGCGTTACAGCCTCTTCAGCCGCCTGAAGGTCGGCAGCGGGAAATCCGCAGGTTACCGGATGGGCACATCCGGACAACTGGCCGGACTTGAGGCACGCGGCGACGTCATCTACCGCAACGATCGTTACGGCAACACCTATGTTGTCGATCGTCCGGGCCTCAGGTCGGCCATGGAGGACGGGCGCGTTCCCATCCTCCACCTCGGCCAGGTGGCGGGAATCGAGGCCGTGACCACTCACTACCCCGCCACTTGGTCGACGGTACTGCTGTGGTGCTCTCGGGAGACCACAGCTGCCCGTTCGCAGGGGCGAGGCGACAGGGACACACAGGACCGGCTCGCCGCCTGGGATGCAACGGAACAAGACCTGTCCGCCGGTAGTCACCTCGTGTGGAACCTGCGTGTGGATACCGACCACGCCTTCCCGGCAGACGCCGCAGCTCTCATTGATCGGCTGGTCCGCGGGGATGCTGCTTAGCGGGGCCGTCCTTTTCCTGAGTCAAAGCCGCTTCACGTCGCTATACGACGCGATGTTACGTAGTTAGGGCGATCAAAGCTCTCTGAGTAGCTGCTCAGCACACAGTCTTCGTAGCGATGGGGTGCGTTCCGAGTCGGTCCTATGCAAAAGAGATCTTCTCTAGGGGATCTCGTCCTGGGCATGCGTGATGACCTGGCACGATCGATGGCATGAGTGCTGTTCCTCCCGGATCGGGCTGGCCGGACGACCCCGCCGGGCCCGACACCCCCGTCGCCCATGACGCGCTCGAGGTGGCCAAGCTCGCCGGCGAGAGCCGTACGGTCGCGGAGCTGACCGCCCGCCAGTCGGTCTGCCGGGCCTGCCCCCGGCTGGTGGAGTGGCGGGGGG